>JANNWY010000024.1:0-11329 GCA_031409335.1 Chthoniobacteraceae bacterium | reverse complement strand
GCGAGCTGCGCCGTCGTTAGACCTTTGATTGCCGAAGTGCTCAACGCGCCGAGTTGCGTACTGGTGAGCGCGTCCACCTGCGTGGTGGTGAGCCCGGCGACCTGGGCGGAATTGAGGGTGCGGACTTGGGCAGTCGTCAGCCCGGCGAGGCCGTCCGTCGCCAGCGCGGTGAGCTGGGTGCTCGAAAGCGCGGCAATCTCCGCCGTGGTAAAGCCGACGGTATCCGTGCTGGTCAGCACGGCGATCTGCGCCGTCGTCAAGCCCTTGATTGCCGTCGTGCTCAGCGCGCCTAGTTGCGAGCTGGAGAGGACGTCCACCTGCGACGTGGACAGGCTGCTGAGCTGCGCGGAACTCAATACCGCGACCTGCGAATTCGTGAATCCAACCACACCGTCGGTGGTAAACCCTCCGAGCTGCGAAGTCGTCAACGCTTTCACTCCCGCAGTGCTGAAGCCACCGACTTGCGTGCTACTGAGCGAGCTGGCTTGTGCAGTCGTCAGCCCGACCAGTTGCGCAGTCGTGAAAACGCCCGCCTGAGTGCTGGTGAGTCCGACCACCGCGCTCGTGGTGATCGCGGCGAGTTGGCCGCTCGTGAAGACACCTATTTGCGCCGTCGTCATCACCGCCAACTGTTCGCTTGAGAGTTCCGCAATCTGATCGGTCGAGAAGCTGCGGATGACAACGGTGCTAAGACCCGCCACTTGGGCCGTCGTCAGGGTGGTTACGTTAATGTTGTTCATATGGTTTGGAAAAAAGTGGCTTGGGTGGCGAGTGGCTGGTGCAGGTGAGTCAAAATCGGGGCAAAGCGGGGTCGGAAGAGGAACGGTTTGAGAAAGGATGCCTGGGTCGATGAGTCCCTTCGATCGACGGTGGCCGCAATGGGTGTGGGTAGTGCTTTTCTCATGCTGGAATGCAACTCCTCGCCAAGCAGCTCGTATGCCCAAGCTGCTTTCTCGGGCAAAGATGCGCGCGAGAAACTTGTCTGCGCGCGGCGCGCACGCTTACGTGTCGCCCATGCCTGAAGCAACGCACCCCGCCCACGCCTTCGCCCCAGCGTCAGCCGATCTCCCGGCGACTTGGGAAAACGTCGATCGTTTGTTTGAAAGTGCAGATTTCACCGGGCACACGCTGCCGGCCCTGCTGCGGGAGGCGCGCTGGTTTGGCGGGAAGGCTTACGCGCTGGTCGCGGTCCGCGCGATCGCCTCGCTGCCGCTCGGCGAGCTGGCGGCAGGCAGGCTGATTCTCCTCGAAGCGATCTACGAAGATCACCCGGCCGAGACGTATGTGCTCCCCCTCCAGCTCGCGCCCATTGCGCCGCCAAACGCCTTGATCGTGGCGCGCATGAGCGGGGGTTTTCTGTTCGATGCGCTGACCGACGAAAATTTCCGCGCCACCCTTATCGACCTCATTTTTCGCGAAAAACGAATTAGCACGGGCAATGCCGCGATCGTCGGAATCTGCGGCGCTGCACTGGCCGGACGGTCCCGGCCAATGGATTCCCGCGTGATCGCCGCCGAGCAAAGCAACTCCGCCATCATCTACGGCGACCGCTATTTCCTAAAACTCTACCGCAAGCCTGCGATCGGCGAAAATCCTGACGCGGAGCTGATTCGCTTCCTGAGCGAACGCCAGGGCTTCGCCCACGTCCCCGCGTTTTGTGGAGCGATCGAATACTGCCCGGCGGCTGGCCAATCGCGCACGCTCGCGCTGCTCGTCGCGAACGTTCCGAGCACAGGCGACGCGTGGGCTTTCACGCTCGCTTCGCTGCGGCGGCAGTTCGACGGCTCCGAAAGTGGCGCGCTTTACCTCGCCCGCGCCCGCCAGCTCGGCACGCGGACCGGTGAAATGCACGTGGCGCTCGCGGCGGATTCGGAGGACCCGGCTTTTGCACCCGAACCCTTTTCGAGTGAGGACCGGACCGCCGTCTGCGATTCCGCAAAAGCGGCCACCAAGCGAACGATGGAATTGCTCGGGAAACAGCTCGCCAATATTCCCGAGGCGGATCGTCCGAACGCGACGGCGCTGCTCCATCGCGAGGGTGAGATCCTCGCGCGACTTGCGACGCTCGCGGCGTGCGAGATCACCGCGACGAAAACGCGGCATCACGGCGACTACCATCTCGGGCAGGTGCTGGATACCGGCGCTGATTTCGTCATCATCGACTTCGAGGGTGAGCCCGCGCGATCGATCGAGGAGCGGCGGATGAAGCGCTCGCCGTTGCGCGACGTGGCGGGAATGCTGCGCTCTTTTCACTACGCGGCGCACTCGGCGATCCCCCACCCCGCCAGCCATGAAGCGCGCGCCGCGGCGGAAACCTGGACGCGAAAAGTCGCGCAGGTTTTCCTCGATGCATGGCTCGCCGCGACGACCGGCGCGTCCTTCGTTCCCACGGAGCCAGCCGCTCTCCAGGCGCTGTTGACGCTCCATCTGATCGAGAAGGCGATTTACGAAGTCGCCTACGAATTGAACAACCGGCCCGGCTGGGTTTTCATCCCCGTGCTCGGGCTCGCGCAGCTTCTCGACGACGGCATTACTTCGTCGCCTTGACGCGAAAGAAACGTCCGCCCGCGCCCATCGGCACGCTGTCGCGATACGTCACCCGCTCCAACCCATTGCCGAGATCAAGCGCTGCGCCGACGGGCAGATTCACCGCGCTCCAGCCCGCGACGTTCGCCAGGTCGCCGCTGATCTCCACGGCATACGTCACGTCGAGCGCCTTTTTGCGCCGGGTGAAAGTGACCGCGCCGTAGTTCGTCCCCGCATCATTCACGACGACGGAGCCGGGCACGGAATGGCCGTCGTTCGCGCGCGGATTTCCACCAAAAGCGTATTCGTAAAAGTTGCTGTCGCCGTCGCCCTCCGCGTCCGTCGTGAGGCCGGTGAGCGTGCCCGCGGTCAATTCCGCGGCGGTGAAATGATCGTGACGCCAGCCCTCGAAAACCTGCGAAAATCCGCCGGTATCGCCGCCACCCGGACTGCCGCCCGCGCTTCCGCTGATCGCCCACGCGACCGCATTTCCATAGCCATCGAAAGCCGGATTCGCCGCGCGCACGACGAGGCTGTAACCCGCGCCATCCGTCGGCGGATACCACGTGTCGTTGTAGCTGAATTCCAGGATTTCCTCGCCGACCACATCGAGCAGTTGGATCGTCTCGCCGCTGTTATCGAGGCTGCCCTCGAACGCGCCCGCGACATTCACGCCAGCGCCGTAGCGCAAATTGAACGCGGCCACATGCGCGACGACCAGGCAGCGCTGGCCCGCGCCGAGCGTGAAACCCGCCGGGAAAGTGAACGTGACGCCCTTGTCGAAATACGCACCCGCGAGATTCAGCGGAGTCGCTCCGGTATTCAGCAACTCGATGAATTCGAAGTCGCTCGCCGACACACCCGCCAGCGCGAGCAGTTCGGCGGGCGTGGGATCGGTCGGGCGAAAATTCAGCTCGGTGACGCGCAGCGCGTTTTGCGTCGCGGTCGGCGCGCTGGCGTAAGCCTGCGTGGCCACGGTCGAGTAAAGCGTCGCCGGATCGAGCGGCGCAATGGGCCGGAGAAGCGTGATCGTTTCACCCCGCGCCGAGAGCTGCCCCTGATACGGCCCGACCACGAGCCGCATCTGCGCGCCAGTGGGTCCACTCGCACGAGCGCGGAATTGCAGCGGATTCCGCGCGACGTGGATCAACCCGATATTTTCCACGCCATCCGTGTAAGCCGGAATCACCGTCCCGCCCGGGAAAGTATATTCCACCGCCCCGGCTAGCTTCCAGCCGCTGATGTCGAGCGTGGAGCCGCTCAGGTTTCTGATGATGAAATACTCCTGCTCCTGCGTGCCGCTGGCCGGATTGAATTCGACCGCCTCGATGGTCACCGCGGGCGCGAGCGTCTGGGCAGGCGGGATCGTCTGGCCGAGCAGGCTGAGCGTTCCGCCGTAAAAAAGCGCACGCCGCCCCGGCAGGAATGCGGGAATCGTCGTGCGGTTCAGATTCGTGTTTGGATTTGCGGCGGGGTAAGGCGGGCTCGGATTGCTGCTGAGGATGCGCAGCGCCTGCTTGCGCATACCGTGGTCGTGGATCGCCGTATCCAGCCCGACGCCGGAAATCGAGGTGCCGCTGCCGTCCGTCCAGTATCCCCATTTTTGAAGATCGAGATCGCCATCCGTCGTGAAGCCCGCGCCAGGCGGATCGAGCCGATCGACGATCTGGTTGATGCGCTGCTCCATCGGCCCATCGGTCGCGGTGGATGAGACGAGAAACTGATCCATCAGCGTGCGCAGCCGCCGCAGATACATCTGCACGAGTTCGGTCGATGAGGTGGTCGCATTGTTGCTGCAAATCATTCCTGTCAGGCGGTTGGTCCCCGTCGCTCCGAGCACGAGGCCGAGATGGCTGTCGATGTCGTCGTCGAAATACGCTGGCCCGCCGACCCAGGTGTGGCCGAAGGAAAGATCCTGATCCCACGGCAGCATCGACCACTCGCCGGTCCCGAGCGTGTCGCGATACATGTAATAGTTTTTGTGCCCGTAGTCGTTGCTCGCGATCAGCGTGGAAATCGCGAGCTGGTTCACCAGATGCGGCACGTTCACATTGTCGTAAAGATATGTGCGCCGGCTGCTCAGCGAGTTCGTCGTATTCATCCCGGCTTCGAGCGCCGCGAGATCGCTGTAGCCTTCAAATTCCCGCGTCTTTTTCTCGATCCCGTTCCCCGCATTCACCGACTGGTTCACGTTTTCGAGCGAGTTATACACCTTGTAAAGCGCACCCTCCGGGTCGAGCCCCACGCGATCGAGGAATTGCTCGTGCGCATCTTCCACCAAATCGTAGAGGCCCCAGAACACCCCGTTCTTCTGCACCCGCACCGGCAGGCTCCAGTGCGACGGCTGGAGCGCGCGATTCCAAGTGTCCCACGCCATCGTGTTGCGCAACTTTGCCTTGTCCGCGTAATTCGTCAGCAGGTTCAGCCCCTTCACGCGCTCCTCCGCGTTGCTCCATTCAAAGCGGTTGTCTTTGTTAAAGCCGAGATTGTGACTCTTCTTGGTCACCGGAAATTGCGACGACGACTGCCCGTGGAGGCTCACCACCACGTTGTCGTAAAAATTGTTTTCCCAAGTCAGGTCCGCCTTTTGCACGCGATAAAAAAACGAACAGCGCGCGCCCGTCTTCGCGCGCGTGCCCGAGTCGTCCGCGCTCGCCACGAACCAATGCAGCACCGGCAGTTGCGAAGTCGCCAGCGCCGGATCGAGCGCCACGGTGCCGAAGTACTGATCGTTGTCCGTCGCATCGAGGTAAACCGGATCGGTGCTTTTGTTCGTGAGCGTGTCGGTCGCCTCCACCCGCCAGCGCAGCATCTCGCCCGGCAGCAAAGTAGTCACCGGAATCCGCCCCGTGAAAATGCCATCGCCCGCGAGCACGTCGCCGTTGAGCCCGTCGTCCAGCATCACGACCGGCGTTTCCACCGCATACATCGCGCGATGATGCAGCGTCACCGCGCTGATCGCATTCAGCGCCGGACGCACCCGCGCCATCACCGTGATCGGTGTCGCGCTTCCCGCGACTGGCTGCGCCGGAGCCTTCGTCGTATCCGTGATGATCGGCCCGATGGCCGACGACGCCACGGCATTCTCCGCGCCCGGCGTCGCCGCCTGCAAATATCCCGCCTGCCCCGGCGTTCCGCCGCCCGGCACGCGCGCCTCGATCGTCGGCGTGCAGAGGAAAAGCGCGTTGCTCGCCGAATTGTTCAGCCCCTGGATCGCCAGCACATTCGCACCCGCCACCAGATTCACCTGCGCGCCCGCGAGCGAGACGATGTCCACGTCCTCGCATTCTCCATCCTGCCGGTCGGCGGTCGCCGATGAATTGAATACCGGCGAAACGGGCGCGTTCGCCTCACTGATTTTCACGCCGTTCAGATACGCGATGTAGCCGTCTTCCCAGCGGATTTTCAATTGCAGCGCCTGCACCTGCGCCGCGTCCGCCACGGTGAAAGGAAACCGCAACTGGATCGTCGAATTGATCGTGCTCATCCATGCGGTATTCGGCGTGACACCGGGAAAATACCGCGCATTTCCCGAAGGGTGGATCAGATAAGCCGTATTCCCAACCGTATCGAAACCGATCCCTTTGTAATACCCCGCATCGAGCCCCACAGAGCGGCTATACCAAGTCGTCCCGGACTCCGTATAAACGCGCTGATTCCACCCCGTCATATCCCCCGCGCCCAATGGCACCCGCGCCCGGATGCCGAGCGAGTAGCTCGTCGCACCCGGCGGCGGTCCGAGCAAAGTCTGCCACTGCGTCCCGCCGGAAATCCCGCAGCTCACATCCGGCGGCTGCGGCGGGTAGGTCAGCTTGCCACTTAGCTGAAGAAAACTGTTGTAGTGATGCTCCACCGTCAGCCCATCCGCACGCACCAGCGCGAGATATTCCCCATCGTTGCCGAGCTTGAAATTCGTGTGCAAACGCGCCGCGTTCGTCTTGCGGTTCTTATTCGAGCACCACACCAGCAGGCGCGCGCCGGGAGCCAGCGACACCGCCGGCGTGCTCACCGGAAACTGCCACTTCCGCAAATCCGTTGCCTCATCCGTCAGATACCAGCCATTCAGATTCACCGCACCCGCGCCCGTATTGTGCAACTCCAGCCAGTCCTCGCGATCATCGTTTTCATCCACGTACGGCGAGGTAAAATTCTCCGCCATAAACTCCGAAATCACGACCTGAGCGCGCGCGAAACATGAGCCACTCAGGAAGATGGCAAGCAGAACGACGGAGAAAAAGGAGGGAAAAAACGTGCGGGGGTGCATGTGACGTTTTCGTTACAGCACATTCCACACTTCGCAACTCCCCACCGGGACTTACGTTGCATCCCTTCGCGACCCAACCTGGGACATTTTTCTCGCCAGCCGTTTCGATCCCAGCTAGGCCTCCACCGCGGTCGATTTCATTCAGTTCAACATCAAACCCCAGAAAGGTGATTGCGTTATGGACTCATTAATTCGTGCAGTAGCAAAAAGCGGACGCTCCGTCGGCTTATGGCTGAATCGGGTATATCTCCCCCCCCCCCGCGAGATCGGAGCTGTTGTGGTAATTCAAATGCGCGTGAGCGAAGTCTCACTTCCCGTGTAAAGCCAGCTTTCGCCATCTGCGAATCGCTGGAGCCGCGCATCGTCATGGCGGCGTCGGGCCAGTTTTTCGATGCGGATGGTGATCTCGTCTCCCTGAAACTCACCGGCGCGGGCACGCTCGATTTCGCGCTTGATCAGCCGGATGACAAAGGGCGCGGTGCGCTCGATCACCTCACGCTGGCGGGCACCGATGCGCGAAGCGTCCTCAGCGTTACCGTGCAGAAAGTGGCGGGCGGCAATGGCCTGCTGAATATCGGCAGCATCGACATCACCGGTGCGCTGCGGGGCCTGTCCGCTCCGACTTCAAATCTCATCGGAACTGGGCTGACCGCGACCGGCGCGCTCGGCGGAGTCGCCCTCCGCGATCTCACCAATGGCGCGGACATCGTGCTGGGCGGCGCGGCGAATTCCTCCACTGTGCTGGTGCTGGGCAATGTCGGAACCGGCAGCGACCTCACCGTCGGAGGCAAACTCTCCGCGACGGTGAAGAGCGCCGCAGATGGTCAGTGGACAGCGGCGAGTTTCGGCGCGGTGGCCTCCACGACGGGAGGCTTTGCGGCCGATCTCACGGCGACGGCTTCCTCCGGCGCTCTCGGGAGAAATCCCGCGCTCGCTTCGCTTTCGGTGAAGGTCGGTGATTTCTCAGGTAATATCACGGCCCAAGGCGCGATCGGGGGCATTGCCGTCCGCGGCGGCGACCTCACCGGAAACATTTCGACGGCAGGTGCGGTGGGAAACATCGCGGTGAATGGCGAGGCGGGCGGTCAATGGAATGCGTTGCGCTTTGGGAATATCACCGTGGCCAATGGGAACCTGTCCGCCACCATCACGTCAGCCGGTGCAGTCGGCGCACTCTCCGTGGTTGGCGGCGATTTGACGGGCGACCTTTTCGCCGTCGGCGCTGCCGGAAATGTCGTCGTGAAAAATGTCCGCACCAATGGCGGCAACGTCCTCGGGGCGACACTCACCGCGTCAGGCTTTGGCAACATCAGCATCGCGAAAAACCTCACCGACTCACTCATCCTCGCTGGCGGGAATCTCGGCGCGGATCATACGCTCGGTGGCACTGGCACCAATGCGGATATCTTCGCAGCGGGCAAAATCGGAGCGGTCGCCATCGGCGGATCGGTAGAGAAATCCGTCATCGGCGGCGGCCTGAACCCGGTCGATACAGAGTTCAAGGATGGCAACGACGTTCTGCTCGGTACCGCGCGCACCGCGTCCCTCAAATCATTCAGCGTGCGCGGCAGCCTCGACGCCGACAGCTTCGTCGGCGCGTATCTCCTTCCGGCGAAAGTAAAGATCGGCACCACCACCGTCTTCCCCATCGCCGACGCCCGCTTCCTCTCGCACGGCAGCCTCGGGGCCAATTTCCTCACCTTCAAACTGGTCAACGATACCGGCCTTTACAACTTCGACGCCGTCTCCACCGATGTCGCCATCACTGGCCATCTCGCCCTCACGACGGGTATCGCAGGCTTCCGCGCGGCCATCGGAAATGGCGCGCTGAAAACCTTCGCCATCACTCCCGATGCGGGCGGGAATTTCACCCTGTCCGTCGCCAAGCTGAACGCCCTCAACGGCAGCCCGCTCACCGACGGCACCTACAAGCTCCGCATCGAAACCCGCGGTACCGATGGCGGTGCCCGCGAATCCTCCTTCACCTTCCGCCTCGATACCACCGCGCCGACCGGCACCAGCGTGGCGCTTTCCCTCGCATCCGACACCGGCACCACTGGCGACGGCCTCACCAGCGCGAGCGTGGTCAATCTCACCGGCAGCGCCGAGCCCGGTGCCCGCATCAGCGTCGGCGGGAAAAGCGCCATCGCCGACAACACCGGCAAGTTCGTCCTCCCGAATCTCACCCTCGCCGACGGCGCGAATGTGCTCTCCTTCGGCATCACCGACCTCGCCGGGAATACTGGCACGCTCAACGCCACCTTCACCAAAACCGCCATCACCGGCGGCACCGACGTGGTGCTCGAGTGGAACACGGAAAATCTCAGCGCCATCACGCGCGACGCCTCCGCCCCGCCCGTCGCCAGCCGCGGCCTTGCGATGACCAGCCTCGCGATGTTCGATGTCGTGAGCGCCTTCGATGGCACCGCTGGCTACTACACCAAAGTCACCGCGCCCGCGGGCGCTTCCCTTGAAGCCGCCGTCGTCGCCGCCGCGCATCGCGTCCTGCTTTATCTCTACCCCGGCCAGCAGACCACGCTCGACGCCGCCTTCGCCACCAGCCTCGCCCGCGTCACCGACACCACCGCGCGCGCAGCCGGCGTCACCTTCGGCGAATCCATCGCCAGCCTCATCATCGCCATCCGCAGTAATGACGGCTTCGACGATTTCGTCAACTACACCTCCGGCAATCTCCCCGGCGACTGGCAGACCACCGCGCCGATGTACGACGTGGCGCTCCTCCCGCAGTGGGCCACGCTCACCCCCTTCGCGCTGAAAACGCCCGAGCAATTCCGCCCCGACGGCCCGCCCGCGCTCGATAGCGCCACCTATGCCACCGCCTTCAACGAGGTGAAAGACATCGGCAGCGCGAACAGCACCGTGCGCACCGCCGATCAAAAGCAGATCGCCCGTTTCTGGGCCGATGGCGTCGGCACCGTCACCCCGGCCGGTCATTGGAATCAGATCGCCAGCCTCGCCGCCCTCGACGCGGGCCACAGCACCGCCGCCAACGCCCGCCTCCTCGCCACGCTCAACGTCGCCCTCGCCGACGCCGCCATCGCCTGCTGGGACGCCAAATATTTTTACGAAACGTGGCGGCCCATCACCGCGATCCACGACGCGGAAAACGACGGCAACGCCGCGACCGTCGAAGACGACGCCTGGGAGCCGCTCCTCATCACCCCGCCCTTCCCCGAATACACCTCCGGCCATTCCACCTTCAGCGCCGCCGCCGCGGACGTGCTCACCAGCGTCTTCGGCGCGAATTACGATTTCACCATTGGCAGCCCCGGCCTGCCGAATGTCACCCGCGCATTCGACAACTTCGAGGAAGCCGCCAAGGAAGCCAGCGACAGCCGCGTTTTCGGCGGCATCCATTTCTCGTTCGCCACGAACGACGGCCTCGCGATGGGCGACGAAATCGGCGACTGGGTCATCGCCCGCTTCAATGCCGGTGCCGATACCTCCGCCCCGCTCGTCATGGTCGATGGCTTGGAAAATGGCGACGTCTTCGCCACCAGCCCCGCCATCACCGGCCACATCCTCGACAACCTCTCCGGCGTCGCCACCGCCACGGCGAAATTCGACAAAGCCGCGCCTGTCTCGCTCACGCTGGATGCCACCGGAAAATTCACGATCCCGGCCGGCACGCTCGCCCACGGCGCACACACGCTCGTCATCAACGCAACCGACGCCGTCGGCAACGCCGCCAGTCCGTTCACCGTCCGCTTCACCGTCGATGCCCTCGATCCCACGCTCACCCTCAACACTGGGAGCGGCGACATTCTTGTCGCCGAAAGCCGGTTAACCGGCCGCGCCGACGGCACCGGCTCCCCCATCGTCTCCCTCTGCTACCAGTTCGACGGCGGCCCGCTCATCCCCATCCTCTACGACACCGCCACCGGCGCCTTCGACATCCAGCCCGACCTCGCCGCGCTCGCCCCCGGCGCGCACGTCCTCACCCTCGATACCCTCGACGCCGCCGGCCATCACCTCGTGAAGACGGTGAACGTCACCCTCGACGCCCGCATCCCCTTCGCCGT
This sequence comes from Chthoniobacteraceae bacterium, assembly GCA_031409335.1. GTDB lineage: Bacteria > Verrucomicrobiota > Verrucomicrobiia > Chthoniobacterales > Chthoniobacteraceae > JANLQB01. The sequence goes on along the minus strand of JANNWY010000024.1, from coordinate 496 downwards.
CACCGAGCACACCCCCGCCAGCTTTGCCTCCGAAGTCGGCAGCACCTTCCGCCCACAGGTCTTTTTCAGCCGCCCCGTCGATCCCACCTCGCTCAATGCGGCGAACTTCTACGCCACCGACACCACCGGCGCGAAGCTCCCCGCCACCATCGTCCCTGCGCAGGATGGCAGTTTCGCCTGGCTCTTCTTCCCGAACCCGATGCCCGGCGCCTCCACCGTCACCGTCCATGTCCTCGGCGACACCATCCGCGCCGCCGCCGATCAGCAGCCGCTCGATGGCGATGAAAACGGCACGCCCGGCGGCACCCTCACCTACAGCTTCTCCACCGTCAGCCTCACCCCGCTGCCCGGCACCTCGCTTAGCAGTCTGTTGAAAAACCCTCAAGCGGCGGCGGACAGAGGGTAGCCTTGCTGGGATTGGAGATATTCGCGGCCAAAGCGCGCAGAGTGCGCGAATCGGCAGAGTAACCTCAGAAACGGTCGCCAGAACCGATCA
>JANNWY010000023.1:0-20278 GCA_031409335.1 Chthoniobacteraceae bacterium | reverse complement strand
AATCGAGGAGCATCTGCAGGTTCACAATGCCGATCCCAAACCCATCCTTTGGACGGCCGCTGCCGCAGACATACTCGAAAAGGTTAAGCGGGGTCGCCGCAAACTCGATAAAGTGCAATCTGCTTGACGGACTACACTAGGCTGTCGAAAAACCTCGGGGCGGACTCCTGCTCTTGCTCTTGCTCCTGATCTTGATTCCAATGCGAGGGTTGTTTACTCTGGCAAACAGAGGATCAAGATCAAGATCAAGATCAAGATCAAGAGCAGGAATCCGGAATTGGAATCGGCGACTTTTTCAACAGGCTGCTAGGCTGTGAATCAGCAGGTTTTACCCGGTCCTGCCCGTACTTTTCCGCTGAATTTCGAGGACGAGGACGAGCAGGGTTTTGCGTTACCTTGAGGAAACCGCCGGTGCCGCAACAACAAAAGACCAGTGATTTTCCTGACAGTGTTCCTTCCAGCCGTCCGGCGCGGCTTTCGCGAGGACGACGGTGTCCGGGTGCAGACAAAGCACGGTTTTTGAAGCCGGCACTTGTTCGGTTTGCCTAATCCGGCCGGAAGACGCATCACACATCCGCCTTCCGTCCATTGGCCCGCCAAAAAATCCGATCGGGCGGGCATTTCCAGCGGTCCAAAGCGCTTGCCATCCCATCGCACCTCGTTACTTTCGCGCCCCATGCGCCGGGTTTTTCTCCTGTTTGCAGCGCTATTTTCCATCTGCGCACCTCGATGCGCCGCCACTGGCGCGCAGCAGGGCGAATGGACCCTTTTCAAGTTCGAAGGCCGGGATTACGTGACCGTCCAAAACGTCGCGCGCTTCTATGCACTCGGGCAGGTGCGGATCAATGGGCCGGACTTTCATCTCAGCGGCGGAATGCGCTCACTGCGCGGTCGCGCGAAGTCGCCGGAGTTCTACATCAACAATCTGAAATTCAACCTGAGTTATCCCGTCATCGAGCACGATGGGCACCTCTGCATGTCGCGCATGGATTTGACGAAGCTCGTCGAGCCCGTGATGCGGCCCGGGCGCATCCGCAACGCCGAGCGCATCACCACCGTCGTCCTCGATGCCGGCCACGGCGGACACGATCTCGGCGCGTCGTCGCCATACGGCTACGAAAAGACGTTCGCGCTCGATGTCGTCGCCCGCGCGCGCTCGCTGCTGATGCAGGCCGGGTTCAAAGTCGTGCTCACCCGCTCGTCCGATACTTTCATCTCGCTCGGCGATCGCGTGCGGATCGCGAATGCGCAGAAAAACGCGCTCTTCATCTCCGTCCACTTCAATTCCGGCGGCGCGGGAACCGGGCTCGAAACCTTCACACTCGCGCCGCGCGGCGTGCCATCCATGGCCGCCGACGGCCCGTCCATCACCGATCTCACGCCGTGCGCCGGGCACGAAAACGACGCCGAAAACATGGCGCTCGCCTGTGCCACGCACGCCGCGATGGTCGTCCGCTCGCGCATGTGGGATCGCGGCATCAAGCGCGCGCGCTTTGTGGTGATCCGCGACATCACGATCCCTGGCGTGCTGATCGAGGGCGGCTTTCAGACGAATGCGAGCGACGCGCGAATGATCGCGAATCCCGCCTACCGGGCGCAGATGGCGGCGTCGATCATGCAGGCCGTTCGGAATTATCAGCGCGCGGTCGGACCGCAGGCCGCGCCGTCCTCCAAAGCCGCACCCAAAACCACGCCGCCACCACCACCACTACCGCCGCCTCCATCCGAGCCAGTGGAAAGCACAGCCACAACGGCGGTCGAAACTCCGGAGGTCGAGACGCCGACCGAGGCGAAAAACTAACGCTACCGCGGGGTCTCACGATGTCCGCACCTTCACCCATCGGCGTCTTCGACAGCGGCTACGGCGGCCTCAGCATGTTGCGGGAATTGCGGCGCGTTTTGCCGCAAACCGATTTCACCTACCTCGGCGACGCCGGCCGCGCGCCCTACGGCGGGCGCGATGTGGAGACGATTCTCGACTTCGCCGAGCAATGCGTGGAGCGGCTTTTCGACGAAGGCTGCCGCGTCGTCATCGTCGCGTGCCACACCGTTTCCTGCGTCGCGCTGCGCCACTTGCAGCGGCGTCACCACGGCGACCGGCGCGTGCTCGGCGTCACCATCCCCGCCGCGGAAGCCGCCGTCCGGCAGACGCGCGGGCGCATCGGATTTCTCGGCACCGCCCGCACCGTCGCGTCGCACACCTTCCGCACCGAAGTGCGCAAACTCTCGACCGCGGTGGAAGTCGTGGAAGTCGCCGCACCACTGCTCGCGCCGATCGTCGAAGAAGCGTGGGAAGACTCCGAAATCGCGCGGCTCGCCGTCGCGCGATACGTCGCCGCGCTCGGCGAAGTGGACACGATCGTGCTTGGCTGCACGCACTATCCCCTGCTCGCGCGCGCCTTTGCGGACGTGGTCCCGAAAGAAGTCGCCGTGTTGAATCCCGCGCCATTTCTAGCAGAGCGTTTCGCGGACTGGCTCGCGCGTCACCCTGAATTCCAAACACTGGGCACCGGACATCTGCGCGTGCTCTGCTCCGGCGACGGCGCACGATTTGCCCTGCACGCCGGGCGTTTCCTCGGCGAAAAACCGCCGCCCATCGAACACGTCGCCGAAGTCAAAGGCCGTCTCGCGTTTTGCCCGGAAGGCCACGAGCCGCTCGGCCAGGTCGTGCGCTAAGAGCCTGTTGAAAAACTCATGGTTCCTCACGCAAAGATCGCAAAGGCCGCAAAGGTTCTCTGATGAAGTTCCTCTTTGCGACCTTGGCGATCTTTGCGTGAGGCTTCTTCAACGGGCTACTACCGCTCCGCGATTGGCTTCGCCACCAGCCCCGGAGCCGGTCCGGTGTATTCGCTGAGCGGGCGGAAAAGGCGGTTGTCCGCGAGCTGCTCCAGGATGTGCGCCGTCCAGCCGCTCATCCGCGAGATCGCGAAGATCGGCGTGAAAAGATCGGTCGGAATATCCAGCGAGTAATAAACCGTCGCGCTGTAGAAATCGACGTTCGCATTCAGCCCCTTCCGCTCCTTCATGATCGCCGCGATCCGCTCGCTCATCTGAATCCATTTCGCCTCGCCGAGTTCCTCGCTCAACTTGATCGCCATCGCCTTCAAATGCGGCGCGCGCGGATCGAGCACTTTGTAAACCCGATGCCCGATGCCCATGATCTTCTTCTTCTGCGCGAGCGCCTCCTCGATCCACGCATCCACGTGATCCAGCGACCCGATTTCCTGGAGCATGTGAATCACCCCTTCATTCGCCCCGCCATGCAGCGGCCCCTTCAGCGCGCCGATCGCCGCGCTCGCCGACGAATACATATCGCTCAAAGTCGAAGCCACCACGCGCGCCGTGAAAGTCGAAGCATTAAACCCATGCTCCGCGTGTAGCACATACGCCACATCCAGCGTGCGCACCGCCTCCGCGCTCGGCTCCTCGCCCGTCATCAACCACAGAAAATGCGCCGCCTCGCCGAGATCCTTCCGAATCGGCGGCAGCTCCTTCCCATTCCGCGCCCGATGAAAATACGCCGCCATGATCCCGATCTGCGCGACCAGCTTGATCGCGATCGCGAGACTCTCCGCCATGTCCAAATCATGCCGCACCGTCGGGTAACAACCGAGCATGCTCACGCCCGTGCGCATGATGTCGATCGGCGCCGCCGTCTTCGGCGCCTTCACGATAAAGTCGATCACCCCCTGCGGCAGCTCGCGCTCCGCCCGCAGTGCCGTCGTCAGCGCATCCAGCTCGCGCTGCCGCGGCAGCCGCCCGTGCCAGAGCAAAAAAACGGTCTCCTCGAAGGAAACTTTCCCCGCGAGTCCGTTAATGTCGTACCCGCGATAAATGAGCTGACCGATGTCCCCGCGCACATCCCCGATTTGCGTTTCAGCCGCGACGATTCCTTCAAGACCACGTGAGACAACAGGCATAAGTGATTTCAGATTTCAGATTGATGATTGTGGATTGGACCCGGCAACGCGGACAACTCCGCGCACGAAAGCCGCAGAGATTCCGCGAGCCCCGCGCACGCTTCAAGCGCGAAGGTGCGGAACTTTTCACCCGCGGCACACACCGAACGGTTACTCGTGATTTCGTTCGCCGCAGCCGAAACGTGACACAGGCTTTCCAGCTTGTGCCGCCAGCCAAACAGCCTGAAACGCTCCTTATCATTGCCGCAGCTACTTGTTAACCTCGAGTCTGATGAACCGACGCTCGGCACTTCCGAGTGGAATGTTGTCACGCGCTTTGAGCAGCGTGGGCGTATTCGCGAGGATCGTCACATGCGCGGCGTCGGAATACCACGTCGCCAGATCGACGGAAACCGCGATGCGAAGCTGCAAACCCGTCGCCGCAGGATTGCGACTTGTCGTGAGCGTGAGGTAGCCGTCCTCGTCCGTGTAGATCCCGATCCCATCGCGCGAGTTCGCACGCGGATCGGTCCCGAGCGCGAATTCGAGCAGCGTGCTGCTCCCATCGCCGTCCGTATCGAGCCAAGCATCCGCCGCAAAATCCGCATTAAACCCGCGATCCAGTTCCCATCCATCCGGGATACCATCGCCATCCGAGTCCCCGTTCATGTTCGCCGCATAAGCCGGAGCCTCCGCGACTTCGACCCGGTAAAACATCCCCGCCAACTGCTGCGAATCCACCGTCGCATCCGTGTAGCTCGTCAGCGGCGCGACTCCCGGCACGGCAGCCGCGATCACATCGAAGCTCGCAAAATCCGGCGTCGCCGAGCGCAGCACGCGATACGTGCTCCCGCTCCGGCCCGTCCAGGAAAGTGCCACACCACCGCCAGCCGCAGGCGCGATCGACTTAATCGAAAACACCGAATTCCCACTCCCCGAATTCGTCCCAGCCAATACCTCCAAGTAGTCGTCCACGCCATCGCCGTCGGTGTCGAAAATCAGCGCGTTGGTGTGAGAATCTTGGGCTTCAAACCCATCGCTCAATCCATCGCCATCGGAGTCAAAGACCAACGGGTCTGCACCAAGCAGAGCTTCTGCGGAATTGGATAGCCCGTCTCCATCGGGGTCGTCCGACATCACAAACGCGAGATTGTCCAGGCGCACCACGGCATCGCTTGTGCCCCTGCTTGAAAGTCTGAAAACGAGTGTGCCGGTTTCACCAGCGATCGCTGGCGTCGGGACTTCATACTCGACCCATTGCCCCGCGTTCGTGGCGAGTCCGTCGATCACTCTCAGTGGCGCATGGTCGCCAAAACTCACCTCGAGAAAATCTCCATCGCCGATCTGATCGAACCGCACGCGAAATTTCAGGTCAGTTGCACCAATCGGAACGGTCAGCGTTTGAAAGATGCCCGCATCGTCCAGTTCCGTGAGCGTGTATTCGCCCGTATTCTCCGCGACCTGCCCAAACGTCTGGAATCCGTTGAGCGGTTGATCTGGCGGCGGAGGTTGTAGCATTCCAGCGACCGCCTGCGGAAAGCGCACCTGCGCGGCAGCAACGCCGCCGCTCCCGCTCCAAGTGTTGCCGAGGAACGGTGAAAAATAGAACCCGTCACGCCACTCTCCGGCCTTCAAAACCGATTCGATATACCACTCATGCGCCTCGCTGTGCATCGCGAAGGCATCACTGTCTGGACAGGTGCCCGTCGATGTTGCCTCACCAACGCGGTAACCGGCGTCGGGAATGACGATTGGCTCGGAATTCAAAAATCGCGGGAAATTCGCTGGGGAGGAGGAAAAAAGCAGCGTGGGATAAAAGGTCCGCCGATCCGGGATCGTCGCCAGGGCCGGATTTGTATTGCCGATCCACGAGGAATTGTACCGCTCAATCCGGGCACCGTGATCTTTAACGCCTTCGATATGCACCTTCCGAAACAGCGGTGTGTCGAGGGTCGTCACCAGCAGCTTCGAAATCGCGGGGCGCTTCGCCAGCAGTCTCCCGGCGCAGGTCGCGACGACAAACCCGCCCGCGCTGTGACCAACCAAATGAATTTCTTCATCGACGGAAATCTTGCCAAGGGAGATTTGTGTCTCGATCCATTTGGCAAGAGCCGCTCCTTGTCTTTCCGCTATTTCCCGGATGGAACGAATATCCGTGAGTTTCTGTTGTACTGGACTCAGTGCATCGTAGACTACAGGCGCAAAAATTGGACCGGCGAGCTGATTCCGTCGCTCGCCAAGTTCAGCAAGCAAGTCTTTGGCCGCTTGGTTTCGCGCATTTGTCCCGAGGTATTTGGAAGGGTCCGCGCTTTCGTTCCAGTCGAAGAGCAGCACATTTGGCGGGCCATCCGCGCTAACGGTTAGCTTCGTTTCGATGGCCTGCGCCATTCGCACCATCCAGCCACCGCAGGGATTGCCGGCATTCGGCAATTCGACCCTGTCGATCAGACCATGCGCGATCACCAGCAGTCCGGCATTCTTCCGCTCAGTCCGCAGATTCACTCCCGTCACTCCGTCACTATGGTAAAGCGTGCCGGGCTCATTTTTCAAAGTCGTAGTGGTCTGGAGCGGCTGGCTCATCACCGGTGCCTTGTTCAGCGAAAGGATGGTGAAGGCACTCCCGATTTTGCCGTTCGCATCAGTGACAGTCACATCCAGTTGCCCGGCTCCAAGCGGGCCGCCCACGGACTCAACAAGGTGAAGACTCGTTGAGTTCAAATTGTTTCCACGCCAGCGCCACTGCACATTGCTGAAAGGTGGCACGCCTCCGATCGCCGCTGCCGTGGCGTTGAGCGTCCACGATGCGGTGCCGCCACTCCCGACTCCGACCGGTGGTTGCGCGCTCAGGGTGACGTTCAGGGCCGGGCCGATCACGATCGTGCGCGGCTGGGAGGCAATCTGCTGGGTATTGCGCCAATAACTCGCGCGCAATATCGCCGTCACCGGAGTCGCGCTGTAACCGGTGCGGAGGGTTCGTCCGATCATCCGCGTGTTGGCGGGTCCGCCCGTGACGCTAAACGTCGCACGATCGCTCACGTCCTCTGGCGGCCCGCTGGAAAATGTCGCAGTCGCACTCAGCACGATCGCCGCTCCGCCGCTGATGCCCGGTGGAGCATTCACCGTCAGCAAGGTCGTAGTCGTATTCCGCGTATCCACCACAAACCCGCCCGAAACCCGGCTCCCACTCAGCCCCGTCGGCCCTCGCGTGTTCACCGTGAAGCTGCCCGAGACCGCCACGCTCGTTGCACCCGGCGTCAGCGTATTGAGCACGAATGGGAGCGAAACCGCCGTGCCTGTGCCGCCGGGCGTCAGCGTGTTCAACTCGAAAGCGGGCGATTCATCGAAATTCGCGGCGGTGCCGACGCGCGTCAGCACCCACAGGATCGATAGCAGGATTGCCAGCCGTCGCATCATGCCGGGAAAGGGTTGGCGCGGGAATGTGACACGGGCTTTCCAGCCCGCGGTCCACCCGGCTCACAGCCTGCCAGGGCTGTGCTGATTTGATCTTCTGCTTCGGGGTAGAGAAGTGCGCCTTCGGCGGGTTGGGGCTCACAGGCTGGAAAGCCTGTGTCACTCTGCTGCCACAGATAGTATTCCTCCTCCCGCAGCCGCGCCTTTACCGGATTCGCCGCGAGGTATCGCTGGAAATGCGCGAGTTGCTCGCTGCTGCGGACGGTGTGATCGAAATTCTCATCCATCCACAGCGGCCCCTTCCGACCGAGTAGCCGATTGATCTCCCTCGCGCTAAATCCCTTCCAAGACTGCAAAATCCCCGAAAGCGAATGCGCTAAATGTGACACAGGCTTTCCAGCCTGTGTTCCGGGACCTTCCCCGTCCGCCGATGGGGGAAGTGCGCCGGCAGCGGCGGCGTGGGGATCACGGGCTGGAAAGCCCGAGCCACATTGCGGATCACAGCCTGGAAAGGCTGTGTCACATTTCGGCGTCACGAGGACGTGGACGTGATTCGGCATGATGACCGCCCCTTCGAGTTCATACCGCTCCCCGTCGAAAAAATGCAGCGCCTTGGCGAGGACAGCGCGCACCTCCGGGCGGCGCAGGATGCACGCGCCGTGGCCCGCATCCAGCCAGTGCTCGATGCGGTCGATGAATTCGCGCTGGTAATCCGCCAGCACACGCGGCGTCCACGGCGGCGGATTCAGCGCCAGCCAGCGTGCGCGCTCCTCGCGCCATGCCGCGAGTTGCGACCCCGGCAGCGAATCCGCGAGCCGCCAGGTGATGAAGTAAGTGCAGCCCGCCTGCTCCCAATGCGGCAGATTCCGCCGCCGCTTCGCGATGTGCGCCGATTTATCGAGCGGCTTCATAAACGAAAAGTGTGGCCCGGGCCTTCCGCAAGGTGACACAGGCTTTCCCCCTCGACAGGCTCGGGGCCTTGAGCCTGTCGAAACGGCAGCCTGTGAAGGTGCCACGGCTTTTCCAAGCCGTGAATGTGACACGGGCTTTCCAGCCCGTGGTCCAAAGCCCACCGCCGAAGGCGCACTCTTTTTCTTCGGACGCGCGATCCCGCGGAGAAGTGCGCCTTCGGCGGCGTGGGGATCACGGCCTGGAAAGGCCGTGTCACATTCGGTTTGCGGGCGCGTCGCACGGCTTCTGGCAAAGAGGAAGAGGGTCGGCAGCAAAAAAACTAAAGGCCACGAACACACCGGAAGCCAATGGCGTTGTCGGAGTTTGATGGCCCGCCATAGTTACGAAAAGCGCAACGCAGGTAGCTGGAGTTTTGGTTCCACGAGCCGCCCCGGACAACGCGGCTATTACTTGTTGTCGGACCTTGTGGGTTCGATCCCGCATTTGGATCGCTGTAGTACGATACGTCATACCAATCCCAACACCATTCCCAGGCGTTTCCGGCCATATCGTAAAGCCCGTAACTATTTGCCATGTCCGGGCCGGTGGGAGTCTGGGAACCATTGTAATAACCCACCGGAGTTGTCGCTAGATTGCTACCTTCAAACGGATCGCCGCTGCCAAGGGCGTTAGCTTGAAAGTTGGACGCAGAGTTGCCCCACGGATAATTGAGTTGATTGCTTCCACCACGCGCAGCTTTTTCCCACTCGCCCTCCGTTGGGAGGCGATAGCCGTTGGCGTTCCATTTCACCATGGCATTGGTGATGCCCGGAGTGCCGGTCTTGTATTCATTCGTCTGCGCAGTGTCGGTGTAATAAACGGGCGTGAGATTTTCCTTTCGTGAACGGGCGTTGCACCATTTCACCGCGTCGTACCACGAGATGCCCACAATCGGATGGCTCTGCCCAGCCGCGGTCCCGCTACCCATGCTGTAGCCGTTCGACGCAGCCCATGTTCGCACGTTTGCATACAAAGCCGAGGTCACTTCAAAACGATCCGTGAAAAAGGCGTCGGTAGTGACGTTGTGGATCGGCTGCTCGTTCGCATACTGTGTTCCGCCCATCGAAAAAGTCCCCAGCGGCACATAGACCATGCCGGCGGGCGGGGCGAGGCCGTCGTGGGCGGTGACTTTCACGCGCGTCTGCGCGGAATACTGGCCGTCCCAATCGAAGCCCGCATTCCACACCGCCGCCCGATTCGCGCCTGGCGTGACGCCGCCGCCCACCGCCCCGCTGAAGCTGAACGCGGGCACGGCGTAGGTGGCGCCGTTGTCATTCGAGACCTGAATCTCGACCGTGAGCGCGTCGCCCTCGGCATCCGCGACATCGTAGTAAATATCCACCAGCTTCGTCCCCGCCCGCTGCGCGGCGCGGATATTCGAGACGACGGGTGCGGCGGCGTACGCGAGCGTCGAGGCAACAAGGAGGGCGACAACCGAGGGGAACATCTTCATGCGGCGGAGGTTTGCGAAAATGTCGCAGGGTGTGAAGGCGTATTTTGGATCACAGCCTGGAAAGCCAGCGTCACTTTTCCGCCCGCGCCGAATTGAAATACGGCCCGGCGAAAGGCAGCCCGCCGAGCGCGGGCATGACGTAGCGCGCGGTACAGAGCAGGCCAAGGGCGGCGGCGGTGGGGGCGCTGAAATAAGGCGCGTAGAAAAACACGAGCGCTGCATCGCGCGTGCCGACGCCGGCGAATGTCAGCGGGAACAATCCCGCCAAAATCGCGAGCGGTGAAAGCGCGAGGCTGGCCACGAACGGTGCGCTGGCGCGAAGCGCGAGGATGAACATCCAGATTTGCAGCAAGTGGAGAAACCAGATGAAAACCGAAGTGCTCACGACCTTCCAAAGCCGCGCGCGACTTCCCCAAAAGTAGCCGTGCATCTCGCTCCACGAAGCGGCGAGTTTTTCAAACTTCGCTCGCGCCTTTCCCGGCGCAAACCGTGCCGCCAACGCGAAGAACCACTGCGCGCATTTCTCCGAAATGAGCACCAGCGATCCCAAGATGAACATCGCCGCGACCGCCGCCGTCATCACCCAGAACAGCGCGTCCTTCCGCGGATAGAGCGCGAGCCCGAATGCGCACCACAGCAGCAGCGAAAGCATGTCGCACGCTTTCTCAAACACCACGAGCGACAGCGCGAGCGAGCCATCCAAATGCCCGCGGTCACGCATGAACCACGCTTTGGCGATGTCCCCCATCTTCGAGGGCAGCACGAGATTCAGCACGCTCGCGACGAGGATGAGCCGGTTCGCTTCGCCAAAACTCATCTGCCCGCGGGCCGGCATGAGCTGCTGCAATCGCCATGCTGTAAAAAGCGTGAGCGGCACGACCATCGCGAGGCTCAGCGTCATCCACAGCGGATCGCATCCCGCGAAAACGGGGAGCAGCCGCGCGAAGTCGATCTGCCAATAAAGGATCGCCAGCAGCCCGAGGCTGATGACGAGCGAGACGATTTTTTTCACGGCTGCGCCAGCCGTCGCGACTCAGCGCGGCCCGGTGCGGACACCTACTTTTTCTTCTCCGGCTTTTTCTCGGCAGGCTTTTCCGCGGGCTTCGTGCCGCCAGCATCCGGGCCGAGGTCGATGTCCTTGAGAATCATGCCGGCGTTGAGTTCCGTGAGGACTTCCTTGGTGATGTCATTCTCGCCGGAGCTGTACGGGAAATCGGGGACGCCCACCTGATTTTCCGACGAGACATTGATGACCAGCGCGTAACCGCCAGCCTTTGCTTTCGCCTCGATCACCTTCTTCATTTCCGCCAGCAATTCGCCGCGGATTTTGCGGCTCTCCTCGTCCGCTTCACTCCGGGCTTTCGCCTCGAATTGAAGGATGCCCTGTTCCTGTTCCTTCAGCGCCTTCAATTTCGTCTGCGCTTCCGGATCGTTCACGTTGCCCTTGAATTTGGAGAGTTCCTCCTTGCCTTTGAGGAACACCTCGCGCTTCGACTTGGCCTCACCCGCCACGCCGGACATGCGTTTCTTAAACGCGTTGTCGCTCTCGCGCGCCTTTGCGTAGTTCTCGAAAAGTTCACGAATCTTGACGGTGGCGATCTTGGTCTGCGCGTGCGCGCCGCCGCCACTCGCGATGAGGGCGAGCGTGAGCAGGAGGGCGATTTTTTGGATGGAATGTTTCATGGGTTGAGCAAATTGAACTAGTACAGAAACACAACGCGCGATTGACGGCAACGCCGTCCTTCCATTTGAGCAAAGCATAGTTCCTGCGATCATCCGGTCGTTTCCCGCACGCACGATGAATCGCATTCCCACTCCCGCCCTGCTCGCCGTGATCTGGCTCGCGATTTTCTCACCAGCCCGCGCCCTCACTCTCCCGCCCGGATTCTCCGAGCAACTCATCGGCAGCGGCTGGACCGATCCCGTCGGCATCGCCATCGACCCGACTCCGCAAGGCGCGAATCGTTTTTACATCTGGGAACGCGCGGGCCGCGTGTGGCTCGTCGAAAACGGCGTGAAGCTCGCGACGCCGCTCATCGACATTCACGACGAGGTCGCGAACTGGGGCGACTACGGGATGCTCGGCTTCGCGCTGCATCCGAACTTTCAGCAGAACGGACACATCTACCTCTTCTACGTCGTGGACCGCTATCACTTGCTGAATGCGGTCACGCCGTCGTACGACCCGCAGGCGAACACCGACTTCGCGGCGACGATCGGGCGCATCACGCGCTACACGGCGCGGGCGAGCGACGGCTTTCGCAGCGTCGCTCCCGCGAGCCGCACGGTGCTGCTCGGGGAGTCGATCACGACGGGGATTCCCATCGTCCATCAGTCGCACGGCGTCGGGCATCTGGTGTTTGGGAATGATGGCACGCTGCTGGCGTCGTGCGGCGAGGCGGCGAATTTTTTCGAGGTCGATAATGGCAGCAATCCCGCGATCAGCTTCGCGCCGCAGGCGTTGCTCGATGGCATTCTGCGGCCAAAGGAAAACGTCGGCACATTTCGTTCGCAGCTCGTCGATTCGCTGAGCGGGAAAGTGCTGCGGCTCGATCCGGCGACGGGCAACGGGCTCGCGAGCAATCCGTTTTTCGATCCCGCAAATCCGCGTGCGCCGCGCTCGCGCGTGTGGGCGCTTGGTTTTCGCAATCCATATCGCTTCACCGTCCATCCCGAAACGGGCGGGCACGATCCCGCGGAGGGAAATCCTGGCGTGATCCTGCTCGGCGACGTGGGCTGGGGCGCGTGGGAAAGCATCGAGGTGATCGACGGGCCGGGGAAAAATTGCGGCTGGCCGCTCTTCGAGGGGCTCACGCGTCACGCGAGTTTCGATTTTTTCTCGCCGGTAAATCTCGATGCGCCGAATCCGCTCGGCGGCTTTTTCAAATTCCGCGATTTGATCATTCAGGAAACGCTCGCGCCGCCCTCGTGGCCGAATCCGCTCGATCCCGCGCAGCAAATTCCCGCGACGCTGCACCGCTTCATGCACACGCGGCCCGTCATCGACGCGGCGCATTTCGACCAGGCGCTCGTGCCAGTTTTCAATGGGACGACCGCGGGCGAGGCGCAGGTCGGCGCGCCGGGTTCGCCGGTGGCGGGGCCGCAGTTTGGCGCGAATGCGAGCACTGGCGGCGTGGTCTATCACGGCGAGGATTTTCCCGAGATCTATCATCACGCATATTTCCACGCGGATTACGGGCGCGGCTGGATCAAGGCGATCACGCTCGGCGCGAACTATCGTCCGATCGAAGTGCGCGATTTCGCGACCGGCGGCGCGCCCGTTTTTCTGACGACGCATCCCACGCTCGGCGGGCTTTTCGTCGTCGATTATGCGGACGCGACGGTGCGGAAGATCGTCTATGCGCCGGGCGGAAATCAGCCGCCTAAAGTCGTGGCGTCCGCGTCGGTGAAGATCGGCGCATCGCCGTTGAGCGTGACTTTCAGCAGCGCCGGATCGCTCGATCCCGACGGCCAGCCGCTCACGTTTCTTTGGAGTTTTGACGACGGCAACACGAGCACGGCTGCCGCGCCGACGCACGTTTTCACCGCGCCCGGCACGCGGCGTTTCGATGTCACGCTGACCGTCACCGACGCCGCGGGCGCGACTGCGCAGGCGAGCCTGCCGATCTTCGCGAATCACACACTGCCCGCGGCCCAAATCCTGACTCCGCTCGACGGCACGAGGTATTCCACCGCCGCCGCGACTTCCTATCAGCTCACGCGCAGCGTCACGGAATCACCCGGCCATCCGACGACCACGCAATGGCGCGTCTTCCTGCATCACAACGAACATTCCCACGCCGAACCGCCCATCCTCGCGAACACAACGAGCGTCCTGATCTCGCCCGCGTACAGCGCGACGGAAACGTATTTATACCGCGTCCAGCTCACCGTCACCGACGACCTCGGCGCGAGCGTGGTGCGCGAGGTCCGCCTTTATCCGAACACGCCGATCGAGCAGTGGACGCTCGATCATTTCGGCCCAAATCCGAATCCCGCCATCGCGGGCCTGACCGCGAATCCCGATCGCGACGGCGAGGTGAATCTGCTCGAATACGCGCTCGCGCACGATCCGCTGGCTGCCGGGGTCGGCGGCATCACGGTCGATTTGGAAAGCATCGGTCCCGACAAATTCCTGCGCCTCACGCTCGCGCGAAATCCCGCCGCGACCGACCTCGTATTCAGCATCGAAGTCACCGGCAATCTCACCGTGCCGGCATCGTGGTCCTCACTCGGAACGACGATCGAAACCAACTCGCCGACAACACTCCGCGTGCGCGACAACACACCCGCCTCCGCCAACAGCCCGCGCCACATCCGCCTGAAAGTAACGCTACCCTGACGATCGTTGCTGCCAGGCGAGTTGCCGTTGGCCCGCTTTCTGCGCGAACATCGCGTTTCCGCAACGCATGACCACGCCCATTTCACTCACTACCGCGTTCAAAATCCCCGCCGTCATCATCGCGTGCATTTTCTTCTTGGCCACATTCACGCCACTCCACGCGTTCACCCTTCCCGCGGGATTTTCCGAGCAGGCAGTCGCGAGCGGATGGAACGAGCCCGTAGGCCTCGCCTTCGATCCCAGTCCCGAAGCCGCAAATCGCGTTTACGTCTGGGAGCGCGCGGGCCGGGTGTGGATCGTCGAAAATGGCGTGAAACTCGCGACGCCACTCATCGACATCAGCGATGAAGTCGGCGCGTGGCGCGATCACGGGCTGCTCGGCGTCGCGCTGCATCCGAACTTTCACCAGAACGGATTCATCTACCTGAGCTACGTCGTGGACCGGCATCATTTGCTGAACGCCGGCACGCCCGCTTACAACCCCGCGACGAACGAATATTTCGCCGCGACGATCGGGCGCATCACCCGCTACACGGCGCGAGTGGCGGACGGATTGCGCAGCGTCGATCCCGCGAGCCGGAAGGTGCTCGTCGGCGAGACGAAATCGACCGGCTTCCCGATCCTTTTTCAATCGCACGGCGTCGGCCATCTCGTCTTTGGCAACGATGGCACGCTGCTCGCCTCGTGCGGCGAGGCGGCGAACTACGACGAGGTCGATGACGGCAGCGTTCCCAATCCAACCTACGCCGCGCAGGCACTCGCCGACGGCATCATTTCCGTGAAGGAAAATGTCGGTGCGTTTCGCGCGCAACTCGTCGATTCGCTCAGTGGCAAAATCATCCGCATCGACCCCGAAACCGGCGACGGCATCGCGAGCAATCCCTTTTTCGATCCGGCAAATCCGCGCGCCGCGCGCTCGCGCGTGTGGACGCTTGGGCTGCGAAATCCATTCCGCTTCACCGTCCGCCCCGAGACCGGCAGCCACGATCCCGCGGAGGCCGATCCCGGCGTGATCGTGCTCGGCGATGTCGGCTGGGCGTCGTGGGAGGAGATCGACGTGATCCATGGCCCGCGCAGGAATTGCGGCTGGCCGCTGTTCGAGGGGCTGAACCGGCACGAGAGTTATTTCGCTCGCACGGTTCCAAATCGCGACGCGCCAAATCCGCTCGGCGGCTTCTTCAATTTTCGCGACTTGCTCATCCAGGAAACGCTCGCGACGCCCTCGTGGCCGAACCCGCTGAACCCCGCGCAGCAAGTGCCAGCCAGCATTCCGCGCTTCATGCACGCGCGACCCGTCCTCGACATCGGGCGGCTCACGGACCCGGTCGGGCCGGTGCGCGCGGCGACGTTTTTCGATACGACCGCGGGCGAAATTCTCGTTGGCGCGCCGGGCTCGCACGTGAACGGGCCGCAGTTCATCGCGCGCGCGAATGTGGGTGGCGTTTTTTACAACGGCACAGATTTTCCCGAGGCATTTCGCGGTCTGTATTTCCACGCCGATTTCGCCACGAACTGGATCAAGACCGTCGCCTTCGACGCGAACCACCGCCCAACGCAAGTCGCCGATTTTGCGACCGGCGGCGCGCCCGTTTTTCTCGCGACGCACCCGACCCTCGGCGCGCTCTACGCCGTCGATCTCGGGGCCGGGGAAATCTACAAAATCGTGTACGCGCCCGGCGGAAATCTCGCGCCGACCGCCGCCGCGTCGGCCAGCGCCACGCTCGGTCCCGCCCCGTTGAGCGTGGATTTCAGCAGCGCCGGTTCGCTCGATCCCGATAATCTTCCGCTCACGTTTTTGTGGGACTTTGGCGATGGCACCACGAGCACTCTCCCCTCGCCCACCCACGTCTTCACGGCGGCGGGTGCGCGGCGTTTCGATGTGACGCTGACCGTCACGGATTCCGCAAACGGAACGGACCAGGCGACGCTCCAGATTTTTGTGAATCACACGCTGCCGGAAGTGACGCTGCTGAGCCCGATCGACGGCACGAAATATCCGCTCGAAGGCGAAACGGAGTACGCGCTGAAGCGGCGCGTCACCGAAGTCCCCGGGCATCCGACCATGTCGCAATGGATCGTCTTCCTCCACCACAACGAACACCAGCACGGCGAGCCCGCGGTCTTCGGAGCGGAAGCCGCCGCGCTCATCTCGCCGATCCACAGCCTCACCGAGACTTACTTTTTTCGCATCCAGCTCACCGTCACCGACGACCTCGGCGCGAAGGTGATCCGCAACGCGCGGCTTTACCCGAACGCGGCCAACATCGCGCCGCAGGCCGCGTGGTCCGCTCCCGGTCAGCCGCTCGCTGCGAATCCATCTCCGCAAATTCTCGACGCCGCCGCGACGATCACCGATGCGGACAGCGCGGGCATTGAGTTCGGGAAATTGCGCGTCGCCCTTTCCGCTCCGCGCGTTGGCGACGTGCTTTCGATTTTGCCGGAAGGCCACGGGCCGGGGCAGGTCGGCGTCACCGGTTCAAACGTCCGATTCGGCGGGACGGTGGTGGGCGCGATGACTGGCGGGACGGGCGCGATTCCGCTGCGGGTGGACTTCAACGAAGCCGCCACGCCCGCCTCCGCGCAGGCGATCCTGCGTCGGATCGCGGGGAAATTCACCATCGTCGGCAGGCGCGGCGCGACTGCGCTCATCGACGACGGCGACGGCGGCATCGGCGTTTCGGAGGCGTTGCTGGTGACCGTCAGCCCGCTGGCGAATCAGCCGCCGACGGTTTCGCTCAGAAGGCCAGCGAATCTCGCTCAGTTTCTCGCGCCCGCCGAAATCCCGATCGTGGCGAATGCGGGCGATGCGGACGGGAGCATTGCGAAGGTCGAGTTTTTCAGCGGCTCACAAAAGCTAGGTGCGGCGACTGCACCGCCGTTCGTCTTCATCTGGAACGGGGTCTCGCCAGGGAGTTACTCGATCACCGCGCGCGCCACCGACAATGTCGGCGGGGTCACGACATCGAGCCCGGTGAGCGTCACCGTTTCCGGCCCCGATCCGCTGCCCGCACCGTGGATTTCGCAGGACATCGGCAAGGCAGCCGGTCTCGCCAATGCGACCGCAAACCTCTTCACCGTCCGCGCGGCAGGCACGGGTCTTGGCCTGGCCGCGGACGAGATCCATTTCGTCTGGCTGCCGTGGACGGGCGACGGTGAAATCATCGCCCGCGTGGATTCATTGCGCGCTGTGACTTCGCAATCGTTCGGCGGCCTGATGTTCCGCGAATCGCTGCTGCCCGGCGCGCGCTACGCCGCGCTGAATTTTCAGGCCAACTCCCGCGCCACTCTGCGCTGGCGCGATGGCATCGCGACCACCGTGCAAAGAATCATCGCGCCCGCGCCCGCGCTGCCCGGCTGGGTGAAACTCACGCGCCAGGGAGCCAGTTTCACCGGCTCCATTTCCACGGACGGCGCGATTTGGACCGCCATTGGAACCGCCACCGTCAATCTTCCCGCGCAATGCCTGGTCGGCCTCGCCGCCAGTTCCACCAGCGCTACGGGATCGAGGACGATCGTTCAATTCGCAAACGTCGTCGGCCCGCGACCGTAACTTTTGGCGACCAACCGCGGCCCGAGCGTGCCTCCGCGACGCTAGCCGTCCGCTCGCGGTGAAACTCGAAGAGAGTTGATTTCATTCGCTCGGCGCATTCTTCCGCATCCGCCATGCATCCAAGGGTGCCCGCGATTGCGATTGACCGGCGCTTGACTGGCGCGGTCCGGCTTTCATTGAATCGGGCAAGCCACCCGATGGGCGCGATGGCGGACTTCAAAAATCCGTAGCGCTCGCCGCGTGGCCTTTTTGTTGAGGCCACGCGCGCCCACTCAAACCCACATTTTCATCCGTCCCATGAGCCACCTCGTTATCAAAACACTCTGCCCGATCCTCACCGCCGCGATCCTTGCCGCGCCGATATTCGCGCAAGACATCACGACGCCGGCGATCGATGCCGTCGTCATCACTGGCCGCGCGGAAAATCTTGTCGGTCGCGCGGCTTCCGCAAATGAAGGTTACATCGGTGCCGCGGATCTCGCGCGGCGTCCGCTTTCGCGCGTCGGCGAAGTCGTCGAAGCCATCCCCGGCGTCATCGTTTCGCAGCACAGCGGCGGCGGGAAGGCGAACTAGTTTTGCCTGCGCGGGTTTAATCTCGATCACGGCACCGACCTCGCGACGAGCCTCGATGGGATGCCGATCAACATGGTCACGCACGCGCACAGCCAGGGTTACACGGACTTGAATTTCCTGATTCCGGAACTCATCCAGGACGTGCAGTGGCGGAAGGGCGTGTATTACGCCGACATCGGCGATTTCGCGTCGGCGGGCGCGTTCGACATCCGTTACTCGATGTGCTGCCGAGTGGGATCGCGAGCGCGACGATCGGCTCGCACGGCTACGTGCGCGGGCTCCTCGCCGATTCGCCACAAGTCGGGAACGGCAATCTGCTCTATGCCTTTGCCTACGAGCACAACGACGGACCTTGGCGGAATGCGGACGACTTTGGAAAATACAACGGCGTTTTGAAATACAGCACGGGTGACGCGATGAATGGCTTCTCGCTGTCGCTGCTCGGTTACCACGCGGATTGGGATGCGACGGACCAGGCTCCGCGGCGCGCGACGCTCGGCTTCAAGCTGAGCCAGACTTGGAATCACGATCTCTTCGGCGGCGCTGCTGCCGGCAAGGACGCGGGCGGAAAAAAAGCGGTGGTGCCGTTTGCGCCAAATTCCTCGACGACGATCGGACTGCAAACGCGCTACGACAACATTCGCAACGGCCTTTACCGCACGCAGGCCACGAACCGGCTCTCGACGACGCGGTCGGACCACACGATCGAAACCAGCGTCGGCGCATACTTTGAAAACAAGACGCAGTGGGCGGAAAAATTCCGCACTGTGGTCGGAGTGCGCGGCGACTATTTCCACTTCGACGTGGACTCGAATCTCGACGCGAACGACGGCGACCGCGGCAAGTTCATCGCGAGCCCGAAGCTGTCGCTGATCTTTGGCCCTTGGGCAGACACGGAGCTTTATCTCAATGGCGGCCTCGGCTACCACAGCAACGACGCGCGCGGCGTGGTGGCGCGCGTGGACCCGCTGAGCGGCGATCCTGTTTCCAAAGCCGATCCGCTCGTGCGCACGAAAGGCGCGGAAGTCGGCATCCGCACGGCGTTCCTGCCCGGCCTGCAAAGTTCGCTCACTTTCTGGCTCCTCGATATTGACTCCGAGCTGCTCTTCATCGGCGACGCCGGGAACACGGAAGCCAGCCGCCCAAGCCGCCGATATGGCATCGAGTGGGCGAATTTCTACGAACCCACGAAATGGCTCACGCTCGATTTCGATCTCGCGTTCTCGCACACGCGCTTCCGCGATAGCGCGCCCGAAGGCAGCCGCATCCCCGGCTCCCTCGAAACTGTGGTCGCCGCCGGCGCGAGCGTGCATGATTTCTACGGCGGCTGGTTCGGCAGCCTGCGCCTGCGCTACTTTGGCGAGCGCTCGCTCATCGAGGACGACAGCGTGCGGGCGCCCGCGACGACGGTCGTGAACGCGCAAGTCGGTTATCAGTTCAACAAAACGTGGAGCGCGAACGTGGAGATCTTCAATCTCTTCGACGAGGAATCGAGCGACATCGACTACTACTACACCTCGCGCCTGCGCGGCGAACCGAGCGACGGTTTCGACGACATCCACTCGCACCCGAACGAACCGCGCGCGGTGCGCTTCACGGTGACTGCGAAGTTCTGATACCTGGTGCGCGCATGAAGCGCCGCCACATCCTTCTCGCATTGCTCATCGTTTCCTCCGCGTTTGCCGGGGAAGAAAGGGCGTGATTCTAACTGGGTCCGATGACCGCCTTTGCAACTCTCGTTTTTGAGGGTCAACGGCGCGCCACGACCCCAGCCTGGGGCAACGCCCTGGATTGTCGGAGACACCGACCGCAAGCCCGGACAGGGCGCGACAGCCGATGAACGCTGGATGTCCCGCCCTTTCAGGTCTTTCGGCATGGGGACAACAAACCCAGGGCGTTGCCCCGGGCTGTGTTGTGCCAGCCTTTCAGGCTTTCTAAGGGTCGCGTTTGCAAACAAGGCTTAGCAGTCTGTTGAAAAACCCTCAAGCGGCGGCGGACAGAGGGTAGCCTTGCTGGGATTGGAGATATTCGCGGCCAAAGCGCGCAGAGTGCGCGAATCGGCAGAGTAACCTCAGAAACGGTCGCCAGAACCGATCATA
>JANNWY010000022.1:0-15127 GCA_031409335.1 Chthoniobacteraceae bacterium | reverse complement strand
CGAACCGCGCGCAAAGAAGCGCCGCGCGAAGAACTATCACTTACTAACCAAGCCAAGAGCGGAGATGCGTGTTCCACCCCATCGAAACCGGCCACGCATACTTATCCAAAAGGACGCTTAACTTAATGCCATTCGGGTCAGAGTGAATGTTCACGATCAACTTCCACCGTCCACCGTCCATCAAACACGGCGCGGGTCGCATAATGCTTGGAACCCTGGATGATGACGGAGTCGGATTATCAATGGCCAGTACCTCCGCGATTTACGGTAGCCATGAAGGGATCGTTGGTCTTTTTCATCCAATCGTCCAATAGTTTCCGGTGGCGAGAAATGACCGCAGAGAGACCAGGGTCTTTGGCCAAGTCTTTCGTTTCTCCGGGATCTTGCTGCAAATCAAACAAGACCTCGTTGTCACTTGGGCGATTCAGACAAATGTATTTGTATCGAGCAGTCCGGACGACTCGCTGTTGATTGTCGTCGACGTTTAAAAAGATTGCCTCCTTCCACGCTGCCGTGGAATCGCTCAAAATAGGACGAATGCTTTTGCCCAGCAATGTGTCAGGCACGGGAATCCCCGCCAAATCGCAAAGCGTCGGAAGCATATCGAGTCCGGAAACAAGGTTATGCTTGCCCACCTTACCGGTCGGCACGCCAGGACCGGCGATGATGAATGGAACCGCAATCGCTTCCTCATAAGGCACCGCCTTCATGGTGATGCGATGAGAGCCACACATATCGCCGTGATCGCTGGTGAAAATAACAATGGTATTTTTTCTCAAGACCACTTTCCTTCAGGGCACCCAATATATTACCGATCAATGTGTCGGTTTTTTCAGTTAGACGATAATATTGATACGAATACCTCCTGAACGACAATTCCTGCCAAGTATTCTTCCTTCCTTTCGGAGGATGTCCTCCTTCGATTGGAGTGACCGTCTGGTTCGGCGCATTCAGATTTTCAGGCGGCGCCGGCAAAACATCTGACAAACTGACTGGCAACTGACTGGCCAGTCTTCCTTCATTCGTCCCGCACATATCATGGGGGTTAAGCACGGATACGGTCAAAAGGAATGGCTTGGTTTGCTTTTCCTTGAGGAAGGCGATTGCAGCCTCTGCGACGCCAGGGTCTATTTTTTCTCCGCCGCCTTCTGGCTCCGACTCGCCGACTGCTGTCAAATCCGGGATCGCTGCGTTTTTCAGCACTTCGAATCCGGGAAGATCGCCGCCCTCAGACTCGGACGCGGGGAACCTTGAGCGCACATGCCATTTACCCGTCCAGGCGGTCCGGTACCCTGCCGCACGAAACAGGACTCCTGTCGTTGGCATATTAGCTGGAATTTTGTTGGATTTTACCTCGGAAGCCATGCGTGAGGTCGCCAGCGAAAAACGCGACGGTGTGCACAAGGGGTTGGCGCAATACGATTGGCTAAAACGAACACCGCGACTGGCGAGTTCGTGAAGTGATGGGGTCTTCACCCATGGATTGCCAGCGCAACTCATGGCGTCGATACGCAGTTGATCAGTCATGATGAACAGAAAGTTCGGCCGAGTTGATTCCTCGGCATGAGATGTCGTGAGCTGAGCCAGCAAGAGAGCCGCGCGAAACATGAATGAGTACTTCATATCTATTGTGCCTTTTTCGTTCGTTTTATTGAGACTGATGTTTGGACTGATGCTGAAATGCTTCGCGCTCAGTTTGATCGCCGAGATCGCCTTGTTGTTTCATCCAATCATCAAGCTTTCCACGGAGCGTGGCGATGGTCGCCGCGTGTTCGGGTTTATTGGCGAGATTGGATAATTCCCAAGGGTCCGCTTGCAAATCGTAAAGCTCGATGGCGGGACGCTTGGCGTAGCGTGCGGCTTGTTCCGCGGCAAAGGCGTCGCCGTTGCTTCCTTTCTTGCGCCAGGATTCGAGAATGCTCCCGCCGCTGATAGCATTGTGAAAATCGTGATCAGAGTGAATGTTCACGATCAACTTCCACCGTCCATCGAACACGGCGCGCGTCGCATAGTGCTTGGATTCCTTGATGATGCCGCGCGTGGTGTGCTGCGCGAAAACCGCATCGCGAAACTTTTCTGCCTTGCCGAGAAGAACATCCAGAAAGCTGCGCCCGTCGAAGCCGCGATTTCCGATTGCATCCGGGCAACCCGTGTCTGCTTTGGCGGCGTCGCCACCTGCCGCGGCGATGAATGTCGGCAGAACGTCCACGTATTGAACAAGCGCCGGGTTCTCGCTTCCGGGCTTGATTTTGCCTGGCCAGCGCGCAATGGCCGCGACGCGGATGCCTGGATTGTATAGCGTCCACTTGCCGTGCGGCATGCTGCTGCCTTGTTCGCTGACGAACAGAACCAGCGTGTTGTTGGTCTGGCCGGTTCTTTCCAATGCCTGCATCGCTGCGCCCACTTCCTTGTCGAGGAGTGAGACTTCCGCATAGTAATCCGCGAGTCCCTTGCGCGTCTCAGGCGTATCGACGAGATACGGCGGTAGTTTCAGTTTCGCGGGATCGTAGGCGGCCTGGTCGCCCTTGCTCCATGGCGCGTGCGGCTCATGAGTCGCGATGTAGGCGCAAAAGGGGCGGTTCACGTCGGCCTTGATGAATCGTTCCAGCGTTGCAAAATCGAGGTCGCCGTCGTCGGCATCATCGCCGCCGCCCGCCTTTGCTTTCGCACCCGTCATCCCCGCCAACGAATCGAAGGGATACGCCGGCGCCGGCCCAAAATGCGTCTTGCCCAAACACGCGGTGCGATACCCCAGCGGTTTGAGGTGATGAAGCAACGAGCGCACCCCATCACGCACCCTGGAATGATTCGGATACGCGCCGTTGCGAACGGGATACATTCCCGTGAGCAATGCCTTTCGGGTCGGCGAGCAGAAGGCCGCAGGCGAATAGAAGCCGGTCAATTTGATTCCCTCGCGAGCGAGTTGATCGAGATTTGGCGTCCTGGCGTCCGTCGGTCCGCCGAAACACGCCACGTCATGCCAGGACAGGTCGTCCGCGATGAAGACGATGAAATTGGGGTGTGCGGTGGCAGCACAGCAAATACGCGCCATCGCCAGGGCACAGACAATCGCAATCAGATATCGTGTTTTCATTTTGTTGCTTTTGTGAGTTGCCGATCAGTCGAATGAAACGTCCGCCGCCAGCGCCATTTCGCGCGCACGATGGAGAGGGGTTTCATGGTTCAGTGTGGGAAGATACGGAAGAGTTGGCAGAGGTGGGTTTGAAAGACGGTGTTCACTTCGCTTCCTTCTTCTTTTTGCGTTCTTCCCTTTTGTTGGGCTTCGATGGATTTTCGCCGCTGGGTTTTGCCGAGCCCTCCTCCTCACCGCCGCCATTGCCCTTGGTCAGCTTCAGCAGCGGCTCTTTCGTTTCCCAGGCTGACGTGCGGTCGAACAACACGGGGTACGGCTCATGGCCGTGGCCCTTGATGACCTTCGCTTTCATCGCTGCGAGTTCGGCGTCGTAGGCATTTCGCGCTGCCGCGAGTTGCTCGGCGAGTTGGGAATCTTCGGCGACGTTGGCCATCTCGATGCGGTCCTTCGCGAGGTGAAACAACTCCTCGGTCGGCTTCATTTCGTCGGCCTTCGCGCGCTTCTTTCCGCCACCGCCGTAATACCAGTAGATGTATTTCCACTCGGACGAGACGACCGCCATGGATTGCGCGGACCGCTGGCCCCAGAAGTTGAAAAGCGGCAGCCAGTCGCGCACGCGGCCAGCGGGATTCGCCAGCAAGGGCAGCAAGCTTTTGCCGTCGATGCCCTCGGGCGCAGGCACCCCGGACAGCGCGAAGATGGTCGCGCACATGTCCACATTGGCGGTGACGGCATCGCTCACTTTGCCCGAGTGTTCCTTCGGAAGACGCGGATCGTAGATGATGAGCGGGCCTTCGATCCTTCTTCATAGGGGATGACTTTGTCGCCGAAGCCGTGCGAGCCGCTGTTGTAGCCGTTGTCGGCGGTGAAAATGATGACGGTGTTTTGCGCGAGGCCTTCTCGTTGCAACCCTTCGCGAATCATGCCCACCGCAGCGTCCACTCCGGTGATGAGCGCGTAGTAGAGCCTCACATGGTTGTCGTAGTCGTTCACCCACTCGCGATAACCCGTCGCCGCGCGGCTGGTGTGGACTTGCGGCGAGAGATGCTTGCCGTTTTCCACCCCGTAGTTGAGCGGACGCGTGAAGGTCTTCTTGGACTCATAGAGCTTCAGGTCAATCGGATCGGGCGTGAAAGGCAGGTGCGGTGCCTTGAAGCTGATGCTCATGCAAAACGGCTTCCCGCTCTGCTTCGCGCTCTTCATGAAATCCTGCGCCCACGCTCCGTAGGCGCGCGAGCAATGCGGATACTTGTCGGCATACATCGCGATGCCCTTGTTCTTGCCCGTCTGGTAGTTCGTCTGCCCCGGTCCGCCGGCCCACACGTCGAACTCCTTTTCAAAGGCGTCGAACTTCTCGCCTTCGATGGTGAATCCAATCTTCCCGGCGAACCCGGTGAAGTAGCCAGCCTGTCGCAACTTCACGGGATACGTCCCCGCGAAGATGCGCCGCTCGAAGTCACCGCGACCGAAGTTGCATCCATGGCGATACTCATAAAGCCCCGTCACCAAGCTGCACCGGCTGGGCATGCAGATGGACGTGGTGTTGTAATGGTTCGCGAAGCGCACGCCGTCGGTTGCGAGCTTATCGAGGTTCGGCGTGATGATGTCTTTGTTTCCATAGCAGCCCAATGCGCCGATGGTTTGATCGTCGGAGAGGAGGAAGACGATGTTGGGTTTTGCATCGGGTGCAGGCGCAGCGACGGCATCGCCGACGACGGCCAGTGCCAATGCGACCAGACAGAGTGTGAATAACGATTTCATTGTCGGGCTACTTGGATGGCGGGCCGACGAACTCCTCGCGGGTCAACTTTCCGTCGTTGTTTTTGTCGAAGTTTTTGAAGCGGGCCTCGAGGTCTTCCTGGCCTTTGAGCCCGGCTTGTTGTTCGTCGAGCGTGAGGATGTCGTCCTTGTTTGTGTCCCAGCGGGTAAACGCTTTGTCGCGGGCGGCGGGTGTGACCCCCGAACCTTTGGCAGCGGGCTTCGCCGGACTTGGCTCTTCGTCGATGGATTGCTTGGTGATGCACTCGGGATTCGGTTTCTCCGGCAGCGTGGCTTTCCATTCGAGCGCGAGCTTTGTGAGCCGGGCGACGATCTCGGGATTGTCTTTTGCGACGTCGATGGCCTCGGCGCGATCGTTCGCGAGGTTGTGCAGTTCGGCGCGCGTCTCATCGTCGGTGAGCAAGAGTTTCCAATTGCCGTCGCGCACCGCGAGGCGCGGCCACCAATTTGGCTCCGCGGCCTTTCCTGTCCAATGCCAAAGGACGGGTCGGGTGCGTTTGATCGGTTTGCCGTTGAACGCATCGATCAAGTTCTCGCCATCGCCGTTGTAGTCGGCGGGTAATGCGACGCCCGCCGCTGCGCAGAGGGTCGGCAGAAGATCGACGGCGGTAAACACGGTGGCGCTATTCTTCACGCCCGCCGGGGTGTGCCCGGGCCAGCGGACGATAAACGGCACGCGCACTCCGCCTTCGAACAAGCTGCGTTTGCGGCCACGCATTCCGCCTGTCTGTCCGATGCTGTAGTAGGTGTCGTAGCCCGTGACTTGCGCATCGGGGTCGAGCTTTTCCGGTCCCGGTTTGGCTGCTGTGGATTCCGGGCCGTTGTCGCTGGAAAACATAACGATGGTATTGTCAGCCACGCCTTCCGTGTTCAGCGCATCGAGGATCGTTCCGACGGCGTTGTCGCCATCGGTGATGACGGCGGAATAGACCTGCTTTTGTTTGTCTAGGTGCTTCCACTTCTCCATGGATTCCGCCGTGGGGACGTGCGGCGTGTGGCTCTCGTGAAGCCACACGTTGATGAAAAACGGCTTCGCCTTGTTGGCCTTGATGAACGTCGCCGTGTTCGCCGCCGTGGCGTGTAAATCTGCCGACGGCCATTCCGCGCCGCCGTTGAAAACAGCGGCTTCATCGTAGCCGTACGCCTCCGGTTTCGCAGCGCCGTGCGTATCGCGATTGGTCAGATGCCACTTGCCGAAATGCGCCGTGCGATAGCCCGCTGCTTTGAGAAAACGGGGCAGCGTCGGCGCTTTCGCGTCCAGCCAGTCGGGCATGTTGCGCGCATGATTCTGCGCAGGCGCGGCAAAATGCTGATGCACGGAAAACCGCGCCGGATAAATCCCCGTCAACGCCGCCGTGCGGCTCGGCGAGCACACCGGATTCAGCACATTGAACTGCTGGAAATCCGTGCCTTCGCTGGCGAGCTTGTCGAGGCTCGGCGTCTTCAGCCAGGGATGCTTGTGACACGAAAGATCGCCCCAACCCCAATCGTCCGCGTAGATGAAGATGATGTTGGGCTTGGCGTCGGGTGCAGGCGCAGCGACGGCGCAAAGTGCGAACAGCGGCGCGAGAATGAGTGCGATTTTTGCAGTCATGGTTCCCAATCAATTCGCTGCCGCCGGAGCGGCTTCGGCGCCCTTCTCATTTGCTTTTCTCCTAGGCCGCCGGGGCTTCTCTTCATCCTCTCCGGCGTCTCCCTTTGACGGGTTCATGCGCTTGAGGTCTGCGGGCGTGGGGCTGCCGCCGAACTGTTTGTAGTAGAGCTCCTGGAATGGATTGATGCTCGGGATGTTTGTCGCGTTTTCGTTCACGAGCAGCGGTTGCACATCCTTCCACCATTGTTCGTACGCGGCGCGGAGTTTCGCGGCGACTTCGGGATGCTCGGCGATGACGTTTTTCGTTTCACCGGGATCGGCTTTGATGTCGTAAAGTTCCGCGTTGTTCACGAGTGTGAACTGTGCGTTTTGGATCGCGCACTTGTTGAACTTGGAAGCCTCCGCTTTGCCTTTTCCCCAGCGTCCGACGTGATGCACGAGCGTGCGGTCCGCCCACTCGGCCTTGGGGTTTTTCAAGAGCGGAAGAAAGCTGCGGCCTTCGACTTGTTGCTTCGCTTCGGCGGAAAGTGTCGCGCCAGTGACCTCCGCGAGCGTGGGGAAGAGATCGAGATGTGCGCTCAGCGCATCGCACTCCGCACCAGCGGGAATGCCGCCTGCAGGCCAGCGGAAGAAACACGGAACACGCGTGCCGCCCTGATAAGTCGTGCCTTTCCCACTCTTCATGCCGGCGTTGAAAATGCTTTTGCCCGCCGTGCCGCCATTGTCGGAACCAAGGTAGATGACCAGCGTGTTGTCCGCGATGCCCCATTCCTTCAGCTTCCCGAGCAGCTTGCCGAAATTCGTGTCCACGTTCTCCAACATTCCGAGGAACTTCGCCGTGTCCTCATTCACACCGGGCTTGCCGAGATAGTGCTCGTAATACTCCTTCGGCACAACGTGCGGACCGTGCGCGGCATTGAGCGGGATGTATGCAAAGAACGGCTGCTTCGCCTCGCGCTTCGCATCGATCCACTTCAGGGCCTGTGCGAAGAAAAGGTCGGTGCAATAGCCCGTGGTCTTTTCGAAAGTTCCGTTGTGCCAGAGCGTGGGATTGATGTTCGTATTGTCGGGAGCATCGCCGCACGAGCCGGGATAAGTCTGTCCGATCCCGCCGCCGCCGTGGATATACACTTCGTCGAAACCACGACTCTCCGGGCGATACGGCGCTTCGTCGCCGAGATGCCATTTACCAAAAATGCCCGACGTGTAACCCGCAATTTTGAGCATCTGCGGCAGAGTGAAGGTCTTCAAAGTCATCCGCTCCCGCTCGAGAATCGTGTGCGTGACTCCATTTTTGAATTCATGCCGTCCGCTCAACAAAGCCGAGCGGGTCGGCGCGCAAGTCGGGCTCACGTGGAACTGCGTAAACAGCAGACTCTCCTTTTTAAACGCATCCACCGAAGGCGTGCGCATGATCGGATTCCCAAGGCACGCGTAATCGCCGTAGCCCACGTCGTCGGGCATCACGAGAATGATGTTGGGTTTGGTCGGCCCGGCTGCATGAGTCTCGCCGAAAAGCGCGGAGACACACAGTAGGATGAAGAGTGCGATGCTGTGTTTCATAAATGGTTATTCTACGTCGGCTTTGCGTTTGGCTCTGTTTTTGCGGGTCCGAATCTCCGCATCGTTCGCCTGCTTCGCGCCAGGCGTGCTGCGTCCGTTGGCGATGTATTGGTCGAGCAGCTTGGTCATCCGCGCGACGACTTCGGGGTTGTCGGTATGCACGTTCTTCGCTTCGGCAAGGTCGGTGCTCAGATTGTAGAGCTGCGTGTCGGGCAGTGTTTGCGCCTCTTTGCTGCCGGGCGTGGGAGCGCTCCAGCCGCCGGAGTCCGCGCAGAGTTCGAGTTTCCAATCGCCTTGCCGGATGGCGAACGAGCCGTTGATGGAATGATGCACCACGGCTTCGCGCAGCGGCTCCTTCGCCGTGCCGAGCATCGCGGGAAGAATGCTCACGCTGTCCTCGCCGGCGTTGTCGGGCAATTTCGCGCCGAGGATGTCCGCGCAAGTTGCCATGAGGTCGGTGAGGCAGACGGTCTGCTCGCTGCGGTTGCCGGGCTTGATCCGGTCTGGCCAGCGCACGAGGAAGGGAACGCGGTGCCCGCCATCAAAGATGTCCGCCTTTGACCCGCGCATGTCGGCGCTGGGAAAGTGTCCGAGCGCCTGGAGTGCGGGAATGCCCGCGGCCTTCGAGCATCCGTTGTCGCTGGTGAGAATGAGCAGGGTGTTGCTGGCGACTCCGGCTTTTTCTAATGCGGCCATGACTTCGCCCACGGCCCAATCCGTCTCCATCACGAAGTCGCCGTATCTGCCGAGCGTGCTCTTGCCCTGCCATTCTTTCGACGGGACGATGGGCGTGTGCGGCGCGTTGAGCGGCATGTAGAGAAAGAACGGCTTCCCCGTCTTCGCCTGCGCGGCGATCAGCTCCGTGGCCTTGCGTGTGAAAGCGGGCAACACATCCACTGCTTCAAAACTCGCTGCCGCGGCTCCGGTGCGCTGCCACTTTTTCGTGGTGGTGAGCGGCTCGGTGAAACGGTCGTTTTCGATGTAAGCAAACGGCGGCATGTCGAGCGACGCGCTGATTCCGAAATAGTAGTCGAAGCCGCGCGTGGTCGGCCCGGCGGGGATGACGGGCGACGGCTCGTTCTTCGGAATCCCCATCCCGAGATGCCATTTACCGATCATCCCGGTCGAGTAACCGTGCTGTTTCAAAAGCTTCGGCACAGTCAGCCGCTCCGCCGCGATCAAGGGCTCGCTGTATCCATTGAGCACACCCGACTGCAACTGCGTGCGCCAGTTGTAGCGCCCGGTCAGGATGCCGTAGCGCGTCGGGGAGCAGGCCGACGAACTCGTGTGTGCGTCCGCGAAGATCATCCCCTGTGCAGCCAGCTTGTCGAGTTGCGGCGTGGCGATCTTGCCGCGCTCGGGATTGAGGCAATGCACGTCGCCATAGCCGAGGTCATCGCAGAGAATATAGACGATGTTGGGCTTGGTCTTGTCGGTTTCTTTTGGCGTCGCGTCAGCGGCAAACGCTGAGGCAATCAGCGAAAACCCGGAGAGCAGGACGAAGAGGAATGATTTCATAACGTTGTATTTCAGACAGGTGCGAACAAGCGGACGCGGGCGAGCTTTGCTGTTTCGAGGAAAAGAAACCACGCCCGAGGCAACAGCGCGAAACTGGGATTCCGGACAGGATTTCCGCGCTCCATTCCTCATCCTTGCGCAACCGATTCGGCAAAAGCCGACGCTACTTTTCTCACGTCGCCCACCGACGGTTCACGATTCGAGGGCGGCGCCGAGAAGCAAACTGGTTCCAACGGCTAGGCGGTGTCTATTCCTTGTCCCCGCCGGTTATTGGGCCGCCGAGGGGTTTGGCGTCTTTGGTGAGTTCGTCGAGGCGGGTGCGCATTTCCTTCACTCGATCGGGCTCGGTGGCGGCGAGGTCGTGCTTTTCGGAGATGTCTTTGGCGAGGTTGTAGAGTGCCATTTTCCCGGAGGCGGGGAGGTGGAGTTTCCAGTCGCCCATGCGGAGCGCTTTCACATTTACGTTTGTGCCGTGCAGCAAAATTGCATCGTGCGGGGATTTTGCGCTTTTCGTGAGGACGGGCCAGATGTCGAGGCCGTCGGGGGTGTGCTTCTGTTCGGTCGGCGCGCCTGTGAGTTTCAGCAATGTGGGATACCAGTCCACGACGTGCATGGGCTCGTCGATGGTCGCTCCGGCGGGGATTTTCCCCGGCCAGGTGGCGAATGCTGCGACGCGGACGCCGCCTTCATTGATACTGCCTTTTTCACCACGCAGCGGCGTGTTCATCGTCGCCTTGCCGGGCTGCGGGCCGCCGTTGTCGCTGGAGAAAATGATGAGCGTGTTGTCGCGAATTCCTTTTTCGTCGAGGGCCGTGGTGACTTGTCCGATGGCTTCGTCCACGACGGCGAGCATCCCGGCAATCGTGCCGCGGACCTTCGGAAGTTTCTCATACGGCTTGGCATCGCTCGCCAGCACTTGGTGCGGCGAGTGGATGCCGTTGAATGGCACGTAGAGAAACAGCGGCTTGTCGGCGGGTTGCTCGCGGATGAGGCGGCTGGCTTCCTTGGCGATCAAGCGTGTGCTGTAGCCTTCTTCTTCCAGCGGTTTGTCGTTGCGATACCAGTCCAGCTTTCCGTCGCGGAGGTGGGTGAAGTAATCGATATTTCCCATCATGTGACCATACTGATGCTGAAACCCGCGCTGGCTCGGGCGGTATTCAGCGCGGAACTCGCCGAGGTGCCACTTGCCCGTGATGGCTGTCGTGTAGCCCGCGTCGGCCAAGGCCTGCGGCAATGTGCGCTCGTCGAGAGGAAGTCCCCAAGTCGCGCCCGGCGTAATGACACTATACACCCCGGTGTGCGTGGGATAGCGGCCGGATAAAAGCGCGACGCGCGTCGGCGAGCAGAGCGGCTGCACGTAGAAGGATTTCAGCACCGCGCCTTGCTTCGCGAGCCTGTCGATGTTTGGCGTAAGGTTGTCCGTGCCGCCATTGAACCGCAATCGGCGTAACCCAAGTCGTCCACCAAAAAGTAGATGATGTTTGGCTTTGAGGGTTCAGCAGCGACGAGCCCGCCGATCGGAGTCAGCGATGCGAAAGCGAGAAGGAGTTTGTATTTCATAAAGGTGCGAATCATTCGACGGAGTTGGGTCTTGATCCAAACTACTTTGCCCGAGGATCGACATACTCCTCGCGGCTCAGTTTGCCGTCGGCGTTCTTGTCGTAGGCTTTGAAGCCTGCTTCGAGGCCTTTGCGGTTCTTTAGGCCGAGCTGATACTCCTCGAGCGTCACGAAGTCGTCTTGGTTGGTGTCCCAATTCGTGAAGTGTTTCCCGCTATCGGCTCGGATTCTCCCGCCAGGTTGTGTGGCGGCTGCGGGTGCTGCGTCGGGTTTCTCTACCGCTGCGGGCTTCTTCCTGTCTTTCTTGGCCGGTTCGCTGCCACGTGCGGGTGGTGTCCATTCGGCGGGTTTGGGATTGGCGACGGTCAGCGGGGTCGGGTCGGCATAGGCGGTCATTTCCTTTTGCAGCAGCGCCATCAACTCGGTGACCTTGGCTCCGTGCTCGGGCTTGTCGGCGAGGTTGGTCAGCTCAAGCGGATCATTGCTGAGGTCAAAGAGCTGCGTGCGATTCACGAGCGGGTAGCGGATGAGTTTCCAACGATCATCGCGAATGGCGCGCTGACACTCCTTGTAGGCGGTGTAGAGCACGTCGCGGACTTTCGGCTGCTTGCCATTTAGAATCGGGACGATGCTCTTGCCTTCGACACCTTCGGGAATCTTTGCGCCGCCGAACTCGGCGAAGGTCGGGAAAAGATCCATCAGATAGACAAACGCCTCGCTCTTTCCCTTGGGGATGCCTGGACCGGCAATGACGAGCGGCACGTGCATGCCACCGAACTCGTAGAGGTTTTGTTTTCCGAACAAGCCGTGCTCGCCCATTGAGAGGCCGTTGTCGGCGCTGAAGATGATGATGGTGTTCTCCCACTGACCGCTGGCTTTGAGCTGCTCGAAGATGCGACCGATGTGGTGGTCGAAACCGGTGATGCAGGCGTAGTAGTCGGCGAGTTGTTGCTTGGTGTTTTCCGGCGTGCGCGGCCACGGCGCGAGCTTTTCATCACGCACGGCCATATCGCCGTTGTCGAATGGATGAAGAGGCATGAAGGCGGGCGACAGCGTGACCTTGGCGGCGTCGTAGAGCGCATGAAACTGCGGTTCGGCGGAGCGGGGATCATGCGGAACGGGTGGGGCGATGTAGGCGTAGAAAGGGCGGGCTTCGTTGCTGGTGCTGCGGGTTTTGAGGAAATCGAGCATGCGGTCGGCATGGCGCTTGGAGCAGTTGGCGCGGCTTTGCTCCGGCGCTTTCCCTTTTCCTTCGTCCGGGATATGCTTCTCGAAATGCTTGAGCCCGATGCCGAAGGCGTTGATCTCGCCGGCCTTGCCGGTGTGCCAAGTTTGATAGCCTGCTGCCTGCATGACACGGGGAAGAAATGTGTTGGGATCTTTGGAGTTCGCGGTGGCGGCGGGGTCTGTGGGGATGCGCCGCCAAGAGCGGCCGGTGAGCAGCATCGCACGACTCGGAGCACAGACGGCTCCGTTCATGGAACCCTGAGTGTAGCAGCGCGTGAAGGTCATGCCGCGCTCGACGAGGGAGTCGAGATGCGGCGTGATGAGCAAGGGATTGCCGAGCGCACGAGCACCATCGGGCCGATGGTCGTCGGCGTGGATGTGCAAGATGTTGGGCTTGGCGGCGTGTAGCGCGGCCAGGGATGACAACAGCAATGCTGTGATGAGTGAGATGGCTGGTTTCATAAAATGGGTTGGTTTGGACTACTTCTTGGCGGCCTTACGTGCTTTGCGTGGCTCACCGGCGCTCATGCGGATCTGAATCTCCGCGTCGTTGGCCTGCTTCGCGCCGGGCGTGCTGCGGCCGTTGGCGATGTATTGATCGAGGAGCTTTGATAAACGCGCGACTTCTTCGGGCTGCTCGGCTTGGAGGTTTTTCGATTCTGCGACATCGGTGCCGAGGTCGTAGAGTTGAGTGGGCGGGAGAGATTTGGATTCCTTGCTGCCGGGCGTCGGCGCGGTCCAGCCGCCGGAGTCGGCGCAGAGTTCCAGCTTCATGTTTCCCTGGCGGATGGAAAACGAGCCGTTGATGGAATGATGAACGATGGCTTCACGCAGCGGCGCTTTGTCGGTGCCGAGTAGCGCGGGGAGGATGCTCACGCTGTCTTCGCCGGCGTTGTCCGGCAATTTCCCGCCGACGAGCTCGGCGCACGTCGCCATGAGGTCGTTGTGGCAGATGAGCTGTGAACTCCGGGAGCCCGCTTTCACTTTTCCCGGCCAGCGCACGAGGTAAGGCATGCGATGTCCGCCTTCCCAAATGTCGGCCTTGGACCCGCGGAGGTCGGCGCTCGGGTAGTGGCCTTGTTTCTCCAATTTGGAAATCCCGGCGGCCTTGGAGCAGCCGTTGTCACTGGTGAAGATGACGAGCGTGTTGTTTGCGATGCCTGCTTTGTCGATGGCGGCGAGGATTTCGCCCACCGCCCAATCGGTCTCCATCACGAAATCGCCGTAGTCGCCGAGTCCGCTTTTGCCCTGCCATTCTTTCGACGGAACAATCGGTGTGTGTGGCGAGTTCAACGGCACGTAGAGAAAGAACGGCTGCCCCGCTTTGCCGCGCTCAGCGATGTGCGCGGTGCTGCGCTTCACCAGCGCCGGGAGGATGTCCACGGGCTCGATGCTTTGGGTGACGCGATCATTTTCAAAAACCGACTTCATCATGCGTGCGTGATGGAATCCGAAGAACTCATCAAAGCCGCGGGTGAGCGGGCCGTCGTGAGTGATTGCGCCCATCGGTGCGCCTTCGAGCTTTCCCTTTCCGCCGCCAGACTTGCCTTCGCCTTCGATGGTGTAGCCGAGGTGCCACTTGCCGATGATCGCTGTGTGATAGCCGTTCCGCTTGAGCAGCGCGGGCACTGTGAGTCGGTCTGCCGCGATGAGCGGTTCCACGTAGCCATCGAGCACGCCACGTTGGAGTCGCGACCGCCAGTTGTAGCGGCCGGTGAGGATGCCATAGCGCGTCGGCGAGCAGACGGACGAACTGCCATGCGCGTCCGTGAAAATCATCCCCTGACTCGCCATCTTATCGAGCTGCGGAGTGGCGATTTTGCCACGCTCCGGATTGAGGCAATGCACATCGCCATAGCCGAGATCATCGGCGAGGATATAGACGATGTTGGGTCGGTTGCCGGTCGCCGCCAAACCGGTGGCGTCAAAAGCGGCCAGCCAGGACAAGCCCAAGGCAGTCACCAGCAAGCGTTGGAGGAGTAGAGGCTGAAGTTTCATCATTTGGCAAAGTCAGTCTGAGGTATTGTCACTCTGGGGATGTCGCTTGCCTGGCCTTCCTCTTTTTCGGTTGCAGGTAATCGGGGTTGGCTGGGCTGGCGAGCAGCGCATCCAGCCGCGCGCGCATCTGCTTCACCCGCTCGGGTTGTGCGTCGGCCAGGTTGGTCTTCTCGCCGATATCTTCGGACAAGTTGTAGAGTTCCACCGGACTGCACTGCACTTCGCGCTTAAACTCCATCGGATTAACCAACAGCTTCCAATCTCCCATCCGAATGGCTGATTGCCCGGCGCGTGAACCCACCAGAAGAATATCCTCGTGAGGCGATTTTGCTCCTTGGCTTAAGACGGGCCAGATATCCGAGCCATCAATCGGGAGTGGTTGAGCGACCGATGCGCCAGCAAGCTTGCAAAGCGTGGGAAACCAATCCACGACGTGCAACGGCTCTTTGATACGAATGCCAGCGGGAATTTTTCCCGGCCAGACGGCGAAGGCTCCGATGCGAAACCCGCCTTCGTAAATGTCAGACTTGCCGCCACGAAGAGAGCCATTGCTTGCAACGTCGTCCCAGCTCGGCCCCCCGTTGTCAGTGGAGTAAATAATGAGCGTGTTGGTCATCATCCCCTTTTCCGTCAGCGCGGCGATAATTCTCCCGATACCTTCGTCCAGGGCGGAGGTCATACCGGCCAGTTCCATTCGGCGTTTGGAAAGGTGGCCGTAAGCTTTCTTGTAGTCATCCGGCGACAGCCACGGCGTGTGGACCGCATTGGGGGCCACGTAGAGAAAAAGCGGCTTGT
>JANNWY010000021.1:0-47274 GCA_031409335.1 Chthoniobacteraceae bacterium | reverse complement strand
GCCCAGTGGAGACGTGGGGGCAAACCTCAAACTTTTCTTGGGCGGGCGAAGGCGGGGCGGAGCCGCAGGACGTTTGTGCTCCGCACCGCCTGGCCCGAAGAAAAGTTTGAGGTTTGCCCCCACGTCTCCACTGGGCCGTCTCGCGAACTCGGCTCTCCACTACGCTCCGCCCACCTTTCCGCCTGCGCTCCGGTCGAAATGACAGCTTTTGGTTTTGATGCGTCGGCCCTGGGGGAACGCCGTCGTCCCGCCGTTCCCGCATTTGGCACGGCAGCACCCTGCGCGGAATCACGGCTTCGTGATTTCGATGCGGTAGAATTTTCCCGCGCCCACTGCGTCGAGGTCCGTGACCGTGCGCTCGCTTCCATTATCGCTCTGGGTGTTTGAGCCGAGCGGTTGCCGCGGCGCGGCGACGGTGAGGCGGCTTTGCACGATGTAAGCGCGACCATTGAGACGCCGGCTGAAGATGATCCGTTTCCGCGCGGCTGCCCTGGCCCGTGCTCGCGAATGGCAACGTCCACTCCGCGAAAAGTGCCGCAGAGGTGCTCGCGCAAACCGGCGCGCGCGGCCTGATGATCGGGCGCGGCGCGATTCGCAACCCGTGGATTTTCACCCAAATCCGCCAGCACCTCCGCGGCGCCTCGCTCACCTCAATTCAATTCAAGAAGCGCCTTTTGCACTTCGACCTTTTCGTGATCGAAGGGGAGTCGTTCGATCCGCTGAATCACCGCCTTTTTTGCCTCGGGCGAGAAGTTTGGCGAAGCGATCAACTTCTTTAGCACAGCCACTTGTTCGTGGCCGAAGTCCAGTTGCGCGAAGACCGCCTCGACTACCGCAACCTGATCCGGCGGCTCGAGAGTCCGTTTGGCCAGGAGCGCCACCATCCCCTTCTGCCTTTCGTGGGAAAAGGAGCGCCGCTTGAGCTGCGCGAGCACTGCGGCCACCGTCGCGTTTTCGTCAAGGATCTCTTCCTTCGGCGCGCTCCCATTGCCTCCGGTGATCACGAACGAGCCTCCAGCGACGGACATGGACCTCTCACCGCCCAGCGCCTCCAGAAACCCTTGCAGCCACAAATCGTCGGCCGCCGTGGCCTCGCGGAAAGTGTCTCCCTTCTTGATCCACAGTTCCTTGGTCCCGTCCTTCTCGCGTAATTCCGCCTCGCGCGCCTCGGAGCCGCCGCTCTCCTGCAGGCGGAGGACGCCGCCCTTCGCGAGCGCGGTCAGCCGGCCTTTGTCGATCGAGAATTCGCACGCCGCGTCGAGTTTGCGCGTCACCCCGTTCGCGTCGGCGCTGATGAACGTTTTCCCGTTGGTCGTTTGCACGCGACGCGAACGGGTGGCTGCCTTGCCGCAACCCGCGGTGAACAGCGCGCAGAGCAAGCCAGCGACGAAGACGGGTTTCATGACCGTTCACGCTGCTCTCTTTCCGCGGGAAGACCAGCGCCATTCGCAGCGCGCAGCGTTCCACATCGTTGACTGGCTGCCCTCGGGCGCGCCCTTGTCCGAGGTTACGGCTTCGTGATTTCGAGCTGATAGAATCGCCGCGGGCCGATCGCGGACAGGTCGGTCACAGTGCGCTCCTCGCCGTTGTCGGTGAAGGAGGAACTGGTCAGCGGCACCCACGTCGCACCGGGGAGATCGCTTTTGAATTTCACCACATAAGTGCGGCCGTCGAGACGCGGACTGAAGATGATCCGTTTCCGCGCGGGCTGACCGGGAACGGGCGCGATCGTCATGTGAAATGTGGACGCGGGATCATTCGGGGTAAGGCCGGCGGCGAACTCGAAAATGTTGTTCGCGCCATCGCCGTCGGGATCGAGCGCGGGCGCGGCGAGCGGGTTGTTTTGGCCGAAAAACTGCACCTGCCAGTCGTCGCTGATTCCATCGCCGGCATACGCGCCGAAGTTGTCGGGGATGGTGTCGAGCACGGTGAAATTCAGCGCACCGGTGAAGCCGCCGAACGCGCCCTCGACGGTCGCGGGTGTGTTTTCAAAAACGAGCCCGGCAGTCGCGAGGCCGCTCGCGGAGATGCTCGTGAGCGGGCCGCTGGCGATGCTCCACGTCACGGCGTTCGCGTCGGTCGCGAGGAAAGTCGCGTCGTCGAGAAGCTGCCACGCGGCGAGTTGGAGCGTCACAGTTTCATTCACATCCGGAGCGGCGGAATTCAGCAGCAAACCCGACACATCGTAGAGCTGCGCGATGTAGCCGTGCTTCGCAATTTGCGCTGGCGCGGCACCGCTGGAAACGCCCGCGATCAAACTCGCGCTGCCGGCGTTCGAGTAGTTCGTGCTGATGGCGCGCGCCCCGGCGGCGTCGATGGTGTCCGCGGTGATCGAGTAGTTCGCGCTGCTGCGTGGGGCCGCGATGGCGGATCCGGGTAACGCGGCCAGCAGGAGAAGGAGCGGAGTTTTCATGGGCAGTGAAAAATGGCGGCGTTCATTGCCCGAGCGTGACGGGACTTCCGTAGGCTTTGAGGCTCAGTTGTTTGGTGATGGTTCCAGTCCAGTTGCTGGCCCCGCCTTTGAAAAAGACGCTGCCACCTACCGGCACGGCATTGACGCCTTCGGGCAGCGTGTTGAAGGGCTGCGGAAAGGTGCCCAGCTCCGTCCCAAAGTAGGCGAAGTCCACCCATCTCGTCTGTCCGGTGGCGAGGGTCAGGGCCGCGCGCAGGTTGGGCCGCGGGCCGATGTTTTGGGTGACAGGATTCGCCCCGGCGACTTGCGGCGAGCCGGTCGCGCGCAGGATTTCGCGCATCTCCAGCGGCGAGAGGACGGCTCCGAAATTCGTGATCTTGTAGTGCGCCTGCAACACGGCGCACGCGCCCGCGACCGTGGGCGTGGCGCTGGAGGTGCCGTTGAACGTGGCCGTGTAAAAGCTGTTCATCCCATCCGCCAAATACCGGTCGCCATAGCCGGTGGTGACGACGTTTTCGCCCCAGCCCTGAAGATCGACGGTCGAGCCATAGCTCGTGAAACCGAGCCGCGCGCGATCGGTGTCGCTGCCGCCGGGGACGCCTCCCGCGCCGACGATGATCGCGCCCGAATCGTTCGCGGCGAGGAACGGCGCGTGGCCGGTATTAAAGATCGGATCGTCGAGGTTCTGGTTGCCATTGCCGGCGGCGGCCACGACGACGATGCCCATGCCCACGGCCAGGCGGATGGCATCGTACGACGCCGACTCCCACTCGATCGGCACCAGATCGGTGGCCGCGCCCATGCCATCGACGGCGTCCAGCGGCCCGTCGGCCTGCATTTCGAGAATCATGATGTCGCCTTCCCGCAGCACCGCCGTCATACGGGTGATGGCGGCCGCCGGATCGTAGCCCGCGGCCGTTCGCCGCGCGGCGACGAAGATCGTGCTGTTGTAAGCGATGCCCGTCGTCCCGATTCCGTCGTTGCGGGCGTTGAGGATGCCGAGCACGGCGGTCCCGTGGTCGATGTTGTTCTGCGCGGTCAATGTCGAGGCAGGTCCGATGAGTGTCGGATTGTTGAGGTCGGTGTGGTTGAAGTTCCAGTTCGATTCGATGTCGCCGATCCAGACATTGCCGCCCGCGCCCGCGAGTTGCGTCCACGCATAGTTCGCATCGACTCCGCCGGGCGCGACGTTCAGGTAGCCCTGCTCGGACTGATAATTGCCCGCGACCGGGTCCGGCGGCGGGAGCAGCATGGGCTGCGCGATTTCCACCGCGTCGAGCGCGTTCAGCTCGTCGATGATCTGCGCGGAGCTCAGACCTTTCGGCACGCGCAGGATGTAGGCAATGTTCAAATCCGGCATCGCCTTGCCCGTGTTGCGCTGCGCCTTCGCCCGCATCTCGTTGAGTTTCTCCTCCGCGACGCTGTGCTGCCGCTCCCACTTCGCTCCGCCTGCTGCGAGGCGGGTGAGCAAGCCGGTCGCGGCGCTCAGCGCGTTCGCCTGCGCGCCTGCGGCGGCGAGTTTCCCCTCGCGCAAACGCACCGGCATGTCGTCGCGGAATTTTACATGGATGCGCTCCGTGTCGTGTTTCTTCGCATCGACGACAGTTTTGGCAGGCTTCGCGATGGCCTGACGCGGTTGCAAAGGAGCCTGGGCAAAAGCGACGACCGCGAAAACGAAGCCGATGAGTAGTTGAATCGAAAGCTGACGTTTCATGATGCGTTCTCCGGTTTCATTGCAAAGTGACGAGCACCAGCACGAGCCCGCGCCCTTCTTCGAGTGAACTCATCGCTTTGCCAATCACCGCGCCCTGCGCCCGAGCGGGATCGCCGGCCTTCATCGCATGGCCTGGCGTGTCCGAAGTCGTCAGCATATCGCCCGGCTGGATCGCGCCGCCGCTTGCATCGGCGCGCACATACACGCGCCCGCTGAGCGCCACGTTTTGCCCTTCATCCATCACGCCCTCCTGCCGCAGCGAGATGCCCGCGTTGATCCCATTCGCCCCGCTCACGATGCCGGCCACGCGCTTGTCGTAAGCCGACACGCTGCGCTTCAAGCGGCCCGGATGCGCGTCGTCGATCACCACCACCGAGCCTTTTTCCAGCGCATCCTCTTTCATCGGAAACGGCTCCGCGATATCCGCGCCGCCGGTGATCGTGAGCACAGAAGTCCGCGTCGTGCCGATGACGTGCAGCTTCGCCTGCGGGTCGGTCGTGCCGACGCCGACATTGCCCGACCGATTCACAGCGATGCCCGAGAGCGAGCCGGGCGGGCCGTTGCCGGGACCGGCGACCAGCTTGAGCGACGTGCCATCGAAGCGGATGTCCCCGCGATTTCCTCCGCGCTGGATCGACGCGCCGCTTTCCGCATTCGGCGAACCGACGGTGAAGAATCCCGAGCTGGAAGCCATGGAAACCCCGCCACCACCAATCGTCATGCTCGGTAGCCCGTCGTTGTAGAAAAAGTTGAGCGCATGATTACTGCGGGTGCCGAACCAAGCCTCGCCGCCGCCGATGTAAGACGTGAGGCGCACGTCGCCGTCCGTGTGCTCGATGCCGTACGCGCTAAAGACGCTGCCCGACGGCGTCTTCACGGTGAGCTTCGCGCCTGGCGTGGGCGTGCCGATGCCGACGCTGCCTTTCACGATCAAGTTGTTCTTCGAGGGGTTCGCGAAGGCATAGTTGTCGGAAACGAGGACGCCGCCCGCTTTCAAGCCCGACGCGCTCTGCACCGACGGCGAGTTGATGAGGACGAGGTAGCGATTCATTTCCAGCGCGCCCGTGCCGGTGAAAATGCCGGCATCGCCGCCGTTCTCCAGCGTCAGCAAACCGCGCACATCGAGCGTCGCCGTCGGGCTGCCCGTGCCGATGCCGACGCTGCCCGCGTTGTAAAAAGCACTCGTCCCATTGAGCGCCCAAATGCCATCGCTCGCGCCCGGTGTGACCCAATTCAAAGTCGCGCCATCGAAAGAAAGCACCTGCCCCGCGCCCGGCACCGCGGGCACCGTGAGATGACTAAAATCCAGCGACCCCGGCGCGACCGCCGCGCCCGTCACCGCGCCCGCCGCGATGCTCGCCGTCGTCACCGCGCCATCCGAAAGATACGCCGCCGGAGCGAGCCGCTGATCGGGCGCGAGCAGTTGCACGCCATTCACGCCATCGTCGAACCACACGCGCAGCCGCACGTCGGGATTCGTGAAAACCGCGGGATCGATGGCCACCGTTCCCGCCACGTTGATGTCGCCGAGTAGCACCGAATAAAGACCCTTGCTCACCGGCAGGGTGACGCCCGAGGCCGGCTCGTTCCCGATCGTGCTCGTCCCGTCGTTGCTCCAAAACGTGGTGTCGCCCGCTGCGTTGACGAGCGCGAATTTGAAAACTCCCGCGCCTTCAAAATTAACCGCATCGACCGCGACACGGCCCTGGTAATTGATCAGTCGCGGGACTTGCGCGTGGAGCGCGCCGGTGAAAAAAAACGCTGCGAGAGCGAGGCGGAGTGAGCGGTGTTTCATGGTGTGAGATGGATTGGTTCCATTCACTTGCTCAGGAGAATTCCGGCGTGATTACAGGAAATCGCGCGCCGCGGAATCCGGGGAGCATACGCGTCCCGCGTGTTGGTTTCGGCGTCCCGCCGAAACGAACTTCACTCCGCGCCATTTTGGAGTTCGTGTCCTTTTCCACGAGCGACGTGTTTGGAAAGTCCACAAAGGCGGGACGACTTCGCCAACACGCGGGACGCGTATGCTCCCCGGAAATCCACCGCCGTGCTATCCGCCGCGGACCGCCTCGAAGAGCCACGCCTTCGCGTAGGCCCAGTGCCGCTGCGCCGTCCGCTCCGGGAGGCCGAGGACGCCGGCAGCTTCATCGAGCGTGAGCCGGCAAAGAAACGCAGGTTCACGAGTTCGGCCTCTGCGGGTCCTCGGTGGCGAAGCGATCAAGCGCCTCGTGGATGGCGAGCAGGCGATCACTCCGCTTGACCGGCGCGGCGATCTCGATGTCGTCCACATCGACCCGCTCCAACCCGCCGCCGTGACGCGCGGCGAGCTTGTGCCGGGCGCGATCGACGAGGATGCGGCGCATCGCCTCCGCGGCTGCGCCAAAAAAGTGCGCGCGGTTTTCAAAGCGCTGGTCGCCGAGCTTGAGCCACGCCTCGTGAACGAGTGCGGTCGGCTGGAGGGTTTGGCCGGGCTGCTCGCGGGCCATCTTCGCGCGGGCGAGCTGGCGCAGCTCGTCATAGACCTGCGCGAGCAGCGCGCCGGGTTCGTCGGGTTCGCCGCGCTGGATGGCGTCGAGGAGGAGGGTGATGTCGGCCATGGAGGCAGAATGAATCAGCCCGCCTGCTTAGCAGAAACCGCAAAGTCCACCGACTGCCCGCAGAGCCGTCCGACCCATCGGCGTCCCGCCGCTACTTCGCCTTCGGCCGCGCGCGATACCGCTCGGAGAGGCGGGTGTGGCGGGATTCGAGCGACTCCTCGGTGCCGCTGATCCAGAGCCGCTTCACCTCCGAGCGGATGTCGAGGATGTCGCCGGTGGCGGCGAAGAAGGTTGCGTCCTTGCCGGGTTCGATGGAGCCGAGTCGGTCGGCCACGCCGTGGAGTTGCGCGGGGATGAGGGTGACCGTGGCGAGCGCGGCGTCGGCGGGCAGGCCGAAGGCGGCGGCTTGGGCGGCGAGGTAGGGGAGATTGCGCTGCAGGGAGGCGTTCATCTCGGTGAGGCTGGTGGTGATTGCCACCGTCACGCCGGCTTGGTGCAGGATGCCGGGGGCGCGGAATTGCACGTCGTAGGCATCGGAGCCGAGCGGGGGCAAGGTGAAGACTTCGGTGTAGATGACCGCGACTTTTCGACGAGCGAGTTCGTCGGCAAACATCCAGGCGTCGCGCCCGCCGACGAGGACGATGCGCAGGCGCGGGTGCGACTCGGACCACTTCAGCGCGGTGCGGATTTCCCGCTGGCCGCTGGCGTGGATCATCAGCGGGATCTCGCCGCTGAGCACGGGTCGCAGCGCTGTCCACGCGGGCACGGCGGGGCTGCCGGCGGGGCGCTTTTCCCACGCCTCGGCATCGGCGAAGAACTGCTCGATGCCGCGCACGTTCTCCCGGCGCTCGCGGGCTTGTTCGTCGAGGGGTTTGGTTTTCTTGGGGGCATTCAGCCCTGGGATGGTGAGCGCCTGATCGGGCCAGAAAAGGTGCATCGCGGTGCGGCGGCGCACGAGCATTTCCTCGGTCGTCCAGCCGGCTGCGGCGACCATTCCCGAGGTGCCCGCCAGCAGGTTGCCTTGCGGCACGGGGGCGAAATGGGTGAGGCCATTCGCCCGCGCAACCGGGATCAATTCCGAGTCGGGATTGACCGCGAGCCACGACTCGACCTCGGGCGTGAAGTCGCCCGCCTCCCGAGCGTCAACGGTCGCGCGCACGCCGTCGATTTCCACGAGTCCGAGATCCGTCGCGGCGGCGATCAAGCCGGGAAACAGATGCAGTCCCGCGAGGTCCACGGTGCGGTCCGCCGCTGCGTCGATGCGCGCGGCGACGGCCGCGAT
This sequence comes from Chthoniobacteraceae bacterium, assembly GCA_031409335.1. Taxonomy (GTDB): domain Bacteria; phylum Verrucomicrobiota; class Verrucomicrobiia; order Chthoniobacterales; family Chthoniobacteraceae; genus JANLQB01. Next base: position 39,328 of record JANNWY010000021.1, on the reverse strand, counting down.
CTTGCCATCGTGCACGAGCACGTCGCCGGGAGTGAGCGTGCCTTTGGCCACGGTATGCACCGTCGCGCCGCGCAGGAGCAGCGTCTCCGCGTGGGCGGTGAAGGCGAGCGCCACCAGCGCGCAGAGGATGGAGGTCAGTTTTTCCATGGCATCATCTGGTGGTCGAGGCAGCAGCCGGTGCAGCGGAGAACCGCGCGGTCTTCCAGTGCGCGGAAGAAAAACTTCTCCTGCGCCTTTGCCGCGGCCGGGTCGTCGTCGGGTTCGGTGGCGAGCTTCTTCGCCTTCTCGATGAGCGTCAGGCGCTCGGCGTTCCGCGCTTCTCCGCGCCGGCGGGCGGCGTCGCGCTCGAAGTATTGTTTCCCGTCGATCCACGTCTCCAGACACACGCTCGAAGTCGCGAGCGGACTCCCGCTCCACACGGCGAAGTCGCCGTCTTTCCCCACCTCCAGCGAGCCGACCATCCGGTCGATCCCGAGCTGCCTGGCCGGATTGATCGTCACAAATTTCAGCGCCTCCTCCTCAGACGTGCCGCCATATTTCACGGCCTTGGCTGCTTCCAGATTCATCCGGCGCGCGAGATCGCTGTCATCGGAATTGAAGGACACATTCACCCCGCGCTCGCGCATGATGCTGCCGGCATACGGGATCGCGTCATAGACCTCGAACTTGTAAGCCCACCAATCCGCAAAGGCCGAAGCGCCCGCGCCGTGCTTCGCGATTTCATCAGCGATTTTGTAGCCTTCGAGGATGTGTTGCAGCGTGGCCACGCGCACGCCGAAGCGCTCCATGACGCGGAGAAAAGCGACGACTTCATCCTGCCGATAGCTGTGGCAGTGGATGAGGCGCTCGCCGCGGATGATCTCCGCGATGGCCTCGAGTTCGAGATCGCGCCGCACCGGCGGGCCGCCCTCGCGCCGCTGCTTCTCGAGCGCGGCGGCGTAATGCTGGGCCGCGGTGAAGCGGTTCGTGAGAAAGGTCGGCACGCCCATGCGCGTCTGCGGGAAGCGATACTTGAAGGCGGCGCCCCAGTTCGACTGCTTCACGTTTTCACCGAGGGCGAATTTGATGCCGCCGGGCGCGCCCGCGAGCTTCAGGTCTTCGGGCGCGGCGCCGTCGCGCAGCTTGATGACACAATTCTGTCCGCCGATGGGATTGGCCGAGCCGTGCAGCAGATTCGCGACGGTGAGTCCGCCGCCGAGCTGTTGGTGGATCGTCTCGGTTTCGGAATTCACCACGTCGCCGATGCGCACCATCGCCGTGGAAGGCAGCGTGGCCTCATTCACTCCGCCAATGATCATGCTGTGGCTGTGGCAGTCGATGAGTCCCGGCGTGACGTGGATGCCGGGGCGGTCAATGACGTGCGCATCGGGCGGCACCTCCGCAATCGTTCCGACCGCGCGGATCTTGCCGTCCACGATGAGCAGGCTCGCATTCTCGATGCGCCCCTGCGGGCCGCTCGTCCAGAGCGTCGCGGACTTGATGAAGACCGCCTTCGGCGCGAGCAACGGGCCGCGATCCTTCTGCGCCGGCGCGGCGGTGAGCTGCGCGCGGACCTTTTCCATTTCCTTCTTTTTCTCGTCGGCCTTGGCGTCGGGTTTCTTGTCTGCGTCCTTCTTTTTGTCGTCCTTGATCGGCGCGAGGAATTGCCGGCCATCGATCCACACCTCGCGCACGCTGGCGTCTTCGTCGAAGTAGCGCCCGCGCTCGACCACCGTGAGATGCGCGAGCTTGCCGGGCTCGATCGTGCCGAGCTGATCCGCCACGCCGCAGATGCGCGCGGGCGTCGTGGTCAGCGCGGCGATCGCGTCCGCTTCGGTCAGGCCGCGCGCGATGGCGAACCGGACGTTGGCCCGGAATTTGTCCTTCTTTCCGAGACCGTGCGTGGTGAGCGCGATGTCGAGACCTTCGCGGCGGAGCAGCGCGGGATTGCCCGGCGCGTGATCCCACGCGCGCAGCGTCTCGAAGGGCACCGCGAGCCAGTCGTCGTCCTCGGGCAGCTTCGGCGCTTCGGGAAAATCCACCGGCACGATGAATGGCGCGTCCGCCGCGCGCACGAGGTCCGGGCGACGCCACTCCTGCCCCGTCGCGAGCAGGATCGGCTGCAACCCGAGTTCGCGGGAAAGCTGCATCGCACGATCCACCATGAGCATCGCCGAGGACTCGAAGACCACGGGCATCGTCTTCCGCGCCGCGGGCTGGAGCGCATCGAGCGAGGCGTCGAAAGCGGGGCGCGGACGATCCTTCGGATGCGCGGCGAAGTGCGCGAAATCCGCCGCCTGAAACTGCGTATCGAAAAACGTCTGCCGCACCGCCGAGATCACGCCCATGAGCGAGTGCGGATAAGGTTCGGGCCGCTCGGAATCCTCGTCCGGCTTCGTCCCCTTCGGCAAATCGAGCAACACATGCTGGAAGGTCTCCGGACGAATGAGCGCCTCGTTCGCATCACCGGAAACGAGCGACACCAGCGCGCTCACCCCGCGGATCACCCCGCGATCCGGCACCACATTCGCCGCCGTGAAACCTTCCGTGCGCAACGCCTCCAGCGCCTTTTTCTCCGGCGCATACTCCCGCGCCATCCGCCGCTCCGGCGTCACCAGCGACTTCGCACTTCCTCCGACGGCGACCGACGTCGCCCCGAGAAATCCCGTCCCCGGACCCGTCGCACGATCCTCCGGCGCATCGTCCGCCGGCCCGGCATCCAGCGCCGCCGCGCGCTCCCCACCGCCTTTCGCAAAGACCACATGCGCATCGATGAACCCGGCGTAGATCGTCGTCCCCGCCATGTCATGCACCCGCGCCTCCGCCGGCACCGCGACCTCCGCTCCCACCGCCACGATCCGCCCGTCGCGCAGCAGGATCGTCCCGCGCTCCAACTCCTGGCCCGGCTTCACCACCACCCGCCCGCCGACCAATGCATGCACGGAAGCCGGCAGCGGACGATTACCCGGCGGACGGATCGCCTCTGCCGCCGAAGCCACCGACTCCCAGCACCCGATCGAGCACAAGAGCACGGCCCGCGTGAATCGGAGAAGGCGAGGAAAGGAAATCATCGCGGGAGACTCCACCGCGCACCCCCGCAAATGCAAGCGCGCGGAGCGGCGCGGACTCCACACCACAGACGGGGCTGATGGCGCGGTCGCGCTGCGCATTTCGAGTGAGCTTCGGTCGCCAATACGCACGGCGGAACGCAGGGACGCACCCGTGGCGCGGGCAGCCGTGCCAAAAGCAACCGTCCACAAACACGGCGACACGCTCCCGGCGGAACACAAAATCGGGTTTGCCGAAAACGCGCACGTTCTGCTGCCTGCCGGTGATGCCGTGCTCGCGCAGCAGCGCGATGAGGCGGAGTTCCGTCGCGCGGTTCCCGCGCGAGCGGATGCGCACCATGATCTCGCTTCATTCTGCCGTAGTGAACACATCGGACATGATGCGCCGCACCCGTGCTCAATGCGCTTTCGTGACGGGGAGTTTGATTTGCAGCGTCGGGTCCGTCTCGCACGATGCGACAATCTCGTTGTAACGTTCGAGCAACCGTCCGAGCGTCACCTTGCATTCGGCGGCTTTGAAGAAACTCCGCTCATAAACATTCGCCGTCAGGAATTGGCCCGCATCAAGCACGTCCACTCGGTCGGCGAGACCAGCGTTTTTCAACAGGAACTCCGCACCGATGAGGCCATCCCCAATGGTGACGATGAGCGGCTTCAACCCGGCGCTCAGATTGTCGCTGCACTTTCGCACCAAAGCCTCACTCGGGTTTGTGGTGACGTGAATCGCCACCGCCTCAACATGGAAATCGCCTGCGCGGTCGGTGGAATGGTCGGCAACCGACGCCCCGTGGTGCTTGAGCTTGCCCGCGCCGAGCACCAAATCGAGCTTCGCGCCCACGAGGTGTTGAAGCATTGCGCCGACGTAGTTTGTCCCGCCCGCATTGGCCTGTATTTCACGCGCCTGTTCAAGCAAATCGCCAATGTTCGCCCGCAGTGACTTGCCGGTATCGAAATGGAACTTCGGCCCCTCCGCTGCGAAGTGGGCGCGCACTCGCTCAATCCACCATGCAAGAGCTTCGTCGAGATTTGCAGCTCCGCGCTTATGAAGCGCGTTCAACGCCTCAATGTAAGCCTTCATCAGTCCAAGGCTGCCGCGGCTTGTTCTGCCTCCTTCCTCCGCGAGAACCTTGGTAATGCCGTGGGCCTCAAGAATCTTTTGCACTGCTGCTTTGCCGAGTCCCGCGACCTGTCCGCCTTCCTCAGTTCGCAATGATTCCGCAGTGAGCGGTAAGCCCTTTTCCTTTGCTGTCTCTGTGAGAACCAGGGCTACGCAAAGCCCACCCTTCCGTAGAAGTTTCGGATGCTCTTTGCATAGCGATGCGAGCCTGCTGGTCGTTGCGCTCATTGGATGCAATCAGCGACGCGCAGCTTTCCGATAGGACACGGTTTCGGGTCTCGGCGGGCTTGGCGGCGGTGCTGAGAAATCCTCTTTCCAAACCGGATTCAAATGGTTCCGCGCAAGCCACTCAATCACGGGCACGCACACCGCATCTCCAAACCCGAACAAAGCCTGATTGAGCGGGACGTTGATTTTGAAATCGCCAGCGCCCATAAGCCGCGCGCATTCGCGGGCGGTGAGGAGGCGCACGGCAAAGCGGCCTCTGCCAGCCGCGAATAGGATTTGGCGACCGCTGCCGCCGCGCGGAGTCCGCAGACATCCGGCAATGCCGTCGGTGCGAAGCTCCGCCATTGATTTTCCATTCCGCACACGCCGGAAAACAGTTCCGTATGTCGTCTTCGTGCCGCGAATCATTTCATCCGCAACTGCGCGGTGTTTCGCGCTCATTTGATTCAGCAGGTAGTCACATCGCTCCTTGCTCCACCATATCCCCGAGTTGGGCGACACGGTTTCGAGAATGTCTAAAAGCTCCAGCTTTGATTCAGGAAGCCGTGGCATCTCACGGATGCGCCAATTGATTTCAGGATTCCAGAGAATGAAGTCTGCGAGTGCAGGAGGGCGACAGTCGCTCTCGTAAAAGCTGGGAGTTTCATTCACCGCTGAGACACTTTCGGTTCTCGTGCCAACGACAAATAAGCGTTGGCGGCTTTGCGGCACGAATCGCACCGCATCAATGATCAAGGCGTCCACGGCGTAACCGAGACGATTCAGCGCGATTAGCGCGTCACGAAAATCGTTTCCGTCGTGCGAGGTCAGGAACCCTGTGACGTTCTCTAGCAGAACGATCGGCGGGCGCTTTGCGCCCATCTTGGTGAGCACTTCGATGAAGCCCCAGAATGCGGACGATTGCTCGCCCGCAAGACCCTTGCGCGCGCCCGCCAATGAAAGATCGTTGCAGGGGAATGAAGCCGTCGCCAGCGCGACGGCGGGCACTGTGCGCGCATCAATCTTGTGAACGTCGTCCACAATAAACTCGCCCGTGTCGCCAAAGTGCTCGCGATACATTTGCCACTTGTCTTCATCAATGTCGTTGGCGAACGCAATATGCCAGCCCGCACGCTCGAGTCCAATGCGCATGAGGCCGATGCCAGCGAAGAATTCAGCGAATGTTTTTCCGGCGCTTGGGTTCATGTCCAGCGACGTTGCCAGAAACCTTTCGCGTGTCGAGCAGGCCAGGCATTTTCGCTCGCACGAGACGCACGCCATTCCGCTGCCCGCGTGCCATGCGCGAAGCGTGTCGCTTTTCCACCCCCAAAAAAACGCCCTCGCCAACGCAGAACCCAAAGCGGATGAGGCGGCGGATTTCATCCATGCCCGCCCGAGCCATCGTGGCCGTGTCGATCGGGTTATAGCCGGTGAGCAGTTCGTAAAGCAGCACGCCAAGGCTGTAGATGTCGCTGCGCGTCGTAGAGCCAGAACGGCGTGCCGACATTCGCGCCCAGCGAGCAGAGAAGAGCGGGATCGTGATGCATGGAAAAAGGGCCGGGATCATGGTGCGGCCCAGCGCCGGGCGCGAGCGGGCGGCGGTGAAAGATTCGCCGGGATCGCGCTCGACAGGGCTGCTCCGAGCCGCTAACCCAAAGGGCGCGTTTTCACCGGGCGCTGTCGTCCGCACGCATTCCTGAACCCCCCCCTCCATGAAACCCATCCACCTCATCGCAACCACGGCTCTCGCCGCACTCTTGCTCCCCGGACCCGCGACCGCCGCACCGATCATCACCGTCGTCGCGCGGACCGGCACGCAGGCGCCAGGGGAAAATACCGGGATCAATTTCCGCGAGTTCAACGGCTTCGAAGTCGGCAACGGCGGGCAGGTCGTCTTTGGCGCGCGCGTCGATCCATCCTTCAACACGGCGGATGGCATCTGGCGGAATGACGGCACCGCCACGGTGCGGGTTGCGAAAGCCGGTGTGCAGGCGCCCGGCCTTCCGGCGGGCGTGAATTTCTCCTCGCTCACGCTGAACGCCAGCTCCGGTCCCTATCTCGATGACGCCGGACGCGTCACCTTTCGCGGCATCGTCACGACTGGCACGGGCAGCGTGACAAACGACAACAACAAGGCCCTCTGGCAGGGTGCGCCCGGTTCGCTCACTCCGATCTATCGCACCGGCATCGCCGCGCCCGACACGCCCGCTGGCGCAGTGTTCAGCGACTTTTTCGAGTTGGTCTCGAACAGCAGCGGTCAGGTCGGTTTTCGAGGATTCCTCAAGTCCGGCGTGGGCGGCGTGAGCACTACCAACGATGTCGGCATCTGGGTGAACGAACAATCCGCCGGGCTGCGAATGCTCGCCCGCGAAGGCAGCCCCGCGCCGGGCGTGAGCGGCGGACGGACCTTCCAGTCGAGCTCGGGCTCGGGCGACGTGATGCCCTTTACCGGGCTGCAACTGAGCAATCAAGGCCAGGTGGTTTTCGGCGGACGGCTCAATGACGATACCCGCGGGATTTGGCTCGGAAACTCGGCGGCGGGCGTGAGCCTCATCGCCCTCGGCAGCGCGCAGGCGCCAGGCGCTCCAGTGGGCGCGCTTTTCGACAAGACCACCCTCGCGCGGGGTGCCGACCGGCGCTTCGGCGTGAGCCCGGTGGGCAACTTCGCCTTCCCCGCGCTGCTCACGACCGGCGCTGGCGGAGTCATCTCCGCGAATCAGCACGGGCTCTGGGCGCGGGTCGCGGGGAATACCCTGCTCGCCGCCCGCGAAAGCGCGCCCGCGCCCGGCCTCGCCAGCGGCGTCAACTTTTCCAACAGCGGCGCGAACCCTTTCGACGGGGCCGAGGTGAACGACGCGGGCAACGTGGTCTTCAAAGCCTTCGTCGCCGGAACCGGGATCAACGCCAGCAACGATTCGGCGATCTGGACCGGGAAATTGATCACGCTCCAGCCCGTGGTGCGCGAAGGGCAGCTCGCCCCCGGCGCGCCGGCAGGATTCGTCTTCGGCGATCTCGCCACGGTTCGCCCGGTGCTCAACGAACTCGGCCAGTTTGCCTTCCTCGCTGAGGCGCAAAATGCCGCCGGCACCGTGACCCGGCGCGGGCTGTGGGCTTGGGACCCCGGGCTCGGGCTGATGAAGATCGCCATCCAAGGCGAAAGCCTTGTACTCGCGCCCGGCGTCACCCGCACGGTCTCCACCGTCCACGGGAATTTCGACGCGGCCTTCACGGCGGCCCGCTCCCTCAACGACGCCGGCCAACTCGTCTTTAGCGCGACCTTCACCGACGACTCGCAAGCGATCCTCAAGACGAACGTGCCCGAGCCGGCGGCAGCGCTGCTGCTCGGCTGCGGCGGGCTCTTGCTGATGGCCCGCCGACACGCTACCTCCCGAGGCAAAAGAGATTCTCTGTCGTGCGGATGAAGGTCTGGCCGTCGGAGATGGCGATCGACGAGCGCGTGCCCTCGGCGCCGCCCAGCGGGATCGTCGCGAGGATTTTGAAGCTATCCCCTGCCTCGCAGACGAAAACCGTCCCCTTCTCGTTGATGATATAGATTCTCCCATCCGCCGCAGTCGGCGAGCTGCGCCACGGGCTTCCCGGTCGCCATCAGCGCGACGGCCTGCGCTTTGAATTCCGCCGTGTATTGCTTGCGTTCTTTGGTTTCCATTCTTGGGCTTTCTTTAGTGGGTTCTGGTCCAAGAAGCTAGCGCACCTCATTTCCCCCAACCGGGCCGCCGCGAATCGTGCTACCCTCCGCGCTCCATGAATCCCAGCCATCCCGGTTCGTTGCATTTTTTCCGTTTTCGCGGTGTCGATGTCTTCGTCCATTGGATGTGGTTCCTGGTCGCCGGCTACCAGGTCCAGTTCCGCGGCTCGGCCTACCAGTCGATGATCTGGAACCTGTGGGAATATCTCGCACTCTTCGGCATCGTGCTGCTCCACGAATTCGGCCATACCTTTGCATGCCGGCAAGTCGGCGGCACCGCCGATCGCATCGTGCTCTGGCCGCTCGGCGGCGTGGCCTTCGTCAGTCCGCCGGTGCGGCCCGGAGCCGTCCTCTGGAGCATCGCCGCGGGGCCGCTGGTGAATGTGGCGCTAATCCCGGTGCTCTTGGTCGTGGAGAAACTCGTGGCTGGCAGCGCGCTCGCGGGCACCGATTTGATGCAGTTCGCCAATACCGTGGCGTGGATCAATTTCGGACTGCTCATCTTTAATATGCTGCCCGTCTATCCGCTCGATGGCGGCCAGATCCTGCAATCGCTGCTCTGGTTTGGAATCGGTCGCGCGAAGAGCCTGCTCGTGGTCACGATCATCGGCGCGCTCGCTGGCGTGGCACTCGTGTTCTTTGGGCTGAAGCAGGAAGATTGGTGGGTGGCGCTGATCGGCGGCTTCATCCTCATGCAATGCAAAGCGGGCTTCGAGCAATCGCGGCTGATCGCGCGACACGAGGCGGACGGGCGCTGAGAGAATTCGATCATACTGCCGCGCATCAGGTTTTCTGAAATGCGAGTCACACGAGCGAGGCAGTCTTGAGCACCAAAGGTGAGCCAACAAACCAGCTCAGGGGCAACGCTCTGGGTTCACCCGCGACACACGCGCAAAGCCCTGTAGGGGCGACACAAAGCATGTGCGCTTTTGTGTCGCCCTTCAGCGCTTGGCCCTTTTTCCACACATCACCCAGGGCGGTGTCGCTGCGCTCCTTGCCCTGGGCTGGCTTGTCTCAGCCCTTTGGGCTGGCCGAAATGGCAGTCTGCAAACAGGCCACAACTTCTGACACGGAAATCACAAATTGTGAGGACGGGAACTCTAGCCCAACTTTCGCAGATATCGGGCATTTTGGAATATTTTCGTGGGTCCGCCTGGCGTAAAGCGTTCTGGCTGTTTGGTCGTTCTTCTCCCAAAATGCGCCACCCCCCTGTGGGCCGACCTGCCCTCTTGCTTTCATGGCGGCGGGGCTATCATCGGAGGGCATGTTTCTCAAACGCCGTGTCCGCAGGAAGGACGGAAAAGAGCATGTCCACTACGCGCTGTGCGAAAGTCTGCGCGTGCATTCGGGCCGCGTGGTGCAGCGCCAGGTGCTTCACCTCGGCGAGTTGAACACAACGCAGACGGCGAGCTGGCAGCGCACGCTGGAGATCCTCAATGAGGAGGACGGGGCACGGCTCCAGCGCCAGCTCTTCACGGATCGCGATGGCGCGGCGCCGCCCGATGCGGACGATGTGGTGGAGGTGCGGCTGTCCTCGCTGCGGGTGCGCGCCGCGGCGTTTCGGGGATTGCTGGGCGGGATGCCGGCTGTGGCGCGCACTGGGGCTCGATGAGTTCTGGCGCGCGCGGCTGGGCGAGGAGCGCGGCGAGGTGCCGTGGGAGAAGGTGCTCGAGCTGCTCGCGGTGAACCGTCTGCTGGATCCGCGCAGTGAACTTTTCGTCCACGAGAAATGGTTTCCGCAGACGGCGATGGACGTGTTGCTGGACTGCGATTTTGCGGCGGCGGAAAAGGATCGCCTTTACCGCTGCCCGGATCGGCTCGTGGAGCACAAGGCGGCGATCGAGCAGCACGTCGCCGCGCGCTGGAAGGATCTTTTCAACGCGAGCTTCGACGTGGTGCCCTTCGGCTCCGCTCAGGGCCTTGAGCTTGTCGAAACGGCTCTACGATCTGACGAGCACGTATTTCGAGGGCAGCGCGGACACCATCCCCAAGGCGCGGCGCGGCTATTGCCAGCGCCCTCCGGCGCTGCCCTTCGGGCAAAGGCTCCGCCCTTTGGCTATCTCGCTCCGCTCGATTCGCGCGATCACCGGCCCGATTGCAAGCAGCTCGTCATCGCGCTCATCGTCAAGCCCGAGGGGTTCCCGCTCACCTACGAAATCTTCAGCGGCGACACCGTGGACGTGAGCACGCTCAAGACGATCGTCGAGCAGGTGGAAAGCAAACACGGCGCGGCGCGGCGCGTGTGGTTCTTCGACTGCGGCATCACCAGCGAGGAAAATCTCGCGTGGTTGCGCGAACGTGGCGCACATTACCTAGTGGGCACGCCCAAGCCCAAGCTGCGCGACTTCGAGCAGCATCTCACCGACGCGGACTGGACGCGGGCGAGCGGCGAAGTCGAAGTCAAGCTCTGCCCCGACTCGGAGGAAATCTACGTGCTCTGCCGCAGCGCGGGCCGCGTGGAAAAAGAGCACGCCATGCGGCGGCGCGCGCACCGACGCGCGCACCATCGAGCGCCGCATGGCGTGGCTGGAGGAGCGCCACCGGCCGATGCGCCGCTTTTTACTCCGCTACGAACTGCGCGACGGCCGCGTCGAGTGGGAATGGGACCGCGACAAATGGCGAGCCTCGGTCGCCCGCGACGGCGCGTATCTGCTGCGCGCGCACTGGCCCGGCCAGAACGACCCCGCCGCGCTCTGGGCCGCCTACATCCAGCTTACCGAAGCCGAGGCCGCCTTCCGCACCTTGAAAAGCGAAATCAAAGTGCGCCCCATCTGGCATTGGAAAGAGGAACGCGTCGAAGCTCACATCCTGGTCGCGTTGCTTCACGCCGCCCACATCGCCCCGTTGCGGCGCTCACCCCTCCGCTTCGCTTCGGGGCAGCCTTCGGCTGGCTGTCTCGCTACGCTCGGCTCCTCGGCTACGCGATGTGGGTGTGCCTGAAAAAACTCGCCGCCCCGCGCGCCCCGAGCCTCACGCCCTGGCAAGTGCTCACCCACCCCTTCGGCTGCGCTAGGGCAGCCGCTGCGCGCCATCGTCATGGTGGACGTGGAGTTCGACACCCGCGACGGCCGCCGCCTGGTGCTGCCGCGCATCACCGAACCCGAAAAAGAACAAGCCGCCCTGCTCCTGCAACTGGGCTGGACCCTGCCCGCCCAACCCCCGCCCCGCATCCGCGCCGCCCCTCCGCCCGCAGGCTGAAGAGCGAGTGTCGCGCGATTTTGTGTGGCCGACCTTTGCCACAAAATCCGCCCGGCCTCTCTGACGGAGGGATCCTCGGACGCACAAGTGCGAAAGATCGGCTAACGCTTTGCCTGCTTCCGCCAGCGATCCTCGATCTCGGCGCTGGTGAGGGCGATGGCTCCGGCTCCGGCTTGCAGTTTTCGCGTGGAGAGAAGTTCCGCGGACAGGCGCAGGTCGGCGACGGGTTCTGAAATCGGGGCAAGATCCCAGAGGCGGACGGTGCCATCGGAGGAACCGGTGGCGACGAGGCTTTCGTCGGGGCTCCAGGCTCCGCAGACGACATTCCCGCCGTGCCGGAGCGGTGGCGTGACGGGCTGGCCGGTGGCGGTTTCCCAGACTTGGGCGGTGCCGTCTTCGCTGAAGGTGAGGATCATTTTCCCATCCGGGCTAAACTTGGCGGCATTCACTTTCAGTCGGTGTTGCAGAGCGGGTGCGACGGGCATTCCGGTGCCGAGGTCGAAGAGCGAGGCGGTGCCGAGCCATGATGCTGCGAGGATGCGGCTGCCGTCGGGGCTGGCGCGCAGGGTGGAGGTCACGTCGTCGCTGGGAATGGGCGGGCCGAGGCGTTTTCCGGTGGCCGTTTCAAAAAGCTGAATGGAGCGGAGCTGGGCGGTGGCGAGTCGGGTTCCGTCGGGCGTGAAGGCGGCGGCGGTGACGATGCGGTCGTGCGGCAGAGGCTGGCCGATTCGCTTGCAAGTGGCGGGGTCCCAGAGGCTGGCTTCGCGGTCTGCGCCGGTGGCGAAGCGGCGGCCATCGGGGCTGAAAACGGCGCACCACACGGCGCTGCGATGGGTGAGGGCGGGGCCAGCGGGGGCTCCGGTCGCGGCGGTCCAGAGGCGGGCGGTTTTGTCATCGCTGCACGAGAGCACGAGTTGCCCGTCCGGGCTGAAACTCACCTGCCGCACTGCGGCGGTGTGCTGGGCGGATGCGATCAGCGATTCGCTTTCGCCGGCTCGCCAAATCCGCACGCTGCCGTCGCTGCATCCCGTGACGATCGTCTTTCCATCGGGACTGAAATGGCCGGCGACCACCGGAGCGGGGTGCGTGCAGCGGGCGAGCAGCCGCCCGGTGGCGACTTCGCGGACGCACGCGGTGCCATCGCGGCTGCAACTTAGGATTCGCAGACCATCGCCGCTGAATTCCATCGCCTGCACCTGGCCGCCGTGCGGGAGGGAAAGCCGCACGGCATCCGCGCCGGAAACGTCCCACAAGCGCGTGATGCCGCCGAGGCTGCGCGTGAGAAAACGCCGGCCATCCAGGCCGAACTGAATTTCTTCCACGCGGCCCGGGTGGTGAAACACGGGAGACCGCGGCTGGCCCGTGGTGGTGTCGTGGATGCGCGTCACGTTTTCGAAAGTGGTGGACGCGAAAGTTTTCCCATCCGGGCTCACTGCGACGGACGTGACAAAACTCCGATGCGCCACCGGCTCGCCGACGACCTTTCCGGTCGCGACATCGAACACCTGCGTCCGCGCGCGATTGGCCACCACGAGGCGCCGGCTATCGGGCGTGAAGGCGCAATCGACGATGTAGCCATCCGTCACGAGGCTGTGGAGCGGTTTCTTTTCCACCAAATCCCAGAGATCGAGAGCCGCGATATTTTTGCCCGAGACGATGGCCAGCCGCGCGCCGTCGAGGCTGATCGCAAACGCGACGGCGGTGGTTTTTTCAGCGAATGGCCCCTGCCAGAGCACGCTGCCGGAGGGCACTTCGATTTGGCGCAAGCCACCGCCGCCCCAACATGAAAGAAAAGCGCTTCCGCCATCCGGGCTGAATCCGAGCTGGTAAATCGCCAGACCTTCGGCCATCAACGGCCCGGTTGGCAGGCCCGTGGCGAGATCGAAGAGGCGCGCGCCGCCTTCAACTGGAGCCAGCAACCAGCGGCCATCGGGCGAAACATCCCAGCGGTCGGCGTCATACTGTGCTCCGCGATCGGAGGCGCTGCGCGTGTCCATCACCGGCGTGGCCGGCTGGCCGGTGGTGGCGTCCCACAAACGCAGGCGTCCGGCGGCATCGGCCACGAGCACGCGATCCGGCAGCGGGAGCCAGACTTTGCTCGCTGGCTGATCCAGCGTGAAAGCCGCTCCCGTGGGCTGGCCGGTGTCCGCATCGAGCACGCGCACCGTTCCTTTTTCAAGCGCCACGAGCTTTCGCCCATCGGGGCTGAAATGCGCGGTGCCGGAGTCGTCCGGGAAAGACCAGCACTCCATCAGCCGCGGAGCCTGGCGCAGCGTCGCGCCGACCCGACGGCGTTGGATCTCCACTGCGGCTGCGGTGGGCTGACCGGCGGATTCTTCGAGGTTCAGTGCGTCCACCAGCGGAAGCAGGGCGCTGCAAAAATCGCCCTCGCCGATCAGTTGGTTTCCGCGCGCCACATGCGACTGCACGAGTCGCAGCCGGTTTTCCTCGGCGTGATTTTCCGCGTCGCGTCTGGCGGATTCCGCGACCGCGCGCAATGCCCGCTGCTGGCCTTCCGCCTCCCATGCGCGCCAGGCCAGACGAAGGCTGATGATCGAGGCCGCCACGAGCAATATCGCGACTCCCGCCGCCACGGCGAACGCCGTGCGGTGGCGGCGCACCAGTTTTCGCAGTGCGTAAAGCGAACTTGGCGGACGCGCTTCCACCGGTTCGTTTCGCAGGTAACGCTGCACATCGGCGGCGAGTCCGCTGGCCGATTCATACCGGCGCGCGCGGTCTTTTTCCAAAGCCTTCAGCACGATCCAATCGAGGTCGCCCTGGAGCAGCGAAACCAGCCGGTCCGGCTCCGCCTGGTGCCGTCGCGCGACTTCCGTCAGGCCGGCGACATCCAGCGTCATCAGCCGCGTCGATGGCCGGGTCGGCGTCGTTTCGCGAATCGTCCGCCGCATGGCGTCGAAGCCGGATTTCAGCAGCGTCTCGCTCTCAAACGGCGTCTTTCCCGTGAGCAGTTCGTAAAGCAGGACGCCGAGCGAATAAATATCGCTCCGCGTGTCGATCTCCACCGCGCCCAACTCGGCCTGCTCCGGGCTCATGTAAGCGGGCGTGCCGATGAGCATTTCCGCGTGAGTGACGAGCGTTTTTTCCGTCAGCCGCAGGTCGGTGGTCGCTTTGGCGATGCCGAAATCAATCACCTTCGGCGCCGGCGCTCCGCCTTCATCCGGGCTCGGCGAGACGAGGATGTTCGACGGTTTTAGATCGCGGTGAATGATGCCTTTCTGATGCGCGTGCTGCACGGCCTGGCAGACGCGGATGAACAACTCCAGCCGAGCCGCCGTCTCGATGCGGCGCTCGTCGCAAAACTTCGTGATGCGAATGCCGCTCACCAGTTCCATCACGAAAAACGGCCGGCCCAGCGGACTCGTCCCCGCATCGAACACGCGCGCGATTCCCGGATGATCCATCAGCGCGAGCGCCTGCCGCTCCGCCTCGAAGCGCGCGATCACCGAGCGCGTGTCCATGCCCGGCTTCAAAATCTTGAGCGCGACCCGGCGGCGCACCGGCTCGAATTGTTCCGCCAGCCAGACGATGCCGCCGCCGCCCTCGCCGAGTTTTTCGATCAGCCGGTAATTGCCGATTTTTTCCTCGTCGGGCGGCGGCAGCGGCGGGCGCTCCGTCGGAGTCATGGCATCGAAGAATCCGCCCGCCGTATCGTGCGCCGCGAGCAGATCCTCCACCTCGCGGAGCAAGGCCGCATTTTCGCCGCAAGCCTTCCGCACGAAAGCGCGGCGTTCACCGGCGTCCGCGATTTCCGAAGCGTCGTCGAAGATTTCCCGCAGTTGAAGAGTTTCAGTTTTGATGCTCATGGATGCGGAAAAAGCGGGCGCGTCTGGCCAGAAAAATCATCCGGCCCCGCATTTTTAGGTAGTGCTCGGTTTGAAAACATCCTGCCATCCGCCCTAAGCCGGAGGCTTGAGAGAAATTAGCCGGTGGTGGAGCGAGTCCGCGAGCGGAACCACCGGATCATCCACCAGACGCGATCCCGTCCCGGAGGGACGATGGAACTCCGGGCGATGCCTTCTGCCGCGCCCTCCGGGGCGGGGTTGGATTTGCGCAAGGGTCCGGTGGTTCCCGCTCGCAGACTCGCTCCACCACCGGCTAATTTCTGATGTCCCTCCGGGACGGCGGAGAATTGAGCCACTGCCCATTTTCATCCCCTCTGCCGCTGGATGTCCCGGTAAAGCCACGCGCGCGCGAAACTCCACTGCCGCCGCGCCGTCCGCTCCGGGATGCCCAAGGCCAGCGCTGCTTCCTCATTCGTCATCCCGGCAAAAAAGCGGAGCTGAATGAACGCGGCGGCGTCCGCGTCGTGATCCGCCAGACGGTTCAGCGCCTCGTGGACCGCGAGCAGCGTGTCATCGTCCGCCGCGATGGCCAACTCCACGCCGTCCAAATCCACGCGCTCCATTTTCCCGCCGCGCTTCGACGCCTGCCGCGCGCGCGCCCGATCGATGAGAATCCGCCGCATCGCCTCCGCCGCCGCCGCGAAAAAATGCGCGCAATTTTCAAACCGCACGTCCCGTTCGCCCGAAAGCCGCAGCCACGCCTCATGCACCAGCGCCGTCGGCTGGAGCGTCTGCCCTGGCGCCTCCATCTGCATCTTCCGCACCGCCAGCCCGCGCAGCTCTTCATAAACGAGCGGCAGCAGCTCCGACGCCGGCATGTCCTGAAGGCGGGCGCTGTCTGGTGGTGGCTGAGGGGGTGTGCTCATTCGGGAACGTGGGGCGCCGAACTATGCCGGAGCGAACCGTGTTTTCAAGGACTCGCCCGCCCGTCGCGGCCCTGATCGCGTTTTCGTAAAAATATTTGGCCAGCCTGCCGGGAAAAATCCGCATTGGATAAACGAACCCGCAAAATCCCGATCCCGCTACATCCTATGAAACTACAAATCCCACTGAGCGGCGCCATCGTCGCCGCACCACTCACGCTCGCCATGTCCGCCACACGCTGAAGTTATGACACCCAGACTATTTCTCCTCCACGTCTTCGCGCTCACACTCTGCGGGAAATCCGCTCTCCTGGGCGCGACGATTACCGTCACCAATACCAACGACACCGGCGCAGGCAGTCTGCGCGCGGCGCTGGCGAGCGCTGTTTCCGGCGACACGATTGATTTCAATCTCAGCAGCCTCCCGGCCACCATCACGTTGACGAGCGCGGAGCTGGTGATCAACAAAAGCCTGTCCGTCCGCGGACCGGGCGCGGATCAACTCACGATCAGCGGGGCGAATGCGCGGCGGGTTTTGAGGGTGCGGATTACCACGCCCGGGGTCGCTGGGGCCACGATTTCGGGACTGAAGATCGCCGACGGAACCACCACCGCTAACGGCGGGGGGATTCATCTCGAACAGGGCGGCCTGACTCTCTTCAATTGCGTAGTGGCCAACAACACCGCACCCGGCGCGGGTGCCTTCGGTGGCGGAATCATGGCGGATTCGGGCACCCGTCTGGGCGTGTTCGACAGCGTCGTGCGCGACAACTCGAGTGCGTCCTTTGGCGGGGGCATCGGCACTCCGACGACCATCGGCGCGGAGGTGACCGTGGCGCGTTCGACGATCTCCGGTAATTCGGCCACGGCGTCCGGTTCGCGCGCCGGTGGAGTCTTTGTTTCAGCCACCAGTTCCTGCACGATGGCCAATACCCGCATCGCGGGAAATTCCGCCGTGGGAATCGGTGGAGGAATTTACAATCTGGGCTCGGCTTCGATCCAGGGAGGAAGCGTGGATTCCAACCAAGTGCTCGCGCCGCTCGCGGATGGCGGTGGTATTTCAAACGGAGGCACTTTGACGCTGACGGCGACCACCGTATCGGGAAATACGGCGACCAACTCGAACGGGATCGGCGGAGGCTTGTCGAACAGCGCCACCTTGACCGTGATCCGCAGCACCATCTCTGGAAACACCGCCGCCGGACAGACCGGTGGCGCGGGCGGTGGAGGCATCATGAATACGGGCACGCTGACACTGACCAATTCGACGATCTCCGGCAATTCCGTCACCGCCGCGAATATTCGGGGTGGAGGGATTTACAATTCCGTCAGTGGCGTGGCCAACCTGTCTTCCTGCACGATCGCGTTCAACTCGTGTCCTACTTCGGGAGGCGGTGTGGCGGTCGCCTCAGGAGGCACCGTGACCTGCCGCAATAATCTGATCGCACGAAACACCGGCCTCAATGCTCCCGGCGGGACCGTGGATGCTGCCGGCACTTTCACGACCCAGGGTTTCAACATGATCGGCAGCGTGAACGCCGGCGTCGTCGGCTTTAACACCCTCTCCGGCGATTTACTCGGTGGCACCGGCGGCGCAGCGATCAATCCTTTGCTCGATCCGCTGGCCGACAATGGCGGATTGACCCGGACCCACGCGCTGCAAGCGGGCAGCCCCGCCATCGACGTCGGCAGCCCCGGTTTCGGCATCGTCACGGATCAACGCGGCTTTTCGCGATACACCGACACGCCGGGCGTGGCGGGTCTGGCGGGCGGCGACGCTTCCGACATCGGCGCATTCGAGTCTGGCAGCTCCACCCTGCGAGTTACTTCCATCACGCGACCCGCCAATGGGCACATCCTGCTCGAAGGCATCGGCCTGCCCAACGCGGCGCATTCCGTGCAAGCCTCCGCGATGCCGGATGGGTCCAGCTTTCTCACCATCGCTCCCGTCTTTAGCGATGCGACCGGCAATCTCCAATACGACGACGCCGACGCGGCGAGTCTCAATGGCCGATTCTATCGCTTCACCTTTCCGTAGCAGGTCGCCGCAGATTCGCCGGCAAATGGGGACGCCCCGATACGGTCACGCCGTCATCCCCGCCGAAGTGCAGGCGCTCTGGGGCGCCGGGAGCGAAGGCAAGTCCACCGTGCCCGTCCTGAGCATCAACCGCACCGGCAGCAACACCTTCACCCTCGATCGCAAGGGCTGGCCTGGCTTGACCTTCAAGCTTCAGGCCAGCGATTCGCTCACGTCTCCCCAGTGGCTTGGAAGCACCTTTAGGGCGACGGATCAAAACGGACAGGCGACATTCGGCACGGGTATCGTCCAGCCCTCGACGTCCAGCCTCTTCTTCCGCGCAGTCGAAGTGCCATACACGCTCGGCGGCTCCTGCGTTCAGCGATTCACGAGACTGCCATCCGATACCGCATCGGCATTGCCCGCGCCGAACGCGGACTAAACGTAGCACAACGGCGATGACGGAAGGCCAACTCGCCGCAGTCGGTTCGCGAAACCGCTGTCCCATGAATGGAAGCGCTACCTCCGGTTAGCGGACCGGATAAAGAGCAGAGTCTGTAGTCGCCGATCCCGACGACGCGCCTACGCGAGCGCGAGCGGGCCGCCCTGGCTGTGATCCTTGTTTCCGAACGTCTCGATGCGATTGCCGAAAGCGTGCGCGATCGAGAGCCAGAGCCGGTTGTGGGCGATGTTGTCGAATTGCAGCGCGCTACCGGTTTTGAATCCAAGGCCGCCGCCGAGCGCGACGAACGGGATGTCGGAGTGGGAATGGCTGTTGCCTTTGCCGAGTTCGTTCGTCCAGATGATCGTCGTGTTGTCGAGCATCGTGCCGGTGCCGCCGGGCTCGGGGATGGCGTCCAATTTTTTCGCGAGCGCGGCAAGTTGCTCGGCAAACCAGGTGTTGATCTTCACGAGCTTTTCCTGCGCGTCCTTGTTCGTATCAGGCTCGTGCGAAAGGCCGTGATGGCCGTCGTTGATGCCGAGCCAGCGCATGCGCGATTGGCCGACGGAGTTGCTAAATTCGAGCGTTGCGACGCGCGCGAGATCGTTCGCGAAGGCGTTCACGAGCAGATCGGTCTGCATCTCGCTGATCTTCGGGATTCCGTCGTTGTCGAGTTCCACGCCGGGCTCGAGTTTCGGCGCGGGAAAACGGAGCGTCTGGCCCGCCATCGCGGCGAGATCGGTTTCCATCTGCCGGACAAACGTCGCGTGTTTTTCGAGCATCTGCCGTTCGTCTTTTCCGAGATTGTTCGAGATCAATTTGAGATCCTCGCTCACGTCATCGAGCACACTGCCGAGGTTCTCGCGCTCCTTCACCTGACCGTAAAGTTTGTCGAAGATTTCGTACGGGCTGTTGACCGGCGCGACAGGTTGATTGTTCCCCGCGTAAGTCCAGCGCGTCCACGGATCGGCGCGATTGCCGACTTGCACGCCGAATTCCAGCGAGCCGAAACGCGTGGCGGTTTCCTTTTTCGATTGGAGAAAATTGCGAATCTCCTGATCGATCGAAATGCCCTTCGCCCAGCCCGCAGGCCGGTCGCTACCACCCTGGATATTTCCCGCGTTCAGCTCGATCGCCGTGAGCAGGCAACTCATCCCGCGCATGTGCCCATCGCCATCGCCCCGGATCTTGTTGGCGATGCCCTTGAGCGTCATCAGCCGATTCTTAAACGGCTCCAGCGGCGCGAGGATTCGCTTGAGCTGAAAATCTTCCCCAACCTGATCGGGCCAGAAATCCGGCGGGATCGTGCCATTCGGCGAAAACATAAAAACGATGCGCTGAATGGGCGACACCTCGGCGGCGCGCAGGCGATGGAGCGCAGGCAGAAACGGAAGCGCCGCGGCGGAGAGGCCGAGGCTGCGGAGAAATTGGCGTCGTGTTGTCGGAATCATCGGCTGGCGGTTTTGGGTGTTTCGGCGGTCGTCGCGATCACTTTAAGAAGCGTCCGCATGTTCGCATTGTTAGCGATAAATTGCACTTCCAGCCGCGGAGATCCCGATCGATGGGTCGGCCAAATGTTGACAAAAAAACGACTGACGCCCCCGCTGAGCCGGAGTTGCTACTTCGCGTCAAACTGCACCCAATCCAGATTCAGCAACCCGCCTTTGCCAGGATTGATAAAGACGGCGTAAACGTCGGAACGAGTTTGCGCACTCAGCGGCATCTTGGGCTCGATCCATTTGTCCCAGCCGCCAGTGTTCGGCACTTCGACCGAGCCCAGTAAGTCGCCGCTCGGCGAACCGGCGCGGAACTCGATCTTGCCGCCGACATTTCCCGAACTTGCGCGCGCGGTAACCGCGGCGACTTCGGCGAGATTCACCCCGGCAAATTTCACGTGATGCCCGTGGTCGATCGCACCGACGCAGCTTCCGAGATTCTTCGCGCCATTGATTTCCGCGGCTTCCGCTTCGAGCCGGCGTGGGCGCAGCTTCGCGCTCGCCTTGCCACTGAGCGATCCCGCAGGCGCGCGACCCGTGTCGGTGTAGGTGGCTTCGAGGACGAACGCTCCGGCCTTGTCCACTTTCGGCGCGACGATTTCGCCGACGAGGCCGCGCATGAGCGTCGGCCCGCCCTTGCCCTTCTCGATCGCGAAGACCCAGCGCAGCATGATTGTCACTTCATCCGTGGTGTGCTGCGGATGTGGGAGCATCGGGATTTCGCCCCAGATTTTCGTGCTGCCTTCGCGCACGCGCTTCACGCTCGCATCGAGCGCGCCAGCCTGGCCGCGATACTTTTCGGCGATCTCGACGAGCGCCGGGCCGACGACCTTTTGCTCGATCGCATGGCAGTTAAAACAGTCGCTCGATTTCATCAATGCGAACCCGGGTTCGCTTGCGGCTTCCTTTCCATCGGCGCGGACAAATGCGCTGCTGACGAGTGTGCGGACACCGAATTCTTCGGGCTTTGCGGACGAGGCACCGTCTTCGGCATCTTGCACGGCGATCGCATACTTCACCGGCTGTCCGGGCGTGAAAAAGTCGCCGTCCTGCGGGCTCGCGAATTTCACCTCCGGCGCGCTATTCCCGACGATGAGCGGAAAACTCGCCGCGCCGCTCGCCCCTTGCGCGTCGGTCACGCGCAATTCCGCAATGTAGTTGCCGGGTTCCTTGATCGTGATCTGCGGATTCGCTTCCGTGGAAACGACCGCGCCGCCCGGTTGCAAACGCCACGCGAACTTCAGCGCATCGCCTTCGTGATCTTTCGAGCCCGCGCTCGAAAGGCTGACCATCAACGGCTCGCGGCCCGCGGCATTTTTCGCCGCAGCGACTGCGACCGGCGCCAGGTTGCCGCGCACGTAGCTGATCTTCACGAGCTTCGAATCCTTGTTCGCGCCCCACGTCTCGCCGTAGTCGAGCAGGTAAAGGCAGCCATCTTTTCCAAAGACCGCATCGACCGGCCGCTTCAGCAACGTCGCGCCTGCGGTGATTGCCGGTTTCAGTTTGTCGATCTGCTCGGGCTTGTTGCCGAGCACGACCGTGATCGTGAACGGCTCAATGCCGACCAAGTTCGAGTCGGCATCGAGCCGCGCCCATTTCAGCGCGGGCCGCTCCCAATCCCAAAACAACAGGCAGCGATCGAAGTGCGCCGGGAAGCCGTTCGTTTTCCCGACATCCGCGCCGCTGTAATAAACCGGACCCGCGCACGCCGTGCGACCGCCTTCGCCCATCTCCTTAAATTCACGCGGCCCGCGATACGGCCAATAGATCAGCGCTGGCGTCGCAGGCGGCAGTTCGCGCAGGCCGGAGTTGTTCGGTCCTTCGTTGATCGGGTGCAGCGGGTCGAACTGCTTGCCGAGCGTCTTCGTGGCGTAGTCGTAGTCGAAGTACGCGAAGTTATTCCCGATGAAATACGGCCAGCCGAAATTACCCGCGCGCTTCGCCTGATTGATCTCATCGTAGCCGCGCGGCCCGCGCGGCCCGTCGTCGCCCGCATCCGGCCCGACCTCGCCCCAATAGACAAATCCCGTCTTCTGGTCGATCGACATTCGCCACGGATTGCGCAAGCCCATCGCGAAAATTTCCGGCTTGGTCTGCGGCGTTCCGGGCGGGAAAAGATTCCCCGGCGGGATGTCGTAAGTGCCATCCGCTTTCGGGCGAATGCGCGAGATTTTTCCCGACAACGTGTTCGTGTTCGCCGCCGATTTTTGCGCGTCCCACGGCGCCCGGCCCTCGCGCTCATCGATCGGCGCGAAGCCATTTGAGTCGGCGTGCGGATGCGTGTTGTCGCCGACGGAAAAATACAGGCAGCCATCCGGCCCGAATTCCACCGACGCGCCGTGATGACAGCATTCCTTCCGCTGCTCCTCAAATTTCAGCAGCAGCTTCTCGCTTGCCAGTTCGAGCGTATCGCCCTTCATCGTGAACCGGCTGAGGTGCTGGCCGGAAAATCCCTTGGGCGAGTAGAGGCAGTAAATCCACCCGTTCTCCGCAAACTTCGGATCGAGCGCGAAGCCGAGGAAGCCATTCTCCTGCTCGGTCGTCACCTCGATTTTCCCCGCCTCCACGATCTGCTTCGTCTCCGGTTGCCAGAGCTTCAGCTTTCCGCCGAACTCGTTGAAAAAGATCCGTCCATCCGGCGCGATCTCGAGTTCCATCGGCTGCGGCATCCCCTCGAAAAGCGTCTCCACTTTGAAGCGGTAATCCTGCGGAGTTTCGGCGGAGAGGAGTGAGGCGGTGAGGGCGAAAAAGGCGAGAAGGCGCATCGGGATGGGTGGTGTCAGAATCTAAAGAACCGCCGCGATGGCGAAGCATTAGCGTTCCCGAAGCACGGGGAGAAACGGCGCAATGGATGCGCATCGTCGTCTGGCCGCCGGAGTGAAAAGCGTCCGGGCCGCTCTCGGAATCAGGCCCGCCGCCGACGGGCCGCGGTGAGCAGGCCGAGGCTGAGCAGTGCGACGGTCGAGGGCTCGGGCACTTGATAGAACGTGAGCTCGCTGATGCCGGTATTGGCTGCGGCACCGCCCAGATTCGAGGTGACATCGTAGCGGACAAAACGCGCCGAAATTCCCGCAAAGACATCGCTCGTGCCGACGCCCGTGTTTCCATAGGACCGCACGACATCGCCGACATCGCCAAAGATGGGATCGGTGCTGAAGATCAGGTCGAAGCCGGTGGTGCGATCCTCATCGGCGAGGCGGTCGAAGAAATCGAAGCCGCCCACGAGCATTTCCAGGCCAAGGTCGAAATCGACAAAGGTGCCCGCGCCGAGGCTGGCCGAGGCGTATTCCGGGCCATCGACGCCGTCGCTGCTGCGGCCGACCACGCCGTCGATCGAGTTGTTGGCGGCGAAGAAGCCATTGAAGGCAGGTGCCGAATCAAAGATACCCGCTGCGACGGGCGTCTGTCCCGTCGGCTTGCGGACGAAGAGCACCTCCATCGCGCCGGTGTTGTTGAAGCTGTCGCCGATGCCGATCGTATCGACATCAAGGCGGACCGAGGTCGCGGTGAAGAGTCCGCCGAGCGAATGCACGAGGCTCGCGCCGCGCTCCGGCGTGCGCAGGACCGAGACCGTGGCCAGGCCGTCGAGAGTGAGCGTGAAGTTGCCGATCAGGTCGCTCATGCCGCCGCTGTCGCGATTGATGACGACGATGCTGTCGAAGGATTGCGCAGAGCCGAAGCTATATTCGAGGAAGGTGTTCGTGCCCTGACTCGCCTAGGCGTATTCGAGCTCGGTATTGTCCACGGTGTTGGCCGCGGCGAAGCTCGGATTGAAGGGCGGGGCACTGCCGGTGGCGATGGGCGAGGGAAGAATGGAGGCGGTGGCGATCGCGCTGTTCAGGATGAGGAGCGCGGTGGAGAGACGGAGGGAGTTCATGGAGGATGATGGAGTTTTCATAGGGGGTTATCGGTCTGAATAGGCTGGGAAAATTGCTGAGGGAAAGCAAGGACTTTGTCCATCGCGAGTCTTCGTCGGCGGAATTCGCTTCGTGCGTTTCGTGCGTCCCCAGCTAGCGTTTACGCATGAACCCCCGTCCATCCACCGCGCTGCTTTGCGCGATATCACTGCTGGTCTTTGGTTTGTTCGCGCGCGCGGATGTCGTCGTTGTCTTTAACGAAATCATGTATCACCCGGCGGCTCCGAATGCCGCGGCGGAGGAGGCGCTGGAGTGGATCGAGCTGCGCAATCAGATGGCGGTGGATATCGAAATGAGCGGCTGGGAGATCACTGGCGGCGTCAATTACACCTTCGCCGCCGGCACCATCCTGCCGGCGGGTGCGCATCTGGTGATCGCCGCGAATCCTGTGGCGCTGGGCTTTTCGGGCGCGCTGGGGCCCTGGTCGGGCAAGCTCGACAACGGCGGAGAAAACTTGCGGCTGCGCAACCGGGACGGGCGGGTGATGGATGAGGTGACCTATGGCACGAGCGGTGACTGGCCGAGCGGGCCGGATGGCGGCGGGGCATCGCTGGCGAAGCGGGGCGTGAATTTCGACACCGAGGAAGCGGTCTCGTGGCGGACGAGCGCGCGGCTCGGTGGCACCCTCGGCGCGGAAAATTTCCCCGCCTTCCAACCGGCGACGATGAGCACGCTGCTCGATACGAATGGTGCATGGGTCTTTCGCGCGGACGGGGCGGATCTCGGCACTGCGTGGCGGCAGCCGCTCGCGAGTGAAGTGGGCTGGTCGGCGGGCAATGCCGCGTTCCAGCTTGGCTCCGATCCGCTGCCGACTCCGGCACTCGCGAATACCGCGCTGCCCGCTGGACCAGTGACTTACTATTTCCGCCGCACGTTTGGATTCGGCGGACAGGCAGCTTTCACCCAACTCAATCTCCGTCTGCTGATCGACGATGGCTCCGCGGTTTTCCTCAACGGCGCGGAAATCGTCCGCGCGAATCTTGCCCCCGCCGCCACCGCCACGACGCTGGCCACAAATCCGCGGCGCGGCGCGCCCATCTGGCGCGACTTCGCCGTGCCCGCCGCGCTCCTCCAGCCGAGCGGCAACGTGCTCGCTGCCGAGCTGCATCAGGCCGGGGCGCTGCCCGCTTATCCCGCTGCGGTGCTGGTTTCCGGGCCGCTCGCCTATTGGCGGCTCGATGAAACTTCCACCGCGGTCGGCGCGGCTTCGGACCTCGCCAATGTCGCGGGCGCGCCGGAGCAGGGAGATCAAAACGGGACGCTGCAGGGCCTCGCCGCGGGGAGTCTCGCGAACGCCGGACCGCGGCCTGCGGACACGATCGGCGGCCAGCCGCTCACTGGCTTTGAGGCGGGGAATGCCGCGCCCGCCTTTCAGGGCAACGGCGACGGCGGCAATGACGCGGCGACTTTCCCCGATCCGGGCGTTTTCAATTTCTCCACGCTGAAAAAATTTACCGTCTCGGCGTGGGTGAAAGGTGGCGGCGGGCAGGAGTCGGGTGCGGCGGTCTTTTGCAAAGGGACGGGCGGTGGCGGCGAGCAGTTCTGCGTCGATGTCGCCGGTGGAAATTACCGCTTCTTTCTGTGGAATGGCGGAAGCCCGAACGCGGCGACGGCGGCGCAGTCTTCGGTGGCGCCGAACAACTCCTGGCAGCATGTCGTGGCGGTCTTCGATCAAGCGGGTGGGATCATGCGGCTCTATGTGAATGGCGCGCAGGTGGCCTCGGCGGCTCCGCCGTCAACGCTGATTAGCACGACGCACGAGATCAGCATCGGCGCGCGGAAGAACTCGGGAAGCTCCGCCTACGATCTGAATTTCAGCGGCACCGTGGACGAGGTCGCGGTCTTCAATCGCGCGCTCTCGCCGGGCGAAATCACGCAGCATTACAACGCGGCGTTCGCGCCGAGTGCGGGCGGCGCGGATACGATAGACGCGGTCTTCGCCGCGGAAATGATCGCCACGAAACGCTGCCCACCGAGGCCTCGCCGACTTTTCTGCTGAACGAAATTTCCACCACCGGCATCGAGATCATGAATCTCGGCACCGCCTCGAACAGCAGCGGGCTGACGATCGTGCGCGTGACCGCGACCGGGGCCGTCGCCAGCGCGGTTCCGGCGCAGAGCGTGGCGGCGGGCGGCTTTCAGCAGATCGCGCTCGCGCTGAATTCCGGCGACCGCGTGCTGCTCCTCGCCCCGGACGGGACGACGGTGCTCGATTCCTTCGAGGTGAAAGGGACGCCGCGCAGCCGCTCGCCGGATGGGACGGGGGAATGGCTGCGCCCCGTCGCGCTGACGCCGGGCGCGGCGAATCAGGTGGCGTTGAGCACGGCGGTGGTGATCAGCGAGATCATGTTCGATCCGCCGCACGCGGCCTACTTTCCACCGGCCACTCCGCGCGCGGGGAAATGGATCGAGCTGCACAACAAGAGCGGTGCTGCCGTGCCGCTCGCGGGTTGGGCGTTCACCGACGGGGTGAGCTTCACCTTCCCGGCCGGAGCGTCGCTGCCGCCGGGCGGCTATGTCGTCGTGGCGGAAGATCCCGCGGGAGTGATGGCCGTCCACGGGCTTCCCGCGACGCATGTTTTCGGTCCCTGGTCGGGAAATCTCACCGGGCGCTCCGAACGCGTGCGGCTGCGCGATGTGGTGGGCAATCGCGCGGATGAAGTGCGCTACGCCGGCGGCGGACGCTGGCCGGAATTCTCCGACGGTCGCGGATCGAGTCTGGAGCTGCGCGATCCTGATTCCGACAACGCGAAGCCTGAGGCGTGGGCAGCGAGCGATGAGAGCGCGAAGGCTGGCTGGCAGACTTTCACGTGGAGCGGCCCGAACGTCCCTTCGCAATCCGGCGAGCCGACGATCTGGCGCGAGCTGAATCTCCTGCTCGTGGACGGGCCCGGCGAATGTCTCATCGACGACGTGCGCGTGACCGACACCGTGACGAGCGCGAATCTCATGCAAAATGGCGGCTTCGATGCCGGGGCGTCGAAGTGGCGGTTCCTGGGCAATCATCGCGCTTCGCGCGTGGAACCGGAGCCAGGAGCGCCGGGGAATCAAGTCCTGCACTTGATCGCCAGCGGGGCTGGGGAATATCAGGGCAATCAGATCGAGACGACCTTTCTTGGCAATCAGGCGCTCGTCGCGAACCGCGTGTACGAAAACTCGCTGCGCGTGCGCTGGCTCGCGGGTGGTGGGCGGCTGAACACGCGGCTCTATTTCAACCGCCTCCCGCGCACCCACGTCCTCGATGTCGTGGCGAACGGCGGCACCCCCGGCGCGCCCAATTCCCGCGCCATCGCCAACGCCGGCCCGACCTATGCCGCGCTCGCACATTCGCCGACGATCCCCGCGCCCGGCGAACCCGTCACCGTCTCCGTGCAGGCCGCCGACAGCGATGGCATCCAGGCGCTCGACTTGAAGTATTCCGCCGCCGGTGGCGTTTGGCAGACGGTGCCGATGACGAGCCCCGACGGCGCAAAGTTTTCCGCCGTCGTGCCCGGCTTCGGCGCGGCGACGCTCGTGCAGTTTTATGTCGAAGGCCGCGACCCGCTCGCAGCGGTGAGCACCTTCCCGGCGCGCGGCCCGGCGTCGCGCGCGCTCTACGTCGTGCAGGACGGCCAGACCGCGCCCGCGCTGCCCGGTTTCCGCCTCGTCATGACGAATGCGGACACCACCTTCCTCCACACGCCGGTCAACACGCTCAGCAACGAATTCCTCGGCGCGACGATCATCGTCGGCGAGCGCGAGGTGTATTACGATGTGGGCGCGCGGCTGAAGGGCAGCTTCGTCGGGCGCAACGTCGGGCGCGTCGGCTTCACCGTGGCCTTCGGGCCGGATCAGCTCTTCCGCGGCGTGCTCGATAAAGTGGCCGTCGATCGCTCGCAGCACGTCGCGATCAGCGTTGGCGAGATCATTGCGAAGCAAGTCGCCGTCGCCGCGGGCGGTGTCCCGAGCATGTACGACGATCTCGCGCGCTTCATCCATCCGCTCGGCACCTACACCTCGAATGCCTCGCTGCGTCTGGCCGGTTTCGACGAGGAGTATCTCGACACGCAATTCCAGAATGGCACCGACGGGCAGATGTTCGAGTTCGAGGTCATCCGCTGGAATCTCAACACGACCGACGGCAATCCCGAGTCGCCGAAGCTGCCGGGCAACGAAGGCGGCGGGACCGGCTTCGCGAATCTGGAAGTGCAGGACTACGGCAACGACAAGGAGGCGTACCGCTGGACCGCGCTCCAGCTCATGAATCGCGACGCGGACAACTTCGCCGGGCTCGTCGCGCTGGAGAAACTCTTCAGCCAGACCGGCGCGACCTTCGCCGCCAATGCCGCGCTCCGGCTCGATGTCGAGGAATGGCTGCGCACGCTCGCCTACCAGTCGCTCGTCGGCCCCGCCGATGCCGCTTACACCGGCTCGAACATTCACAACTTTCGCTTTTACCTCCGCCCGAACGACGGGCGCGCGCTCTATCTGCCATGGGATTGGGACTCGTCGTTTCAGCGCGCCACGAATGCCTCGCTGCTCGGCGGCGGCAATCTGGCGAAGGTGGTCACGACCAGCCCGGACCTCACGCGGCGTTACTACGCGCACCTCTTCGATCTCATCCAGAAGAGTTTTAACACCGGCTACATGACGCGGTGGACGCAGCACTACGGCGCGGTCGCGGGTCAGGATTTTTCCAGCACGCTGGCCTACATCGGCGCGCGCGCGAGCTTCGTCCTGAGCCAGCTCCCGACGACCACGAACTTCCTCACCTTCGCCGGAGCCGTGGCCGCCGACAGCACCGTGGCGATCACCGGCACGGCGCGCGTCGCGATCGTTTTCATCGAGGTGAACGGGCAGCTCTACACGCCGGTGTGGTCGTCGAATACCGCCTGGCGTGTCGTCGTGCCGCTCGCGGCGGGGAGCAACCTGCTGACCATCCGCGGCATCGACTTCAACGGCGCGGTCGTCGTCGGTGCGACCTCTTCGCTCACGGTCAACAATCCCTTCGACCCGACCGGCCCGGTGCTGCGGATCAATGAATGGCTCGCGGAAAACAACGGCGCATTTTTCGACGAGTTCGGCGACAGCGACGACTGGTTCGAGATCCACAATCCCACCGCCGTCGCGGTGAATCTCGCCGGCTGGAAGCTGACCGACGAACCCGGTTCGCCGTCGCCCTTCATCGTGCCGAATGGCTGGAGCATTCCCGCCGGCGGCTACCTGCTCGTCTGGGCGGACAATGAGCCCGTGCAGAATCCAGCGTCGCCCGGCCCCGGCAGCGCACTGCACGTTCCTTTCCAACTCAACAACAACGGGGACTCGATCCAGCTTATCGCGCCCACCGGACAGGTCAGCGATCTCGTCACCTTTGGCCGGCAGACGCGCAACGACGCGCAGGGCCGCTTCCCCGACGGAGCCGCGCCAGTGCTCGATCTCACGCTGCCCACGCCCGGCGCGGCCAATGTGCTCACGCTCGTCACGCCGCCGGTCTTCGTGCCCGGCGGCGCGGAGATCCGATTCACCACCACGCCAGGGCGCACCTACACGCTCCAGCGCACGATTGATTTTTCGGCCTGGCTGAACCTCGGATCCGCGCAAGTCGCGACCGGCACCGAACTGATCGTCATCGACCCCGCGCCCGGACCTGGCCGGACGTTCTATCGCGTGCTCGTGCAATAGCGCCTACTCCGCCTGCGCCGGATGGCTGCCGAATTGCGTGAGCTTTTCGCGCATGGTCAGACGCGAGACGCCGAGCCAGCGCGCGGCCTTCGCCTGATTGCCTTGCGCGAGCTTGATGGCCTGCGTGAAGAGTTCGCGGTCGGCGTTTTCGAGGAGCACGGCGCGCACGTTTTCCAGTGCGCCGCGGCTCGACGGCCTATGCCTTGACTGTCACTCCAGCCATGTGCGGTAGGGAGCGGGGAGGTGCTTGTGCGCGGTGTCCTTGCCGATGGCGGGGAGGACGGTCTGGAAAATTTCGGCGATGGCGCCGCTCCGCAAAAATTTTGTCCCTTCGAGCGCCTCGCCGATGGCTTTCGCCCTCGCTTCGCTTTCCAGCGACGCGGTCTCCGCCAGCAACTGGCGGCCAAACGCCTCGGCCAGAATCGGGCGGGCCAGCCTGCCGGAGTTGAAGCCTTCGCCGCATGAGATCTCGCACGGGTCGGGCAATTGCTCCTCCATGATGTGATTCAGTGCCCGCAACTGGCTGAGCTTGCCGGTGGCGGGAGCGCGGGCGACGACGAGCATGGCGCTGATTTCCTTCGCCGCTTTTTCGGGCAGCGGTCGCAGATCGCCGAGATCGAAACGGGAGGCGGTGGCATGCGCTTTGACCATCTCATTGAGGGATGCGACGGCGGCGGTGAAGTCGCCGGCAGCCATTTGCATCACGGCGCGGAGCGCTCGGGCATCTTCGATGTCGCCCGGCGCAGGTCGTCGATGTCAACTAGGACGAAATGTTTCCCGGCGGCGGCGATGAATTCCGGCTTCGACGTGATGCGATCCTTGAGCCACCTGCACGGCGCGCACCAATCGCTGCCACCAAATTCGATGAGCATATCGTGCCCATCGCAGCGGGCGACGGCCTGGGCAGCGTCGAAGTCTTGGTGCCAACCGTCGCCAGCAAGGGACACCGAACCGGAGAGCAACAGGGCGAACAAGACACCGCAACGGGCGTTCATGCCAAAGGGCGCTCTGGTTTGCGTCGCGGCGCTACTCGTTGGCACCCGCGGAAGTGGAAGACTTGCAGCCTTGCAAATACGAATGAAGGTTTTCAGGGCGGGACCGACTAGCGCGAATGCCGTGTGTTGGAATGGGTGGAAGTTCATGGGCTTTTCTTTTTCTTCGGCTTCGCGGGAGGCGGGCTGCTGCCGTCGTCGTAGCCGATGGGTTGCGGGCCGGTGCGCGGGGTGGGTGGCGGTGGCGTGAGGCCTGCGGTGCGCATGACCGCGTGGAGTGCGGCGAGGGTTTCGTGCGAGGGCTTGAAATTGCCGGGCCGGAAGCCTTCGGCGATGAGCACGGGCGTCCAGCCGGATTTGTTTTTGCGATTCCACACTTCCGTCTTTGCGCCGTGGTCGGCGAGGAATTGCACCATCTTCGGCAGGCTCTTGTAGGCCGCACCGTGCATGGCGGTTTCACCATTTTGGTCCACGGCATTCACATCGCCGCCGAGTTTCAGCAGCCACGCGACGGCTTCGAGGCACTCGGCCTCGGTGCCTGCTTCCTCGTCGGGCGCGAAGCAGCCAAGGCCCGCGGCGGCGAGCAGCGGCGTGGTTTCGTTTTTGTTGGAAAGGGTTGAGTCCGCGCCGAGCTCGACGAGCAGTTTCATGTAATCGAGGTCAGCATTTTTTGCCGCCATCAGCAGCGCGGTCGCGCCATCCAGCTTGAGTCGTCCACGCCCGCTCGCCCGCTTGTCGAGGCGCGCATTTACGTTTGCACCAGCAGCGATGAGGCGGCGGGCAAATTCGAGCGCGGTGATCGTGCCCGAGCCTTCGGGCGGGGGCTGGCCATCGAGGTCGTCGCCGCGCGGTGGTTTGCGCACCCAAGTCAGCGTGTGCAGCGGGGTGAAGCCGGAACGCTGGTCGTTGGGATCTGCGCCTGCTTTGACGAGTTCGAGCGCGAGTTCAAAGTGACCGTTCTCGACCGCCAGTAGCAGCGCGCTGGTGCCTGCGTCGGGCTGGCGGCCACCGGCTTTCTCCGTCGCGATGGCTTCGTTCGCATCCACTCCGGCGGCGAGTAGCGTGCGGATGACCTCGATGCGGCCCTGCCTCGCGGCGAAAAGAAACGCGGTGAAGCCGGACTTCAACCGCGTGTCGCGCACCGCTCCGGCAGCGAGCAGTTGCGCCACCACGGGCGCGTGGCCATCGGCAGCCGCCCACATGAGCGCGGTCTGGCCTTTGCGGTCGGCGGCGTCCACTTTCGCTCCGCGTGCCAGCAGGACTTTCACTGCGCCGGTCCGGCCCGTGCGCGCGGCGGTCATGAGTGCAGATTCGCCGCCGGACGTGGTCGTGTTCGCATCTGCTCCCGCGTCGAGCAATGCAGTGATGACCCTCTCGCTGCCATTCACGCTGGCGAGGGAAAGCGGTGCGACTCCGTATTGATTCGCGGCTTTCGCATCCGCGCCCGCAGCGAGCAGCGCCTGCACGCTGGCGAGGTCATCGTGATACGCCGCCCAGTGCAGTGCGCTGGCTCCGTCGGGTTGCTTCGCCTGCACCTCGGCGCGCTCTTTGAGCAGAACGTGAACGCGCGGCCAGTCCGCCTTTTCCGCAGCATCGGCGAGCGGAGCCGCAGCGTGCGCCAATGCTGTGCCCGCGAAGAATAGGGCGGCGAGCAGCGGGCGAGCGAAGTGTGGCAAAAGCGATTCCGTGTTCATACGTGCGCGGATTGAAAAACAGGGCGCAAAAGACGCAGCGAACCCGATGAATCGTGGCATGCGTTTCGCCCCAAAGGGGCGAGGCAACAAAGCCTGGGGCAAGCGAGGAACGAGCGCAGCCCCAGGTCTGCATCGCCAGAAAATGAAGCGCTGAAAGTGCGAGGCAACGAACCGGCGGACACGGGGTTGCCCCGCCCTTTCAGGGCTGCATCCATTCTACTCGGCAACCCAAGGCTGCGCTCCTTCGTCGCTTGCCTTGGGCTTTGTTGCCTCGCCCCCTTGGGGCTGCCAGTGAGTTCACTTCTCATCACGGCGTTCAGATTCCGAGCGGCGCAAACAGCCCGTCCACCTGGGCCGTGCTGTCCTGAAATTTCTCCAATCGCACGCCCGCCTTGTCGAGCAGCGTGAGGTGCAGATTCGCCAGCGGTGTGGGCTCTTTGTAGCGGATGTGGCGTCCGCCTTTCATCCCGCCCGCCGCGCCGCCTGCGACGATGATGGGCAGGTTCACATGGTCGTGGACGTTGGGATTTCCCATGCCGCTGCCGTAGAGGAAAAGCGAATTGTCGAGCAGCGTGCCACCGGCCTCGGGCGTGGCGCGCAGCTTTTGCAGGAACTCGGCGAAGAGCGAAACGTGGAAGCGGTTGATCTTCGCCATGCGGGCGATTTTTTCCGGGTCGTTGCCATGATGCGAGAGCGGATGATGCGGGTCGGATACGCCGCTCTCGGGGTAAGTGCGGTTGCTCGTTTCGCGGGCGAGCTGGAAGGTGAAAACGCGCGTGATGTCGCCCTGCATGGCGAGCAGTTGCAGCTCGAACATCAGCCGCGCGTGTTCGGCATAACTCGCGGGCACGCCGGTCGGGCGGTCGAGGTCCGGGAGCGGATTCTCGGCCAAGCCTTGCTCGGCTCTTTGAATGCGCCGCTCCACATCGCGCACGCTTTCCAGGTAATGCCCCACCCGCTCGCGGTCCGCGGCACCGAGTTCGCGCTGCAGCCGGGAGATGTCGTCTTTGACGAAATCGAGCAGGCTGGCTCGCTTGCGCAGGGCGGCCTGACGCTGCGCCTTGCTGCCGCCTTCGCCGAAGAGCATTTCAAAAACAATGCGCGGGTGCGCCTCGGCGGGCAGCGGCGTGGTGGGCGAGGACCACGAGAGGTTGTTTTGATAGACGCAGGCGTAGCCGTTGTCGCACTGGCCGACGGTCTGCATCATGTCCATGGCCAGCTCCAGCGAGGGAAGCTGCGTCTCGCGGCCGAGCTGCTGCGCGGCCATCTGGTCCACGGTGGTGCCGAGGAAATAATCCGTGCTCTCGGTGTGCTTCGCGCGGGCACAGCTCAGGAACGACGCATTCGAGGTCGCGTGCGTGCCGGGGTAGGCGTTCCGGATTTCGAGATTGCTCACGATGCTGACGTGGTCCTTCACGGGCGCGAGGGATTCGAGGATGAACGGCAGTTCTTCGAGCTTGTCTCCGCCCGTCGGCGTCCAGCGCGTCATGTCCGCGCCCATCGGCATGAAAAGATAGCCGAGCCGGCGCACCGGCTTGGCGGCGGTCTTGGCCTCTGCGGCGAGTGCGGGCACCATCGCATCGAGCAAGGGCAGCGCGAGGGTCGCGCCGAGGCCGCGGAGAAAGGTGCGGCGCGGCAGGGCAATGCGGGTGGTGAAGGTGCTCATAAGGATTGGCGCATGGTGAATGGAACACTGGTGACGAGGGCGGTGACAAACTCGGAAAAGCGGAAGTCCTGCGCCTGGGAGCGGCGCACGATGTGGCGCACGGC
Source organism: Chthoniobacteraceae bacterium (assembly GCA_031409335.1). Classification (GTDB taxonomy): domain Bacteria; phylum Verrucomicrobiota; class Verrucomicrobiia; order Chthoniobacterales; family Chthoniobacteraceae; genus JANLQB01. The sequence goes on along the minus strand of JANNWY010000021.1, from coordinate 5,338 downwards.
GGGCGCATCGTGCGGCTCGATGGCGCGTCCGAGGGCGTAGGCGAGCAGTTTTTCCGCGAGCGTGGTCGCGAAAATTTCGGGCCGCTGAAGCAGGCCGGTTTCGAGAGCATCCGCGCCGGTGAATCGGCTGCCGTCCGGGAGTCCGCCTGAGGCATCCACCGGCACCCCGGCCTCCAGCGACCGCCAGCGGCCCACGGCATCGAAGTGCTCCAGCGCAAAGCCCGGCGGGTCGATGAATTCGTGGCAGGTCGCACACGCCGCTTGGTCGCGATGCGCGGCGAGACGCTGGCGCACCGGAAGTTTTTCCGAAACGACGCCTTCGTCGAGCGAGGGCACGTCCGGCGCGGGCGGCTGCGGCGGGGTGCCGATGAGGTTTTCCAAAATCCACTTCCCGCGAATGGTCGGCGCGGTGCGCGTGGCGTAGGACGTGGCCATGAGCACGCTCGCATGCCGCAGCAATCCGCCGCGCTGTGTTTCTGGCCCGAGCGCGACGCGGCGGAAGCGTTCGCCGTAGATGTGCGGGATGCCGTAGTGCTTCGCGAGGCGTTCGTTGAGGAAGGTGTGGTCCGACTTCAGCAGCGCGAGCACGCTGCGGTTTTCGCGCAGGATTTCGTCGAACAGCAGCTCCGTCTCGCGGCGCATGGACTGGCGAAGATTGTCGTCGAAGTCGGGGAACAACCGCCCGTCCGGCGTGATGCCATCGAGGTTGCGCAGGTGCAGCCATTGCCCGGCGAAATTCGCCACGAGCGACTGCTGCGCACGCGGGTCGGCGAGCAACCGGCGCGCTTGTGCTTCGAGCACCGTGGGCTGCGAAAGTTCGCCGCGCTCGGCGAGTGCGAGCAGTTCGTCATCGGGAATGCTGCTCCACAAAAAGAACGAGAGCCGCGAGGCCAGCGCGACATCGCTCACGCGATACACCGCGCCCGGCTTGGCCTCCGCCGGCTGCGCCTCCACGCGAAACAAAAACTCCCGGCTCACCAGCACCGCGCTCAACGCCGACTCGATGCCTGCGTCGAAGCCGCCTTCCTTCCGCCCTTCCTCGAACAGCGGCAGCACCCGCGCCACATCCGCGTCGGTGACCGGACGCCGCCAGGCCCGGCGCAGCAGCGGGGCGAGAATCTTTTTCGCGCACGCCACTTCATCCGCCGGCGACTGCGGCTGCGCGATGAAAATGCGCCGGCGGCTCGCCGCGTCGCCCGGTCCCGTCGCATCGAACGGCCCCGTGATGGACACTTGATAGAGCGCGGGCGCGGGGCGCGGGTGGCGGTGAAAATTGAACCGCGCCTCGTAAGGCTGGCGCTTGTCGTCGAGCAGCGACGCGGAGTCTTTCAGAAATGTGACGCCCAGCTCACGACGACCCGCTTTCACCGGCAGGCGGAATTTCAAATGCGCGTCCACGAGGTCGTGCCCCTTTCCGCCGGGCGGACGCACGGTGAATGTCTTCATCTGCGCGCGGTCGAGCAGCACGAGCACATCGTGCGGCCCGTGCAGGCCCTCGACCACGTCATTGCGGTCGCGCGTGAGCCGGAGCTGCACTTCGTATTCACCATCCTGCGGAAACGTGAACGGAATCGCCGCGCCGCCCCGCGTGCCAAAAGGCAGACCCTCGGCGCGCTCCTGCTGCGTGATGTCGGGCTTGATGCGGATGGTCTCACCGCCCGGCACGCGCTGCGCAGCGCCGACGGCGAGACGGCTGATTTTTTGCGCCGCTGAAATATAGCGGTCGAGCAGCGTGGGCGGCAGCGTGCCGACGGACATATTGTCAAAGCCGTGGCTCGCCTCATCCGGCGGCAGCAGCGCCGTGGCGTCCACTTCCACGGCGAGCAAATCGCGCATGGCATTCTGATACTCCGCGCGATTCAGCCGCCGCAGCGTCTCCGTGCGTCCGGGCTGCGGATGCGCCGCCGCTTCCGCATCGAGCCGCCCCGCCAGCGCGGCGACGGTGGCCGCATACTCCGCCTCGGTCGGACGCTCCTTCCGGCTCGCCGGCGGCATCTGCCGCGTGGCCATCCGTCGCACCACATTCTCCCAGACCGCCGGATGCTTGGTGACATCCTCCGCCAGCAGCGCCGCGAGATTCAGCTTCCCCTTCGCCGTATCGCTATCGTGGCAATCGATGCAGTGTTGCTCTACGAGCGGACGCAAAGACTCCTGCCCCAGCGCCGACGCGGCGAGGAGTGCGATGGAGAAATGCGCGAGCGATTTCACGGTGTCGGTTTCTTTTTGGGAGCGGCTTTGGCTTTCGGCTTTGCCTGGCCTTCGTCAGCGAGATTGTATTTCGCCGGATCAAAGACGGGATTTGGCGCGGGAACGATGGCTTTGGTTTCGGTGAGGAATTTTTCGATGAGCGCATCAAGTTCCTTCACCCGCTCTGGCTGGGCAGCGGCGAGGTCGTTTTTCTCCCCGATGTCGTCAGCGAGATTGAACAGCTTGTAGCGGTGCGCCGCCTTTTCTCCAGCGTGAAAAAGACGGATGAGTTTCCAATCACCGAGATGCACCGAGACCGATGGCGGCATCCAATCCGGCACCGGCGGATGATGCGGGAAAAACTGAAACAGCGGCCCGCGTTCAAACGCCTGACCGCGCAGCGCGGGAAGAATGCTGCGACCATCGAAGCGCTGCGAGTCAGGCTGCGCAAGGCCGAGGCCATCGAGCAGCGTGGGAAAATAATCTTCGCTCTGCACCTGCGCCGCGGACTGAGTGCCGGCGGCAGTCACACCCGGCCACGCGACCACACACGGGACGCGCGTGCCGCCTTCATACATGCTGGCCTTGCCGCCACGCAGCGGCGCGTTGCTCGTGGGCGTGGTGCCATCCACTTCGTTATACATGTTCCCGCCGTTGTCGGAGGTGAAGATGATGACGGTCTTTTCGAGCACTCCGTTTTTCTCCAGCGCATCGAGCAGCGCACCCACCGCATCGTCCATGCTCTCGATCATCGCCGCGTACGTGGGCGAACGCTGCGCATCAGCAGGGTTCACGCGCGCCCTGTGTTTTTCGATGAGCGCAGCCTTCGCGTCGAACGGCGCATGCACGCTGAACATCCAGTAGTTCAGGAAAAACGGCCGCTCCTTGTGCTTCGCGATGAACGCCGCCGCTTCCAGCGCCATACGGTCTTCGATGTGCTCGCCGGGCGTTTCCGATTTCACTTTTCCATAATCCCACGGCGCGACAAATCCCTTCGGCCCTGGCCCATTGAAGTGCGGCACATCCACATCGAATCCCTGCTCCAGCGGCGAATACGGCGGCGGACCGAGATGCCATTTTCCAAAATGCCCCGTCGCATACCCCGCGTCCTTCAGCGCCTCCGCCAGCGTCCGATACTCCGGCTTCAGGCGCGTCACCGTTGATACATTCAGCGTCGGCGAATTCGGCGGCGCGGTCTTGGCCACGACTGCCTCAAGCTCCGCCTTGGCAGCGTGTCCATTCGGCGAAGTGATGCCCGTGCGCGCCGGACTCAAGCCCGTGAGAATCGCCGAGCGAGTCGGCGAACAAAGCGGACTCGCCGAGTACGCGCGGCTCAGCGTCATCCCACGTTTGGCGAGACGTTCGAGATTCGGCGTCTGGTAAAATTTCGTATGCCCATAGAGTGTCGTATCCGCCCAGCCGAGGTCATCAGCGAGGATGAAAACGACGTTCAGCTTTGCATCCGCCGCCGCGCGGGCTTCGCTGCAAACGAGCGCAAGGAACGCAACGACGATGGGTAAGAGTTTCAGCCAGGTGATTTGGAATAGGTGGAGCGGGTTCATTGGTGTTTTGGTTCACTCTTTTTCGAGGCGTTTCGGCTTTTGCCCGGCATTCGGCTTTTTCGCAAGACCCGCCGGTTGCTGCTTGCGCCAAACAGGTCCACGCCCTGCTGCCAAGCCATCTCGGCGGCACCGCCGAGGAAGCCCAGCCCCATCTGGGTGTGCGCCTGATCCCGGCCGCTTTCCTGACATTCGCCAAAGGCGTTGAAGTAATTCCGGATGGCGCCGTTGCCTTCGCCCTTGAGGTAGTAATTCACCGCGCGGTCGAACATCGCCCGGTCATCCAGAAAGACGCCCATCGCCAGCATCGTCTGGATCATGGAGGCGTCCCAGTTGCCGTTGGCGGCGGGAAAGAAGTCTTTGATCGGAGGATAGAGAATCTCCCGGAGCAGGCGCTCGAATCGCTCCTGTTCGGGCTTCAACCAACCGGTGTAGGTATGCCGCAGGAGTTCAGCGGCATTGCAGAGCTGCACGCCCGTCATGCCGATGAGCAGCTTGGTGTCGTGGCCGGAGACGGTCTTGAGGGTGGTGGACCACGCGTTGAGAATTTCTACCGCTTTCCGCGCGTGCGCTTCGTTGCCGGTCAGGCACCACTGCAAGGCGTGGGTGTAGGCAGCGCCTGAGTCGGCGGACAATTCCGAGCTGCCGATGTTCGGATTGTTGTAAGGCCCACGCACCACCTCGGCGCGCGGGCGAGGCTTGTAGTCGAGCGAAGCCGACGCGGACGCCCGCAGTTTTTCCCAGGCGGTCTTCCAGGGTTCTTCCCCCGCCGCGACCTGCTTCCTAATGAACGTCAACTCCACGCGACTGTGCAAAAGTCCGGGGTGAACGAACGGTTTGGCGGTCGGAACTCCGACGGCGGGATCGGCGTTGGCCGCGAACACCCGCAGCCCGGTCAACGCCACAGCACCCAGCGCCGTCAGTTTCAAGAATCGCCGGCGTTTCATGGTGCTTTACCCTTCTCTTCGACCGCCGCTTTCTGCCCCAGTGCCTGCACGATTGAAGCCGTCGCCTTGTCCGCGAGTATTTGGTAAGCGGGCGGAGTCCAGTGAACCGTGTCGCCGCGACCCAGCTCCAGTTTGTTGATCAGCAATCCGTAGAAGTCGTTCACGGGAATGTTCAACTCGGCCATCAACTTCGCGGCCAGGCGATTGTGTTCCAGCACGGTCGGGTTCTTCACCGGATCGAGTTCGGTGGGCTTGCCCTTGATCGTGAACTGCGTGGTGTTCGCCCAAATGATTTTCGCCTTGGGCATCGTGTCGCGGATGATCTGAATGAATTCGCGGGTCAGTGGCTCATACGTGCCGGGCTTGATGCGACCCTCCGCCACGCTGTGTAAACCAAGGTTCACATGGACCACGTCGTAAGGCCCGTTCACGAGAATCTTTTTCAGCGCTTGATTCAGTTTTTCGGACTGGAACAGCGGATGCGGCCACGCCTCCACGTTGGCATTGCCGGCCAGCGCCTTGATGACGAACGGCCGGTAGCCGATGGAAATCGAGTCGCCAATCAGCAACACGCGGGGCAGGGCCGGGTCCGCATTGGTTGCCGGCACGAATGCCCACCTGCCACCCAGGGGCGGCATGGCCTTG
>JANNWY010000020.1:0-14877 GCA_031409335.1 Chthoniobacteraceae bacterium | reverse complement strand
GCCCGTGTTGTCGTAGGAGCGGTCATTGGTCACATCGAAGCCGCGCACCCCGCGCACCGCATCCTCCAGCGTGCGATAGCCCAGCCGCGCGATCTCGTCGCGAGTCAGGATCGTCACCGACGACGGTGCGTCGGTCACTTTCTCGCCAAACTTTGACGCCGCGAAAACCGTGTCGATCTTGATCGCGCCGAGTTCCTCGATATTGAGATCCAAGAGGCCTCCTGCCGGCTCCGCCAGCGAATGCGCGGAAAGGAGCGAGGCAAGTACGAGTGCGGCGCGGCAGGAGCTGGTGGATTGGATTTTCACGGGACTTTTCAGGCAGTGGAATCGGCTCACGGTCCCGTTGGAAAATGGGCCGATTCTCAAATGCGATGACGCAAAGCCCGTGCCATGAACGGCATCCCGGATGGGCGCGAAATCCGGTTTTACATAGCGATTTTTCGAGCCTAACGTGCGCCCATCATGCGTCCCTCCCGCCGTCAAATGCCGCAACTCACGCGCCGCTGGGCCGAGGGTCGTGTCACGGCCACGGCAGTGCTTCTGGGCGTGCTGGCGTTTGCCTATACTTTTCAGTTGTGCATGGAAAAGGGGTTCGCGGTGGATCGCGGGTTGCCGCAGGGGTGGCTGCCGGATTTACTCGGGTTGAGCGGTGCGGGCGTGGCGGCGGGGAGCTATTGGCAATTTATCAGCTTCTTCCTGCTCCATTCCGGTCCGTTTCACGCGCTGGCAAATGCGCTGCTTCTGTTTCTGGTCGGTCGCGAACTCGAGCCGATCCTCGGCAAGAAACGTTTCGTTGGGCTTTTCGTCCTCGGAACGCTGGTCGGCGGGCTCGCCCATTGGTTGTTCACTCCGAGCGTGGCGCTCATCGGGATGACGGCTGGCGTGGTCGCCCTGCTCGTCGCTTTCACGACGACCCTGCCCGAACTTGAGGTCACGATGAATCTGTTCTTCGTCCTGCCCGTGCGATTGCGCGCAAAACACCTCGCCGCAGCGGTGGTGATCGTCTGTGCGATCCTCTGGTATGCCGGCGTATCGCCCGAAATCAGCCCGGCCGCCCTGCTGGCGGGTTGCGCGGTGGGCTGGCTTTCCGCCCGCCAACTCGGCTTCGGCAACCCGCTTTTTTTCCAGCGCTACCTGTTCGAAAAGCGCCAGCGCGCAGCCCGGCGCGAACGCATGTCGCCGGATCAATTCATCAGCATGGAGATTGACCCGATCCTGGAGAAAATCTCGCGCGACGGCATGCAGAGCCTCACCCGCGCGGAGCGAAAAATCCTCGATCAAGGCCGCGAAAAAATCGCCGCGAAAGCCACGCCGCGGTAGTCCGGGCGGCGAAGTTGTTTGAATGAGCGCGGGCGTTTGCTCGACTCAGGCACGTTGCCCGCTACTTTTCCCGCACTCATGCCCATCGATCTCGCTGAAAAGCGTCTGCTCATTTTCGTCGTCGCTTACAACGCGGAGAAAACCATCGAGAGCGTCCTCGATCGCATCCCCGACGAGCTGCGCGTGCCAAACGTGGAAGTGTTGGTGATCGACGATTTCAGCAAGGACGCCACATTTCACGCGGGCCTGAAGCGCGAGCGGCAAAGTGGGCCGTTCAAGATCGTGATGCTGCGCAACCCGGAAAATCAGGGCTACGGCGGCAATCAAAAACTCGGCTACCGCTACGCGATCGACCACGGCTTCGACATCGTGGCGCTGATCCACGGCGACGGGCAGTATGCGCCGGAGAAGCTGCCCGATCTGGTGAAACCGTTTCTCAACGAAGAAGCGGACGCCGTTTTCGGCTCGCGGATGATCCACAAATCCGACGCGCTGAAAGGCGGGATGCCGCTTTACAAATGGGTCGGGAATCAAGTGCTGACGCGCTTTCAAAACACGCTGCTCGGTTCGGACCTCAGCGAGTTTCACAGCGGCTACCGGCTTTACTCGGTGAAGGCGCTCGCGCGGATTCCATTCGAGCGCAACTCGAACGACTTCCACTTTGACACCGACATCATCGTGCAACTGCACTTCGCCGGAATGCGAATCCTTGAGATTCCGATCCCGACCTATTACGGCGATGAAATCTGCCACGTGAACGGGTTGAAATACGCGTGGGACATTTTCAAGACGATGCTCCGGGCGAAATGCCACGAGAAGAATCTGCTGTACGATCGCAAATTCGACGTCGGCCAGGTCGAGTTGACCTACGACGTGAAGCTCGGCTTTCCCTCTTCACACACCTACGCGATCGAAAGCGCAAAGCCGGGCGGAACGGTGCTCGATATCGGCTGCGGCCAGGGCTACGTCGCGGCGGAACTCGCGAAGGTCGCCGGCCACGTCACTGGCATCGACCAATACGTTCCCGCCGAAGCGCCCGCGCCGAATGTGCAGCTCACGCGCTGGGATCTCGACAAGGAGGAATTCCCCGTCGAAATCTCGCGCTTCGATCAGATCTTCATGCTGGACGTGATCGAGCATCTGCACGACCCCGAGATCTTCATGGAAAACCTGCGCGCCGCGACCGGGCACCAGCGCCCCGAGATCATTCTCACGACCGCGAACGTCGCCTTTGGAATCACCCGCCTCGCGCTGCTGTTGGGTGAATTTAACTACGGTCGCAAAGGCATCCTCGACCGCACGCACACGCGGCTGTTCACCTTCCGGTCGCTGCGCGAACTCTTCGAGCAAACCGGCTACAAGGTGATCGAGATGCGCGGCATCCCGGCGCCGTTTCCGAAGGCGATCGGCGACAACGTGGTGAGCCGCTGCCTGCTTGGATTCAACGTTTTCATGATCAAGCTGCTGCGCGGCCTCTTCAGCTACCAGATCTACGTCCGCGCCCAGGCCCGCCCGACCGTCCCAAATCTCCTCGAGGAAACCATCGAGGCGAGCGGCGAACTGAAGAAGCAGGCGGTGCCGGTCTGATTCGTAAAACACCGTCGGACGGCTGGCACATGCGCTGCTACGCAGTGCGTCCATGAAACGCTCTCCGATCCGGCTGCCCAAAGTCGATTTCCACTCCTTCGGATTTCAGACCAAAGTCGAACTTGTTGCCGGCGCGATTTTCACCGCGCTGCTCATGCGCTGGCTGATGTAGGCGCGGTCGATATCAGCGGTTGCCCACCCGGCTTGCCGCCGCTACAGGTCGCGGCTCAATGCTCCAAGAATTCATCAACTGGCTCCACGGACTCGTCCCGATGTACCTCGGCTGGGTCGAAAACTGGGGCTACCCCGGCGTCATCATCCTCATGGCCATGGAAAGCTCGATCTTTCCCGTGCCGAGCGAGATCGTCATTCCACCCGCGGCCATTCTTGCCGCCTCGGGCGGGAAAATGACAATCACTGGCGTGATCGCGGCGGGCACCTTCGGATCGTGGCTCGGTTCCGCGATTACATACTGGGTGGCGCTGGTTGTCGGTCGGCCGGTCATCTTGCGATGGGGCAAATATTTCTTCATTCCGCCGGACAAACTGGAACGCGCCGAGCGTTTCATGCACCGCTACGAAGCCGGCGGCATTTTTTTTGCGCGGCTGCTCCCCGTCATCCGTCATCTCATTTCCATACCGGCGGGCATCATCCGCATGGGTTTTTTGAAATTCAGCATCCTCACCACGGTCGGCGCAGCCATCTGGTGCTCAGTGCTCGCGTGGCTCGGTGCCAGAGTCGGCGACAAGCTGCGCGCCGAGGGCAAGGATTCACTCGATCCCGTGGCGCTCGTCGCCGCGGTGAAACATGAATCCCACTGGATCATCGCCACGGTGCTCGTGGTGTGCGTGCTTTATTTCGTGGGGATGAAATTGAGCAGCGGCAAGACCGAGGCGCGCTGAGATTTTCCGGGTAGCACGCTCGTCTCGAGCGTTGGTTTCGGCGTCCCGCCGAAATGAACTTTCAGCGGCGCGGCCCGCAGACAACATTTAGCGCAATCGAACAATCACGCTTTTCAATGTCCGTCTTGGCGGGACGCCAAGACCAACGCTCGGGACGAGCGTGCTACCCGGAATCTCCGGTGCCCGCTCGTCTATAGCTCGATCGCCTTCCCCGGCGTCGGCGTCAGGATTTCGCAGCCAGGGAGATCGACGGAAAGGGTCGCGCGGAACCATTCGATCGCCTCGGTGTCGCCGTGAACCAGGATGATTTTTTTTGGCGTCACCTTGATCGCGTATTCGCGCAAACTTTCGCGCGACGCATGGCCGCTGAAGTTGAATTTTTCCACATGGCAACTCAGCAGCTGCGCCGGGATGTCGGCACTGAGCTGCACCATGTCGCCGCGCTGCGCCTCGCGGATTTTCCCCGCGGGTGAATCCGGGTCTGCGTAGCCGACGAAAACCAGCAGATTCTTCTCATCGCTGAGCATGTGGCGCGCGAAACTGTTCGACAGCGTTTTCTCCGTCATCATGCCGCTCGAAAGCGCATACACGCGGCCCGGTTTGAACGGCAGCGTCATCGCCTGCTGCCCGGCCACGACGAATGGCGCGACGGTGTCGAGCAGTTGCAATTCGTGGCTCAGGCGCGGCGCGTGATGCGCGAGTTTGTCGTGGACTTCCGTCAGCTTCGCGCCGAGGCCGCCGATGTAGATCGGCGTGTCGCGCTTCATCCAGCCGCGCTTGCGGAATTCAAAAAACATCGCGAGCAATTCCTGCGTTTTTCCGAGCGCGAACAGAGGCATCATCACCCCGCCGCCACGGGCAAACGCCTCGCGCATCGCCACCGCCAGCCGCTCGCCCTCGGCGGCGCGCGAAAAGCCCTCTGGCGTGGGCCGGTCGCCGCGCGTCGTCTCGATGATCAGCACATCAAGCGGCTCCTCCGGAAAACGCGCGCCCTGCATCACCGACTGATTTTCAAAGTTCACATCGCCCGTGTAAAAAATCTTTCGTCCCGCCGCGCGAATCAGCGTCCCGACCGAGCCGAGGATGTGGCCCGCGTTGAAAAACTCGATGCTCACTTCCTCCTCGTCATTCGGCCCGAGCCGCTGCCCGGAGAGATCGAACTTTTGATGCAGCGGAATGCCGCGCCAGCGCTTCGTGCAGCGATCCACTTCGCGATGCGCAAAAAGCGGATACTCACTCACGCCGTCCTCCTTTTTCTTCAGCATCACGTTCACCGAATTGTGCAGCATGATGTCGCTCAACTGCCGGGTCGCTTCCGTCATGAAAACCGGCGGCTGCGATTGCCGCCGCATCAGCACTGGCAGCGAGCCGAGATGATCCTGATGCGCGTGGGAAAGGACGATCGCATCGACTGATTCATCCGGCAGCAGCGCGAGATTTGGCATCGCCTGCTCGCCGTCAAATTTCGGATGCAGGCCGCAGTCCAAAACGATGCGTTTCCCGGCGGCATCGAGCACGTAGCAGTTCGCGCCGATTTCAACGGCCCGCGTGAGATTGGTGAAGGTGATTGGTCCCATGCGGTTGGCGGAAAGTGTCGGTCGCCCGCTTCGTTGGCAACGTCTTTCGCGACGCATCGCCGACGCGCAAATCAGCCGCGGCTCAATGACGGTATTCCTTCGGCGGCGCGTCCCACTTTGACTCCACGCCCGGCGTGGCGATGCGGAACAGCGCGATGAAAAGCGCGAGCCCCGCGGGCAGGATGATCGGCACCCACGTGAGCGTGTAACCGAAAAATGTGACCGCCAGCATCACGTAAGCGACTGTGCCGAGCAGCAGGATCAAGACGGTGGAAAACTTCCGCCAGCGCCGGCACGCCCGCGCGACCAGCACCATCACTCCGACGATGCCGTAGTCGAACCACGGCGGCGCGCGTTTGATGAAAGATCGGTTTTGCACGGTGCCGATCGCCGCTGCAAAAAGTTCGCCGACAGACGCCGTGCGACCCGGTGCGAACGACGTTTTTTTCGCCGCCGCATCCGTCCGCGCGAGCAGCAGCATTTTCCCCCCGAGCCATTCGCGCGGGACGATCGTGTCCCGGCCATTTTCAAGCTGGTCGCTGGCAAGCACCAAATCATCGAAGCCGCAGCGCCGCCGATGCACGCCAAAGTCGATGCGCATCCGGCCTTCGCGATCGATGGGAATTTGCACGCGATCCGCGAGCGAGATGCGCACGCCGGGTTCCACGGTGACATCGTCGGTCGTCAATTTTTCCCACATCAAAATCGCCTGCAAAACGAAGCTCGGCACGACCTGCCCGTGATACCGCAGGACGAGCGGAATCGTCCGCGTGTGCCGGGCTGGGAGCGGCAGATTCGCAAAACCCGTGACGCTCGAAAGCCGGAAGTCTTCATCCGCCTGCGCTTCGATCGCAGTGAATTCCGGGATGCCGCTGAGGTCGCCGCTGACATTGCGGATGAGCGGCGTTTCCTGCACTGGCGGCGGCATCGTGGAATCCTCGGGATAGCCGAGCTGCGCACCGAGCAGGACTTTCGACGACCGCAGAATGTGCTCGCGCAAAATTTTCTGATACTGGGAAACCTTGCGTCCGGCGTCGGGCGATATTTGTTTGAGATCCCAGCGCAGCACCTCGTTCGTCGCCGACGCGGCAGGTTTGAATCCTTCCGCCGCCTGGAAAAAAATCGCGTATTCCAGCGGTGTCCAAGGCCACGGGCGCTCCTTCAAACTCCCCTCGTCGATCGCCACGAGTGTGACTGGCGCGGCCTCCCCGGCACGGCGTGCATTGATCGCGAGGAAATCGGCAAATCCTTCATCGAGCCCGTCGATCGGCGGCTGTCGCGACTCGCGCATCAGCACCAGACCCACGAGCGCCACGAGGATCATAAACTGTGCGCCGGACTGAAACATGGCGCGCAGTTAGAAAGGAATTTGCGACGCAAGTCCAAGGAGAAAACAAGCGGGCGCGAGGGGGAAATTCCAAGCTCCAGGGCCCAAATTCCAAATAAATTCCAGCCGCCAAAACTGCGGAAAATTTCAAACCAGACACCGACGCGCCACGGGTATTCCGTTTTGAAATTTGCAGCCTTTTCCGTCTTTGAAATTTATTTGGAATTTGGCGCTTGGTGCTTGGAATTTTTTCAGCGAAGCGCCGCTCCATCCCAAAACTCCACCGCAAAAAAAGAGTCCGCCAGAGAGCTGCGACAGAGGAGGTCGGACTACCGTTGCTGCCTTCCGGCCCTGGCGGGGTTTGTCTGCCCCCAATCCACAGTCCCTGACGGAGCGCGGACTATTCGTGCTGCTTGGACGGATGACAAACGATTTCCAGAAAAATCGCGAAACCGCTTGCTTTCGATTTTTGGGAGGGCTTAAACGTGCGCCGCATCGACCCAGCGCAGAGCGCCGGTTCTCCCTTTACGAAACTCCGATTTCTCCACACTATTCCCCGACATTTAATTTCATGGCCAAGATCCTTCTAATTATTTCCGCGCTCGTAATCGCCGCGACCGCATACCTCGGGTTCGCAACGAAACAGAAGGTGGAAGGGATCGTGACCGAACTTTCGGACAAAAAGAAATCGCTCGGCATTGCGCAGACCGATCTTACTAAAACAAAGGGCACTTTGAAAAAGACCGAGGAAGAACTCGTTGGGGCGAAAGCCGACATCGAGGTGAAGGAAAAGGACATCGCGGGGAAGAAGGGGGAGATTGACAGCCTTGGGGCAAAACTAACGGAAGCGAGCACCGCTCTTGCCGCGAAAATTGCGGAAATAGAAGCCCTCACGAAACGCGGGGACGGAACGGAGCCCGCCATTGACCTCGTGCAATTGAAGAAGGACTTCGACGAAACCAAGGCCGCGAAGGCAGACCTTGAAGTCAAGGTGGCCGAGTTGACGCAGATTCGAGACACCATGAGCAAGAAGGTTTCCGAAGAAGTCGCGAGAACGGCCGCAGAAAAGCAAAAAGTTGAGGAGTATAAGAGGGACTTTACGAAGCCCGGTGTGACGGGCACTATCCTTGCCCACAATGCCGGTTGGAATTTCGTAGTGATCAACATCGGTGACCGGCAAAGCGTCAAGATTGGGAAGGTATTCGTGGTAACGCGGGATGGCCAGATGGTCGGCAAAGTGCGGGTCACTTCGGTGGAGCCGAGCACTTCGATCGCCGATGTGATCCCGAGCACGGTTCCCAAGGGTGACAGTGTGCAGCCTGGTGATCGCGTGATTTACGAAGTCGCACGGGCGAAATAGCAGTCTTGGAGTTTCACCCATGATCCGGCGGATTTTCGCGCTCTTGGTTTTCGTCGGAACACTGGCCTTTCTGCCCGGTTGCGCGAGCGACGAACCGAAGGATCCGAATCGCGTGAGCAATATCCCGTGGAACCGGCCCGAGCCGTGGGAAGGCAAGGGTCCGCTCGGCGGATTTTCCCCGCAAGGCGGCGGCAATTGATTTGCCATTTTGTTTGGTGATCTAAGCCTCTCCGCTTTGTGGCAGGGCGCATTCTCGTCATCCGCGGCGGTGCGATCGGCGATTTCATCCTGACGCTTCCGGCGATCAAATTGCTGCGGGAAAACTTCCCCGAAGCGCACCTCGAAATCCTCGGCTACCAGCACATCATCGCGCTCGCCGAAGGCCGCTACTACGCGGCGGCGACGCGCTCGATCGAATACGGCGCGATGGCGGGTTTCTTCGTGCCAAACTCCGAACTCGCTCCCGACCTCGTCGAATACTTTGCGAGTTTTCACCAGATCATTTCTTACCTCTTCGATCCCGAGCTGTTTTTTGAATCGAATCTCCGCCGGGCGGGCGCGAAAAACATTCTCCGCGCATTCGTGCGAGTCGATGACTCCGATCACGCCGCGCAGCAGCTCGCGCAACCGCTGCAACGCCTCGCGCTTTACCTCGAAGACGCCGCCGCGACCGTCCACCTCACCGAAGCGGACCACACGTTCGCTGCGCGATTTCTCGCGGAATGTGATGAGCGTCCGCTCGTCGCGATCCACCCAGGCAGCGGCAGTCCGGGGAAAAACTGGGCGGTGGAAAAATGGGTGGAGCTCGGGCGCGCGTTGATGCGGCGCGACGTGCAAATCCTGATCGTCGGCGGCGAAGCGGACGAGCAGCGCCTCGCAGAATTGTGCGAAGCATGGCGGGACGCGCCGATTCTGGTCGCGCGCCATCTTCCGCTGCCGCATCTCGCGGCCGTGCTCGCGCGGAGCCGGGCTTTCATCGGCCACGACAGCGGCATCTCGCACCTCGCGGCGGCAGTGGGCGCGTCTTGTGTGCTGCTTTTCGGGCCGACTGATCCGGCGGTGTGGGCACCGGCGAATCCAGAAGTCAAAGTGCTGGCCGCGCCGGATGGCGACCTTTCGGCGTTGAGCGTGGAAAGTGTCTTGAGCGCGACTCTGGCGCGACTCTGAGCGTCGCGCACTTCCCCCTTGCGCGCCCCGCGCACGCCCCGTTTAGTGAGCGCTTTTCCAGAAGCTCATGATGAAATATCGCACCTACCTCATCTTCGGCGCGCCCGGCAGCGGCAAGGGCACGCAGGGCCAGATCCTGGGAGCGATCCCGCGCTTTTACCACTGTGCCTGTGGCGATGTTTTTCGTTCCCTGGATACCCGCACGGAACTCGGCCAGAAATTCCTCGAATTTGCCAGCCGCGGCCAGCTCGTCCCGGACGACATCACCGTGAAGCTGTGGCAGGCCAACATCGCCGACGTCGTCCGCGCGCATACTTTCAAGCCCGACATCGACTCGCTGATCCTCGACGGCATCCCGCGCAACGTCAGCCAGGCCGCGATCATGCGCGAGATCATCGACGTGAAAAAAGTCTTTCACCTTTCCTGCCCGGACCGCGCGCAGATCGTGACGCGGCTGAAAAAGCGCGCGCTGAAGGACAACCGATTTGACGACGCAAACGAGGAAGTGATTCGCAAACGCCTCGCGACTTACGACGCGGAGTCGAAGCCGCTGCTGGATTTTTACGGCCCGGATTTGATCCACGAAATCGACGCGCAACAGACGCCGGTGAAAGTCACGTTCGACATCCTGCGCGCGATCATCGGCGGTCAAGCGTGAGGATTCTTTTCATCGGCACCGGCGACATCGGCCTGCCCACGCTGGATCATCTGTTGCGCGCGCACGAGCATCACGTCCTCGCGGTCGTGACGCAGCCGGACAAGCCAGTCGGACGGCACCAGGAAATGCAGGCATCGCCGATCAAGCAACTCGCGCTGAAACATCACGTCCCGATTTTTCAGCCGCAAAAAATTCGCGACCGCGGCGCGGTCGAGCAACTGCGCTATCTCAAGCCGGATGCGATCGTCGTCATGGCTTACGGCCAGATCTTACCGGGGGAAATTCTGCGCGTTCCGTCCGTGGCGTGTCTGAATTTGCACGCGTCTTTGCTGCCGCGGCACCGCGGCGCGGCTCCCATTCAGGCGGCGGTTGAAGCGGGAGATTCCGAGACCGGCGTGACAGTGATGTACATGGATGAGGGATTGGATACCGGCGATATTTTGCTGAAGAAAGTGGTGCGCATTCGGCGTCGCGACACGGGCGGTTCGATCCACGACGCAATCGCCAGCATTGCACCCATCGCACTTTCAGAAGCGCTCACCTCACTCAAACAAGGCCGCGCATTGCGCGTGAAACAGGATGCCGCGCTCGCGACATACGCGCCCAAGCTCACGCGCGAAAATGGCGCGATCGACTGGACTGCGACGCAGGAGCAAATTGACCGCCGCATCCGGGCGATGAATCCCTGGCCGGGCGCGTTCACGTTTCTCCCGACTGCCGAGGGACCGCGAAAACTCAAGGTCTTCGTGTGCATCCAGCACAGCCGAAATATCGGCGCGCCGGGGATCGTCGTGCGTGCCGACAAGCACGGTCTGCTGATCGCGGCAGGGCAGGGCGGAGTGCTGCTGCGCGAGGTGCAATTCGAAGGAAAAAAGCGGATGAGCGCGCGCGATTTTTTGATGGGCACGCTCGTCGCGCCTGGCGCCGTCTTAACCGCGCAGTGACGGCTCCGGCTTCCGCGCAGCGCCGACTCGACCGGCTCGTGAACCGGCTCCGCGCGTGCGAGCGCTGCCCGAAGATGCAGCGCCCCGCAGTCTCCGGCGGCGCCGTCCTCAGTCGTGTGATCGCCGTCGGCCAGGCACCTGGCAGCAAGGAGCCGGTGCTCGGGCGTCCCTTCGCGTGGACGGCTGGGAAAACGCTCTTCGGCTGGATTCACCGCGCGTGTGGAATGACGGAAGCGGAATACCGCGCGTCGATTTACATGGCCGCCGTGTGCCGCTGTTTTCCCGGGCGAAATTCCGGCGGCGGCGACCGCGTGCCCGACGCGGGCGAAGTCGTGACGTGTCGCGACTGGCTCGAAGCCGAAATGGAAATCCTCGAACCGCAGCTCGTCATCCCCATCGGCAAACTCGCGATCGCGCAATTCATTGAGTTCGACAAATTGACGGAAGTGATCGGCGGACAATTCCGCGTCAATTTTCGCGGCCATAGTTTCGACCTTATCCCGCTCCCGCACCCCTCCGGCGCATCCCCGTGGCACCGCATGGAGCCAGGCATCACGCTGCTCGACCGCGCATTAAAGCGAATCGTGAAACACCCCGTGTGGCCGCAAAATCGCGGGTGAAAGCGAGGGCGCGGAGAGGGGGGGATTCGAACCCCCGATACCCTTTTGGAGTATGGCGCTTTAGCAAAGCGCTGCTTTCGACCACTCAGCCACCTCTCCTGTCGCGGCGCGAATGTATGGCGAAGTTTTCTTTGGCGTCAAAGGCAATTCCCGATCGCGCTGAAAGCGTGTGGCGAAATGCGTTCACGTTGCCACGAGGGGCGCGTATGTCTTGGCGATGACTTTTCCGCTGAAGATTTTCATCCGCGCTGTGCTGCTCGCAGCTGTGGTGTCCGTCGCTCCAAGCTGCGCCACTTTCAAACAAGGGAATTTTCGATCGAACCGCAAAACGCCCCGTGCGGTGGCAGTGAACGCCGCACGGCTGCAAATCGGCACGGTCACGCTGGTGAATGAGGCGGAGAAGTTTGTGTTGATTGACACCGGCGTCGCCGCGGTTCCGCCTCCCGGGACGGCGCTGAAAGCGTTCTCGGGCGAGACCGCTTCAGGGGTCGTGGCCGTCGGGAATGTGAATCGGCGCCCATTTGTGGTGGCGGACATTGTCCAAGGGATGCCGAGAAAGGGGGACGACGTTTTCCAGTAGGATGTCGGGCCGGGAAAACTTCCGCGCCAGCCCGAGGTCAGCAGTGCGCAAAATCGGGGTTTCCACCCGGGCGTATCGTTGTTTATTTGCCATCACAAATCTATGGAACTTACCCGCACAGCTTACGGAACTTGGAGTGGTGGCCGCTTTATGCACTTCGGCGAACCGCTCGACGATGCACGATTTCTCGGCGCGATCCGCCACGCTTACGAGCGCGGCGTTCGCACGTTCATGACCGCCGACGTTTATGGCAACGGCGCTTCGGATGAGCTGCTCGGGCGCGCGCTCGCCGGGCTGCCGCGGGAGAGCTACTGCCTGGTCGGCGCGGTGGGCCACGATTTTTACGAAGGTGAGCGGGAAGGCTCAAAGGGTTACCCGCGTTTCACCGACCCGCGGCTGAGGAGCGCGCGTGAATACGCATCGTATCTGCGCATGGCGACGGAGAAATCGCTGGAGCGATGCGGCGTGCAGAGCTTCGATCTGCTGATGCTGCACAATCCCGATTCGACTGGCTACACGAGCGAGGCCGTTTGGAGCGCGATGGCGGCTTTGAAGAGCGAGGGGCTTGCCGAGCGGATCGGCATCGCGCCTGGACCGGCAAATGGATTTGCGCTCGACATGATTTTGAATTTCGAGCGTTTCGAGGAGGTCATTGATTGGGCAATGATTATTCTCAATCCACTGGAGCCATGGCCAGGTCGCCTTTGCCTGCCAGCGGCGGAAAAACATCACGTCAATTTGATCACGCGTGTCGTCGATTATGGCGGACTTTTCCACGATGACGTGAAGCCAGGCCACGCTTTCGGCGAACGCGACCATCGCACGTTTCGACCCGCGGGATGGGTCGAAGCGGGGAGCGTCAAAATCGAGCAATTGCGACCAATTGCCCAAGCGCACGGACTCACGCTGCTGCAACTCGCGAGCCTCTGGAATCTCTCTCATGCGCCCGTGCGCAGCGTGATTCCCACGATGATTCAGGAAAGCGGCGCGAGCGCGAAGTCGATAGAAAGCAAGATCGACGAACTGGCGGCGCTGCCGCAGACGGCGCTCACGTCAGACGAAATCGCGGAGATCGCGCAAATCGGCGACAATGCGGGCTGTATGGAACTCAAGGGCGGCAATCCCGGATTCACCGGCGATCCGGTGGCAGACCGCTGGGCGCTCAATGGCGACCTCGCCGCCGCGGCGCAGCGCTGGCAAATTGATCCAGTCCGCGACCTCGTCTGCACGCATAGCAAGGCGGCGTGATCCGTTGGATGGCGAGCGCAGGGTGTATTTGCGCTCGCCTGTCGCAGAGTGGCTGATAAGAATCCCCCCATGAGAACGCGCCCTGCGTCCTGTTTGTGGCTGAAAGTTTGCCTCGCCGCCGCTTGTTGCATCGGACTTGGGAAGCAGTCCGCGAGGTCAGATTCGAGTGCCATTCAGCGCACTCCTGTTGAGTCATCGTCGATCGCAAGCATCGGGCACAGCCGCGCCTCCAAGCTATTGGAAATCGAATTTCGCTCAGGCGCGATCTACCGCTATCGCAAGGTGCCGCGCAGCGTGTTCACGGCATTTTCAACCGCGCGCTCGAAGGGCAATTTTTTCAGCGGGCAAGTCCGCGGAAAATACGATTTCGAAAAAATAAGCGGCTCAAAACAATGAGGCTCACCACCGATGAGATTCGGCTCATTGCTTTTGTGATTCTTGGGCTGCTCATCGGCGCGACCGTGAAGCACTGGCGCGATGTGCAGCGCGCCCGCGCAGCCCCTCCCAGCCAGGAAAATGCCGTGTCCGCAGCGTCGGCACGACAATGAACAAAATCGACGAGCGGACCGCGAAGGCCCATAGACACAGGGATTCTAGGCGGCGAACACCTTGGGCGATTGCCTGGTTTCTCTCGGGGGAAAAATTCCGAAACATTCCTCTTGCGGTGCATCACGACTCCGCTAATCTCCGCGCCCTGCCAAGTGGCGGGCCGGTGAAAGTAGCAGCCTAAGTGACGATTCAGTTTGCGGGGAAAACGAAATTTTCAAATTTCCTGTTGACGATCGAAACGGCACCGCTAACGTCTCGGCCCGCAGCAAAACGCGGCTTCGCTCCAAAAAGCGAATGGCTCTTACAACTTCTGGGACTTCAGATTGAACTCAATCTCGTCCCGACCATGATTGGAACACCGCACCCCGGCGTTTCTTTTATAGCCGGACTCGACATTGAGTTTTTTGTTGCCCGGAAGTTGTAGATCAAGCTCTTTGATAATCTGGTTCTCGAATCTCATCAGTCGTCTCGCGTCTCGCAAAGACATGGACAACTGTGAATCATTCAGAACGGTCAAACCATTCCGGCAACTGCCGGAATGATGGTAAGCAAAAATTGAATTGTGCGTTATACGTCAGATCTTTGATTCAATAATTAACACGATCGAACAAACCCTGATCGGCCTCACGGTCGCTCAGGTATAGAACGGTCAGATTTTGCCGTCACCTTAGCAGTGATGGCGCAAACTTTTCACGGAGAGTTTGATTCTGGCTCAGAACGAACGCTGGCGGCGTGGATAAGACATGCAAGTCGAACGGGATATTATTTGTAGCAATACACGTAATGTCCAGTGGCGTAAGGGTGCGTAACACGTGGGCAATCTGCCGAGAAGTGGGGGATAGCTCGCCGAAAGGCGAATTAATACCGCATGTGGTTAGTGTTGGATTCGACACGATACCAAAGCCGGGGCAACCTGGCGCTTCTTGATGAGCCCGCGGCCTATCAGCTAGTTGGTGAGGTAACGGCTCACCAAGGCTATGACGGGTAGCTGGTCTGAGAGGACGACCAGCCACACTGGAACTGAGACACGGTCCAGAC
>JANNWY010000019.1:0-22097 GCA_031409335.1 Chthoniobacteraceae bacterium | reverse complement strand
GCCCTGGATGAGCTGCTGCGCATTGCTCACACGCACGACGCTTACGTCATCTCGAGACACTCGCCGCTGTCGTGCAGGCCGAGCCGGAATTCATTCCAAAGCGTCTGCCCGAAGGTCTGCCCCGCCACGATCGTGTAGCTGATGTTTTGCCACGCCGCATCGCCGCTTTCCTCGCTGGCCGCCCACGCGGAGCCGATCGTGTTGTCCGCGCGCGCGTCCAGCAATTCCAGCGAAGCGCCGCCGCCATCGGCCGTCTCGGGCCACGCGCCGCCCGCGTAGTAGCGCGTCTCGTCGGCGGGATTTCCGTTCGCGTCCTTGAGCGTGATCCGTTCGCCGCTGTTGGAAAGTGAACCCGAAAAATTGCCGATGATGCGCGTGCTGTGCTCAGGCCACTTGGCCGTCAGTGCCGCCGCATTTTTTGCCACCACGAGATACGCGCCGGGATCGAGCATCGTGCCTGCGGGGAAGGTGAAAGCCACCGCGTCATCGAGCTTCCATCCCGCGAGACTCACGGTCGTTCCGCCTTTGTTCAGCAGCTCGATCCACTCCTCGGGATTTTCCGTCACGGGCACAGCCGGCACCGCGGGCGTGACGATCGACACGACCGACAGCCGCGCGCCGCACACCATGTCGTTGCTCGTCGGAACCTGCTGATGCACCTCGATCGAGAGCCGGTTGATGCCGGCTTGCAGGTTCAGTCCCGCGATGGGGATGACCATCGGCGTGCTAAGCACGGCATTGCCCACGCTCGGACTTGTCCCCGTCACGAAAGAAAACCCGGCAGGCAGATTGAAGCGCGCGGACGTGATCTCGACGCCATTGATGTAAAACGCCGCGCCGTCGTCGATGACGTGTTCCAGGCGCAATTCCGTGAGCGTCGCGAGCTGCTGTGCGGTGAGGGTGAAGTCGGTCTCGAAATAGTAAGTCGGCGCACTCGACGTGAGGAACGGCGTGCGCAGCGTATCCGGCAACACGAGCGGCGTGCTCTCGAAGCCCAGCAGCGCCTGGCCGCTCAGCCAGTCGCCCCCGACCGGATGCGTGCTCTGCGCCCACGCCGCGCCGAGGTTGGTATTGCTGCGGTTGTAACGCCAGGTGGCATCGAGCGGAATGACCACCGTGGAAGCAGTGACCGCGGGCACTTCCGGCACGCCGGGATTCGGCGGGAAGTGATACATGATCTCGCTGAAGACGATGTCCTGCTGAAACGCGAACGTGTTTTCCGCACCGAAGGTCGCCGCCGTGGGCGCGAGCATTCGCCCGCCGGAACGAGCGCGGACGGTCGTGCGCGCGACGACGGCATCCAGCAGCGTGCCGCCGCCGGACGTGAGCAGAAAAACGCGGTCGCCATCCACGGGACGGAAGCCCAACTGCGTCTGGTCGAAGACGACCAACGCGCCGGGCGCGAGCATGGTGGCCGGCAGCGTGAAGGCGCCGAGCTTCATCCCGACGAGGCTGACGGGCGAGGCTCCCTCGTTTTTCAACTCGATCCGAAAAACGGCGTCGCCGGTGCCGCCGATTTCATTGATGACGATCCGCGTGTCGGTCGGCAGCGGCAGGATTTCCTGCGAACTCAGCGCGAGGTCGAAGACCAGATCGGGAAGGCGCGGGCCGTAGAGTTCCAGCTCGTCCACACACGCGCCGGAGCCGATGCCGGTGCCCGGACAAATCATGCGAAAGCCGGTCGCGGAGACGGCGGGAAATTCGTAGCGGTGCCGCCGCGAAGGGAAGTCGAAAAAGGGCGCGGACGCTCCCGCGTAGTTCAGCGTGTTGAGCGTCGTCCACGAGCCATCCGGCGTGGCGGCGGAGGGATTCGGCACCGTCGTGTATTGGATCGTGTAGGTGCCGTTGGTGCGGTCGGCAAAGGTGCCGGTGTTGTCGCGACCGAAGGCGAGGCCCGCGACCATCACGGGGGTCGCGCCGAGATTGATGCCGCAGAAGCTGTTCGTCGAATTTCCGATCCAACTGCTCGAGTTGCCGTAGGTGCCGTTGTTGAGGCGATCGATGGTGTGGGTGTCGGGGTAGCCTGGCAGCAGGTCCTTCGCAAAGGGCACCGACCCGCGGCTGGCCAGCGCGAGATTCGCCGACGCGTCCATCGTCCCGCCTTCCTCCACCCGCGTGAGCACCGGCGGCAGCGCACCGTCGGGCGGGGCGTCGTGCAGCGAGACGGAGAGCGTGTTGGCCCCGGCGATGAGGAACTGCGCGGGCAGCGGGATCGTCGCAAGCGCGGCATTTCCCACGGCGGAAACCGCGCGCGTCGCGGCTGTCACTGGGCCCGCGGGCATGTTCTGCCGCAGGATTTCAATCCCGTTCAGGTAAGCGACCGCACCGTCGTCGATCAGGATTTGCGCGGACAATTGCGTCTTCGCCGGATCGCCCGTGAAGGTGAACGTCTTTTGGAAATAGCAGACCGGATTCGCCGTCGTCGCGGGATCGAGCAGCACCGTGCCGACGCTGACCGGCGGCGGTGTTTCATCGAAAGCAAAAGCCCCGGTGCCCGCCTGCCATCCGCCCGCGCCCGCCGTGTAATTCGTCTGCGCCCAGGCGCCGCCGAGATCCGCGCCCTGCTGATAAATCCACCCGCCACCGAGTCCGATCAAAGTCAGCGGCGGCCCGAGCAGCGGGCCATCGGGAAAATTTCGCACGGCCGGCGTGCCGCCCGTCTGCCAACTCGCCGTCCACGCTTCGGGGTCCGCACTGTTGCCGCCGGGGATGCGCTTGGAGAGCGTCGCGCCCGAGCCATCCGGCCCGAGAGGCCACAGCCCGCTGTCGGCATAGGACAGCTCATCCATCGTGCGCCCGCTCAGATTTTTCAGCCGGATCGTCTCCCCCGAGTTGTCCAGGCTGCCCGTCCACGGACCGATCGAGCCCGGCACGGACGCGGTATTGCTGGAAACGAGGAGATACCCGCCCGCCGCGATCGTCGTGCCCGTCGGGAAAGTGAAGTTCACCCCGCCGGTGATCTCCCATCCCGACAGATCCATGTTCACCGCCATCTGATTGTGCAGCTCAATCCACTCCGCGCCACCCACACCCGCCGGGTGATACATCACCTCGTTAAAGACGGTCGTCGTGTCCGAAGCGCGCGCCACCGTGAGCGCGAAGGCGAGGGATGCGGCGAGAAGGGGGAGGATCTTCATGCGGAGCGTCGCGAGTGAGGGCCAAAGGCCCGCAAACAAGCCAGCCCAGGGCAACGCCCTGGGTTGGATGTCTTTTGCGAAGCGAGCCCTGAAGGGGCGGGACAAATCGAACGTCAGCGTCGTGCGCCGCCCTTGCAGGGCTCGATCAAGTGGTAATTTGGCACCCAGGGCGTTGCCCTGGGCTGGCTTGTTTGCGGGCCTTTGGCCCTCAAAAGTCGTGTTTGAGTTCATACCGGCACAGATGCGAATTGCTGAGTTTTGCGACAGCGCCGATCACCAACCTGCCCGTCGCGTTTTTTCGCAATATCACGCGCCCTCCCGCGAATGGGAGGGCGCGGTCAATTGCAAAGATACTGCGCCCTACGCGCGACGCCGACGCGCCGCGAGCAGCGAGAGCATTCCACCGGCGAGCAGCGCCGCGCTGCCGGGCTCGGGCACTGGCAGCGCACCGTAGAGTTCGAGTTCGTCGATGTCGGTGCCAGCCGGGGAAATTCCCGTGCCCGGAACCAGGATGCGCATTCCCAAGGCTAGGATGCCGCCATCGCCGTCGCTCAGTTCGAACTCATGGCGGAGGTGGGGCGTGAAGCCGCCGCCGAGTATGCCGTCCACGCCGTAGTTGTAATCGACGCTGCCGACGGTTTCCCAGATACTCCCGTCCAGCGTGCGCTGGATCGTATAGGTCCCCAGACTGCGGTCGCCAAAGGTGTTGGTATTGTCCCGGCCCCACGCGATGGACGTGATTTCATAAACGTCTTCGAGCAGCACCCCGGCGTGGAAAGGCGGCGGATTGCCGTCGCCTCCGATCCACGAATTCGAGTTTCCGTAAAGCCCGTCGTTGATATTGGCCGTGACGTGAAAAGGGATTCCGATTTGCGGCCCCAATTCCCCGGAGGAAATCGGCACTGCGGCATTCGAGGCGAGCGCCAGATTGTTGGGCACCACGCCGCCAGGGCTGGAGTTGTCGCCATTATTGCCGTCCCAGCTCACGGAGAAACCGGGGACCGAATGGGTGGCAATCGGCGGTGTGGGTGGAACGACCACGCCGGGGGTCGAATACAATTCCAATTCGTCGATCGCCGCCCCGCTCGCGATGCCATCTCCCGGCGTGATGAGCCGGAATCCCGTGGCGTTCACCGGAGTGTCAATATTGAACCGGTGACGAAGTGCTGGATTGGTCACGCCAGCCACGCCATCGATGTTGAGGCTGATCGTGCCGATGGTGGTCCACGTATTCGTCAGGAAATCCACCGCGGGATTCGGGTCGGCGGTAAACTGGACCGTGTAAAGGCCCACAGCCCGGTCGCCGAAGGTGCCGGTGTTGTCCCGCCCGAACGCAAAGCTCGCGATGGTCAGCGGGCCACCAAAGCCGATGCCTACAAAGCTGTTCGCGCTATCGCCGATCCACGAACTCCCATTGCCGAAGGTGCCGTTGTTCACATTAGGAATGGTGTGGGTCGGCGCGAATGCCCCGTTCCCGAGGAGGTTCAGCGCAAACGCGGTCCCCGTAGTCCCGAGGTTTCCAATTTCAATCGTGCCGCCCTGCGATGCGAAGGTGAGCCCCGGTGAAAGCACCAGTTGGGCGTGGACTTTGGCAGCAAGCGGCACCAGCAGCACGGCGCAGGAGGTGAGGAGGATACGTGGTGTGATCATGTTGTTTTTTGGGGGTTGTTTTGGGGTTAAGAGCGCAACCGAAATGGCTGACGTCTTAAAGATGTTACACAAACGTCACGGAGTGGCAATCGCATCAAAAATAAACACGGTCATTTCGACCGAAGCGGCAAACTCAGACCCAAAATGCGCTGAATTCGCGTGCGCTTGAGGCTGCCGTTGACGTTCCCTAGCACCCATGCCCCGCCTTCCCGCGCTCAGTCCGCATGGACGTTTATTCCTCGATGAATCTGCCGAGGCGGCGTTTTCCGCGGACATGGGCGCGCTGATCGAGGCGGCGTTTGCGGAAAGTTCCGCGCGTGGCTTGCTGGCGCTGGCCGCGCGGCGCGGGGAGTCTTCGCGCTGGCCGGCGGAGTTCGTATTCTGGCGTGAGTTTGCGGATGCGTATCTCACGGCGCTCGCTCACGCGCCGGATGCGTCCGGCGGCGCGGTGGCGATGCCGCCGGGCCTT
This sequence comes from Chthoniobacteraceae bacterium, assembly GCA_031409335.1. Lineage (GTDB taxonomy): Bacteria > Verrucomicrobiota > Verrucomicrobiia > Chthoniobacterales > Chthoniobacteraceae > JANLQB01. The sequence continues at coordinate 16,841 of JANNWY010000019.1, read as the reverse complement.
GCTTTCACTTTCACGCTGCGCATCCCGGCGATGCGCGGCGCGGAGTACGCGTCGCCGGATTTGTTCGCGACCTTGTGGAGCGAACTGGATGCGGTCGCGCACGCGGAAGCGCGGGCGGCGGGCGGACTGCGGGAGTGGCTCGGCGCGATCAATCCGGCGCTGCATCTGCTGGGAAAAGTGACGTTTCATCTCGCGGAGAACAAGCGTTCGCCGGAGACGCCGTTCGCGTTCATGGCCACCTACACGCACCGGCTTTCGGCGCAGGAAAAGCCGGTGCATTTGCCGCTGGCTCGCGCGCTCCAGGAATACGCGGGCGCGAAAAATCAGGCGGCGCTCCGCTCATTGCTGGAGCCCGTGCAAAAGGCCGCGGAGCAGAGCGCATGGACGCGCGATCTGCTGGACAGCCGCCGCGTCTTTTCCCCGCAGGCGTGGACGCCCGCGCACGCGCACGCCTTTCTCCGCGAGGTGCCGGTGCTCGAAGCCAGCGGCATCACCGCGCGCATCCCGGACTGGTGGAAGAGCGGGCGCGGAAAGCGTCCGCAGGTGAGCGTGAGCGTGGGCGACCGGCGCGAGGGCGGACTGGGTTTGGAAAACATGCTGAACTTTTCCGTGGCCGCGACGCTCGACGGCGAGGCGCTCACCGCCGCGGAGTGGCAGGCGCTGATGAAATCGCAGGAGGGCCTCGTCTCGTTGCGCGGGCAGTGGATCGAGGTGGATCGCGAGAAACTGCAGAGCGTGCTCGAACATTGGCGGCGCGTGGAATCGGGCGCGGCAGGCGACGGCGTTTCCTTCCTCGAAGCGATGCGCCTGCTCGCGGGCGTGCGGCTCGGCGCAGCGGCGGATGACCCCGCGGCGGAGACTGCCGATTGGAGCGAAGTGGTCGCCGGAGGCTGGCTGCGTGAGGCTTTGGCGGGCATCGCGCAGCCGGATGGCGCGGCGGATTTCGACCCGCACAAAAATCTCAACGCGCGGCTGCGGCCCTATCAGGCGACGGGCGTGAAGTGGCTCTGGCTGCTGCAACGCCTTGGTCTCGGCGCTTGTCTCGCGGACGACATGGGCCTCGGCAAAACCATCCAGGTCATCTCGCTGCTGCTGCAATTGAAACACCAGGAACCGGACGCCGGGACATCGCTCCTCGTCGCGCCCGCGTCGCTGCTGGCGAATTGGAAAAGCGAACTCGCCCGCTTCGCCCCGAGCCTGCGCGCCGGATTCATCCATCCGTCGGAGACGCCCGCCGCCGAGTGGCGCGACGCGGCGGGCGCGGAAAAACTTCTCGCCGGAAAGGATGTCGTGCTCACCACCTACGGACAGGTCGCGCGGCTCGACTGGCTGGCCGCGCGCGAGTGGCGGCTCGTGATCCTCGACGAGGCGCAGGCCATCAAAAATCCCGGCGCGCGGCAGACCCGCGCGATCAAGCGCCTGCGCGGTCTCGCGCGCATCGCGCTCAGCGGCACGCCGGTCGAGAACCGCCTCGGCGATTTGTGGTCGCTCTACGATTTCCTGAACCCCGGCCTGCTCGGCAGCGCGCCCGAATTCACCCGCTGCGTGAAGGCCCTGCAAGCCGCCGTGCCGCCCGACTTCGCGCCGCTGCGCCGGCTCGTGCGCCCCTACCTCCTGCGCCGGCTCAAGACCGACCGCGCCATCATCTCCGACTTGCCGGACAAGACCGAACTGACCGCGTGGTGCTCGCTCGGAAAAATGCAGGCTGCCCTTTACGAAAAGAGCGTGCGCGAACTCGCCGAGAAACTCGACGACGCCAGCGGCATTCAGCGTCGCGGGCTGGTGCTCGCGTTCCTCATGCGGTTCAAACAAATCTGCAATCACCCGAGCCACTGGCTCGGCGACGGCGCGTACGGGGCGGATGAAAGCGGAAAATTTCTGCGCCTCGCGGAGTTGTGCGACGAGATCGCGTCGCGTCAGGAAAAAGCGCTCGTCTTCACGCAATTCCGCGAGATGACCGAACCGCTCGCCGCGCGGCTGCGCGACATTTTTGGAAGGCCCGGCCTCGTGCTCCACGGCGGGACGCCCGTGAAGGAGCGACAGAAACTCGTGGCCGAATTTCAGCGCGACGACGGCCCGCCGTTTTTCGTCCTCTCGCTCAAGGCGGGCGGCACCGGCCTCACGCTCACCGCCGCGAGCCACGTCATCCACTTCGACCGCTGGTGGAATCCCGCCATCGAGAACCAGGCCACCGACCGCGCCTTTCGCATCGGGCAAAAGCGGAACGTGCTCGTCCACAAATTCGTCTGCCGCGGCACCATCGAGGAACGCATCGACGCGCTGATCTCGGAGAAAAAAGCGCTGGCCGAATCCGTCCTCGGCGCGGAAGGCGGCGCGGAGAAACTGCTCACCGAAATGTCCAACGACGAGCTGTTGAGCTTCGTCGCGCTCGACTTGAAATCCGCCGTCGGTGAATGATGCGCACATGTCCTGGTATTCCTTTCGCCCCTACGTCTCCGTCGCCGAACGCCGCCGCAAAGCGGAAAAGGCCGCGAAAAAAATGGCCGGCAAAGGCCGCACCCTCGCACCCATCCGCATCGACGGACGCGCCATCGCGAGCACCTTCTGGGGCAAGGCCTGGTGCGCCAATCTCGAATCCTACAGCGACTACGAAAACCGGCTCCCACGCGGGCGCACCTACGCCCGCAACGGCTCGGTGATCGACCTGCAAATCAGCGGCGGAAAAATCGAGGCACTCGTGCAAGGCTCCGATCTCTACAAAATCGCGATCCACATCACCGCGCTCCCGACACCGCGCTGGCGCGAGTTCACGCGCGGCTGCGCCGGCAAAGTCACCAACCTCCTCGACCTGTTGCAAGGCCGACTCTCGAAGGAAATCCTGGCCGACATCACCGCGAAGGACAGCGGTCTTTTTCCCGCGCCAAAGGAAATCAAACTCGGCTGCTCCTGTCCCGACTCGGCGGGCATGTGCAAGCACATCGCCGCCGTCCTCTACGGAATCGGCGCGCGGCTCGACACCAAGCCCGAATTGTTTTTCACCCTGCGCGGCGTGGACATGCAGGATCTCATCACCGCCGCCAGCGCCAGCGCCGCGGCACCCATCGTGCCCGGCTCCGCCGCCGACGCACTCGGCGACGCCGACCTCAGCGAAATCTTCGGCGTGGACATCGAGATGGAATCCAAGCCGGTGCGTGCGCCTAAGAAAAAGCCCGCCATTCCGCCCACCAAAACCTCGCGCAAATCGCCTCCAAAAAAACCCGCCGCACGCCCAGCGAAACCGTCCGCAAAAACGCCATCGAAAAAGGCGAAGCGCTGACGAACCGGAAACAAATATCCCGCATCCGCTGAAGCTGGCGCAAACTCGGACACGCGATCAGGAGTGATCCTTCGACTGCGCGGCGTGCCCGGGGTGTGATTGAAAGTGGTGCAAAGGGCGGCATTCCGTCCTCGTCCTCCTACTCCTACTCGAAAATTCGCGCTCCCATCGAGGACGAGTAGGAGGACGAGGACGATTCACTCCGGCAACTTGCACCACTTTTAATCACACTGGCACGCCCGCCTCCACCGTTTCGGGAATGGCGCTTTTGCAAATCGCGGTACATTTTGCGGGGCATTCATGTCCGCTCCATTCCTTCGATTTCGGTTCCTCTTCACGCTCGTCGCCTGCATGGCGGCGAGCGTCGCGAGCGCGTCCGATGCGCCGTCGGCGGGAGCGTTGGATTTTGAAAAGGATGTCCGGCCGATTCTGGAAGACCACTGCTTTGACTGCCACGGCGAGGACAAGCAGAAGAGCAAGCTGCGGCTGGATTCGGCGCTTGGGATTTTGCGGGGCGGGGAATCGGGCGAGGCGCTGATCGTCGCGGGAAAGAGCGCGGAGAGTTATCTTTTGAAGCGCGTGACGCACGAGAATACGAAAGAGGCGATGCCGCCGAAAGGCGACCGGCTCACGGCGGAGCAGATCACGATTTTGCGGACGTGGATCGACTCGGGCGCAAAGATGCCGCGGGCGGAGGAAGCTGCGGCTTCGCTGAAATTGAAGACGGATCACTGGTCGTTCCAGCCGGTGCAGCGTCCGGCGGGCGCGGGGATCGATGAATTCATCGTGGCGAAGCTGCGCGAAAAGGCACTGACACTTTCGCCTCCGGCAGAAAAAGCAACGCTCATCCGCCGACTGTATCTGACGATGCATGGGATGCCGCCGACGCCGCAGGAAGTGGCCGATTTTCAAAAAGACGCGCAGCCCGAGGCCTACGCGCGGCTCGTGGATCGCGTGCTGGCGAGTCCGCGCTACGGTGAACGCTGGGCGCGGCACTGGATGGATGTGGTGCGCTACGCAGACAGCAACGGCTTTGAGACGAATCACGAGCGCAAGACGGCATTCCATTATCGCGACTACCTCATCGAGTCGCTGAATGCGGACAAGCCCTATGACCAGTTCATCAAGGAACAAATCGCGGGCGATGCGCTGGGCGTCGATGCGGCGACCGGCTTCCTCGTGGCGGGCCAATACGACATCGTGAAAAGCCCGGACGTGAATACCACGCTGATGCAGCGGCAGGATGAACTGGCCGACATGGTGAACACGACGGGGACCGCGTTTCTCGGACTCACGATCGGCTGCGCGCGCTGCCACAATCACAAGTTCGATCCGATTCTGGCGAAGGATTATTACGCGATGCAGGCGGTCTTCGCCGGGGTGAATCACGGCGAGCGTCCGCTGCGCAAGAAGCTGGATGGAAGCGCGGAGAAGGCACTGACTTCGCTGAAGGCGGAAGAGGCGGCGAAGAGCGCGGAACTCGACGTTTTCCGCCAGAAAGCCGCGGGCTCTGACAAGAAGGCGCGCCCGCCGGTGACTGTGCGGATGAATGAGGAGAAGTTCGCGGCGACGGACGCGGTGGCGGTGAAGTTCACGATCCTCGCCACGAACGCCTCGGAGCCGTGCATCGACGAGTTGGAGATTTACGACGAGGCCGGAGTGAATGTCGCGCTCGCGGGAAAACCGAGCGCGTCGGGGACGCTCGCGGGATTCGCGATTCACAAGCTGGAGCACATCAATGACGGCAGGGTGGGAAACGATCGGAGTTGGATTTCGAGTGCTGCGGGCAAGGGCTGGGTGCAGATTGATTTGCCCGCGAAGACGCGCATCACGCGGATCGTGTGGAGTCGCGAGAGGGAAGGGCGTTTCGCCGACCGCCTTGCGACCGAATACAAAATCGAGTCCGCGGCAGAACCGGGAAAGTGGACCACGCTCGCCAGTTCGGATGAGCGCGAGCCTTTCACCGGAAAGGACGACGCAGGCGCATTCGTGGCGCGGCTCTCCAAGCCGGATGCCGACGCCGCGCGCCAGCTTTTGAGTGAATTCGCCGACTTGAAAAGTCGCGTCGCCAAACTCACCGGCAGCGAGAATGCGTGGGTGGGCACTTTCTCGCAGCCGGAAAAAACGCACCGGCTCTATCGCGGCGAGGCGATGCAAAAGCGCGAGGTCGTCGCGCCGGATGCGCTCTCCGTCGTCGGCACGCTCGGCCTGGCCGTGGAGGAGCCGGAGCAGCGGCGTCGCATGAAACTCGCGGAGTGGATCGCGAGTCCGGCAAATCCGCTGACGGCGCGCGTGATGGTGAACCGGCTCTGGCAATACACGTTCGGCACGGGCCTCGTGGATACGCCGAGCGACTTCGGCGCAAACGGCACGAGTCCGACGCATCCCGAACTGCTCGACTGGCTGGCGGATGAGTTCGTGAAAAGCGGCTGGTCCAGCAAACACATGCAGCGGCTGCTCTTGCTCTCCGCGGCCTTTCAGCAATCGTCCGCTCCGCGCGCGGACGCCATCGCGGTGGACGCGGGCGGCCGCCTGCTCTGGCGCTACACGCCGCGCCGGCTGGAGGCGGAGGCCATCCGCGACTCGATGCTCACCGTCTCGGGCGCGCTCGATTTGAAAATGGGCGGCCCCGGTTTCTACCTGATGGATGTCGTGGTGGAAAATGTGATGCACTATTTTCCGAAGGAGAAATACACACCCGCGGAGTTCCGGCGCATGGCTTACCAATTTCGCATCCGGCAGACGACGGACAGCGTGTTCGGCTCCTTCGACTGCCCCGATGGCAGCTCCGTGATGCCGAAGCGCAGCCGCTCGAACACGCCGCTGCAGGCGCTGAATTTGTTCAACAGCACGTTCGTGATGCAGCAGAGCGACCTCCTCGCCAAACGTCTCGCCACCGAAGCCGGCGATTCGCCCGAAGCCCAGGCCACCCTCGCTTTTCGACTTTTTTATTCACGCCAGCCAGATGCCCTGGAGCAAACCGCTTCCGCCACGATGATTCGCGAACACGGCCTCCAGTCCTTTGCCCGTGCGATGTTTAACACGAGCGAATCTCTCTTCGTGTTTTGAGCCGCCTTCGACCTTTCAGACTTACTCGCCAGACGCTATTCTCGACCAAATGAATGCATTCGAATCCAACGCCCTCCTCGAAGACCCATCGCATCTCGTCTTGAGCAATCCTCTCCCGCGTCCAGCTGGACAGGTGTGCCGAGTCATCGTTCTGTTCGATGAGGCCGTCCCGAAAACGTGGCCTCCCGGTTTTTTCGACGAGATTCGCATTGATGATTCTGCATTTGTCCGTCCGCCACAGGGCGTCACGCCGCCCATCGCCGCCCTCGACGCGTGAAGGCGCTGCTCGACACAAACATCTGCATCGCCGTCATGCGCGGAAACGGGAAGGCGGTTTCGCGTCTCGCGGCAATGGCGCCGGGTGACTGTGCCGTCTCGACCGTGGCGGTGTTTGAGTTGTTTGTCGGAGTCGGGAAATGTGCGAATCCTCCAATCGAACGTGCAAAGGTGACGCGTTTTCTATCGGCGATGAGTGTCCTTTCGTTCGACGCATCTGCCGCGATTCGAGCTGGTGAGCTGCGGGCAGAAATGGAGCGCAACGGAAATCCCGTCGGCCCATACGACATGCTGCTGGCAGCACACGCACTCTCCCTCGGGCTCGCGTTTGTCACGCACGACACCACGGAATTTAGCAGGGTCAACGGATTGCGCTTGGACGACTGGCTGTGAGTCGCGGACCGGATATGCATCCATTCCTGAATCGTCGCGATTTTCTCTCGCACACCGCCACCGGGCTCGGCGGCATCGCGCTCGCGCATTTGCTCGGGCGGGATCGCGCACTCGGCGCGCCCATTCGGCCGGACATCAATCCCGCCAATCCGAACGCGCCACGCCAGCCGCACAACAAGCCGCGGGCGAAGCGCGTGCTCATGATCTTCTGCTCCGGCGCGGTGAGCCAGGTGGACACGTTTGATTTCAAGCCCGAACTCATCAAGCGCCACGGCCAGCCGATGCCCGGCGCCGAGGGACTCGTCACGTTTCAAGGCGCGCAGGGAAATTTGAACAAGAGCCCGTGGGAATTCCGCCCGTACGGCCAGACCGGCAAGATGGTTTCCGACCTCGTCCCGCATCTCGGCGCGCTCGCCGACGAGATGTGCTTCATCCATTCCCTCACCGGAAAGACGAACACGCACGGCCCCGGCGAGAACTTCATGGCGACGGGCTTCACCCTCGATGGCTTTCCCAGCATGGGCGCATGGGCGACCTACGCGCTCGGGAGCGAAAACGACACCCTGCCCGCCTACGTCGCGATCCCCGATCCACGCGGCGCGCCGCAATCCGCCGGCAATTTCTGGGGCCCCGGTTTTCTCCCCGCCGCGTTTCAAGGCACCGACTTCAACGCCACGCAGCCGCTTCGCAATCTGTCCCGCCCGTCCGCATTTTCGGCCACGACCGACCGCGCCACGCGCGACTTCATCGGCACGCTGAATCGGCATCATCTCGAGCGTTTCCCCGGCGACTCCGAACTCGCCGCGCGCATCTCCAGCTACGAACTCGCCGCGCGCATGCAGCTCTCCGTTCCCGAAGTGGCCGACATTTCCAGCGAGCCCGCGCACGTTCTGAAAATGTATGGCGCAGACCAGGCGGGTAATCCGGTGAAAGATTTGAAGGCTGCGTACGCGCGCAATTGCATCCTCGCGCGGCGGCTCGTGGAGCGCGGTGTGCGTTTCGTGCAGCTCTTCAATGGCGCGTATCAAACGGGCGGCGAAGGCGTGAGCAATTGGGACGGCCACAAGGTGCTCGCGGAGCAATACGTGAAGCACGGCGAAGTCATGGATCAACCCACTGCGGCGCTCCTCGCCGACCTGAAACAGCGCGGCCTGCTGGAAGATACGCTCGTCGTTTGGTGTACGGAGTTCGGGCGCATGCCGACGTTTCAAAAAGGCGCGAGCGGCCGCGATCACAATCCGGCGGGTTTTACCGCGTGGCTCGCCGGCGCGGGTGTGAAGCACGGCTTCAGCTGCGGGGCGACCGACGAGTTCGGCTACAAGGCCGTGGAGAAAGTCGCGACCGTTTATGATTTTCACGCGACCATTTTGGAAATCCTCGGCCTCAATCACGAGCGCCTCAGCTTCTACCACAATGGCATCGAGCGGCGGCTCACCGATGTGCATGGGCACGTCATCGGCGACGTGCTGGCTTAGGAGTCGCGCAACAATAAACTGTTCAGCTTTGCTGCAGGATTGTGTCGATGGAATAGTTCCATTCGCCATGAAACGCGTCTCGCGAAAGTTGAATTTCTTCCAACTCACGTTGAGTCACTTTTTTCTTGAGCGGGTAGTGCTGTGGATCCAGTTCGGCTTGGATTGTGAGCCCCTTGCCGGTCGTGGTCGCGCCGATGAGTTGCACCACCACTTCGTGGTTGATGAGTGGCTTGCCCCGCCAGTTTTGGGTGATGTGAGAAAACATCCGATGTTCGATTTTGTTCCATTTACTCGTCGCGGGTGGAAAATGGCACACGGTGAGTTTCAAGCCGATGGCGGTGGCCAGCTTTTGCAGGCACACTTTCCATAGCCGGCTGCGGCTGCTGTTACTGCCTCCGCCGTCGGCCATGATGAGCAGTTCTTTCGCGTCGGGATAGCGCCTCCGGCCCATCATCACCCAGCAGCGCCGGAGCGTCTCGGTGGCAAATTCCGCGGTGTCGTGATCGACGCCAACGCTCACCCAGCCTTGGTTTGCCCCCACATCATAGACGCCATACGGAATCGCTTTGCCGAGCTTGGGGTCTGGAAAATCATGCGCTTGCACCTCCTGGGGCGCGCCTTTTTTATGATATTCACGGCCCGCGTTTTTATACACTCCGATGAGTTCTTTCTTCTTCGTATCGACGGATACTGCGGGCGCTCCCATCTGGTGAAAGCGCGCGATTTTTTCGTTAATGTGGCGAAACTGCGCAGCGCGGTCCGGGTGGTTTTTCCCCTCCAGCCCGCCGCGCCCTTTCGTCGAGAAACGGTGCCAGCTTTTGATACTTGGTCTTAACGCTTGCGCTGTCCACAGCTCGCATCCTGCCACTGTGCCCCGATTTCGCAAGTTGACCCGTTTATTATTGCGCGACTTCTTAGTGACCTCGGACTGGCGCGCGAGATCGCCCAGCATCTGGGAATGGCGAAGCCGGAGCCGTCTGAAACGTTTGCCCGGTGGATTCCTGCGCGTGCGGCTAAACAAGCCGCAGTGAATTCGTGCCGCGAAGCGGCGGGCGAAATTCCTAGAATGCGCCGCTGACTTGGAACTTCAAATAGGGGGCGCCTTCGTCTGTCTCGAAACCTTCCTCGGCGCGGTGGTAGTCGAACTTCCGCTGAAAAGCGTATCCGCCGCCGAGTTCGATCTTGCAACCGCTGACCATGTAGGTGAAGCCCGCGCCCGCCCGCCATTCGGAGTAGTCGAGCACGGCGTTGTTGAGCGATTTCTTTTCCCGCGTCTGGCGTTCATCGACGCGGTAGGAACCGCCAGCGATCTCGCCTCCGGCCCACAATTCGAGCTTGTCCGATGCGGTGTAAATGACGCGCGGCTGCGGGGGCAGCGCGTGGATTCTCCATGTGTCATTGATGGTCCAAATGAAGCCGAGGATTGGCAGGAACTGGGTGCTGCGGAGGCCTGCGTAGGAAACGCCGCCGACGATTACGAAGTTATCCGAAACCGGGTAAGCGAGCGCGAGCTTGGTTGGTGCATCGAAATTGTTGCCGCGAATGTCGTCCTCGAAAAAGACGCCGGGCTCGGTTTGCAAAAGGAATCCAGTCCTTCCCTTCACGAGAAATTCCAGCGCGATATCGGCGTTGGCATTTTGCAGATGATTCGGAATTGGCAGCCCGCCGGAGTTTCCAAAATCCCATCTTCCATAGGAAGCACCGACGCGGAGATACCACGCGCCGTCATTCGACAATGGCGGAAGCCCGGCGAGTGGGAAGCGGTGGCCAACATAGATGCCATTGTATAAGGAATCGCCGCTCGCGTTACGCTGGCGGCCACGCGAGAAGTCGCTCTCGAAGGTGTAGCTCGTCCGAAAATTCATCACCCACGCCGGCTCGGGCGCGATCGGTTCCTGGATGATTTTCTTGCCGGCGGACTTGCCATCCGACATGGCCTGCCCGCCAAACGACTGGCTGGCAAAGCTGATAGCTGCAAGGATGGGCGCGACGAGGATGGGGTGTTTCATGTCGCCAGAGGATAAGGGAATCCGACCGGGCAGGAAGCAAAAAGTGCTGGCGCAGACCAGCCTATTTCCCGGCGGCGTGTTGATGCTTTGAATGATCGACCGATCCGCCAGCAGGCGCTGCGTCTGCAACCGGGTGCGCCTGGAGATAGGCATCCACATCTTTCGCGACGATGAGCTTCCCATTCATGATCGCAAAGTGGCCCGGCAAGGTGCAGACGTATTCGTATTCGCCTTCCTCGGATGGTGCGGTGAATTTCAGCGTCTCTTTTTGCCCGGGCTCGACGACTTTCGTGGCGGCGAGGATTTCCGGCATTTTTGGCAGGAAAGCGCGGCCCTGGCCGTCGAGTTTATCGGGCGTCATCGTGCTGGATGCGGTGCCTACTTTTTCTTTCGTGCCGGGTTTCACGATGACGAGGTTGTGCCCCATGGCGTCCATGTTTTCGAGGATGATCTCGAATGGCTTGCCGGCCTCGACGACGAGGCGCGGCGTGTCGTAGCGCATCTGCTCGAGCACCGTTTTGACGACGAAGACATTCACGCGCAATTCCTTCAGAGCCTTGCGCGCGCTTGCCGCGCTGGCTGGCGGGAGCAAGGCAGCGAGCTCGTTGGCAGCCTGCACGGTCGCGATGTATTCCTGCGCGGTGCGTCCGCTGGCGGGCACCTTCCCGGCCCACGCGACGAGAGCATCCACCGCGGGAGCGGCCTGTTCCTTCGCCCACGCGGAGCGCGGCAACTGCATGATGGATTGCGCGGCGGTCGCCGTCTGATCTCCCATTTTGATGAGATCGACGAGCGCGGTGAACACGGCCTGCGGCTCTTTGCCGAGTCCCGTCACCGCGCGGACGGCAGCGCGGCGAACCGCGCCCGCGGCATCGTTTTGCAACTCGATCCGGACCGATTCCTTCGGTGCGGCGTTGCCCGCTTTTTTGAAAAGTTCATGCCGGTCGGCATCCAGCACCGTCAGGTCGAAGCCTTCGAGCCGGCTCACGTATCCACCGTCGTTTTCGCTGCGATTCCACACGGCGACGGCCGAGATCGGTTGCGGTGTTTTGAGATCGAGTTCCCACCACGGACGATCTTCGTTTTCCTTCGTGTGCGTCTCGGTGCCGGACGCGTAACTGCCGTCGGTGTTTCCGTCCACGGCGCGTTGCGCGTCGCCGCCGTGCGATGTGCTCGACTGCTTCGCCGTGCCCGAGCCCGCGATGTTGCGACCATCCACAAAGACCTGCACCTCCGCGAGCGTGAGCGTGCCTTTTCGCGGGAGTTCGATGCGGACGAATCTGCCGCTGGCGGTCTTCGAGTTTTGAAGTGCGGCCGCCATCGCAGGCGGCAGCGCGCTGAGCAGCGGCTTCACTTTTTCATACGCGGTCGAACGCAACGCGGAGTCGGCGACGAGTGGAAGCGCATTGAGAAAATCGGTTAGCGCAGCCGGAGTTTTGATCGCGTCGCTCCACTGGCCGTCGATCGAACCATCGGCCAGAATCAGGGCAGCGCGGGCACTGTGGCGCACAAACTCGGCATTGCTGGCTGACGCGAGTCTTTTCAGCGCCTCACGCGAAGGCTTGAGATCCGGTGCCGGCTGGAGCAACGCGATGCGGCAAAGGTCTTCCGCGGGTTTTCCGCCTTTCGCGGCGAGCGGTTCGAGCACGCCGAGCAGCGCGGCGACTGGCGTGGAGTTTTTCGCTTTCGCGAGTTCGCCGAGCGCTTCGAGACGTTGCGGCTGCGCGACGTCGGAGCGCGTGAGCACCGCCGTGAAAACGATGGGCGATTTCGGCATCTTTGCGAGGTCGGCGGTGCTCACTGTGCCGAGGATGTATTCGATCCCCGCGGGATTTTCCGCCGCGAGGGGCTTGCCTGCCGAAATCGCATTTTTCCACCACGGCTCGAGCTGCCGCATCGTCTCTTTCAATGTGTAGTCGAGATAGTAATCGGACTGATGCTTCAACGAAGTAAGCGCCACATCCGCGGCTGCCCAATCGCGAAAGAAACTCGCGGCGCGGACGGCGTGCAGTCGCACGCGCGGGTCCGCGTCTTCAGCGGCCTTTTTCAAAAGGGCGAGCGCATCGGGCACGCGGTCGCGCTGGTAGCAGAGCACCTTCACCGCAGCGGCACGGGCGCGCGGCTCGGGCGAGGCGAGCACCTGATTCAGCAGATCGGTATCGACGACGTTGTGCCACTGGTGGACCCACAGCGCTTCGAGACGATGGTGCTCGTAGTCCTTGTCGTTCTTGTCCAGCGACGCGGCCCATGCCTTCGCCGCAGCGGTGACTTTGGCACTGTCGTGTTTGCCGAGTTCGGTCTTCGCGAGCGTGCGCGTGTCGTCTTCATGCGCTTTCAAAACATCGAGCAACGCCGCGATCGGCTGGCCATCAATCTTTGGCGGCGTCAGCAGCGGGCGTCCGCTGTAGGTGATGCGATAAATGCGACCGTGCTCGTGATCGCGATTCGGATCACGGAGATGATGCTGCAAGTGGCCGATGATCGTCTGGCTCCAGTCGCAGAAATACAGCGCGCCATCCGGGCCGATGTTTGTGCAGATCGGGCGGAAGGTCGGCAGCTCGGCAGGGTCGGCCCACACGAGCTTCTCGATCGTCTCCCCCTTCAAACCCGATCCATCCTGCGAAACCTTCACGCGGTAAATGCACTGATCGCTGATGACATTGCAGTTCAGGAAATTCCCCTGCCAATCATCCGGGAAATGCCGACTCGAAAGCATCCAGGTCCCGGGACACGGACGCGACGGACGGCTCCAGAAATCTTTGATGCCGGGATGATCCCCGTTGTCGAGATGCCCGCTGATCGCCGGCCCGAAATAGTTCCCGTTGCTCGTCGCGTTCGTCAGGATGTCATCGCCCCAGCGGTCCCACACTTTGCCGTGCGGATTCACGAGTCCGTAAGGCGCGTATTTTTCCATCTTCATCGTGCGCGGCTCAAAGCGCCACGCGATCGCATCCGAGTGCCGGATCGGCCCATTTGCCGTCTCGACCTGCGTGCGATGAAACACGCCGTCGCTCGGATAAATCGCACCCGCCGGATCTGGGTTCAGCGCATTCGTCGTGTGATGCGAATCCGCGCTGCACATCCCCATCAGCAAGCGCTCTTTCACGCCCGCCTTCCCGTCCTTCCCGATCGGCACATACCAGAGGTCGGGAGCCTGCATCACCAGCACGCCATCTTTGTAGAAAGAGAAACCCGTCGGCGCATTCAGGTCGTCCATGAAAGTCGTGCATTTGTCCGCCTTCCCGTCGCCATTCGTGTCTTCGAAAATGAGCAGCTTGTCGCCATCCTTCGAAGTCGGTTCGCGCTCGGGATAGTGCTTCCACGCCGCCACCCACAGCCGGCCCTTCGTGTCCCAGGCCATCTGCACCGGGTTCACCAGCTCGGGGAACATCTTCTCATCCGCGAAGAGATTCACTTTGCAGTTCGCGTTCACCTTCATTTTCGCGATCGCCTCCTGCCCGTCGGGATACGTGTGCGCAAGGTCGTCCTTGTCGCCCGGCTTGTTTGTCCCCACTGGAATTCGCGGCGGCAGATTGTCATCCTTCACCACGAGATCGCCGCCATTCGCCACGGCCCACACGCGCTGATCGCGATTTGCCGTCATCACATCGCGCATCTGCATTTCGCGCTGCATCACGACGTTGTTGAAAATCGGCTCGCCGGTTTTGCCGTCCTTCGTCTTCGGCGCATACTTTTCGCGGGAACGTCCGCCATACACATTGTAGCCGTCGATCGTTCGGTAGCGCTGATGCCACTGCCAGCTCTTGTCCAGCACCGCCCCGCGCAGCTTTTCCAGATCGCCCTCCGGCGCGCTTTCGCCAAACAGCGCGCGAAACGCCAGCGGTGCCAGCGCCTTTTCCCCAGCCTCGGTCAAATGCAGCCCGTTCAACGTCAGCGACTGTCCCTTCGCGGCAGCCTCTTTGAATACATCCTGCGACGGCGTAAAGAGATCAATGAATTGCGTATCATTCCCCTTCGCCACTTCGGCCATCGCCGCCGTGTAGAGCTGTAGATTGGCGTTGTTCGCCGCCGGATCGGGGAAGTTCGGGTTCCGGTGTTTTTCATTCGCGATCGGTGAAAAAAGCACCACCCGCGGCGCACCCTTGCCGCCGAAATTTTGCTTCGCCATCTCCTTCAAAAACTTGTCGAGATCGCCCTTGAATTTATCCAGCCCGGCCTCGCCCTTGAACGACTCATTAAATCCGTAAAACGCAAAAACCACATCCGCCTGCGTCCACTTCAGCCACTCATTCCGCGTGCCAAACTGCTCCGACCGATGCCACGTCGAAATTTCATCCGCGGCCGAGGAAAGGTTGCGAAACGCAATCTGCTCGGAGGCAAACTTCTTCGCGATCAAAGTCTCCAGCCAGCCCGTGTGCTGCATCCGATCCGCCAGTTCATTGCCGATGATGGAAACGTGATCGCCTTTCTTCAATCCGAGCTTTTCCGGCGGAGCCGCATGGAGCGCGGGAAGGAGCGTGAGCGCGGTCGTGGAGAGGATGAGTTGTCGGAGATTCATGGAAGAGGTGAGTAGCGGCGCGAGTGAGCCGGAGTGGTTTCCGATAAACTCAGCGCGCAGGCAAACCTTAGCGGTGGAATCGGCTGCCGTTCCGGTGACTTGTACCATTCCGTATCCGCCATGCAACGTTTACACCATGAGGAAAATTTTCGATCCTAAAGCTGACCCCGTTGACGCGGAAAGCCTGAAAGGCTGGAATGTCGTGTAGCACTCAAAACGGGACGGTTTGTAGCACTCAAAGCGGGACGAGTTGTCAGTCGAGCTTCTGGCCGACGTGCAGCAGGATTTTCGGGCGCTCCGTTTTGCAGTGTCTATTTGTCAGGATACTGACTGAGCCGTTGGTGTGCAGGCAGTGGACGAGCCTCGTGCGGGGGGCGGCACTCACGCGCAGTCGCTGGCTGCCGATGGGCCCCCGCCCGTCGTCGCCCACACGGATATTGCTGCGGCTGCTCCACACGTAATGCCACCACGGATCAGGTTTGCACGGACGCAGGACACTGCGTTTGGCTCGCTTGGCTCGCTGCCAGGCTTGCTGCGGTGTCATGTCCAGTTCGCGGTGGTTTTCGCTGCTGTTGTGGTGCTCGCGCAGTTCCTCCAGCAGCGCGTTGGCAGGCTCGATCCGGGTGATGGCTTCGGCAGCAAAGAGCGCTGGCAGGCGGTTTTGCCAGTAGTGGTGCAGGCGCTCCACCTTGCCTTTGGCCTGGGGTGTGGAGGCATACTGCAGGCTCACTCCGTAGAAGTGCAGGGCCTTTCCAAGCTCGGTTAGGGCATCGGGCGTGTGCGTGTGGAAGAAGCTGTGGTAGTCCACATACAGGGCGAGCGGCAGCCCATATTGGAGGAAAGCGCGGGGCAGGATGTGGTAGTAGCTCGGCAGCACTTCGCGCTCATAGAGCCGCGCGCCGGTCACGACGCGCGAGCAGTCATCGATGATGGCGATGAGATGCCACTTGGTGTCGCAGCCTGGGACGAAGGCATGGGGCGTGGCGTCCATCTGCCACAGCTCGCCGATGCTCTGGCGCTGCCAGCGGCGGACGCTGGCCCGCCGGACCAGGGGGCGCGCGGGCAGTTCGCAGCCGTTGGCCCGAGCCCAGCGGCGCACGCTGGAGCGATCGGTCTCGAACTGCAGACGGCGCTGGAGTTCGCTGGCTGTGAGACTGTAGGAAGCGGGCGGGTCGGCGGTGAGGAGTTTGCGTGCGAGATCTGTGGCCGGCACGGGCCAGTGCGGGTGGCGTGCGCCGCCGCTGCTCTGAGGCTGCCAGCGATCCTGCACCCCGGTGCCACAGGCCAGGAGATAGGAGGTGCGCAGGCGATGGAACTGGCTTTTGCTCAGGCCGAGCTGCTCGCGGGCCTGGGAAGTATCGAGCGTCGCGGAGCGGTGGAGTTCGAGCAGATGGCGGACAAAGTCCGGGGCATGACGATGGGTGAGTTGACGTTGTTTTTTTCGGGCATAGGGCGCGTCCCCTGGACGAGCCTTGAGCTTTGCGCACGCCACTTGGGGGGTGCTGCCCCCCAAACCCCCCGGAGTTTTTCGCTTTGGGCCAGGGTTGAGGCCCACGCCAAACGAGGAGCCCCACGCCGCACTGGCGTGCGACGCGGGGCCGTTGAGCGAGGCTCAACCGCTGGGCTGACACGCCGCTCCGGGTGCTCTCCAGCAGAGCCGTATCCTGCGCATCAGCAGGTGATCGCTAGTGTAGTCCGTCAAGCAGATTGCACTTTATCGAGTTTGCGGCGACCCCGCTTAACCTTTTCGAGTATGTCTGCGGCAGCGGCCGTCCAAAGGATGGGTTTGGGATCGGCATTGTGAACCTGCAGATGCTCCTCGA
>JANNWY010000018.1:0-6756 GCA_031409335.1 Chthoniobacteraceae bacterium | reverse complement strand
GCGCGCGATCGCGCTGCTCGTGCAGACGCAGGGGCTGGTGCGTGTCGGGTTCGATGAATTGCAGACCGCGCTCCGTCGGCAGAATCCGCGCTGCCTTTTCGGATACGGCGAAGCCGAGGGCGACAACCGCGCGCACGCCGCGCTCGAACGCGCTTTGAAGTGCGCGCTGATGGATCGCGGCCGCCTGCTCGAGGACGCTGAGAACGTGCTCGTCAACGTGATCGGCGGACCCGGCATGACGCTGAATGAAGTGCAGATTTTGATGGACGAACTCAACCGCCACATCGGCGACGAGACGCGTCTCCTTTTCGGCACCGCCGTGGATCCCCGCATGGGGAACCGCATGGCGGTGATGTTGCTAAGCGCGCTGAGCGGAAACGCTCCGCGCTCTGCAGCCGCGGCGCCGCCGGCCGCCCAACCCGAGCCGGCGGCAGCCGCGCCCGATCGCACCGCGCAAGCCGCGCGCGCGATCGTGGCGCAGGAAGAGGAAGAGGAGCCTGCCGAGGCTCCGCTGGAAATGCTTCCGGTGCTCGCATCCATCCCGCCCGCGCCGCAGCTGCCGCCGCCCGAGCGCATCGCCGCGAAGCTCAGCCCCGCCACGCATGCCGTGCAGACCACCGGCTCCGCCGCAGCCGAGGCGACGAAAAAGCGCGAGCGCGAAGCGAAGCAGGAGCAGCTCACTTTCGAGCCCGTCACCCGCGGACGTTTTGAAAAGAGCGAGCCGACCATCGTCGATGGGCAGGATCTCGACGTGCCTGCCTTCATGCGGCGCAACGTTCGCGTGAAGTAGCGCGCCACAAATGGACGCGGCTCCGGATTCCCGAAAACGCAAGGCGTCCATCGCCCGCGACCAGGAATCCGCCCCGCGCCGACTACCCGTGCTGCTGCGCCGCGCGTGGTACGGACTGAATCAAACTTTCCGCCAGCGCATCGCGCATCTCGGCATCACGCCGGATCAATTCAGCATCCTGCGCTGGCTCAGCGAGGACGACCCCGCCGGCATCACGCAGCGCCGCCTCACCGACCTCATGGCGAGCGATCCAAACACGATCACGTCCACACTTTCACGCATGGAAAAAAGCGGACTGATCGAGCGCCGCCCGCACGAACGCGACCGCCGCGCGCACCGGGTGCGGCTGCTGCCGCGCGGCCAGCGGACGTTCGACAACGCGCGAAAAATCGCCGTCGAGCTTCAGGAGCAAGTGCTCGCCGTGATCCCGCTGGAACACCGCGCCGGTTTCCTGGAAGAACTCGGCGCGATTGCGGAGGCGTGCGCATCCGCGGTGGAAAAGTGAGCGGGTGATTCAAATTCGCGCGAACCGACGAATGCCGACATTTGTGGACCGATGAATCCGATCTCCCATTTTCTGATCAGCTGGAGCGTAGCGAACATTCTTCCACTCTCTACCAGGCGCGATTGAGCGATCATCACGCTGGCCGGAGTCGCGCCGGACTTCGATGGTGTCGGGATTGTGGCGGAGATTCTCACCCGCAACTCCAGGCAGCCGCTTTTGTGGTGGAGCGAGTACCATCACATCCTCGGCCATAACATCCTTGCCGCGGCGGCGGTCACGATTCTTGCCGCATTGATCTCGCAATCACACGTCTCCGCGGCGTTTCTTGCCTGCTTAACTTTTCATCTTCATCTACTTTGCGATGTCGTGGGTGCGCGGGGACCGGATGGATACCAGTGGCCGATCCCATATCTCCTGCCATTCTCGTCTTCACTCCAATGGACGTGGGATGGCCAATGGGCTCTGAATGCATGGCAATACATGCTGATCACGTCCGCAGCCCTCACCGCCGCATTCTTCCTGGCGCATCGGCGCGGCTACTCGCCGCTGGAGATTCTTTCTATCAGGGTTGATCGCATTGTTGTCGAAGCGATTCGTCATCGTTTCCCAATTTCGCCAAACGAAACCTAATCGTGACACGATGTTCGCCACTCGAAAGCGCCACTGCACTGGAGAGTTGCATTCGGGCGCTGGCTTTGCATCCTTCGCCGCATGTCCAGAGAAGACGCGATCAAGACCGAAGGGATCGTCAAGGAAGTGCTCCCCGGAACGATGTTCCGCGTGCTGCTTCCGAACGGCACTCTCGTGCTCGCCCACATCTCGGGGAAGATGCGGAAGCATTTCATCCGCATCGTCCCTGGCGACAAGGTGGAGCTGGAGCTGTCACCGTACGATCTTTCCAAGGCACGAATCATATTCCGCGAAAAATAGACATGGCGGGCACGCGCGGCGACAATGCCACGCACGATTTGATCTTCGGTCGGTCCGGTCACACGGCCCGGCCAAATCCCACGCAAACCACAAAAAAACAAAGATATGTCCGACGAAAAAAATGAAACCGGCGAGTCCGGGACGAATGCGGGTTTTGAGTCTGCGAAGGCGCATGTGAAAGAGGCCGCGGAGCAGCTTCGCACGGCGGCGACTGCGAAGGCGCGCGAACTGCGCGAGAAGGCCGGGGCGAAGGCGAGCGAGATCCGGGAAAAGGCGGGAGTGAAGGCGCAGGAGTTCCGCGAGACGGCACAGGAGTTCCGCGAGACGGCGGAGGAGCGCGTGCATGATTTCCGCGAGAAGGCGGAGGCGAAAGCGCATGATTTCCGCGAGAAGGCGGAGCAGACCTACGGCGACGCGCGCGCCCGGTCCCGCACTTTTCAGGAGGATGGCGAGGCTTACGTCCGCGAGAATCCCGCGAAGGCGGTGCTCACGGCGCTGGCCGCGGGATTCGTCCTCGGGCTGATGATGCGGAAATAGCGCCCGCGGATGCCCGAGCCGAAGCCAGCGAGCGGGTCGTCGTTGCCCGGATTTTTCGAGCACGCTTCCGCATGGCTGGGGACGCTGCTGGCGCACGTGCGCGTGCGCCTGCAGCTCGCGGAGATCGAGGGCCGGGAGGCGGCGGTGCATTACGGCATCCTGCTGGCGCTCGCGGGCGCGGGACTGGTGTGCGTAGTGTTTGGCTACCTGTTTTTTTGTCTCGCGCTGGTGTTCCTTATTGTGCGCCTGATCGGGGATCAAAACGCGTGGATCTGGGTGTCATTCGGGATGGGGCTGCTGCACGCCGGGGCGGGCGTGGGTGCGTTTTTTTGGATCAAACGGAAGCTCGGCAAGCCGATGTTCGAGGCAACGTTCGATGAACTGCGAAAGGATCAGGAATGGCTGACACAGACGACCGAAAACTCGCGCTGATCGCGCGCCTCGCGACGCAACGCGCGCGGCTTTCGCGGCACGCAGACCACGTGCGGGAAAGCCTGAATGTCGGCCAGCGCGTGAAGGAGGGCTTTGCGAAAAATCCAGTGGCGTGGCTGGGCGGCGCGGCGTTCGTCGGAGTGGTGCTCACCCGGCTGCGCGGCGGAAGAGCGGTGAAGCAGACGCCGCTGGGTGCGCCGCTGCGGGCCGCGGCGCGAGCGGGATTCGCGTGGCCGGCTGTGAAGTTCGTTTTCGATTTTGCGCGCCCCGCGCTGGTCTCGATGCTGACCGCGCGGATCGCGGATTTTGCTTCGGGCCGGATGGCGTCGCGGCGCGACGGGCGTCGATAGGCGTTCCGATTTCCGCGGTTCTGAAAACTTAGGGTTGCTTTTGAAGCGTCAGTCGAATTGGCTCCCAGAGAAATTTACACGATGGAAGCAACCCAACCCCCTGGCCCACAAGCTGAAGCCGTTCACACGCTCGAACACGTCGATCAATATCTCCAGATCGGCCAGGAATCGGACGCTTCGGACATCCACCTCGGCGTGCGTGCGCAGCCAGGATGGCGTCGCTTTGGCATGCTCGAGCCGATCTGGCTGCAAGCCGATACGCTGTCCGCGGAGGACACCGAGCGGCTGGCGATGGGCTTTCTGAACGATCACCAAAAGGAGCTGCTCCGCGACCGCGGCGATGTCGATTTTGCGTATGCGACTTCCTTCGGCCGGTTCCGCGCCAGCGTCGTCCGGCATCGCCTCGGCATCGACATCGTTTTCCGGATCATCAGCACCAAGCTCCGCTCGATGGATGACCTCGCGCTTCCCCCCATCCTGAAGACGCTGACGCAATATCACAACGGCCTCATCCTCGTCACGGGTTCGGTCGGCTCGGGAAAATCGACGACGCTCGCGGCGATGGTCGATCACATCAATCAGGCGCGGCACGATCACATCATCACGCTGGAAGACCCGATCGAATACATCATCAAATCGCGCAATTGCCACGTGACGCAGCGCGAAGTCCACACGCACACCGCGTCGTTCGGTGCTGCGCTGCGCGGCGCGCTGCGGGAAGATCCCGACGTGATCATGGTGGGTGAAATGCGCGACTTGGAAACCATCCAGCTCGCCATCACCGCATCCGAGACGGGCCATCTCGTGCTCGGCACGCTCCACACCAGCAACGCTTCCCGCACGCTCGATCGTATCCTCGACGTATTCCCCGTGGATCAGCGCGAGCAGATTCGCATCATGGTTTCCGAATCGCTGCGCGGCATCGTCTCGCAGCAACTCGTGCCGCACGTCAACGGACGCGGGCGCGTGCTCGCGATGGAAATCCTGACGAACACGCCGGCCGTCGGCGCCGTCATTCGCGACGCGAAAACTTTCATGCTGCCCGGCATCATCCAAACCGGTCGCAAGAGCGGCATGAAGCTGATGGACGACTCCCTCGCGGAACTGCACGACGCGGGCGTGATCACGGCGGACGAAACCTATGCGCGTTCCGAACAAAAAACGCTCATGCGCCAGCATTTGAAGAATTGATGCGGAGCGACTGCGACTTCCTGCAAAATACGAAATTTTAACCTCCTTCTTCCCATGGCATACATTGATCAGTTCTTCGAAGTTCTCATTAACGCTGGCGCATCCGATCTTCACCTCGGCCAGGGGCAGCCGCCAAAGATTCGCCGGCATGGCGAGATTCTTCCGATCCGTGAAGAGGAACTCACGCACGATGAGATGGCGTACATGTTGAGCGAAATCTCCGGGCCGGAGCGCTGGCAGCGTTATGAGGAAACGGGCGATCTCGACATGGCTTACGAGATGGACGAGCACTCGCGATTTCGCTGCAATTTCCTGAAACAATCGCACGGCTACGGCGCTGTCTTTCGTCTCATCCCGACGAAAATCATGTCGCTCGACCAGCTCGGCATTCCGCCGATCGTGAAGGAATTCGGGCACCTCCGCGGCGGTCTTGTGCTCGTCACCGGTCCGACCGGTTCGGGAAAATCGACGACACTGGCGGCGCTGCTCGATTACATCAACGTGAACTTTTCACGGCACATCATCACCATTGAGGAGCCGATTGAATTCGTGCATTCCAACAAACGCGCGATCATCACGCAGCGCGAAGTGCCCGAGCATTCGACGACATTCCCGCACGGCCTGAAAGCCGCGCTGCGCGAAGACGCGGACATCGTGCTCGTCGGCGAAATGCGTGATTTGGAAACGATCCAGCTCGCGCTCACCGCGGCAGAGACGGGCCTGCTCGTTTTCGGCACACTCCACACAAACAACGCGCGCAAGACCGTCGATCGGATGATCGACGTTTTCCCCAGCGATCAGCAGGCGCAAGTGCGCACCATGCTCGCGAACTCCCTGCGCGGCGTCGTCGCGCAGCTTTTGCTGAAACGCTGCGACGGCGGAGGCCGGATCGCGGTGAATGAAATCCTCGTCGTGAATGCGGCCGCCAGCGCGATCATCCGCGAAGGCGCGACGCAGAAATTGCAGGACGTGATCGTCGGTGGAAAAGGGCAGGGGATGCAGTTTATGGACGACGCGATTTGGGCCGTGATGCAGCAGGGCATCGTGAGCCCAACCGAGGCCTACATGAAAGCGATCGACAAGAATCGCTTCCGCGTTTTCCTGCCGCCGGAAGATCAGAATCTGTAGCGGCTGGAACATACAGGTGCCCTGGCTTCGTCGCTGCCGTGCGATGCACGTCTCGCTGGCCCCATCATTTTTTTCGCAATGGGCAAGCGGTATCGTCCGTATCCTCCGCGGCGATCCCCATCTCCAAACGAACCGGCGAAACCGTTTGCTTATCCCTTGGAACGTGGTCATATGGAAGCGCAAGTTCGTTGCCCCTTGGGGCGTTGGTGGATTGCTAGTTGTGTTTTTGCGGGACATCCCGCGGAGCCTCAGTGGCAGTTTGAAATCCGATACCGGAAACAGCCGCAGTCGCTTCGTTTGCAGTAACAAAAAACATAACAACATGGGTAATAAACTATACGTCGGGAATCTTTCCTTCGACACCACCGAAAACGATCTTCAGGATCTCTTTGCAGGCGCTGGCGCCGTCACCGAGGCAGCTCTCGTGCAGGATAAAATGACCGGAAATTCCCGCGGCTTCGGCTTCGTCACCATGTCCAGCGATGCTGAGGCACAGGCGGCGATCAGCCAATTCCACGGCAAGGATTTCCACGGTCGCAACCTGACCGTGAACGAAGCCCGTCCTCGTGAAGACTTCTCCGCTGGCGGACCTCGCAAGAGCTACGGCGGCGGCGGCGGTGGAGGAAACCGTGGCGGCGGCGGCGGTGGTGGTGGTGGCGGACGTCGCTACTAAGCATTTGCGCTCCGGCGCAGAATAAAAATTGAAGAGCGGGCTCGTCTGAAACGGCGGGTCCGTTTTTTTTGCGCCGTGGGGGGGGGCCCCCCCCGCCGGCCGGGGAGCCGGCGGGGGGGCCGGCGCGCGGCCCCCCCCCCCCCCGGGGCGCGCCCCCCCCCGGGGCGGTGATATAAGCCCGCAAAGCCCACGGGGTGGGGTGGGTGAAAAAACGCCCACC
>JANNWY010000017.1:0-30739 GCA_031409335.1 Chthoniobacteraceae bacterium | reverse complement strand
CACCTTCGGCACAGCCAGCGCTGCCGACCATGCCGGCTGCTCCCGTTCTTGACCACTTCCTCACTTTCACAATGTTGGCATTTCATTCCCTCTGCTTGCCAGCTTCTCCCGCTCGTTGTCAATACCTGTTGAGCAATCCCGTCTCCCCCGAGACTGGCCGGCTGGTGATACGCCGCCTTGAACCACTCGCTTTCGCTCGGCAGCCAGAATTGCGCGCCGGAATTCCGAGTCAAAGTCGCCGCGTTGCCCGGCGTGGGCGTGCCGCCAGCCAGCGTGTAAGCCCCGGTTTCGGTGTCGCCATTCCCCAGCCCGTTGTGGAGCCAATTCGTGAACCGCACCGCATCGAAGAAACTGACATGCACCACCGGCATGTTTTCGAAGCCGCTCTTGGTCGAAAACCTCGCGCCCGCGAAAGCCGCGATGCTGAAAACGATCCCGCCGCGCGCATCCGTCGTCATATTGGGATCGTACAATCCGAGCGCGTTGATCCCGTTCATATCCACACTGTTCAGAAACTCGGTGTATTGGAGATTTGTAACCTCGTAAGCCCCAATTGCGAATGCATGTCCGACCGAGCCAATCCCGGGAACGAGCCCGCTGTTCGCGGGGTCGGAAGCGTTCCCCGGATTTCCCACCGGCACGAAATCCATGGTCAAAGCCAGCGCGTTGGCAGGAATCCAGACGCACCCGAGCAAAGTCCAGAGCAGTGCGACTTTTCGGTTTCCACTCGTGCTTGGAATGGAAGGAATGGTGAAGGTGTTAGCCGCTGACATGGCCGCGATTGTAGCGAGTATAAAATTCATGTCAAACTGGCTGCCATCGTCGGCAACGAACCTGCGCTCTTAGCGAAACAGCTCGTTGACCGCTTTCTCGCGGAACGCGAAAATCTTTGCGAGTTGCGGCTTCACCAGAAACGGATGCGCGAGATCGCCGAACGGACTGAATGGCAGCACGTAAGTTACTCGATCCGTAATCTCAACTCTCTCATCGTCGAGCGGTTTGAAATGATGCTCGTGATGCCAGATGTGATACGGGCCGATCCGCTGCTCATCGACGAAAAACCTGCCCGCCTCGACGTGCGTGATTTCCGTCAGCCAGCGCACGGGAATGCCAAGCAGCGGACGCACCCGGTACTCGATCATCATGCCCGAATGGATCCGCTCCGGCAGCTTCGAGAGGACCGTGAAATCCAGCTCGGTCGGAGTGATCTTGGAGAGGTTGCGCGGATCGGAAAAGAAATCCCATGCGCGCTCAATGCTGGCGTGGATGATTTGTGAACTTTCCAGGACGTGGACCATGATGGTGATGGATGGTTCAGTTGGCCGGCTGCGCGGAGTGGGCGACCACTGAATCGATTTGCGCCCGCAGCCGCGCCACGTCGTGGATTTTCTCGACGAATCGCGGAGGCATCCGCGCCGTCCCGGCAGCAACTCCGAGCAACGCGCCAACCACCGCGCCGCGGTGGCAGTTGTCGCCGCCAACATTGGCATTGGCAACGACGCCGGCCTCGAAATCGTCGGCGTATTTCCAAGCGAGATAAAGCGAGGCGGGAAAGGCGTCGGCAATGTAACAGGCTGGGCTGACTCGGTGGCCGATCACGACTTCGTCCGGTTCGCGCGACCACTGCTCGGCTTTGCGTTTGGAAAACCAATCCGCGCCGTGCTCGAAGATGGCATCGCGCAGATCGGCACCCGCTGCCACTGAGCACAGAATTCGCGTCAGCGCGTCGCCAGCGGCGAGGACTTCGTCGCTGTGATGCGTGAGGCGGATGTGCTCGCGGACGGTTTCGCGGGCGGACTTCACATTTTGAGAAAAGAACGCGCATAGGATACCGACATGCGCGAGACCGCCGATGTGGATGTCGCTCCCGGCGCACTTTCGCGGCACGGTGCCGCGCGCGTAGGCGGTGAAGAATTTCCGGTGATACTCCTCGACGTAGGTATCGCGGTGCTGGCCGGGCGTGAGCATGAACTCGATGTATCGCCGGAGATAGTCGTCGCCATCGTAGCCGCCGCGGGCGATCAGCGATTCGATGAGCACTTTCGCGAGCTGAAGGTTGAGCGTGTTTTCACCGGCGCGCAGGAACTGATGATAGTGAATGCCGCGCTGGCCCCAGTATTGCGCTTGATCGCGCAAGATGTCGCCGCGCGCGTTGAGGGCCGTGTATTCCGAACGCCAGAGGATGCTGTCGGCATGTGGGTTTCGCGGCGCGAGGTAATCGCGCACGATTCCGTAGTCGCGATGCAGGGCAGTGCGGTTGTAATACCAATGCACCGGCATCGCGAGCGCGTCGCCGATGAAGGAACCCCAGGCGAGCCCGCGGAGTTGATCGATCATGGCGATGGCGCCGCGGGTCGCGCGGCGCTGCCTTTGAATCCGCTCGCCGCCAGGTCCGATGCGCGAAATCCGCGATTGATCTCCAGTCCGAGCAATCGCCAGTGGTGCGCGTGGAGATCGAGCGGGATGCGGATGCGTTCGTCGAAATCGGTCGGCCACACGATGCCGCCGATCGTGCGGAAATCGCGGAAGGTCACATCGATCTCCGCGCCGCGCGTGCTTTCGAGACCGTTCAAAGTCATGCGGACGCGGCGGAGTTGTTTGCTGGCGCGGTCGATGAAAAGGATCACGCGATCTTCTTCCGCCAGCCCGAATCCCGGTCGCAGCACCGCAAGCACGCGGTCACAGGCGGCCTGGTCCACGATAGCTTCACCCGCGGGCGCGAAGACCACGCCGGGCCGGTCGAAGTAAAATGGTCCGAGCAGGAACAGCGTGTAGGCATCGGCCACGAGCGCTGCTGCGCGCTTGGTTTCCGGGTCGTTTGAAGGTGTGCCGTTGTAGGCGACCGCTGTTTTTCCACGCTCGCGCACGACCACCTTTTTCCCCGCCGGACCCGAGTGCTCCTGCGCGATCGTGCGCGAAGCGAGGACGAGCCGCTCTTCGGAGCCGCGCCGGATTTTCGTGTCCGCGAGCACCGTCTGAAAGCGCGGCCCGATCGAAGCCCAGCGGCCGTCATATCGCACGCTGACATCGTGCACTTTCGCGAATGCTTTCTTCCCATGCGCCCGCTGCGACGCGGCGACGAGCGCGGCAGCTCCAGGATCGGACTTCCGCAGAACGCCGGTCGAAATCTGCGGCGACGCGCAGGCATTCAGGAGAGCCACCGCTGCGACGAGCAGGCATCGGGACGTGAGCGTGTTCATCCGTTTTGCGGCGTGGCTGCAAAGTCCGTCGGCTGGCCCGTGGGCTCCCACGCGGCGCGCTCTTTTTCCGTGTCAGCGAGTTTCCTGCGCGTCTTGTCGTTCGCGTATTTGCCGAGCACGAGGCGCAGCGGCGGCGCGTCGGATTCCACGGCGGCGATGATCGCGTCCGCCGCTCGCGCCGGATCGCCGGGCTGTTTTCCCGCCATCGTTTCGAGGAAGCGCAGGAACTTTCCGCTCGTGCGATCGTAGTCGGCGATGTGACCATCCGCGCGCTGGAGCGAGCGGCAGATGAAGTCCGTGCGAAACGGGCCGGGCTGCACAATCGTTACTTTGATCCCGAGCGGTTTCAGTTCGATGGCGAGTGATTCGGACACGCCTTCGAGCGCCCATTTGCTCGCGCCGTAGATGGAAAATCCGGCGTAGTTGGAGATCACCGCGGCGGCGGACATGTTCACGAGATGCCCGGTGCCTTGGGAGCGCAGGATCGGCAGCGCCGCGCGGATGACTTCCAACGCGCCGAAAAAGTTCGTGTCGAAATTGCGGGCGATTTGCTCCGCGCCGAGTTCTTCAAAAGCACCGACGACACCGTAACCCGCATTGTTCACGACCACATCCAATCGGCCAAACGCCTCCGCCGCCTGCGCCACCACGGCCTTTACCTGCGCGGAATCCGTGACATCGAGCGCAAGCACGCGACACGTCTCGGGATATTGCGTGGCGAGTTCAGCCAGCGCCGCCGGCTGGCGTGCTGTGGCGATGACCCGTTGCCCGCGAGCCAGCACTGCCGAGGCTAGCGCAAGGCCGAAGCCACTCGAACTCCCGGTGATCAGCCAGGCGCGGGGAAGAGGAGTGGGTTCGTTCATTTCGGTCGTGTTATTCGCGACTGCTTTACGCCCTTCTTTACGCCGTGGACGCTGAAAAGCAGGAGTCACTGGGCAACGGGCAATCCACATTCAGAAGATGGCTTTCGGGACGGACGAATGGATATTCACCCGCGGGGAGCTGTCGCCAAAGCGAATCGCGAGCGAAGTCCGCGAAGGCGCGCTGGTCGCAAATCCCGGCTAAGTTCACCCTCACGCCGGGCTATACCCCGCGAACCCCTGACCCGCTCCATTCTATGATTCGTATTCCTGGCAATCCCGGTCGTGACCTTTGCGACTCGCACCTCGGCATCACGCGGCGCGATTTGTTGCGCGTCGGTGGCTCGGCGATCATGGGGCTTTCGCTGGGGTCACTGTTCAGTCTGAAGGCGCGTGCGGCGGAGGCGGCGGTGAAGGGCGGGCCGGGGTGGGGGAAGGCGAAGAGCGTCATCATGGTCTATCTGCAAGGTGGGCCGAGCCATCTCGATCTTTGGGACCCGAAGGAAAATGTGCCGGACAAAATCCGCAGCTCATTCAAAAACATCTCGACGAAGATTCCCGGCATCAATTTCACCGAGGTGCTGCCCCGGCTCGCGAAGCTGAACGACAAGCTGACGATGGTGCGCTCGATGAGCTACACGCCAAACGGGCTCTTCAATCACACCGCGGCGATTTACCAAATCATGACGGGATACACGACGGACAAGGTTTCGCCGTCCGGCCAGCTCGAGCCGCCGAATGCGAAAGACTATCCGAATTTCGGCTCGCAGATCATCCGGCTGAAACCGCCCACGGAGCCAATGCTGCCGCTGGTGATGCTGCCGCGGCCGTTGCAGGAATCGAACGTGGTCGGCAAGGGCGGCACGGCGGGCTTTCTCGGCAAGGCGTTCGATCCGTACACGCTTTTCCCAGATGGCGACGATCTCGACATGACAAAGATGAATCGCATCAAAGTCGATGATCTGAAATTGCGGCCCGACGTTTTTGCGGCGCGGCTCCAGCGGCGCGCGAGTCTGCGGCAGTCGATGGAGGCGGCGATGCCGGACATCGACAAAGCGGTGGCGAATTACCATCTCGACGAATACTACGGCAAGGCGCTCGACCTCATCACCAGCGGGAAGGCGCGCGATGCGTTCGCGATCGACCATGAGTCTGCGAAGATGCGCGAGAGTTACGGGATGAATACGTTCGGGCAAAGTCTGCTGCTCGCGCGGCGGCTGGTGGAGGCGGGGACGCGCGTCGTCGAAGTGATCTGGCCGAAGGTCGCGAACTCGGACAATCATTCGTGGGACATGCACGCGGGGCTGACTGACCGGTTGAAAAACCAGGCTGGGCCGATGTTCGACAATGGGTTCAGCGCGTTCATTGAGGATCTCGATCAGCGCGGTCTGCTGGATGAAACGCTCGTGGTGGCGCTCGGTGAATTCGGACGCACCCCGGAGCGCGGCGTGAGCACGAGCGGGAATGTGAACAGCGCGGACGGGCGCGATCACTGGCCATACTGCTACACGGCTTGCGTGGCAGGCGCGGGCATCAAGCGCGGCTACGTCCACGGCGAATCCGACGCGACGGGATCGAGCCCGAAATCCGATCCGGTGCATCCGACGGAATTGCTCGCGCTGATTTACCACGCGGTCGGCATCGACCCCGAGACGATCGTTTACAATCATCTCAATCAGCCGCGCGAATTGGTAAAAGCGAAGCCCGTCACCGCGCTGTTCGCGTAACGGCTCGCGCGGTCAGCGACAGCCGCGCGTCGCGCCCAGGCGATGGATCGGCTCGGCGACGATCAGGAGGATGTTTGCGAGCAGATACGCGCCGAGTCCGGCTCCGAGCAATTCAAGCGCGCCCTTCTGCATCGAAGTGCGGTCGCTCATCATGAGCAGCCCCGGGATTGAGAAGACAAACATCATGATCCAGGTGAAAACGATGAGCGCCGTGCGGGCCAGCGCCTTGCGAATCCAGATCGCGCCGACCATGACGGTCGATGCGAGGCACGATCCGATCACGAGACCCGGCATCGCCGGGAGACTTGGATTGGGTCTGCCATTGTAAAAACCGAACTTCCAGAAAGCGAAGTGGCCGCCGCAAAGGATCAGAAACACAATGACGAGCAACACGCGCGCGAGCCCCGTTTTGCTTTGGGATGAATGATGTTCCTTGGACATGACGTGTTCGATTTTTTGGAGGAGCAATCGTTCGGTTGCCCGACTGCCGCTTTTATCTAGCACGGGCGCTGGCGCAAAGGCGACAAGGGAATTCTGGTGACTCGCGCGGCACGATTTTCCGGCTGTTCGGGTTTGCGCGGGGCTGCTATCGATCGCGGCTCACCACCCACACCCCATGAAAAACCGAACCACAAAAACGCTGCGCATTTTAGCCGCAGGAATCCTCGCAATCCCCGCCATCGCCTGCGCCGGCCCGGTGGCCGTAATGTCCGGCAAAGACAAAGTCCCGATCGAGAAATGCAAGGAATCGTGCATCTCCGGCAGCATCGGAATCGATGTGGTCTCCATGTATATCTCGCATGGCGTCGTTTATGAAAATCAGTCGGCGATCATCCAGCCGTATGGCTCGCTGAGCTTTCAGCTTCAGGAAGGGGAAGGCGCGCTCAATGGCGTGAGCCTCGACATCGGCTGGTGGAATTCCTTCCACTCGCGCCATACCGATGCGGGAGCGGTGAGCGGCGGAGCACAGACGACCCGGGCGTGGTTCGAGACGGATTTTTCCATCGGGCTCACTGTTGCTTTCCTAAAGAATTTTTCGTTCAGCCCGACTTACACATTTTACCTGAGCCCGAACGATGCGTTCGAGACCGCGCAAACTTTGAGTTTCAAACTGAGCTATGACGACACCGATCTGCTCGGAGCGCTGGCGCTGCATCCGTGGGTGAATGTGTGGTGGGAAGTCGAGAACAAGATTGGCACCGGGTCCGATGAGGGATTCCTCTACGAATTCGGAATCGCGCCGTCGCGCGCCTTTGGCGATTTCGAAGTATCGCTGCCGATCTCGGCGGGATTCGGTTCAAGCGGCGGCTACACGAATGCGGCAGGCGGCGATGAGACTTATGGCTACTTCACAGCGGGCGTGAATCTCACCTATGCCCTCAAGTGCATCCCCGAGTGTTACGGCGACTGGTCACTGCACGCGGGTTATTCGTACTTCAACCTAGGCGACGGAACCCGCGACTATAACACTGCGGCAACGGGCGGAAGCGTCCGCGATGGCAGCAGCAGCGAGCACGTTTTCTCCGGCGGCCTCACCGTCGAGTTCTAAAGAATCCGCGCAAATCCTTGACGCCGCCGTGGTGCGGAAACTCCCGCGCTACGGCGCTTCGAGCGTACAGACGATGCGGTAGAAAACATCCGGCCCGGCAGCCGCGCCCGCATCGGTGGCGGTCGCCGTTTGCGTGCCGCCGTCGAGCACGATTCCGATGCCCGGCGCATCCGTCCAGGTGGAAAGATTCGGGCTGGTTTGCATCGTGTAGGAGACGCCGACTTGCGTGCCCCAAGTGAGGACGACATCCCCGCCCAGCCTGGCAGGCACAAGGTTTCGCACGGCCTGACTCACGATCGGAGTCACCGTGAGATCGAGATACACGAGCCGGTGATCCGACGCGGCGATCAGCGCGAAAGTCGGGTCCGTATTCAAAGGCCAAAACACACCACTGCCGGTGACGCCGAAGCCCAGCTTCGATGGCAGCACGTGATCGACGCGCAGATTTCCCGCGCCGTTCGGAAGCCCGTCAAAAAAATCCGACGTGTCGTGCGCAGGATTGCCGATGTCGTTCGCGTTTGCGCCGCCTTGCAGCGCCGCCTGCTGCGTGCCGCCGGGGCTTGCGGGGTTGGTCGTGCCATTGATCCGCGGGTTATCGCGCAGTTGCCGGACGGCGTTGTTGAAACTGTCGCCATCGAATGGATCAGCGTTCAAATCACCGAGCACGATGAAGCGCTGTTCCCCCGCCAGCCCGCCAAAGACGTTCGCATCATCGTAGAGATATTGCGCGTTGCTGACGTAGTCGGCCCACAGCCGGATTTCGTCGTGATTGCGCCGGCCATTCCGATCTTCCGTGCCGTCGAAAGCCGGCGGCGTCGGATGGCTCGCGAGCAGATGCACGACATGTCCTGGCTTTACCTCAATGGGTAGATCGACGTGATTTTTCGATGAAAGCCGAAAGATGCCTTGCTCGTTCGTCGTGTAATAGCCGGGCGGCATCACGTTTCCGGGCATGTCCTTCCATTTGAAAAGCTTGAAGGATCGAATCGCCGCCGTCTGAATCGGATACTTTGAATACACCGCGAAACTGTACTGCCCCGGAAACCAGCCGAATCCGAAGCAGTCATTGCCGAAGTTGTTCTTCGTCGTGGTGCTCGCTCCGGCATTGTAGGTGGTGACGACCGAGCCGTTGTTGTCGAAATCGCCATTCGTCACAAGCGTCGCGCCGGTCACGACGCCCGTGTTTGAGATCGCCGCGTAGAAATACGGATAGCTGAGCGCCGCCTGACCACTTTGCGAGACGGCGAGGTAGTTGTTGTGAAAGCGGACGATCGCGGAAGTGGCCGATGTCGGGTTGGAAGGGTCAACGTCGAATTCGTTGATGAGAACGATGTCCGGCCGCACGCGCTGGAGGATTTGCGCGACCTGTTTTGCCTGAGCGTTCGTCGTCCCGGCGAGATCAGTCGCCAACTGTCCCTGCGCATCCCGATTGAGCGAAGCGTTGTATGTGGCGACGCGAATTTGCAACGGCGCGGCGAGTGCGCCCGCAACGCAAACGAATGTGAAAAGGAGCGGAATGCAGCGCGACACGCAACCGAAAGTCCACGCGACCAATCAAACCGGCAAAGGGTTTCTCGTGACAGTTGTGCGGCTCAAGTTGGCTGGCGTCGCTCCGCGCGGCTCTCGCGTGATCGGCGCTACGGCTCCTCGAATGCGCCGACGGTTTTCAACCCCGCGGTGCTCAGCTCGAAGAGTTCCGTGCTCACCGGAAAGGCTGTTGCGCGATACGCTTCGAAGACCATGGGTGAGTATTCGCGGTAACTGCTGGCGAGGGTGGGGAAGATGTAGGCGGTGGAGCGATTGGGAATCACGATGAGCACTTTTTCGCCGAGCGTGTTTTTGAAGAGATCGAGGAATTTTGGGGCGAGGATGGCGCTGGCGATGAGCGCGTGGGGTGAATGGAGTTTGGCGTAGAGGATCACCTTTTTTTTGTCGCGCGTGTATGCGGTCGTCATGGCTTTGAGTTCCGCTTCCGCACTCGCCCGCGTTTTTTCGGCGAAGGCTGGCCAGTCCAATTTCATCGCGTCGAACTCCGCGCGGCGCAGGTAGGAGACTTCGGATTCGCCCATGATCGCGGCGACCAATTCCGTCTTTTCCGCCGACGCGATCGGCGTGCTCACGGGCGCTTTCATAAACTTCGGTTCGATCAAAATAAAAGGCGTCCCCGGCTCCTGCGCGCTCGCGTGGGAGAGCGCGATCAGCAGCGGAACGATCCGCAATCCACAATCCGCAATCCGCAATCTTCCCTTCCCACCGACGCGCCCGCCTTTTATGTAACCGCCATGATTACCTTTCTCGAAGGCGTGCTGGTCGAAGCGTTGCCGACGCATGTCGTGATGTCGGTGCATGGGGTCGGGTATCATGTGGCGATTCCGCTTTCGAGTTACGACAAACTCCCGGCGGTCGGCCAGCAGTTCAAGATTTTAACCCATCTCCAGGTCCGCGAGGACGCGCACATTCTCTACGGATTTTGCAGCGCGGCGGAGCGCGATCTCTTCCGCCTGCTCGTCGCGAATGTCAGCGGCATCGGCCCGCGCACGGCGCTCGATGTGTTGAGCGGGACGAGCGTGACGAGTTTCAAGGCGGCAGTCGTGGCGGGGGACACGGCTTCGCTTTCGCGGGTGAAAGGGATCGGGAAAAAGACGGCGGAGCGCATCGTCGTGGAGTTGAAAGACAAGGTTGGCGTCGCCGCCGCGTGGGAGGCGGCGAGCGCGGGGCATGCGCCGACGCCGCAGGAGGCGCAGATCAATGATGCGGTGCTGGCGCTGATCGCGCTCGGTTACAAACAGGCCGACGCGCACAAGGCAGTGAAGACGGCGCAGGAGAAGGGCGGGGCGGCGCTGAGTGTGGAGGAGATGATTCGGGCGGCGCTGAAACTTTTGATCTGATGAACATCGAACGTCGAACATCGAACATCGAACATCGATGTTCGGAAGAGCGGGCGACGGTCTTTCTGTCGTTCGATGTTCGATGTTCGATGTTCGATGTTCGATGTTCAATTCCATGATGTCGCCGCTCGAAAATGTCGCGACCATCAAGGCTGCTGCTCCGCCGGAAGGTTTGTTTGCGGACAAGAGCTGGCTCATTTCGCCGGAGCCGTTTCCGATCGACGCCGCGTTTGCGGAGGAACTCGAAAAGCTCGGCTACCGGCTCCAGCTCTTCAATCGCGCCTGCAATCTCCTTTACCAGCAAAGCATCGCGGGCAGGCAGCCCGCGTGGATCGCGGACTATCTCGATCGCGGAAAGCCGCCCGAACTCATCGAGTTTTCGCGTCGCAAAGAATTCCGCGACGACCTCCCGCGCGTCATCCGCCCCGACATTATCCTCACCGATGAAGGCTTCATCATCGCCGAACTGGACAGCGTCCCCGGCGGCATCGGCCTCACGCATTGGCTGAACACGACCTACGCCTCGCTAGGCCACGACATCCTCGGCGGCGCGAGCGGAATGCTCGATGGCTTCCTGAAAATCCTCGGCGGCAATGCCGACATTCTCATTTCCGAAGAAGCCGCGACGTATCGCCCAGAGATGGAATATCTCGCGCGGCTCAGCGGCGGTGCGCTGCGAGTCGGCAATCCGCAATCCGCAATCCGCAATCTGCAATCCCTCTACCGCTTCTTCGAACTCTTCGACCTCCCAAACATCCCGGCCGCCGCGGCGATTTTCGATGCCGCAGCGGCTGGCGGCGCAAGCATCACTCCGCCGATCAAACCGTATCTCGAAGAGAAACTTTGGTTCGCACTTTTTTGGATGCGACCACTCCGCGAATTCTGGCGGCGCGAACTTAGCGAGCGTCATTTTCTCAAGCTCCAGCAAGTCATCCCGTACACGTGGATCCTCGACCCGACGCCGCTGCCGCAGCACGCGGTCATTCCCGGACTCGACGTTCACGATTGGAGTGAAGTGATGCGTTTTTCGCAAAAGCAGCGCGACCTCATTTTGAAAATCAGCGGCTTCTCCGAAATCGGTTGGGGCAGCCGCAGCGTCACCCTCGGCAGCGATGCGCCGCAGGCGGAGTGGCAGGCGGCGATTCAGCGCGGGCTCGATGAATTTCCGCATCACCCGTGGATCCTCCAGCGCTTTCACAAAGGCCGCATCGTCGAGCAGCCCTATCGCGATCCGGTGACGGGCGCGATGGCCAGCCTGCGCGGGCGCGTGCGGCTGTGCCCATACTATTTCGTCCACGACAACCGCACGCATCTCGGTGGCGCGCTCGCCACCGTCGCGCCCGCCGACAAGAAGCTGCTGCACGGCATGAAGGACGCGATCCTCACGCCGACTGCGGTGGGCTGACGAGGGTCAGAATCCGAAGACGAACGAGAGGAGCGAGCGGCGACGCTCAGGCTCGCAGCGATCGGAGTAGCGGTAGGTCCGCGATGGGCGGTAGGAGTAGCGCGGGGCTGGGCTGTAGTAGCTGTGCGAGTAGTAGGAACGCGGCGCGCAATCGCTCCGATAGTAGCTGCGGCTATACGACGGGCGCGAATATCCATACGAATCGTCGCAGCGGTCGCGATGACGATCGCGCGCTTGCGCTTCAGGAGTGGAGGCTGTGATGCCAGTGATTGTCAGGGCGATGATGAGGAGTGTTTTCATGAATTTGGAATGCGGAAATTGTGACGCGCACTTCGTTTGTTCATTCAAACTTTTCGCGGGATACGCCGGCAAAATAATCCGCTCTTGTCGCTGGCGCGGGCTTTGGACAATGATCACCGTATTGCAAACTGCGATCTTCCCCAGCGCCACACTCGCCGAGTTTTACCGCTTCGCACTGCTCCTTACGGGACGCTGTCCGGCAGCGGAATCCATCATGGCCGAGACCCTCGCCGAGGTGGAAAAGCAGCTCGATCAGATCCGCACCGAGGCGAACCGGCAGGCATGGCTGGCGCGACGCATCCGTGAGCGGTGCCTGAAAAACAATTTGGAGAACGCCGCGCCGCTCGTGCCCCGACTGCTGCGTTTGGAGCCGTCCGCGGGCGCGGTGCCGGAAGTGCTGAGCATCGAGGCTTACATCCTCGCGGAACATTTCCACTGTCTCGCCGAACCGGGCCGCAGCGCGCTGGCGCTGTTTTACCTGAATCTGTTTTCGCCGGAGGAAATCGCGAAGCTTTTGAAAATGAATCTGGAGGAACTCGGCGCGACCCTCGCGGAAGCGCGCGAAGCCTTGCAGAAGTCTTTGCAGGGTGCGACGGGAACGCCGTCATGAATGTCCGCACCGCTGAGAAACTCGTCGCCTGCCACCGCGAGGGCATCGCCGCAGATGCCGCGGTGCAAGAGGCGCTGAAGATGGCTGAGAGCGACGAAATCCTGCGCGGCGTGCTGACTAGGAACGCCGCGTTCGACGCGCAGATCGTGGATGCGATCCATGCCGTCAAACCACCGGAAAGTCTGCGCAAGAAAATCTCCGAATGCGCCGCGCCGGGCGAGCTGAGAAAGCATGCGCTGCATCCCACGATCCTTTGCGCGATCGCGGGCGTGTTGCTGGCCATCGGATTCGTGGTTTATCTGGAGATGGAAAGGCGCGCGGGTTTTCCCGGGAAGGAGCACGCCGAGCGCATGGTCGATCAAGTCAGTGGCATGACGGGGGTCGAATTTGAGATCAAGGGCGGCGCGGTTTCCGGGCTGGCGGACTGGCTGATGTTGCGTGGCTTTGATGAAATGAAACTCCCCGCAGACATTTCCGCGCTGCCGGTCGCCGGGGCGCGGACGACCCGGTTTGCGGAGCATCCGATCGCACAAATCGCGATCGAAAAACACGCGATGATCCTGAACGTTTTTCGCCTCGGCGATTTCGAGATGGAGCTGGCGGAGGACGCTGATTGGAAGGTCTTCAAGCAAAAGGAATGGGCTGCCGCGATCCGGCAGCGGCAGGGCATTTGCACGCTGCTCGCGTTTCGCGGTTCGGTTGAAGAGATGCGGGAGTTTGTGCTTTCCTTGAAACCATGATTTCACCCGCCCGCTGTTCCGCCGCACTTTTGGTCGTCGCGCTTTGTTCCGGTTGCTCGGCGTTCCAGCGCAAATGGGACGCCATCGGCCAGCCCGGAAAATTTCAGCAAGCCTCGCGGTGGGATGGCCGGTGGACGAGCGCGCGCCACAAGACTGCCACGGGTGCGCCGGATGGCGGCCGGCTCCGATGTGTGATCGAGCCGCCGGCCAGCTCGGCCATCGTCGCGCATTTTCACGCAAACTGGCAGGCGTTCGCCGCGGACTACACGGTGAGTTTCACTCCCCAGAAACCGGCGCAATCGAAGACGCACAGGGGAGTCGTGGAGCTGCGCGGGACTCACGAACTGCCAAAACTCTTCGGCGGGACCTACCGCTACGAGGGCCGCATTGCTGGCGATCGTTTTCGTGCGCGCTACGATTCCAGCTATGACAGCGGAACTTTTGAGATGACTCGGCAGTTGACGAATGCGACGCGCATCCACTAGACAGCGCCCATGTCCCGCCCTGTTCGTTACATCATCCCGGCCACATTCCTTTCCATCGGCATCGTCTTCACTGGCTGCAAGACGATCTACTCCGACACCTATTCGCCGCGCCGAAATCATTTCGTGGCGGTGAAAGAAAAGCCAAAATCCCTGCCAGTCGAACCGCTTCTCGACGCGGTTCCCCCGCCATCCGATGATCTTCAGAGCATGGGTTTGCCGCCTGTCGCACCCCCATCCGCGCCCGTGGCGCCGACCGATGCGGTACCGATGCCGGACGGCGGCGCTGCGCCGATGATTCCGGGATTGTAGCCTTTACCGTTGACACTTGCGGGAGTCCTCCCGCGAAAGTTTCCGCAACGGAATCGCCGCTGCCGGGTTGATTCGGTGATGTCTTTTCCAGTTCACACGTATTCCAGCCCGGTTCTTTGCGGACTTGTGGCGCGCGCCAATGTGGTGCGACTTCACGAAATTCTACCGTGCTGAAGCTCGATTCATCCCAAGCGGGGCATGATGGCGGATTGGCGGTTCAGGCAGCGGTCGTCGCCGAGGTGCACGTGTATTCCAATACCGAGTTCCTCAAAAAATACGCGATCGAACACGGCGAATACATCGTCGGTTGCGACTCGACCTGCCATATCGTGGTGAAGGCGGACGCTGTCTCGCGGCATCACGCGCGGTTGAGTTTCAGCGCGTATGATCTCGTCATCGAAGACCTCGGATCGAGCAATGGCGTCTTCATCGACGGCGTGCAGGTAAAGATCCCGACGCGATTGCGAAATGATCAGGAAGTGTTGATCGGTGCCGCGCGGCTGATCGTGCGGCTTTCCCCCGTCGCCGCGGCGCAACTCAGCGCCGCGCTCGGCGATGAAGATCTCGGCCTCGCGCCGATGCGCGAGATGCTGGCGGGTCGGAAATACAAAATCACCACGACCATCGGGCGGGGCGGAATGGGTGTCGTGATGCAGGGGCGCGATCTGCGGATTCGCCGGACCGTCGCGGTGAAGGTGATGAAGTCCGACCACCAGTTCTCGCGGGAAAGCGTGCTGCGTTTCGTGAATGAAGCGCAGCTCACCGGCCAGCTCGAACACCCAAACATCGTGCCCGTCTATGAACTCGGCACGGACGAACACGGCGAGGCATTTTACACGATGAAGTACGTGAAGGGCATCACGCTCGAAGAAGTCCTGCGCGGGCTGCGCCACGGTCGCGAGTCGATGGTGGAAAAATATCCGCTCGGCGCGCTGCTCACGATTTTTCAAAAGATCTGCGATGCCGTCGCGTTCGCGCACTCGAAGGGCGTGGTGCATCGCGACTTGAAGCCGGACAACGTGATGATCGGGGCGTTCGGCGAAGTGCTCGTGATGGACTGGGGTCTCGCAAAAAATCTGACTGGCGCATTGCGAGGCGGCGAGGGAATCGAGACTGAAATGAGCGTGGAGGCTCCGCTGGATGCGCGCGGATTTCAAACCATGCACGGCTTGATCGTCGGCACCCCGCCATACATCTCGCCCGAGCAGGCGCGCGGTGATCTCGATGACATCGACGCGCGCTCCGACGTTTATGTGCTCGGCGAATTGCTTTACGCGATTCTCACCCTGCGCCCGCCGTTTGGTGGCACCACAGTGCAGGAAATGGTCGAGGCCATCCTGTCATCGAAAATCGAGTCGCCATCGAGCTTCAACGCCCAACCGAAAGCGGCTCCAGGCCTGCCGGCTCCGAGCGGAGACGAATTGGTGGAACTCCTGC
Organism: Chthoniobacteraceae bacterium; assembly: GCA_031409335.1. GTDB lineage: Bacteria > Verrucomicrobiota > Verrucomicrobiia > Chthoniobacterales > Chthoniobacteraceae > JANLQB01. The sequence goes on along the minus strand of JANNWY010000017.1, from coordinate 15,229 downwards.
ATCTGCCCGGTCGGCGCGTGCCGGATGGGCTCTCCGCAGTGGTGATGAAAGCGATGCAACTCGCGCCCGAAGACCGCTACCAGACTGTCGGGGAAATGCAGGCCGACATCGCCGCGCATGAGGGTGGCTTCGCGCCGAAGGCCGAGCGCGCGAGCTTGCGAAAGCATGTGCTGCTGTGGGCGGGGCGTCACAAGCGCGAGGTGGCGCTGTTCGTTGCCGGATTCGTGCTGATCAATGCGCTCGCGGCTACTTTCATCTACCGGCTCTCCGTCGAAAAAAATAGCGCCAAGGTCAGCGCGGAACAGGCCATGGAAAGTATGCGCCTTGCGGAAGAGAACGGGCGCCTGGCCGCGGCACGGCTCCATGAACTGCGCGGCACCGCCCCGACCTATTTCAACAATGCGCAATCGCTGCTCGCCGAAGATTCCTTTGTCGAGGCACTCGAGGAGATCGATTACGCGATCCGGCAGGTGCCGAATGAGGCCGACTATCACGTGCTGCGCGGCTTCATCCTCCAGTCGCTGCTGCGCTGGGATGAAGCCCACGCGGCATTCGCGGAAGCGCTGCGTCGCAACCCGCAGCACGCCGACGCGAAGCTCAATCTCGCGCTGACGGAAAAACTCATCGGCAAATTCGTGCGCGCGGGCGACATGACGCCGGCGATCCTCAGCGAGTTTCTCGCCGCGCTGCTCAAACAAGGGCGCAGCGAGGAGGCGCGCGTGCTTCTCCCGCAGATTCCGCAGGATCGTGAACTTTTCCGAACCATCTGGCGCGGCATCCTGAAGAAGAACGGATTCAAGCATCCGTTTGAGGTCAACGACGATGAAACGATCAACATCAATCTTGGAAAAATCCCGCCGACCGAGTGGGGCTCGCTCGTCGATACCCCGCTCGACTTGATCACTCTCGACGATTCCCGCGTCGCCGATCTCGGCGCTCTGCGGCACATCCAAATGCGCCGCCTCAGCCTCGCTCGCACGCCCGTCTCCGATCTCGCGCCACTCACCGGGAACAAAAAGCTGGTCGAGCTGAATCTGCAAGGCTGCACCGGCATCACGGACCTGCGCCCGCTTCTCAAAATGCCGAAACTCGAAGCGGTGATGATTCCTTCGCAATGCAAGGACATCGAGTTCCTGCGCGGCCACCCGACGCTGCGCCGACTCTCGTACAAAACGATGACGCAGCCGGTTGACGAGTTCTGGCAGGAGTTCGACGCGAAGAAGTAGCGCGCCCGGCGCGGCGCGACATTTCGCTTGAGCGAGGCCGGGTGCCCGCGCACTTTCGCCCTCCCTATGAGCCAGCAAAAAGAGACTCCGCTGATGGAAAAGATCGTGTCGTTCTGCAAACGGCGCGGCTTCGTTTTTCAAAGCTCCGAAATCTACGGCGGCATCAATGGCTTCTGGGATTACGGCCCGCTCGGCGCGGAGCTGAAGCGCAATCTCCGCGACTCCTGGTGGCGCGCGATGACCCGCGAACGCGAGGACGTGGTCGGCCTCGACGCGACGATCATTATGCATCCGTCGATCTGGAAGGCATCGGGGCACGTGGACACGTTTGCGGACTTGATGCGCGAGTGTTCGTTGACGAACAAACGCGTGCGCGCGGACCACGTCGAACCGCAGGGCGGAACGGTGATGCGATTCAGCGGTGCCGAATCGCCGACTGGATGGATTTTGGATCGCGCGTTGACCGTGCTGATGAACAAGACCGAGCACATCGAGAGTTTCCGCAAACGCGTGCGCCAGTTGATCGCGCAAAGCGCCGGTGCCGCCGCAGGCAATCCCGATGACATCGTTTTGCGCGTTGAGGAAAAGATTGATGTGGTGGAGGGCTCGCTCGATTTTCATCCGGAAACCGGCGGCCTGCTTGGCGAAGCACGCCCGTTCAATCTGATGTTGAAGACCTATGTCGGCCCGACGGCGACTGAGGCGGATGTCGCGTATCTCCGGCCCGAAACGGCGCAGGCGATCTTCGCGCAATTCAAGAACGTCGTGGACAGTTCGCGCGTGAAAGTGCCGTTCGGCATTTGCCAAATCGGCAAGGCGTTTCGCAACGAGGTGACGCCGCGCAATTTCACATTCCGGTCGCGGGAATTCGAGCAGATGGAACTCGAATTTTTCATCGCGCCGGATGAGGCGATCCGCATTTTGCACGGCGCGGTCGCGGCCTGGAGTGAAGGCGCGGACCTCGCCACGCCGCGGCGAAACTGGGGCTGGGAGATGTGGCATCACTACTGGGAAAAGCAGCGCGTTGCGTATTACGAAAGCATCGGTCTCGGCGCGGACCTGCTCGATTTCCATCGGCAAAAGCCGGACGAACTCGCGCACTACGCCCGCGCCTGCGTGGACATTCTTTTCAAGTTTCCCTTTGGCACCGAGGAACTGGAGGGCATCGCCGCACGCAGCGACTTCGATCTTGCCCAGCACCAGAAACACAGCGGCAAGAGCCAGGAAATCTTCGATGAAGAGCTGCGCGCCGCTGCCGGGAAGCTCGACGCTGCGGCGAAAGCGGAGTTCGTCGCGGGCGTATCGGCGGAGTGGTCGGCGCGCGCGGCAAAGGGCGGCAAGTCCGAGGACGAAGCGCGAGCTGCGGCAGCGGACTTTTGTGAAAAACTCTTCAAGGGAAACTACGTGCCGCACGTGATCGAACCTTCAGCCGGTCTCGACCGCCTCGCGCTGGCGGTGATCGCGGCGGCGTATCACGAGGAGGAAAAGGCCGACGTGAATGGCAAGATCGAGAAGCGCACGGTGCTGCGTTTTCACCCACGCATCGCGCCAGTGAAGGTCGGCGTGTTTCCGCTGCTGAAAAACAAACCCGAACTCGTGGCCAAAGCGCGTCAGGTGTTCGACACGCTGAAGCGGCAGATGAGTTGTTTCTACGACGAAGCTGGAAACATCGGCCGCCGCTACGCCCGCCAGGATGAAGCGGGCACGCCATTTTGTGTGACGATCGACTTCGACAGCGTCGGCGAAAACGGCCCCGAATTGCTCGACACCGTGACCTTGCGCCACCGCGATGACGCGCGGCAGGAGCGGGTGAAAATCAGCGAGCTGCCCGGCTTGTTGCTGCCGCGGGTGCAGTAACTCGATCGCTCATGCTGATTCGTTCAGCACCACGACTCCCTCCGCCACGACTCGCTCGCCGACGCGTGCGACCACATCGAACTGCCACAGCCCGCCAACCGCGCCGCGCTTCTCCGCGCGCAGCGTGATTTCTTCCTGCGGCCGCACTGCGCCGGGAAATTTCATCGCCTTGATCGCCGTGAGCCGGAACCCGCGGCCTTCGCCGCCGCCAGCGATGCCCGCGGTTTGCGCGAGCGCTTCGGTAAGGATCACGGCCGGGACGATCGGTTCGCCGGGGAAATGTCCGCGGAAAAATGGCTCTTCGGGGGGGAAAGTTTTCCGGCACACCGCCAGTTCGCCTGGGCGGAGTTCGAGGACTTTGTCGATGAAGATGAACGGCGTGCGGTGCGGCAGCCCGAGCGCGATGGGGTCGCCGCTCGTCACTGCTGGAGCGTGCTTTCTCCGGGAACGAAGTAGGCGAATTTCCAACTGCCATTGAGCATCCGCATCCCAGCGCGATAGCCGTGAAAACCGGGCTCGGTCGCGACTGCGGCGGGGGCGACCATGTAGCCGTCGTGAGCGACGAATTTTTCGCGCAGCAGCTTGCTCAAGGCCGGCCAGTTGTCGTTCAGATCCCAGTAGGTGAAAACATTGTCGCCCACCGGCGGCGTATCCCAGCGGTAGCCGAAATCGGCGGTCATCATCGAGGTGAGAGTCGCGTGATCCTTGTTCGCGACCGCGGTGCGAAGGCGGCCAAGAAACGCGACGAACGCGGGATCCTCGGTTTGTTTCGCGAGCGGCTGCGGCTTTTTCTCAGCCTCCTTTTTTTTCTTGTCCGCGGGCGTTTCACATCCTGCGAGCAAAAGGGCGAGGGAAAGGCAGACGAATGGGCGGCTGGACATGGGCGGTGGGATAGCTGCGGGATTTATTGAGTGCGAGATGAAAGTGCGCGCGCAGACTTCGCTTTCAGCCTTTCCACCGCGAACGCGACACCGCAATCCTCTCCGCACACATGAGCGATATCACCAGTCTGTTTCATCAGAACCGCGCCTGGGCCGACCGGATGAAGGCGGATCAGCCCGACTTTTTCCAGCGACTCGCCAAGGCGCAGTCTCCGAAATATCTGTGGATCGGATGCGCCGACAGCCGGGTGCCGGCGAATGAAATCGTGGGAATGCTGCCGGGAGAAATTTTCGTCCATCGCAATGTCGGCAACGTCGTCGTGCATACGGATTTGAACTGCCTCTCCGCGATGCAATTCGCCGTCGATGTCCTGCGTGTGGAGCACCTGCTGGTGGTCGGGCACTACGGCTGTGGCGGGGTGGGCGCGGCGCTGGTCGGGCGGCGGCTGGGGCTGGTGGATAACTGGCTGCGCCACATCCAGGATGTGCGCCACAAGCACGCCGAGCGCATCGAGGCTGCGCCTGAAGCGGAACGCGCCGACGTTTTGTGCGAACTCAACGTGATCGAGCAGGTCGTCAATGTTTGCCAGACCACGATCGTGCAGGATGCGTGGTCGCGCGGGCAGTCGGCGATGGTCCACGGCTGGATCTACGGCTTGGAGGACGGGCTGATCCGCGACCTCCGCGTCGGGGTCGGGAGCGCTGGTGAACTCGGACCGGCCTATTCGCGGGCGATCGCGGCGGTGGATGGCGGCGTGCGGAACGCCTGAAAATGAACCCTTCTGGACGAGGTTGGAGGCACGCGGACTGCTACTTTTCAGGGCATGATCCTATCAATAGGTCTGCTCGCCGTGCTCTTCGCTGGTTCTGCCGTGATGTTCGTCGAACTCCGTGACGCCCCCGAGGGCTATCAGGACGACGGGGCATTTCACTACGTCTGGCGCAATGACCGGCCCGATGTCTCCAACATCGTCTGCATCTGGTCCGGTCAGCAAGTCGAGAGCGCGATCTTGCGGCCCCGTGAGCTGGCAGCCTAGAAATTGCCCCGGCGAAAGCGCGTCCGCCACTGCAGCGAATGCCGCTCGCTCGAAAAAATGCGTTCGTATTTCACCCGCGCATTCTGTAATCCGCACGCCTTCAAAAATAGTCGCCTGTAAAAATGACTTCGTTTTGTAAAACTGCGGTGTTTGCGATTCTCGTTTTAGTCTTCGCCGCGACGGCGGGCGCGTGGACGCCAAATGCGCAGGAACTCGACATCGCGAACCGGATGGCAAGCGCTTCGGGCCAGCGTCGGGCAGCGTTGCAGTTCGATCCGATCCTCGCGCAGGTCGCTCGCGAACGGGCGATGGATATGGCGCAGCGGCGCTATTTTTCCCACACGAATCCGGACGGGCATGGCGTGAACTATCTCGTCCGCCAGGCCGGTTACGTGTTGCCGGATTGGTATCCGAGCGATGGGAATAATCTCGAATCCATCGCCGCCGGAGGAACGACTGCGGGCGTGACTTGGAGCGATTGGATGGGTTCGCCGGATCACAAAACGCATCTGCTCGGTGGGGAAGATTTTTTCGCGGAGCAGACGTCATACGGTGTCGGCTATTACGAGGAAGCGGGCACGCCGTATCGCCATTACTGGGTCGTCCTAACCGCGCCGCCGATGCCGCAGACGGCCACAGTGAATATCGCGTCGCCGACGGAAGGCGCGTTCGTGCCGGAGGGGGCGGTGGTGGTTTACGGGACTGCGGATGGCGCGGCGGCAGTCCAGATTTCGGTGGAAAACGCGGGCGGAACATCCGCGTGGACGCCGGTCGCGGGGACGGCACGCTGGAGCACTTCGCTGCGAAACCTCGCGCCCGGTGCCAATACCGTGCGCGTGCGCGGAGTGGATGCAGGCGGCGGCGTGCTTGCGCAAGCGGCGCGGACTTTTCAATATCTCGTCGTCCGCCCGCTCACGATCGGAGTCGCGGGGCAGGGGAGCGTGGGTGCATTTTCTGGCACGACTCAGCGGCGTCTCGGCGCGACTTACACGATCACCGCCACTCCTGCCGCGGGCTGGCTTTTTTCGGAATGGTCGGGCTCGTGGAGCGGCACGCAGCCGACGGTGCGTGTGGCGATGCGCGAGGGCCTGAGTGCGACAGCGACATTCGTCCAAAATCCGTTCATCGCGCGACGCGGCGCATACCTCGGCGTGGTCGATGGTCCGGGCGGACGACGCTTGCTGCGGATTCAGCTCAATGCGTTTGGCAAGGTGACCGGACGCTTACTTTACGCTGGAAAGGCGTACGCGGTTTCCGGGCAATTCCGGCTCGATGGCCGCGCGACGATCCGGCTCGCGCGTCCAAATGCGGAGCCGCTGGTCCTTGTTCTGGACATGAATGGCGGCGGCCCCGGACTCGGGGCGACCGTGCTCGACGGTGCGGCAGCGAGCAGTCTCGCACTGACGCTCGACCAGTAGCGCCCGGCGCGCACGATTTCCTTGTCGCTCGCGCCGAATTCGCGATGCTCGGCGCTCGTTTTTCAACACATGACCGAGCCCGCGATCACACCCGAACTCATCGCCAAACACGGCCTCACGCCGGATGAATATCAGCGCATCGAGGCGATCCTCGGACGCGCGCCAAACTTCACGGAACTCGGGATTTTTTCGGTGATGTGGAGCGAGCACTGCTCGTACAAAAACACAAAACTGCAGCTCAAAAAATTCCCCACGACCGGCCCGACGGTGCTCGTGAAAGCGGGCGAGGAAAATGCGGGCGTGATCGACATCGGCGATGGCTGGGCGGTCGCATTCAAGATGGAATCGCACAATCACCCGAGCGCTGTGGAGCCGTTCCAAGGCGCGGCGACGGGAGTGGGTGGAATCATCCGCGATATCTTCACGATGGGCGCGCGTCCGGTTTTCTCGCTGAACTCGCTGCGCTTCGGACCGATCACTGGCGATGGCGCGGCGGTGAAAACGAACCGCCGGCTGTTTGCGGGTGTCGTTTCCGGCATCGCGCATTACGGCAATTGCATCGGTATTCCGACCATCGGCGGCGAGGTTTATTTCGATGAAAGTTACAGCGGCAATCCGCTCGTGAACGTCTTCTGCCTCGGCGTGCTGCGGCACGAGCAGATCGCGCGCGGCGCCGCCGAGGGGATCGGCAATCCGGTGATTTACGGCGGCGCGGAAACGGGTCGCGACGGGCTCGCGGGCGCGGCGTTTGCCTCGCGCGATCTCACGGAGGAATCGAAGGAAGACCGGCCCGCCGTGCAGGTGGGCGATCCGTTTCGCGAAAAGCTGCTGCTCGAAGCGTGCCTCGAATTGCTGACGACCGACGCGGTCGCGGGCATTCAGGATATGGGCGCGGCCGGGCTGACGTGCTCGACTTGCGAGACCGCGAGCCGCGGCGGCACCGGTGTCGAAATCGACCTCGCGAAAGTGCCGAAGCGCGCGGCGGACATGACGCCATACGAGATCATGCTCAGCGAGTCGCAGGAGCGGATGCTCATCATCGTGAAGAAGGGTCACGAGCAGACGGTCGTGGATATTTTCGAGAAGTGGGATCTGCCGTATGCGGAAGTCGGCGTGGTGAAAGACGACGGCATGATGCGCGTTTTGGATCATGGCAAAATCGTCGCCGAAATTCCCGCGAGCAAACTCGCCGACGACGCGCCGCTGTATTCCCGCGAAACGAAAGCCCGCCCCGCGCCGACGCCGCTCGATATTTCCACTCTGCCCGAGGTCGATAACCGCGCCGCGCTGCTCGCACTGCTCGCGCATCCGACGATCGCCTCGAAGAATTGGGTCTATCGCCAGTACGATCACATGGTCCGCGTCGGCACCGTCGTTCTCCCCGGCTCGGATGCCGCCGTTTTCCTTATCCGCGAGGCGAACAAATTCGTCGCCGCGACCAGCGACTGCAACGCGACCTACTGCTCGCTCGATCCACGTAACGGCGCGCGCATCGCCATCGCCGAAGCCGCGCGAAATCTCGCGTGCAGCGGCGCGATCCCACTCGCCGTCACCGACAATTTGAACTTCGGCAATCCGCACAATCCGGAAAATTTCTGGCAGCTCGTCGAATGTGTCGAAGGCCTTGCCGAAGGTTGCCAAGCATTCAACACGCCCGTCACCGGCGGCAACGTCTCGCTCTACAATCAAAGCCCCGCCGGCGCGATCGACCCGACGCCAACGATCGGCATGGTCGGCCTCATCGCGGATGAAAAACACATCACCACCTCGCACTTCAAAGACGCGGGCGACGCGATTATTTTGCTCGGCGACCTCGTCGATTCAAACGCCGACTCCGGCCTCGGCGGCTCGCATTTCGCGAAAGTGCTGCACGGAAAAAAAGCGGGCAGCGTCCCGACGATCGACTTTACAAAAGAACGCGCGACCCACGACGCCCTCCGCGCGCTCATCGCCGCCGGCCTCGTGAAAAGCGCACACGATTGCAGCGAAGGCGGCCTCGCCGTCGCGCTCGCGGAAAGCTGCCTGAGCAACCGCGAAGAACCGATCGGCGCGAGCGTCACGCTTCCCGCCGGACGCGCCGACATCGTCCTTTTCAACGAAGCCCAAGGCCGCATCGTCATCACGACAACCGAAGTGAATGCGAGCGCCGCGCTGGATTTGCTGAAGTCGCACGCGATCACTGCGAGTCGTGTGGGAATTGTTGGCGGCGGAGATTTGAAAATAACGGTCGGCGCGACCGAGTTCGCGTGGTCGCCGGGCGAGCTGCGCGAAAGTTGGTTCGGCTCGATTGCGCGAGCGATGGAGTCTTAATCCGAAACCACCCATGAGCGATTTTCAGAAAGCGGTCGAAATCGTCCACGACGCGCTTCGGGGATTGCATGAAAACGGCGTGGATCTACGCGCGAACGCAGTATCGCTCGAAAGACTGGTGAGCACGCCGTCCACAGCGGAACGGGCAACGCCCGCCGCGTCCGCACCGCCATCGGTTGCGAATGCCGATGGCAGCGGCAATGCCGGGCGCCTCGCGGAAATTCGCGGGCCGATTCTCGCCTGCGCGAAATGCCCGCATCTGGTGAAGTCGCGGACGCAGGTCGTCTTCGGCGTGGGGAATCCGGATGCGGAATTGATGTTTGTCGGCGAAGCGCCCGGGGAGGATGAGGACATCAAAGGCGAGCCTTTCGTTGGCAAGGCTGGCGAGTTGCTGACGAAGATCATCGTCGCGATGAATTTTCGCCGCGAGGACATCTACATCGCCAACGTCCTCAAGTGCCGCCCGGACATGCCGTCGGGCGATTCCGGCAATCGCAAACCGCGGCCTGATGAAATGCAGACGTGCCTCCCGTATTTGCGGAAGCAAATCGAAATCATCCGTCCGCGCGCGCTCGTGGCGCTCGGCGCGACTGCGATGCTCGGGCTCACGGGCGATGCTTCGCCGATGGGTAAGCTGCGCGGACGCTGGCATGAGTTCGCCGGCATCCCGCTGATGGCCACGTATCACCCGGCCTATCTGCTGCGAAACCAATCGCTGACCGAGAAACGCAAAGTGTGGGAGGACATGCTGCTAGTCCTCGAACGCCTCGGAAAACCGATCTCGGAAAAACAGCGCGGATTTTTTCTTTCGCGAATGTAGTCGGCGCGGCTTCCGCGAGACTCACGGATAGAAGTAAACGTCGGTACTCGTAACACCAATGCGTCCTGGTCCAACGCTTTCAAAGATTCTGAATTCACGAGGGCGCGGTGAGTCGCGCAATTGCCGGTAGCGCCACGAGTCATCGACTAGAATCATGCCACCCGGGGCGATCCACTCCTCCGCGGCGGCGAAGCAGACAGGCCGTTCGTGAAACGTCCAATCCTGACCGTCCACCACCACGAGATCCCATGGTGCGCCGTCCCTAATTGCGCCAACGTATTCGGATGTCGCAAAGTCCTGAGGGTGATGGAAGTCGAAGGCGCGGTGACGTAACTCAACATTCTTGCGACCCAGTTCCGCAATTCGCGCGCTGACCATGCCATGCCATTTCGCGTCGTCTTCCACCGATACGACAGACGCGACGCGGGCGGAGAAGAACAGCGTAGAGCCGCCGCTCCCATACTCAAAGACGCGCATCGTCGAACGGAGATTGGATGCGAGCCATTGGGTGGCGGTGTAGCTAAACCACGGGCGACCCATCTCAATCGGAGAGCGGCGCGCAAGGACATTGTCCCGCACCCATGGGAGGATCCAGCGAGGTTGGGAAATGTGCGCGCTGATGAGCTTGCGGACGCGCTGATAGTTCGTGAGATCCATGCCGTCAGCGCGATTGAATTGTGGCAGCGAAGTCGTCGAGGTACAATTTGGCCACGCGTTCGAGTCGGTAATCGGCTGCTACTTTCCACCCATTGAGGGCGAGGCGCTGGGCGAGATCGTGGCTATCCGCGATGCGGCTGAATTGCCCGGCGAGGCGCGCCGGAGCATCCGCTGCGCGGTGATCGAAAACGAGGCCGGTCTCGCCATCGTGGACGAAGTCGCGAAAGCAACCGAGATCGGAAACAACGACGGGACAGCCGTTGCCCATCGCTTCGAGGGGACCAACGCCGAAGGTTTCGCCGAAATCATCAACGCTGGGATAGGCAAAAATGGACGCCTCGCGCAGTTGTTCGCGCAAGCCTTCTGTCGTATCGGCAAAACCGGCCCACTCCACCTGACTGCCAAGTGAGGTGGCGCAATCGCGCATCTCGCGAAGGTAAGCATCGCCACCGCCACCGAGCGCCGCCGTGTGCGCTCCGACGAGGCGAAGAATCCAGCCCGGATGAGACCTTGCAAACTGATCGAATGCCTCGATCAACAAGCGCGTTCCTTTTTGCGGATGAATGCGACCGGCAAAAACCACGACCTTGCGGCGTGCGGCGAAGCGCGATGCCAACTCGGCTTCGTTTTCGATCATCATGCCGGGCGGCAGCGGATAAGGAATCACGATTACTTTGTTTGCGCATTCCGGGACGATCGCGCGGATAGCCTCGCCGATAACTTGGGTGACGGTCTGAAGCCGGGCTGCATGGCGGTAGAGCTTCATCTGCCAGCGCGGGTAGCGGCCGACATGCACGTAAACGACGCCGTGCTGCGATGGGTGGCGAAGGAGCACCGGGAGCCAGAAGGTGTGGGTGACGACGAGATCAGCCTGCGGCAATACGCGGGCGGCTCGAATCGCGTAAAGGAGATCGAGTGGCAGGCGCCCGCGAAGGGTGGCCGGCGCGTCGTAGCCACGCACGCGGACATGCCGCACGCCTTCCGCGATATTCTCCGCAGGAAGTCGATCGCACAGCCGGCTGACATGCGTGACGCGATGGCCAAGGCGGGCAAACTCGCGACCGAGCGCGCTCCAAACCTTTTCCACCGCACCGCCGCGGTTCGGAGGCACGGGGAGGAATGCGCCTTGGGCGATCGTAATATTCATTGGGCACCAGTGAGCGCGCCGTTCTTCCACGTCGAAACCAAGCACATGGCAGAGGGTATAGGTACGCGGATGCGATGCCGTCAATTGTCATGAATCGGGATCGGAGTGCCGAGAGCTGCGTGTCAGGGTTTCTATTCGATGACGGCGGCAGAAGCCGGGTTCGTGAACGCGGTTTTGCTGAGCGAGCTTCAGCGCCCCGGAAACCGGGATCGATTGTCGGCGACGACTAGTCGCGGACTTGCAGCAGGATCGTGAACCATGATCCTTTGCCGACTTCGGTGCGCAGGTGGATCGCCGAATTGGCCTGACGGACCAGGCGATGCACGATCGACAGACCTAGTCCGGTGCCGCGGTCGGAAGACTTGGTGGTAAATTTTTCCACGAACATCTTAGCCAGTAACTCGGGTGCGATCCCGGGACCGTTGTCGGCGATGGTGACGGCGAGGAGCGGCGCGCGATTCAGAAAGCCTTCGCGATTGATGAGGCGTTGACCGGGGCCATCCACATATTGCGCGAGGTCGAGTGCATTTTGAATGGGCTGACAGGTGATCTCGACCTGGTGCGGAGTCTCGATCGATTGCAGCGCGTTGATCGTCAAGTTTAGCAGGATCTGAAGCAGGTCAGTGCCGTTGATTTCCGCGATCACGTCGGGACTGAGATCGTGAATGATGAGCTGGTTGCCGTGAGCGCTGGGATGCCGGACAAGAAGATCCTTTAGATCGGCCAGCATCTGCCGCACTCCGACATAAGTTTTGTCCGAAGTATTCGTATTGAGGAAACCCAGGTAACGGCGCGAAATCTCGAAACAACGACCGACTTGCCCGGAAAGGTTCTTGAGATCGGTCTTGATGTGTTCGAGTTGCTCGCCTTCAACGCGCGCGGAGTTCTGCATCGCGCGGTTGATGAGTTCCACAAAGCCGCTGATGACGGTGAGTGGACTGTTGATGTCGTGCAAAACGCTCGCGTAGATGTCGCCTTTCGTCCGCGCCATCTCTTCCTGCACGCGTTGATGCTGGATTTCGATTTGCAAGTGCTGGAGCTGATCCTGGGTCGATTGCACTTCCAGTGTTGCCTGGCGTCGGGAAGCGGCGCGGGCGACGGCAGTGCGCATCGTTGGAATGTCGAAGGGTTTGTTGAGGTAGTCGCTGGCACCATGCCTCAGCGCCTGGCGCGCAGTTTCGAGCGTCTCAAATGCGGTGAGCATCACGACCTCGATGCTCGGATCAATTTCCTTAAGTTCCTTGAGCAGCTCCACGCCATTCATGCCATACATCATGATGTCCAGCACGGCGACATCGATGGGTTCGGCGCGGGCGATTTCCAGAGCCTCCAGGCCGCTGGAGGCTACGCGGACCTGGTAATCGTGTTTGAAAACGATCTTAAGCGACTGCCTCGGTCCCTCTTCGTCATCGACGATGAGGAGAGTGGGCTTGAGAGCGACCGGGGCTAAAGGGTGTTCGAGTGTCACACGGAGTATTTCTGATCGGCCAGTTCAACAGGATGAGAAAGCTGTGGGATATTGGCGGGTTGGTTGGGATGATCCATGAGAAAATGTCGAATTTTGGCTAGTGGCTCATTGCCTGATTCGATTCGGATTTTACCCTAGAAGCGGTAGCCAATCGCAAACGTAATCGCGGTGCTTTTGAAGCTATAGTCGCCGTTGGCGAGGGTTCCATTGTCGATTTTGCGGTGGGGTCCGTAAGTATATTGGTAGGCAAGTTGCCAGTTGAATCTGTCCAGCGTCTGTCCGATGCCTGCGCTGATGATGTGGCGATTGGTGTCGGGGATCAGCGGGTTGAAACTTTCATTTGGGATGGAATTTTCGCTATAGACGTATCCGGCGCTAACGTTCAATCCGCGCGGAAGCTGCCGCGTGACGCCGAACTCATAGAGGCAACTGGATTCCCAATTGAAGGGCAGGGGAACGTTTCCGGTGGATTGGCGCAGAGTCAAAGTGTTGAGGCTGTCCCAGTCGGTCCAGTCGATATTGAATTCGATATTCCAGTCGGGAGTGGGACGGAACGAGTACCCGGCAATGATGGTTTGCGGAAAATTGTAGTCCAGATTCGCATCGCTCTCGCTGTCGAAACGCGGGACCTGGAATGGACCGCCCGGCGTGGCAACTGTGAACTTCTGAATGCGGACCCGCGAGTGGCCGCTGAAGTCGATGCTCGTGGCGCTGCGGTAGGTGAGGCCGAACGAATGCATCCGATGTGGCTTCCAGAGCAGGCCCGCACTAAAGCCGTAGCCGACACCGTCTCCTTTGAAGAGGAACTCATCACCCTGGGTCACCACGCCTTGAGCGAGCTTGATGCGACCGTGATTGACGGAGCCGCCGACTGCGATGGACAGCGTTTTTGAAACTTCGTAAGCGAGAACCGGATTGAATGACAGGTATTGAATGCGGCCCTTTTTCGCCAGAGTTCGAAACGATGCGTCATCGGGATACTCCAGCCCGAAACCGAATGGAGCATATACTCCGAGTCCCAGCGCGATCGGTGCGGAAGCGGACTTGTAAGTGAGATAGAACTGCGGCGCGGCTTGATACTCGAACTTGGTATCCAAATCCTTCGCGCCCGGAAGGGCCGGGTTGACGCTGGCATCGAGGGTGATGCCGTAGATGCCGTATTGCGCCTGAAATCCGTCCAGTTGCGTGATCCCCGCAGGATTGTAGTAGATCGCGGAAGGGCGGTCGGCGGTCGCGGCAAACGCGTCGCCGCGACCAGTGGCAAAGGCATCCTGGTCGGTGATGCGGATGCCGAGGGCGAGTCCGTCATTTGGGATGAAGGCTAGGACCGCGGCGGCTGCGGCGGTGAGGTGGGTGGGATATTTCATGGGCGGCAGGAGCTTGCAAATGGTGGGCGGGATGGGAAGAGCAAAAGCGATACCAGAGGCCTTAAATGCTCAAAATTGACATCGAAAAATAGCGGTGATTTGTCTTCAAAATTGTCGTTGGAGCCAGAGCTGGTCCTGTATTCATCCGCGATCGGACTAAGTCAGGGAAAGCTAGATTTGCAAGGGAAGTGACACGCGGACGACTCCTGTTTCTCCCGTTTGAGATTGCGGAATATCAATGCTGCCGTGATGACTCTCGATGATTTTGCGCGAGACGGTGAGGCCGATTCCAAGACCGACGTTGCGTGTGGAAAAAAATGGCTCCTGAGCGCGTTGCGCGGTTTCAAGGGTGAATCCCTTTCCGGTGTCGCGCACTTCCACTTTGAGCGCGGGCGATTCGCCGGGCTTGGCGGTTTCGATGCTTACCGACACATTCGGGTCGTCCGGATTGGCCTGCAGCGCATTGAGAATGATCTCGGAAAACGCGTGGCGAAGCGCCTTGTGATCGCCGGAGACTCTCCACGGAGAGATACTCTTGTTGAAGGCAAGCTGAGCGACTTTTTTTCCAGGGTGGTAGTTGTGTGCTTCATGGAAGGCTTCGACGATGAGGTCCGAGAGCATGACTGATTCGCCGAATTCGCCCTGCCACTCGCGGGCGAGGAAGACCATTTGATTCGCGAGCCGCGAAATGCGCTTCACGCCGCCGGCCAGCGCTGCGGAGAGCGATTCCTGGAAGTCGGGATCGTTGATCGAGCCTTGCAGCAACTGCTGGTGCGTCGAAATCGGCACGAGCGAATTGCCGATCTCGTGTGCCAGGTGCTCGGCCATGGAGGTGACGAGCCGCAGGTTTGAAGTCTCGATTTCCAGACGCGCAGCGCGCTCGTGCTCGGTGATGTCTTCGACGACGAGCAGGGCGGCGTTTGCGCCCGCCGCTTTTTGCATTCGAAACGGAGGCTTCCAATCTGCGACTCGTCAAGTCGATGGCCGAACATCTCGCGCATGAAATCGGCAACGCGCTCGTGCCGCTCTCCACCCACCAAC
>JANNWY010000016.1:0-34312 GCA_031409335.1 Chthoniobacteraceae bacterium | reverse complement strand
GTGGCGCCGATGATGAAATCGACGGGCTGGCCGGAGCCGATGGTGTCGAGCGGGGGGCCGATCTTGCCGCCCTGGTCGGCGATGCTGTGGCAGGCGGTGCAGGCGAGTTCGGCGCGGCGGAAGACTTCGCCGCCGTGTTTGCCGTCGCCGCTCTCGCGGACTTCCTTCACGAGCGCCGCGACGAACTCGGGCGTGGCGCGCAGTTTGCCGGTGGCGGGGACGGTCGCGGAGATTTTATCCGCAGATTTTGCAGATGCCGCAGATTTTGGGGAACCGGGCGGGCGCTGGAGTTCGGCGAGGCGGGCGCGTAAATCCGGCGTCCAGTCGGGAAATCCTTTCCCGGCAATTGGCTCCCATTGCGGTTTGAGGGTGGCTACGGCAGAGCGGGCGGCAAGATCAATGAACTTATCGCCTTCGGGATTTGCGGCGCTGAGAACGGTAATGATCGAGTCGGCATGCGGAATGTTGCCCGCGGCGACGATTGCGGCGAGCCGTACGCGGGGGTGCCTGTGGAAGCTCAACTCCAGTAACTTATCGAGTCCATCGAAATCACTATCGTCCCAAGGCCGACCGTGCAAGCGCGCGAGCGCACCGGCGACATAGGCACACACATTTGGATCGCGGCTCTGCATAAGGTAATTCGCGATCCCAAAATCCATTGAGTTATGCGACTCGACGACGCCGAGAACTTCACAAAGAGCGCGTCTTTCTCCCGCGTGCTCAAAGCTGAGCCGCTCGGAGGAAGTGCGCGCCATCTTCACCACCTCCTCCGTCTTCCTCCCCATTAACTCGAGTCTAGTCATCTCGCGCACCCAGCGTTCCCCGCTTTTCAAATTCTCAAACAACTCCGCCAGCTTTGCCCCGGCGATCTTCGGCGGCTTCACGAGCGGGCGGTCTTTATACGTGATGCGCCAGATGCGGCCGTGCTTTTTGTCCCGGTCGGGGTGGCGGAAGCTGCTTTGGTAGTGGCCGATGATCGGGTTGTACCAATCGCAGAGATAGATCGCGCCGTCGGGGCCGATCTTCACGTCCACGCAGCGGAAACTGCCGTGCGTGCTGGTGACGAGCGCCTGCGTGCTGCGTTTCGGCGGCGCGGCGGCGGTGGGATTGGCCTCGTCCGTTCTTCGTGGGGAAACGGGCGCGTCGGTCTGCGCGGCGGCGGGTGATTCCGGCTCCGCGGGCGCTTCGCGATCGACCACTTTGAAACCTGCGCCGTCATCTTCCACGCGCAGCGCCCAGACGGCATTGCTGATGTAACCGCCGGTGAGGAGCGTGCCCTGCCAGTCGTCGGGAAGATGCGCGGTGCCCACGATGTCCGGCCCGCTCGATTTGCGGCCGCGCGCGTTTTCCCAGATCTGATCGCGCCGTCCGTAGCGGTAGCCGCGGATCATCTCGGGGAGCGGCCAGTAGATGCCGCCGTTGTTCCCCGCGCAGATGAGCGGCTGGCCCCAATCGGTCCACACAAAGCCCCACGGATTCTGCGGATCGGCGGGGCCGCCGTAAAAGGAATCGAGCCGGCCCTCGCGCGGGCGGTAGCGCCAGAAGCCGGCCTCATCGAGCGGCACGATGCCATAGGCCGTCTCGACGCGGGCGTGGGCGTGGAGGCCCTGGGAGAAAAAAAGTTCGCCGCCGGGCGACCAGCGGAAGGAATTGATGTTTTGGTGATTGTCCCCGGTGCCAAAGCCGCGCAGCACCACCTCGCGCTTGTCGCATTTCCCGTCGCCGTCGGTGTCGGTGAGGAGGAGGAGTTTGGTGCCTTCGCCGACGTAGCAGGCGGAGGGGCGGTTGGGAAAACGTTCAACGTTCAACTTCCAACGTTCAACGTTCAAAGAAGATGGGTCGGGCGCGGGTGGCTGGTCCGGTTCTTTGGAAGTTGGACGTTGAACGTTGGACGTTGAAAGTTCTCCGTCCATCGGCGTCGGCGCGATCTCCAGCCCCGTCGGAATCATCAGCCCATCCGCAAAAACGGTGGTCTTATCCGAAACCCCATCGCCATCCGTGTCTTCGAGGATGAGCACCTTGTCATTCGGCACTTCACCCGGCGCGAGCTGCGGATACGTGGTGCTTTGGATGACCCACAGCCGCCCGCGCGTGTCCCAGCGAATCTGGATCGGCTTCACCACGCCGTCTTTCTCTGAGGCGAAGAGATTCGCCTGAAAGCCGGGCGGGAGTTTGAAGGAGGCGAGTTCGGCGGCGGGATCGTCCTTGTCGGGTTCGGCGAAAGTGGCGCAACCGAATGCCAGGAACGCGCACGCCGCGAGTCCGGGTAGCACGCTCGTCCCGAGCGTTGGTCTCGGCGTCCCGCCAAGACGAACTTCCCTCCCGCGTCGCAATGGATGACGCGCGCGATTTCCCGCGACCCCGGTTTTCAAAGTTCGCAAAGGCGGGACGCCTTCGCCAACGCTCGGGACGGGCGTGCTACCCGGATTCTCGGTCCGCGCGTGCTGGGAAGATTCGGGCGTGTTCATGGCTGGGCGAGTTTGGCGGCGAGGGTCCAGATTTCCTGTTCCTTCGCTTCGATGAGCGGGAGGAACTGCTCGCGCTCGGCGGGGAACCAGCGCCGGGTGCGATCGACGTGATCGCGGCTGGAAGGCTGTTCGGTGCGGTCCCCGGCGAGGAAGGCCCAGTTCTGCACCCGCCAGTAGTCGAACCAGAGGCGGTTTTTGGCGGCAATCACCTTGGGGAGTTGAGCCCAGACTTCCTTATTGAATCGATAAAAGGGCACCGGTCCATCTCCGTAATCAACCCGCATCCTGTCGCGCGGAAGAGGAACCGCCAACCTGCTGGTGACCTTGCCGCACACCTTTTCGATGCCGTCGGAATTCAGATGCGCCCCATCTGGGCTAAAGCCGTCGACTTCCAGCAAATTGATTCCAAGCAGGTTTCTCCGACCAGCGAGTTCCATCGACGCCGTGGCGTATTTCCACACATTCAAGTTCCGTTGTGTGTCCTTTCCACCAACAGATTCGACTTTCGCTCCCGCTTCAAGATCTGCGGAAGATGCTCCAAACCCATGAGGTGATAGGACAACGATTCTTCTTTTCGCTCCACCTTCCATCCGCGCGATCAACTTCTCATAAGCCGCGACGAACTCCGGGAGCTTTTCCTTGCCCGCGAGGCTCTCCATTTGCCCGAACTGGCAAAGGACCACGGTGGCGCCGACTTGGTCGAGCTGCGCTTCGAGCGGGGGGAAGTTCCGGTCGCGCCGCTGCTCGAAGACGGTGTCGCCTTCCCACGCGAGGTTGCGGAACTTCAGCCGGTGGCCGGGCAGGGCGCGGGTGAGGAGGAGTTCGAGGTAGCCGTATTCGCTCATCGCCACCATGTCCTCCCCGCCCACGATGGCGATGACGTCGCCTTTTTTGAAGAAGGGCTCGGCGGCAACGGCGGAGATGAGGCCCGCGAAATACGCGAAAGTCGCGAAAAGGAGGAGGATAGCCCGGAGGGCTGGAAAGATATTAGCCGGGGGTGAAGCGAAGCGAAACCCCCGGAACCGGTCACAAAACGGGATGCACCCCGGCAGGGGTGCCGGAACGCAGCGAGAGTTTCCCGCGCCCCTGCCGGGGCGCATCCGCATTTGGGGACGTGATCCGGGGGTTTCACCCCCGGCTAATTTCCGCCAAGCCTCCGGCTTGAAGATCAGGTGCATAGGAGCGGCTGTGGAATGATTGTGTGCAAAAGTAGAGGCTACTTGGCTGCGGCGAAGTCGATGTCCTCGTAAATCTGCGCGAGGGAAAGCTTGCAGCCGATGGAGTCGATGGGGACCTCCGCGGCGAGATCGCTGATGTTCGATCGCTGCCAGCCTTCCTCAGTCCTTTGAAACGTGGTTACGAGCGGGTGATCGGGTTCGACAACTACATAGAGCTGTAGCGTGGCGATGTGTTGATAGACGAAAAACTTATCGAAGTCGGTGCGTGCGGAACCGGGCAGGAGCACTTCGAAGATGACACTCGGACGCTCGCGCCAAAACTCGGCGTTGTCAGTGGGATCGCACGCAACCATCACGTCGGGGTAGTAAAAGTTAGCGGTCTGCGCAGCCATGATCCTGCACTTCACTTGGGACATGAAGACGCGGCATGGTTTGCCGCGAAGCTGGGTATGCAGTTCTGCGCCAATATTCCCGGCGACGATGTTGTGGCTCACGGTCACGTCCGGCATCAGAAAAGCGCAGCCCAACTGAAACTCGTGCCTCCTTTCAGCGGCAGCCTCGAACGCGAGGTATTCCTCGGCACTCATCCGAAGCGGCTCTTGGCTTTCCGCTATATCTGTTGGAGGCATCGCAGTCATGGCGCGGATGATAGAGAAAGCTCAGTGGTTGAAAAGGAACTCGCGGCTGCTGAGGAGCGCCCAGTAGGTATCTTCCAGAGCGAGGCGTTTTTCTTCGGGGTTGTCTTTGGCTTCGCCGAGGACTTTTTCAAAACGCTCGCGTTCGGCGGCAGTGGGGAGGCGCGCGAGGGCGGCGAGGTAGGCTTCCTCCACGAGTTGCGGGACGGGTTTCCCGGAGGCGAGCGCGGTGGCGACGATGCTCTCTTTCGCGGTGAGCTTTTGGTTCACGGTGTCGCCGTTGCTGAGGTGCAGCGCCTGAGTCACGGTCGGCTCGCTGCTGCGCTCGCATTCGCACGTAACCTCGCGCTGCGGGCGTCCGAACGACTTTAGAAAATGGCTGTTGATATTCGCGTCGGGGAGCTGCACGGCGCGCCAGCCAGCGGGATACGCGGTGCCTTTGGATTGGTTCGCATTGCGCACGTCGGTCTCGAACGGCGTGGGGACGCGCGTGACTTGCGCCACGGCATCGAGCGCGACTTCGGCCATCAGGCGGCGCGGGTAGTAGCGGGCGTAGAAACGTGTGTCGGCCTTGTTTTCCGGGAGGGCGTTGCTGCTGCGCTGGTAGGTTTCGCTTTGTAAAATCGCGCGCATGAGTTCGCGGAGATCGAACTTTTTCCCGACGAGAAACTCCGCGGCGCGGGCGAAGAGCGGCTCGTTGCTGGCGGGGTTGCTGGCGCGGATGTCGTCCACATTTTCCACGAGGCCGACGGAGAAAAAGTTCGCCCACACGCGGTTCGTGATGGCGCGGGCGAAGTAGGGATTTTCCGGCGCGGTGATGGCAGCGGCGAGGACGGCGCGGCGGTCGCGCGGATCGTCGAAGGCGATGGCGGTGCCGTCGAGCGGACGCGGCGGCTGGGGCTTGCCGGTGAGCGGCTGGTTGAGTTCGCCGGAGTCCGCGGAAAAGACCACGTTCTCGCCATCGCCCGCGCCGTTCTTGTGGCGGACGCGCGCGAAGAGATTGGCCATGCCGAAGTAGTCGTTGTTCGTCCACTTTTCCATCGGGTGATTGTGGCACTTCGCGCAATTCATCGAGAAGCCGAGGAAGGCTTGCGAGGTGGTTTCCGAAAGCTCGCGCGGGTCTTCGTGCAGGACGAAAAAATTGCCCGCGCCGTTCTCGATCGTGCTGCCCTGCGCGGTGAGGATGCGGCGCGCGAATTCATCCCACGGCGTGTTCGTCGCCACGTTGTCGCGGACGAATTTGTAATACGCCCACATCGCGGACGGGCGCAGCTTGCGACTGGAGACGAGCAGCAGGTCGCTCCATTTGTAAGTCCAGTAATCGACGAACTCGGTGCGCGCGAAGAGCGAGTCGATGAGGCGGTCGCGTTTGTCTGGCAAAGGATCGGCGAGGAAGGCGCGCGTTTCATCGGTGGTCGGGAGGATGCCGCAGGTGTCGAGGAAGGCGCGGCGGATGAATTCCGAATCGGTGCTGCGCGGCGAGGGCGGGAGATTGAGCGCGGCGAGTTTTTCGAGGACGAGATCGTCGATCCAATTGCGCCGCTCCGCCTTCGCGAAAACCTCGGGCGCGATCGTATTTGGGAAAGGCGCGGACACCGTGCCGACCGCGATCCGCGAGAGATACCACGCCGTCACCGCACTCTCGCCATTGCCGATCACGCTCGCCTTCCCATCGTCATCCACATTGATCACCGACTGATTCGTCGCCGTGTATTTCACATGCCGCGTCACGTCTTCCACATGCCCGTCGGAAAAATGCGCGCGCACCGTGAACTGCTGCGCCGCCCCCGGCTGGAGCTTCACGAGCGCGGGCTCGATCGTGAGCTGCTGGATGCGCGCATCCTCCGCCTTCGGTCCCGGCGCGCCCTGCGCGATCCACTCGACGATCGTCTTCCAATCCGGCGAATCGACTTTGAACTTCTCGCTGCCCTTGTGCGACACCGAGTTCGTCGGCTTCAACAAAAGCAGCGACCGCGCGGGATCGGATAGCGTGATCCGCCGCCCAAACGCGCCGCGCGTGAGCGTGAGATAATCCCCCTCATCATCGTAACCACGTAGCGACAACTTAAATCCCCCCTGCCCCGCCGCCGAGCCATGACACGCCCCGAGCGAGCACCCGCTCTTTGCGAGGATTGGCTGGATGTGATTGCGAAAGCTGACGGGCCGCGCGTCTTCAGCGAGGGCAGCGGCGGCGAGAAACAGCAGGGGCAGAAATTTCATGGCGAGATGTCAACCGGGATCGTAGGCGTCACCTTAGTTACCGGCAAGTTGCGCGCGTGTCCGCTAACAATCCGCTTGTCCCGTGCGAGTGCTGCGACACAATGCGATTGGATTCTTCCTGAGCACACCAATGGCCCGTTTCTCCCTCGTCACCCGCCTGCTGGCCGCAGCCGCCATCGCCGCGTGTGCCGTCCCATTTTCCGCCCGCGCGCAGGAGGAAAAACTCGTCCCGGCTCGCTTTAGCGTCCGCGCCGACAAGTTTGGCCTGCGCTGGAGCATCAATGAAGGCGGCGTGATCCTGAACGAAAATACCGAATGCTTCAGAAATGGCGGGACGTTGCGGATCGACACCAGCTCCGTGCAATTCCCCCGCCCGATGATGACCGCCGACGGTTCCGAATACGTCTTCGCCGGCACCCTGCGCGGGCTCAAAATCACCCGCCGCGTCCGCCTCGATGCCGAGCACGGCGCGGTGCGGTATCTCGACGTTTTCGAGAATCCGGGAAAGACGCCGCTGAACGTGCGGGCAATCGTGCGCACCGAGCTCTCCGACAACGCGACGCAGTTTTTTACTTTTCAGGAAAAGCCCTTCACTGGCGCGCTCGGCAATGACGACGGCGGATTCGCGATCGTCTCCGAGGAAGGGCGCAACGATGGTGCGATCATCGTTGCCGACCCGAAGGCGAAGCAGAAGCCCGCGATCCGCATCCAAAGCAATCGCATCATCGAGGCGACCTACCCGATCGATCTCCCGCCGGGTGACTCGACAGCGATCGTCCACTACGTCGCGCAGCGCGCGCAAGTCTCGGCGAAAGAAGGGCGCGATCTGCTCGCCGCCTATTATAAACGCGGGCGGCTCTTTGATCCGAGCATTCCGAAGGCGTTTGCGAAAGCCGTCTCGAATTTCACCGTCGGCAAGCCCGCGCGGGACGAGCCCGATGCGCCGTTGCAACTTTTGGACGCGCTGACTCAGCTCGCGGATGACGCGAAAGTATCCCGCGAAAAACTGGACGGACTGGTGATCGACGCGGGATCGAAACTGGCGGGGACGATCACGGGCGGCGATTTCGAGATCGAGACGGCGTTTGGGAAAACGAAGGTCGCGTTCGCTAACGTCGCGGGTGTCGCTGGCGGCGAAGGTGTGCTGCGGCCGGTGCGGGTTTTCCTGCGCGATGGGGAAATTCTGAGCGGCGTGGTGAGCGGGGCGAAGGTGACGATGGTGAGCGATAGCGGGCTGAGTCTGGACGTGGATTTTTCGCAGATGCAATTGCTCACGATGCGCGCCGCCGATGGCGACAACGTGCCGCCGCCAAAGGCCGCGCTGCTCCTCACCACACAGCTTGGCGACCGGCTCGCGCTCTCCGCCGATGCGCCCGCCGCGCTGGAGGCTGCGACGCCGTGGGGCATGGCGCGCGTGCCGCTGGCGGAAGTGCGCGCCATCGAAACGGTGCGCGAACCTTTTCCCGCGCAACGCTTCGAGCTGACGGATCGCAGCCGCTTCCTCGCGATGCTGCGCGGCGGGGATTGGACTGCGCCCACGCTGCGCTTCGGGCCGGTGAAACTGCCGCCGCAGGGCATCCGCGAAATGCGCCGCATCGCCGCGCGCGCGCAGATTCCCGAAGGTCCGCACTGCGAACTCGTCGGCGAGAATTTGCTCGCGGGCACGATCGATCTGCCCGCGCTCCGCATCGCCACGGACTCGGGCATCACGCCGGTCGATCCGAAGCGGATTTTGGAAATCGAAGCGTCCACCTCCGCCGACGCCGGCCAGACGGTGATGCTGAAACTCGCGGGCGGCCAGGCGCTGAAAGGGCGGCTCGTCGATAGCGTGGTGCCGATCCGCAATGGCGAACGCGTCTGGCGCGTGCCCGCCGCGCATTTCACCGCATTCCGCACGCCGGAGCCGGAGCCGCCACCGGAGGAGGAGAAGAAAGCGGATGAACCCGCCAAGGAGGACGCCAAATGAAACCGCGCCTTTTCACCATCGCCCTCGCGCTGCTGCTCGCGCCCGCCCTCCGCGCCGTGCCGCCGCCGGGGCTCGTCGAGGCGAATTTCCAGCCGGTCACCGACAGCCTCGGCTTCATCTGGGATCTCGATAGCAATGGCTCGATCAATCAGGGCTCGAGCATTTTTAGCAGCGTGTTTTCCGTCGAACTCAATGGCAGCAGCATCTCGTATCAGCAGTCGATGATGGCCCCGGATGCGAGCGAGTTTTTTCTCACCGGAAAGTCCAATCGCCTCGACGTGTCGCGCCGCATCAAGATCGACCAGAAGATCGGCTTCGTACGTTACTTCGACACGATCACGAACAACTCCGGCGCGCCGCAAACGCTGCGCTACGCGGTGCTCATCAATTTCAACAATCAGATGCAGGGTGCGATCACCGACTCGGGCAGCGTGCTGACCAATGCATTCGGGCCAAAGGACACGGGATTCATCGTGATGCCGGGACAAAACGCGCGGGGGCCATCGGCGATCTTTCTGCTCGCCGGTCGCGGCGCGAAGGTGCGGCCCACGATCCAGAACCAGCAGAACTACCGCTTCACGGCGACCTACAATCTGAAGTTTGCGGCCGGCGAAACGATCTCGCTCGCCTACGCCGGCGGCCAGCGCGCGGTGACGACGCAGCCCGATGGAAAAGCCATCGCAAAACTCCTCGCGCCGCTCGTCTCCCCGCGCCTCCTCGCCGAAATCCCCGCGCGTGATCGCAAGCAACTCGCGAACTTCGCACCCGGCGTTTTTTCCGGGAACGCGACCGCGCCAGCCATCGCGTCCTTTCTCGACGGCCTCGGAGTCGAGCGCGGCCCGACCGATGTGCTCGCGATCGGCGACACCACGCGGCTCAAAGGCGTCGCGAGTTGCGCCAGGCTCGAAATCGAGACTCCGCGCGGAAAAGCGACGGTTCAATTTGAAGACATCGCCGCCGTGCAAGGCGGTCGCCGCGAAGCGCGCGTGCTGCTCCGCGATGGACAGGCGCTCGCCGGGAAGCTGTCCGCGACCGGGTTGAAATTCGCGCTTTCCACCGGCACCACGATCCCTCTCGAAGCCGCCCAGCTCGACCGGCTCGTGATGCGCACGATCCCCGGCGAAGCGCAACTCGCCGCGCCGTGGGGATTCGTGGAAACCTTTGAAGGCGATCGTCTCGCGGTGAAGCCAAACCCCGCGCTGAAGCTGCGCGCGACGACCGCGTGGGGCGTCCGCGAAGTGACGGCGGATGAACTCGTCGCGTGCGGCCCGACCGAGGAGACGCCGTTCGGATTCCAAGTCCTGCTCAAGGATGGCAGCCACTTCGTCGCATTTCTCGATGGCGACGAAATCGCTTTCGACACCACGCTGTTCGGAAAGAAAAACTTCAAGGTCTCCGAGATCCGCCAGATCGCCGTGACGCAGCCAAAGGAAACCGACGACCTCGGCGAAGCGCCGGAGCGCGCGAAGGTCGTGCTCGCGGGCGGCCAGATTTTCAGCGGCCAGATCGATGTCGCGGAGCTGCATTTCCTCTCGCCATCGGGCGTGATCCCGGTCGCCGCAAATCTGCTGCGCACGCTCCGCAACACGAGCGACGACGCCACGGCGAGCACGCCAGTCTTCATTGCCGAAGTCTGGGGCGGCGGCTCGATCGCGGGCACGCTGCGGGAGGCGATCGTGCCGGTGCGTTCGGGTGGCAGCGTCTTTCAAGTGCCCGTGCGCGATCTCGTCGATGCCGTCGTCCCTTCACCCGCGATGCCCGAGAGATTGCGGGATAAAATTTCCGCGCTCATCCGCGAGCTTGCGCATCCCGACTGGGAGAAACGCGAGGCCGCCAGCCGCGAACTCGGCGAACTCGGCGCGATGACGCACAAGCAGCTCGAAGAGATCGCGAAGCAAACCACCGACGCCGAAGTCCGCCGCCGCGCGCAGGCGCTGCTGGATGCCGTCCGCTGAGTGAAAATGAACCCCGCGACCGCCCGCCCGATCTTTGCGAATGCGGCCGCGCGCGTCGTCCGCCGGCTCGCGTTCAACGCGTGGTGCCGCGCACTTTCCCGGACGGCGGTTCCCGTTTTCGCCGTCGCCCTCGCCGGCTGGATCGTGCTGCGCCGAGCCGGTGTGCAGGATCGCGCGTGGTGGGCCTTCGCACTCATCGCCGCATGGCTCGCCCTTTCCGCGCTCATCGCGTGGCTGCGCCGCCCGGCACCGTTCGCCGCACTCGCCGCGTGGGATCGCTCCGCCGATGCGCGCGAGATGTTCGCCTCCGCGTGGTTTTTTGAAAACGACCGCACGCGCACGCCGGGAGTGGAACTTCACCTCGCCCGAGCGCACGCACATTTACCAAAACGCCTCGCCCGCCTCGCGCGCGATCTCCCCGTCCGCCTCACCCCGCGCGCCTGGCTCGCGCCGCTGCTTTTCGCCGCCTTCGCGATCACCGGCTGGCTGCGCCTCCCGATCTCGACCGAGGATCGCGGACTCACCGCCGAAGCCCGCGCCCGCGCCGCCGAAGTCGGCACGGAACTCGCCGAGCGCACCAAAATTCTCGACCCGCTGAAATCGCTGTCCGACGAGGAAAAGGAGAAACTGAAACATCTGCGCGCCGAGATGGAACAGACGGCGAAGAAACTCGATCGCATGGCCACGCCGCGCGACCTGCTGGAAGAGCTGGAGCGCCGCGCGCGCGATACGGAAAAGCTCGCTGAGGCGCTGCGCAGCGAGGATCTCGGCGCGCTGTCCGCGGCGTTTCTCTCCGAGCTGGAGCACAACGCGGACACTGCGGATCTCGGCAATGCGCTGCGCGCCGGCGATCTCGGCAACGCGGCGGAGGAGGCGCGTCTGCTCGAAGCACGCCTCGGCCAGAAAAAACCCACGCTCGAAGAACAGAAGCGCCTCGAAGAAGCCCTGAAACGCGCGCTCGAAGCGGCCAACAAAAAAGACCGCGACAGCAAAACCGGCAAGAGTCTCGAAGAAGCCCGGAAGCAGCTTGCCGCCGGAAATAGCAGCCAGGCCGCGAAACAATTTGGCGATCTTTCCCAGCACTTCGGCAGCGCCGCCCAGCGTCAGCAGGCGCAGGAGCAATTGCGAAATCTCGCGCAAAATTTCCGCGGCGCGGGCCAGCAAATTCTCGGTGGCAAAAACCTCCAGCGCCTCACGCCACAAGCGCCGTCCGGCTCACAGCCGCTCGCGGGAATCCCGCTGCTCGCGCCGGGCACCGGCCATCCTGGCCAGCCGCAGGGCGCGATGCCAATGCCCGGCACTGGCAACAATCCGCCGATGGCGATGATCCCGATTCCCGGCGCAAACTCCGGTTTGCCAAATGGCGCAATGCCTTTCCCCATCCCCGGTTCCGGCAGCAAACCCGGCGGCGGAATGCCGATGCCCGGTGCCGGACAAAATCCCGGCGCGGGCGGATTTCCCGTCCCCGGCCTCGGCAGCATCCCCGGCGCGGGCGGCGCGATGGCTGGCGGCGACGGCGGCGAAATCGGCGGCAGCGAAGCGGGCAACGGCACCGCGCCGCTCGGCGCTGATCCGACGAAGCTCGCGCAGGCAAACCAGACCGGCACCGTCGCCCCCGCACCCGGCGCGGAAGGCCCGTCCGCCGTGCGCGCCGTCGAAGCCGCGGCGCATCGCGAAGCACCCGCGCGTTCGCGCCAGGAAATCGCCGTCGAATTTCTAAAAACCGAGGAAGCCGCGCTCGCCGAGGAGCCGCTCCCGCTTTCCCGCCGCGCGCAGGTGCTCCGCTATTTTACCGCCATCCGCCAGCAACTCGAAAATCAGCCATGACCGACTCCGCCGACTCCCTCGCAAAACGCTTCGACGATTTCCGCGCGACCTTCAAAACGATCGACGACGAAATCCACCGCGCGATCGTCGGCTACGACGAGATGATCGTCGAATGTCTCGCCGCGATCCTCTCGCAAGGCCACGTGCTGCTCGAAGGCGTCCCCGGTCTGGGAAAAACGTACTTGGTGAAAGTGCTCTCGCGCGTGCTCGGCATCGCACCAGGCCGCGTGCAATGCACGCCGGACCTCATGCCGTCCGACATCCTCGGCACGCACATCGTCGGCGAGGATGCGAATGGACGGCGCGCGTTTCGTTTCGAGCGCGGGCCGGTTTTCGCGAATGCGCTGCTCGTCGATGAAATCAATCGCGCCACGCCGAAAACGCAGTCCGCGCTGCTGGAAGTGATGCAGGAGCACGCCGTCACGATCGGCGGCGAACGCCATCTCGTGCCGCTCCCGTTCTTCGTGCTCGCCACGCAAAATCCGATGGAAATGGAAGGCACTTATCCCCTGCCCGAGGCGCAGCTCGACCGCTTCTTTTTCAAACTCAAGGTGCCGTTTCCCAAACTCGAAGCGCTCGTGGAAATCTCGAAACGCACGAGCACTTTCGACGAACCAGTCCTCGCGCAAATCGTCAACGCCGAGCGGCTCATCGCGATGCAGGAATTGCTCACGCACGTGCCCGTCGCCGACCCGATCACCGCGTATGCCGCGCAGATCATCCTCGCCACGCATCCCGACACCGCAAAGCCCGGCGGCAAAGTCGCGCGCTTCGTTTCCTATGGCGCGAGCCCGCGCGGATTGCAGGCACTCGTCCGGGCAGCGCGGGTGTTTTGTCTGCTCGACGGGCGCACCGCCGTCTCGGTGGAAGACGTGCGCCGCGCGGTGCGGCCCGCGTTGCGCCATCGCGTGATTTTGAATTTTGAAGGCGAAGCCGAAGCGGTCGATGTGGACCGGCTGATCGGCGAATTGCTCGACGAACTCCCCGCGCCCGGCGCGCTCGCCGCGTGAATGCGCGCGGCACTGGCGATCCGGGTAGCACGCTCGTCCCGAGCGTTGGTTTCGGCGTCCCGCCGAAACGGACTTTCCCGACGGTGGGCTGCTGTGAAACTCATCGCGCTTCGTGCGGCCCGCGCGCAGAAAAGTCCACGAAGGCGGGACGCCTTCGCCAACGCCCGGGACGAGCGTGCTACCCGGAACTTGTGATCCTCGCGCTCATTGCTTCGATCAGTTTTGCGCAGGACGAAACTCCGGTGAAACCCGCCGATGTGGAAGCCGCGTCCGTCCCGCTCCGCACCGCGCTTTACCACGATCCCACGCTCGCGCCGCCGCTGGAGCGACTGCTGAAAATTTACCGCGAGGCGAATCGCGCGAAGGAACTTGTCGATACGTATCGGCAGCATGTCGCGCAATATCCGGCGGACTCGGGCGCGCTTACGATTCTCATCCGGCTGCTCGAAGCGACGAACGACGCGGAAGCGGGACGCCTCGCCGCGAACGCCGTCACTCGTTTTCCCGACAATGCGTATCTGCGTTTCCTGCATTTCGAGCATCTGCAAAAGACGCACGAACCCGGTGCGCTCGACGCACTCGACCAGGCGATCGCGAAGGAAACGCTGCCCGCGCGGAAACGGGCGTGGATCGAGGAACTCCTCCCGATCGCGATCGCGGAAGGCCGGCCGGAAATCGCGCGGCGGCACCTCGAATCGCTCGCCGCGGAAACCACCAGCGCGGAAGGAAAACTCGATCTCGCGCGGAAAATGATCGCGCACAAATTCCACGCGCCCGCGCTCTCGGCCATCGCCGCGGCGGTCGCGCTGAAGCCCTCGGCGGAAACCGGAGTCGATCTCGATCTCGCCGCCGCCAGCGCGGAACTCGGGCTGCAACGCGAAGCCGCCGCCGCGACCCGGCTCGATCGCCTGCTCGCGCGGCTCGCCGCGGATTACTGGCGGCGCACGGAGATCCTGCACCGCCGCACCGCGCTCGTGAAAAGCGACGCCGATCGCGAGGCGATGCTTGCCGCCGCCCGCGCGCGCTTGAAAGCCGCGCCGGCAGACGAAACCGCGGTGCTCGAGCTCACCCAATTGCTCGCCGCGTTCGAGTTTCGCCGCGAGGCCCTGGATGGGTTGCTGGAATCAGCGCGCCGGCTGCCGGCTTCCGAGAAGATCGAGAAAGCCGTGCTCGAACTTTTCGATCTGCTGCGCGACGAGCGCGGTCGCGAAACCTTTCTCGCGGAGCGCCTCCGCATTTCACCCGAGCGCCAGGATCTCGCGCTGTCGCACACGCGGTCGCTCTTCCTGCTCGGCCGCCGCAGCGAGGCGCTCGCGGTCTTCGCCGGGCTCGCCGCGAAACTCGACCCGCCCGCGCGGCTCGCGCAGCTCCTCGAACTCGCGCGTTTCCTCCGCCGCTCTTCGCTGCACGCGGATGCCGCGGAGCTGTTCGGACGCGCGATCGAACTCGCGCCCGGCCGCCTCGACGTGCGCCGCGAACTCGCCGAGACGTGGCTCGCGATCGGCCGCAAGGACAAGGCGCGCGAGCTTTTCGCGGGCACACTTTCCGACGACACGGAGACCGAAAACTTGCTCGATGTGATCCAGTTTTTTCTCAAGCAGGAGATGTTCGGCGAGGCGCGCGCGACGCTCGCCGGACGCGTGGCGAAGGAGCCGCAGAACTTCGATCTGCGGCTGATGCAGCTCACCGTCGCGACCCGCCTCGCGGATCGGAAGGAGGCGGAAACGCTGATCGCGGAGACGCGCAAACTCGCGGATACCGAGGCGCGTTACCGACGCTGGCTGGAGGAGGCGGTCACGTTTCACGAGTCGTTTGAAAACGAGGCCGTCTTCGTCGCGGCGGAACAGGAGCGCCTGCTGGCCGCGCCCGGCGGATGGTCGGGCGATGAACGCGAGCGGCGGTTGATTTTCGCCGAAGTCGCGGCGGCGCACGGGCAGAAGGATGAAGTCGCGGCGATGATCGCCACGGCGCTCGCGGGAGAGCTTCCGATCGAGCTGAAGATCGAACTGCGGCGGCGTCAACTTTCACTCATCGAGAATGCGCCCGCGCAGGCCGCGGCGGCGGAGGAGCAGTTGAAGGCGCTGATCAATGACGATCCCGCGCGCGAGTCCGACTACCGCATCCGGCTCGCGCTGCTGGCGTCGCGGCAGAAGCGCGAAGATGGGATGCCGCCGATGATGCGTTTCGACAGGCCGGATCAGATCGACGTGAAAAAAGTGAACGACGCGTCGTTGCTCACCGGACTGGAGAATCTGCTGCGCCAGCGTGGCGGCGGCAGCGGGAAGGTGATCTTCGCGATTCTCGAAAGGCTGACGGAACTGGAGCCCGCGAATCGCGCGACTTGGGAACGCTGGATCACCGCGCTCGCGACCAATGACGACGAGGAAAAACTGCGCGGCGCGCTGCGGCAATTGCTCGCGGGAGTCGATCGGATGCCGCTCTCCGAAACGGCGCGCCGCACGCTGAAGGAACACCTGCTCGCTTCGCACTGGCGCTCGCTGAGCGAGTTCGTGCGCGACGCAGATCCCGCCCGGTTGAGCGAGGCGCTGCCGATGCTCGACGCCGCCGGGCGACTGGCGGAGCAGCGCGACGAGTGGCTGTGGATCGCGTGGACGCGCGCGTATGTCTTGAACCGGCTCGGCCAGCGGCCCGCGCGCGATGAAGCGATCCGCGAACTCGAACGCGTCGCCGCGCTTCCCGCACCAAAGATCGCGGACGAAAAAGTGGAGCCCGCGGAGCCGGAGAAATTGACGATCGCATTTCCCGATGGACTCGTGATCGCACTGGATCAGGCGCGCGAACTTCTCACCACGCCGCCACAGCCCGCGCTGCCAGCGGCGGCGCAATCCGGTCCGCGTGGAAAACTGAAAACGCGCTGGGCCTTCGAGACCGATCAGCGCGCAGCCGTTTCAAGAATCCTGACGCTCGACGCGAACCGGGTGCTCGTGATCGACGCTGCGGGAAAGCTGTACTGCATTGCGAAAGCGGGCGGCAAACTGCTCTGGTCGCGCGACGGTCCGCGCCAGATCCTGCCGACGCAGAATGAGTATACCGGCTCGATGAACGCGCCGTCGGATGCGATGCCGGTGGTGGATGCAGGCCGCATTTTTCTGCCAAACAATGGCGGAATCGAATGCTGGTCCGCGGAGGACGGGCGCATGCTCTGGCGCGCGGCGGACGCAGAGCCCGGCACGGCGCCGGGCATGTTTCCGGCGCTCTTTGTCCATGCCGGGACGGTGCTCGTCTGCGAGCCGGTGAAGGCGCGCATCCAAGCGCTCCAGCCGGAGACGGGTAAGGTGCAGTGGGAGCGCAAATACCCTGGAAAACCGCCGACGTTTCCACTGCACGCGCTGAATTCCGGCGCGAGTTTTTCCGAAGGGCGCATCCTGCTTTACGGCGCGGTGACGGTGATCGTGAACGCGCAAAACGGCGAAGTGATGTGGTCGTTCGACGTGGCGCGCGCGCGCCACTTTCCCGTATCGCTTGCCGACGGAAACGCGGCGGCATCCGCCAGCGCACCCACGTTTTCGAGACGATCTTACGGCAGCAGTTTTCAAGGCATCGCGGCGCTCGACCACCATATGCGCCAGCAATTCGGCCGCTACGGCTGGATGCCGCAGGCCGGCCAGCAATTTGCCCTGGCAGGCACCGCGGCGGCGTGGGCTGGCGGATTGACGGATGCCGGGCAGATGCGCAGGGCCGTGCTGCACGGGCCGCACGCGCTGCTGTTTTCGAGCGACGGCCTGCGAATGCTCCGGCTCGACCTGCCCTTCGCCAGCACCCGTGTCCCGGTGAATGGGACGTGGATCGGCGTGGCAGGCCGCGCCGCGGCCGTTTTATCCGGCACGTCGCTGAGTGTGGCGGGTTTGGAATCGGGAGACTACAAAGCCATCAACTTGAAGGCGGAGGTCGGAGATGGTGTCAGCGCCGACGCCGATGGTGCGGTCGATCCTTATGACGAGTTCGTCCAAGGCTGGGCGAACCGAGGAGAAACCACTGCGCGCGCGGCGATCGACGGGCCGCTGGTGTATGTCAGCACGCCTGCGGGAATCTCTGCGTATCACGCGCGGGCGGGCACGCGGATTTTCAGCGCGAGCTGGCCGGAGAATGTGGCGCCCGCCGTGAAAACTGCCGCCGGGCCGGCCTCCGCGAACTATCGGATGGCTCAACGCTATGGACAGCCATACCACCCACCAGCCCCGGTGAACGCACTCGTCGCGGACGGCATTCTTTACACCGAATCCGACCCAGGCCGACTCGTCGCGCTCGCGGGCGAGGAGTCGCAATGATCGCGGAAACCGAGCTGTTCGATCCGCGCTTTCTCGGGCGGCTGCGCGCGCTTTTTTTCCGGCTGCGGAAACGTCGCGCGTTGAAAAAAAAGGGCGCGCAGAATTCGCCGTCAGCGGGCTTCACGCGCGAGTTCAAGGATCACCGCCACTACACGAGCGGCGACGATTTTCGCGCGATCGACTGGCGCGTGTTCGCGCGGCTGGAGCGGCTGTTCATCCGCGTCTTCGAGGAGGTGCAGGAGTTTCACGTCCACATCCTCGTCGATTGCAGCACGTCGATGGCGGAGCCCTTTCCCGGAAAGCGGGTCGCTGCTTTGCGGCTCGCCGCGGCGCTCGCCTTCCTCGGGCTCGCGAGCCAGCACCGCGTCTCGCTGCACGGGCTCACCGCGAAATGCGCGCGGCTGCTGCCGCCGCTCAAAGGCGAAGGCCACATTCACGAAGTGCTGCGCGTGCTGGCCGGGCTGGAGTTTTCCGGCGAGACGGATCTCGTCGCGGCGCTGCGGCAATTCCGCCCGACCCGCGACCGGCGCGGCATCGTCTTTGTGCTTTCGGATTTGCTCGGGAATGCGCCGGAACGCTCGGAGGAAGCGGTGCTCCAGGCCACCACCTGGCCAGCGGAAACGCACGTCATTCACATCCTGGACCCGCGCGAGATGACGCCGGACATCGAGGGCGAATTGCAACTCGTCGATGTCGAGACGAACGAAATGCGGCGCATGTGGCTCACGCGACGCGACCTCGATTTGTATGCGGCGAACTTCCGCGAGTTCGTCGAAAACCTGGAGTCCGCGTGCCTGCGACGGCAGATCGACTATC
Organism: Chthoniobacteraceae bacterium; assembly: GCA_031409335.1. Lineage (GTDB taxonomy): Bacteria > Verrucomicrobiota > Verrucomicrobiia > Chthoniobacterales > Chthoniobacteraceae > JANLQB01. The sequence continues at coordinate 15,948 of JANNWY010000016.1, read as the reverse complement.
TGCGCTGGCGCACCGATCAGGCATTCGAGGAGGCATTCCTCGGCCTGCTCATGCGCGGCAGCGCGCTGGCGGGGAAGTGAGTGGAGATTACCATGCGCGTTTCTTTTCTAAACACAGAGGCACAGAGGGCACGGAGCTACACAGAGAATTCTGCCTTAAAATTTCTGTCTCTGTGTACCTCCGTGCCCTCTGTGCCTCTGTGTTTGAGAATCCGCGATTTTCCCAGCGCAGGTTTGCAACAACCTCTGTCGCTTGTATCCTCGCCGCATGAGCGCAAGCACTCTCGAATCTCCCAAGCTGCCGCGCCGCAGAGGCGAGCAGCGGATGATGTTTGGCGGGGTGAGTTGGGAGGAGTTCAAGACTTTCCAAACCACCCTCGGCGAAGGCCGCGGAGCACGGGTCAGTTATCTCGACGGCATCATCCAATTTATGACGGTCTCCCTCGAACACGAATCACGGAAGTCCCACCTCGGGCGTTTACTGGAGGCGTATCTCTTCGAGAAGGACGTGGAGATTTTCCCGCACGGAAATGCCACGCTCGAAAGCAAACGCAAGAAAGCCGCGAAGGAGCCGGACGAGTCCTATTGTTTTCACGTTCAGAAAAAAACGCCGGACCTCGCGATCGAAGTGGCGATCACGCGCGGCGGCATCGACACGCTGGAGCTTTACCGGCGCTGGCAAATCCCGGAGGTGTGGATCTGGCAAAGCGACCGGCTGCGCGTTTTTCATTTCGAAAACGGTGCCTATGCCCCCGCGTCGCGATGCCTGCATTTCCCGAATCTCGATCTCGCTTTGCTGGAAAAATGCGCGCGGATTCCCAGCGTGACACAGGCGCGCCGGGAGTTTCTCGCGGGGTTGAAAAAGAAGCGCCGGAGATAAATCCGCGCGCGGGGCGTTTCGGGAGGCGTGGTTGCTAACCGCCATGCGCTTTCTCGAATCCTCGCAACTCGTCTGGGCGCTCGCGGCGCTGGTGCCGTTGCTGCTTTTTCTTTTCCGCCGCCGCCCGCGGCGCGTGCCGGTCAGTTCGCTGCTGTTTTTCAAATCGCTCGCACGCGAACATCGCGAGTCGGCGTGGCTGCGTTGGTTGAAGCGCCTGCTTTCGCTGCTGCTCACGCTGCTCGTGATCGCGAGTGCGGTCGGTGCGCTCGCACGTCTCGTCGTTTCGCCGCCGGCGGGCGGGGTGAAAAGTGTGGTCGTGATCGTGGATCGTTCGGCGTCAATGGCGGCGAAGGATGAGCGCGGTGCGACGCGGCTGGACGAGGCTCGCGGACGGGTGCGCGCGCGGCTCGCGGGAATGCCGGGCAGTGTCGCGGTGATACTGATTGCGTTTGATCGGCAGGCGGAAATCGTCGTGACGAAAACGTATGATCGCCCCGCGGTGGAGCGCGCCCTGAATGCGCTGACCGTGCGACCGATCGAGGGCGATCCCGCGCCCGCGCTGCGACTCGGATCGCAGCTCGCCGCGCTGGAGACACCGTCCGCAATTTGGTTCGCATCGGACGAGAAGGCGGAGGGCGGCGCGGAATCCATCGCCGTCCCGCTCGCGGCTCCGCGCAATGTGGGCATCAGCGGATTCGACATCCGGCGGCTGCCGCTGGAGGCGAGCGGCTGCGAGGCGTTCGTACATTTGCAGGCGGTCGGCGCGAGCCCTTCGGAGACGAAAGTGGAAGTGCGCATCGACGGCACGCTGACTGCCGTGCGCGAGTTGACGCTGCCGCCCGGCGGCCGCGAAAGCCTGCTTTTGCCGATCGACGCGGCGACCGGAAAACTCGTGAGCGTGCGCGCGATCACACCGGGCGATCAACTCGCGGAGGATGATGAAGTGACCGCGCGAATCCCCGAGCCGCGCACGGTGAAAGTGCTGTGGGTCAGCGCGCAGCCCGATCCATTCACGCAGCTCGCGCTCACCGCGATCAGCCGCGAAGGCGAACTCGCCGTCTTCCGCGCCGCGCCCGAAGCGTGGCCGCCGCAGGAGCCTGTGGACGCGGTCATTTTTCAAAACTGGCTGCCGAAAGAGTGGCCTGCGGATGTGCCGGTGATCGTGATCAATCCGCCGGGCGCGCTCGGGCCGGTGCAGGCGGTGCGGATGCAGGGCGCGGGATTGCCGGTCGATCGACTCCGGGCGACGCGCGAGCGGCATCCGCTGCTTTTCGGCGTGGCGACCGCGCGACTGGCGCTCACGCAAACCGCCGTGCTCGCCGCCGAGGGCGCGCTGGAGCCTTTGTGGACGGGGCCTGGCGGGCCATTGCTCGCCGCGGGCGATGCGCGCGGGCAGCGCGTGGTGGTGCTCGGATTTGCGCCGGAGCAGTCGGAAAATCTGCCACTTTCGGCGTCGTATCCGCTCCTGCTGGGGAATGCGATTCACTGGGTTTCGCAGCCAAGGACGGAGCTGTCCGGCACCCGGGTCCGGCGCACGGGCGAGAGTGTGACTTTGCGCGGGGAAAATTTTGCGTGGGTGAAGGCGGATGGTGCGGAGACTACGCGCGCACCGTTGCGAAATGGGTGGGCGGCGCTGGATCGCATTGGCCTTTGGAAAACGGATGGTGGGGATGCGGGAAGTGCGGCGCTGCTTTCGGGGCGCGAGACTTTGCTGCCGGCGGGCGCGGCGGCGGCGGATCAAGCGCCGGAGCGGGTTCGCGGGCTGCGCGGGGATTTAAGCGGGCCGCTGCTTTGGCTGGTGCTCGCGGTTTTACTGGTCGAAAGCTGGCTGTTTCATCGTCATGCGGTGCATTGAAATGGAATGCCTTGAGGTAATCGCAAGATGGATAAGTCCCATGGGTCATATGGGACCTATTCGACCTATGCGGCGTGGTTTCTGAATATGGACTGGTCCGCTCCGCGCCTGCTTTTTCTTTTCGTGCCGTGCCTCGCGCTGCTGTGGTGGTGGCATCGGCGCACGACGCATCCGATGCCGCCAAAGCGCGCGCGGGCGCTCCTGATCGTGCGCGCGCTTGGCGTGCTGCTTTCGCTGCTCGCGCTCGCGGGACCAGCGGGCGAACGACGCTCGACCGAGGAGGCGATCGTGTTCGTCGCGGATCATTCGGCGAGTCAGGGTGCGGCGGGGATGCGGGCGGCGGCGCAAGTGCTGGAGCGGCTTCGCGCGGGACGCGGAAACGTGGCGATCGTCTCGACGGGCGAGCACGCACTCGCGCAGGCGACCCCATACGTGCCCGATCTGAAGCTCTCCGAAAGCGATGGCGCGCAGAGCGATTTGGCGGCGGGCATTTCCCTGGCGCGCGGACTATTTCCCGCGGGGAAAACGCCGCGCATCGTGCTGCTCACGGATGGCTTCGAGACACGCCGCGATCTGGAGGCGGCGGCGCGCGATGCGGCGCTCGCGGGCATCCGCATCGACGCGGTTCCGATCGCGGGCGAGCTGCGCCCGGATGTGCGCGCGGTCGCGCTGACGGCGAGCAAGGCGCGGCTGCACGAAGGCGCGACGGTGGAGTTGAGCGCGCAGATCGAGAGTTCGCTCGCGGGCGAAGGCTCGGCGCGGCTCTTTGAAAATGGGATCGAAGTGGAGACGCAGCGCGTGCGCGTGGAGGTCGGCCAGGCGCAGAGCGTGGTTTTCAAACGCACGCCGGAGCAGCGAAATCTCTACAGCTATCGCGTGCAGCTCGAAGGCTTCGCGGGCGACGGCGTGCCGGCGAATAACGAGGCGCTCGCGCTCGTGGAAGTGCGCGGGCGGCCGCTGCTGCTCTACATCGAGGGCGAGGAGGGCGAGGCGCATTTCCTCGTGGATGCGATGGCGCGCGAAGGCTTGCGGCTGCAAACGCGCCCGCCGCAATCGCTCCCAGCGACGTTGCAGGAATTGAACGGTTACGATGCGGTGATTCTCTCGGACGTTTCGGCGCATCTGCTTGGCGAACGCGCGATGATTTTGCTGCGTGATTACGTGGAGAAACTCGGCGGTGGACTCGTGATGATCGGCGGCACGAATTCGTTCGGCGTCGGCGGATATTACCGCACGCCGATCGAGGAATTGCTGCCCGTGAAAATCCGCGCGCCCGACGAGGAAGAGCGGCAGAGCGTGGCGCTGGCGATGGTGATCGACCGCTCGGGCTCGATGTCCGGCGAGAAGCTGGAGCTGTGCAAATCCGCCGCGGCCGCGACGGTCGAAATTCTCGGGAAGCAGGATTACGTGACGGTCGTGGCTTTCGACTCGGAGGCGCGCACGGTCGTGCCGATGGCGAAGCGCGGCGACAGCGCGGCGATGGCGGGCCAGATCGCGACGATCGACGCGGGCGGCGGCACGAACATTCAGCCCGGAATGACGCAGGGCCAGCAGGCGCTCGCCGGTGTGAAGGCGAAGGTCAAACACATGATCGTGCTGACCGACGGGCAGAGCGAAGGCTCGGGCTACGAGGCGTTCTCCGCGCAACTGAAGGCGAGCGGCGTGACGGTCTCGACGGTCGGCGTGGGGAATGACGCGGACATTCAACTGCTGCAGGCGATGGCCGCGGCGGGCGGCGGACAGTGCTACGCGAATGTCGATCCGGCGGCGATCACGCGCATCTTTACGCAGGATGCGATGAAGCACATGGGGCGGCTCGTGCGCGAGGAGCAGTTCGCGCCGCGCGCGGTGGAGCGGCACGCGATGTTGAAGGATTGGGACGCCGCGCAAGCGCCCGCGCTGCTCGGCTACGTGAAGACCAAGCGCAAGGCGACCGCGCAAATCCCGATGGTCACGGACTTGAACGATCCGCTGCTGGCGCACTGGCGTTTTGGTTTGGGGAAAGTGACGGCGTTCACCTCGGATTGTAAATCGCGCTGGGCCTCGCTGTGGATCACGGGCTGGGCGGGCTACGGCCAGTTCTGGAGTCAGGTGCTGCGTGAGACGGCGCGTGATTCGCAGGGCGATGAAATGGATTTGCGCATTGAGACGCACGGCGACCGCGCGCGGGTGATCGTGGATGCGATGGAGGACGCGGCGCGTTTCCGCAATGACGCGGTGATCGAGGCGGACGTGTCGTTCCTGCCAGCGGGCGCGGTCGGCTCCGCGCTGAAGCAGATCGCGCAGCGGCGGCTGGAACAGGAAGCGCCGGGGCGCTACGCGGGCGAGTTCGATCTCGGTGAAGCGGGCGTCTATCTGGTCCGCGCGCGCGGCGGGGCGCAGATGGTTTCCGGCGGGCTCGTGCGGAATGTCTCGGGGGAAACGGCGACGGGCCGGGTGAACACGGCGCTGCTGGAACGCGCGACGGCGATCACGGGCGGCGCGGTGCTTTCCGCGGATGCGACGAGCCTGCCGCCGGTCCGCGCCGCGCGGGCGCAAATCGTGGATTTTACCCCGCCGATCTTGTGGGCGCTGATCCTGGTTTTCCTGGCGGATGTCGTGATCCGGCGCTGGGACAACGTGCTCGGCCTCGCCGAGGTTGTGCGGGAAATGGTGGCGCGCGGTTGACGCAGTTTTCCCGCCGCCACTTCACCCGCCGCAACATTTCTTGAACTTCTTCCCGCTGCCGCATGGGCACTGGTCGTTGCGGCCCACTTTTGGCGGAGCCACGTAAGGCTCGCCCGGCGCGTCGTATCCGTCCGCCTCGTCGAGCGCATCGTCCATCGCCATTTGCGCCTGATATTCCTCCTGCCACTCCGTCAGGCGGTTCGGCTTGCGGGGATGCTCGCGGGTCGTCTTCAGCCCGAGTTCGATTTGCGCGTCCTCCCAGTCGCCGTTCACCGATTCATCCACCCGACCGGAAGCAAACGCCCGCTCGATTTCCGCAAGGGCTTCCACGGCTTTCAACTCCAGAAGCGGCGAAATCAGGAAAGTATTCAGGATCTCCGGTTGTTCGTCGCACCGCACCAACTGCGCGCAGAGGCGGGTCACGCAATCCGCGCGTATCGCGGGGTGCGATTTCGCGATCATCTCAATCGTTTTCGCAGCTGCCACGCGCGCCCATTCCCCGTGGGACGAATCGGCCAAATAGTCCGTGACCGGCTGAATCGCAGCCGGTCCGATTTCCCCCAGCACTTTGGGCAAATCCTCGCCCACCCAGTCATCCTGATCTTCCTCGATCCGGCGCAGCAAACCGAGCAGCGCGACGACCGCCTCTTCCGCGCGGAGGTGCCCGAGCGCGCGCCATGCGTGGATCGGCGCGTACACGATCGGACTATCCGCTGGCCCGCCATTCAGCTCCGCATCCGTCGCCATGCGGATCAACTCGGGAATGTGCGCGCGGTCGAGCCCCAGCGCCGCGCAGTCCACACTCGTGGCGTCGTGCGGCGGCATTCCCAGTTTCAGCAAACGGTCCAGCGGAGGCGCGTAGGAATCTTCCGAGAGACGGATGTCGTCGGCGAGTTCCGCCACGAAGCCATTTTCGTCGAGCACGGTGCGGAGCCATACTGGATGAATCTTGCCGAAAACGAACGTGCTGCCGCCCGGCTCAGTGAGCCTCTGCACATGCTTAGGATCGTCCACAAAGCGGATGCCTTCTTCCTCCATGCACAAGCGGATTTCGTCGGCGTCCTCAGCGGCGACGCAGATGTACACACCCAAGGATGGGTCGGATTTGATCGAGAGTGCTGGCTGGTCGGTCATCAAAAAATACTGTGAATGGAAATGCGCGGGTGCGAGCGGATTTTCAAAATCTTCGGGCGAAGCGGGTGTGATTGGAAGTGGTGCATGAAGTGTCCGCGGTCGGTCGCGTCTGCGCTTTCGCGTGGTGCGCTGCGTGCGGCCAAACGCCAAACGCCAAACGCCAAACGCCAAACTTCAAACGCCAAAGAGGTGACGCGCTCGTGCGGACCTTCCTTTGGCGTTTGGCGTTTGGCGTTTGGCCGCCGGCAGGGCCACCCCGACCCTGAAATTTGCACCACTTTGAATCACGCCGAGACAAAGCGATCTCCACTTTTCCCGCATGACGACTTGCCGCCGTGATGCAAACGTCCACTGTTTCGCCCTGCCATTGAAAACACGCGCCTTTTTCCTGCTCCTGCTCTGCGCCACTCTGCGCGCGGAAGTGCCGACGAATGGCTGGTCGCTGGTGTGGAATGATGAGTTCGACGGGACGACGCTCGATACTTCCAAATGGATTTACTGGCTCACAGGGGCGCGGCGCGATGCGGTGAATACGCCGACCGCGGTTTCGGTCGGCGGCGGCGCGGTGACGATCGCGACTTACACCAGCGGCGGCACGCACTACACGGGCATGATTTCCACCGATGGGAAATATCTGCCGGCGTATGGCTACATTGAGGCGCGCATCAATTACGGCGATACGGCGGGGATGTGGTCGGCGTTTTGGATGCAGTCGCCGACGATGGGAAATCCGATCGGCGATGGGCAGGGCGCGGGGACGGAGATTGATATTTGCGAGCATCGTTTCGTGGATGGCGGCGGCACGAATATCGACGGGAAGATCGTGGGAAACATCCACTGGGATGGCTACGGCGCGGCGCACCGAAGCGTGGGTTACGATTCGGGAAATCTCGGGCTGGGTTCGGGCTATCACGTTTACGGGATGGAGTGGACGCCGACGCAGCAGCGTTTCTACATCGACGGTGTGCTGCGCTGGACGGTGAATGACGCGGCAGGTTCGCCGGTTTCGCAGCGCAGCGAGTTCATCATTTTGAGCAGCGAAGTGGATGACACGAGCACGACCTGGGCGGGGCCGATTCCGGCGGCGGGATACGGTGCGCTGCTGACCACGACGACGAAGATGGTGGTCGATTACGTGCGCGTGTATCAGCGCGCGGAGACGGCGGTGAATGGCGACTTCGAGGCGCGGCTCGCGCCGTTCGGGGCGTTCAATCAGGGGAGTTGGTCGGCGACCGGCGGGCACAATGCGGCGGGTGCGGCAAAGATCGCGCCGACGAATGCGTCGGGCGCATCGGTCGAGCAGACGATTCGCGGATTGCTGCCCGCGACGGATTATGTGCTGACGGCGTGGGGCGATGCGGGGACGGTTTCGCCGAGCCTGCTCATCGGCGCGAAAAACTTCGGCGGCGCGCAGGTCGGGCAGACGATCACGAGCGGCACTTTTTCAAAAGCGACGGTGCCTTTCACCACAGGCGCGACGAATCGCTCGGCGGCGGTGTTCGCCTTTGCGGGAACAGCGGGGACGGTCGCGTACGCGGATGATTTCCTGGTGCGGCGCGCGGAGACGGTGACGAATGGCGGGCTGGAAGCGGGTGCGCTGACGCCGTGGACTTGGTACGGCGGCACGGTGGTTTCGAGCGATGGAAATGATTACGGCGGTGACTACGCGATCCGGATTCCAAATAGCGGATCATCGGCGGGCGTGGAGCAGGAGATCGTGGGTCTCGCGCCGAACACGGCATACCGGCTCAGCGGCTGGACGACGAATGGCGGGCAGGGCTTGAACATCGGTGTGAAAAATCACGGCGGCGCGCAGGTGACGACGAACGTGGTGGCGAGCGCGTGGACGCGCGGGACGGTGAATTTCACAACCGGCGCGGCGAACACGACGGCGACGGTTTTCGCGTTCCGCGGGAGCAGCACGGCGACGACTTACGCGGATTCATTTTTCCTCCATCAGCCGCTCACCGCGCCGTGGGCGAGCCAGGATGTGACGGATATTCCGCTCGATGGAATCGCGGGCGTGCTCGGGGATCGGTTCGTGATCCAGGCGGCGGGCGCGGATATCTGGAGCGCGTCGGACAAGTTCCATTTCGTTAATCAGCCGATGACGGGCGACGGGCAAATCACCGCGCGCATCCTCGGCCTCGACAACACGAACATCGCCGCGAAGACCGGCGTGATGATGCGCGAGTCGCTGAGCAGCGGCGCGCGGAGCGTGATGGTGGATTGGACGCCGGGGCAAAACGTGGAACTCATCCGCCGCACCGCGACCGGCAGCAGCAGCAGCGCCAACGGTGTGGGCGACGTGACGAATCCGCCGTGGGTCCGCCTCGCGCGGCGCGGCAACATTTTTACTGGCTACTACTCGACCGATGGCGCGACATGGACGCGCGTCGGCCCGCCGCTCACGATCGCGATGGCGTCCACGATTTACGTCGGCCTGCCCGCGTGTTCGCACGACGACGCGCTGCTCACCGAAGCCGTGCTGGATAACGTGACGCTCACGCTGCCGCCGCCCGATGTCGCGATCACGAGCCCCGCCGATGGCCTCACGCTGCCCGGTGTTTCCACGCGGCTGCGCGTCACCGCCGCGCTCACCGACATCGGCACGCAAGGCACGCCCGTCGTCGCGTGGACGAAGGTGAGCGGGCCAGGCACAGTAATCTTCACAAACGCAGCGCTCGCGGATACCAGCGCGAGTTTTTCCGCGACGGGAACGTATGTGCTGCAATGCGCCGCCACGACTGGCGCGGGCACGGGTGCGTCGCGGTTCACGGTGAATGTGATCGCGTCGCCCGATGCCACGCGCACGCTATGGCTGAAGCTAAACGAGAGCAGCGCGGCGGACAGCTCCGGCAGCGGCAACAACGGCACCGCGACCGGCGGCGTGACCTGGCAGCCTGCGGGCGGGCAAGTGCTCGGCGCGGCGGCATTCAACGGCACCGACAGCTACCTGACCGTGCCCGATGCGAACACGCTCGATGGCACGAGCGCGTTCACGCTTTCGTACTGGTTCAAGGTGAACACGATCAACGGCGCAGGCCTCGTCTCGAAACGCACGAACATCACCGACAACAACGCTTACACGACCTTCCTGCAAACCGACGCCCGCTTGAATGTCGATATCGACACGAACAACGACCGCTTCACCAGCAACACCGCTTTCGCGACCGGCGCGTGGTATCACGTCGCCGTCGTTTTCGACGGCGCGCTCGCCGCCGCCTCGCGCGCCCGGCTTTACGTCAATGGTGTGCTCGATGTCGTCGCCGATGAAACCAGCGCGAGCGTTCCAAATTACACGTCGTCGCTGAAAGTCGGCATCACGCACGTCGGCACCACGGCGTTTCTCGACGGGCTCGTCGATGACGTGCGCTTCCACCGCCGCGCGCTGCCAGCATCGGAAGTCGCCGCCATCGCCGGTGGAAATTTCGCGCCCACAGTTTCCTGCGGCACCACACCCGCCGCGACAAACGCCATCGCCGCGAACCTCAGCGGCAGCGCGAGCAACGACATCACCGGCACGCTCACGACCGCGTGGAGCAAAGTCACCGGCCCCGGCACCGCGACTTTCGCAAACGCCGCGAGCCCCGCAACGACGGTCACTTTCAACCAGCCCGGCGCGCATGTGCTGCGGCTCACCGCCACGAATTCCGCTGCGCAAGACTTCGCGGAAATCGCCGTAACCGTCGCCGCAAATGCGAACATCTTCGCCGACTGGCAAAGCCTCATCTGGCCCGGCGTGACCGACGCAAACATCATCGGCCCGCTCGCCGACCCCGATTTCGACGGCGTGAAAAATCTCATCGAACACGCGCTCGGCACGATCGCGAACAGCGCCGCTTCCGCTGCGCTCCCGACTTCGATTTGGCGAAACGTAAGCGGCACCGACTACCTCGCGCTGCAAGTCCGCCGCCCGATCGTCCGCATCGCCATCACCTACGCCGCCGAAGTCTCCGGCACACTCGCCGCCGGAACTTGGACCGCCGCGGTGCAAGACGGCGCACCGATCGCCAACGGCGACGGCACCGAGACTGTCGTCTTCCGCGATCCCATCCCGCGCGGGACCGATCCGCGTTTCATCCGCCTGAAAATCACGCAGCCGTGACGGTGCCGTGCGCTTGCGGGGATTTCATGGAAGTGGAAGCGCCGATTGCAGCGATCTCGCGAAGCGGCTTTGCGGAACAGGGAAAACTCGCTATCCGAATGGCTGATGCTGCTTTGGCGCGAAAAACTTCCCGAAACCTGGCTCCCGAAGATTCGCGCAAATCTCGCGCCCGTGCTGGTCGATCACGCCCATCTTGAACGCAAGGCCGCGACCTCCGCGCTGAACTTGGAAAAGTACGTCGAGCTGCACGATCGCGTGAGCGAGTTGAACGCGATCGCCATCGAGGAACTGCAACACTTCGACCTCGTGCTGGGCCTGCTGCGCGAGCGCGGCATCCCGTTTCACAATCCGCAGCGCAGCCCGTGGATCAGCGGAATGATGGCCGCCGTGCGCAAAGGGCGGCGCGAACAAGTCATCGATCACCTCGTCGTTCTCGCGCTCATCGAAGGCCGGAGTTGCGAGAAATTTCAACTGCTTGCCGGGGGCGTGCGCGATCTCGATGCGCCGCTCGCGGACTTCTACGCGAGCCTCGTCGAGAGCGAGGGCAATCACTACGCATCCTACCTCATCATGGCCCGCCACATCGACCTCGCCGCGACTGAGCGCCGCCTGGATTTTTTCCTCGATCTCGACGCCACGCTGATCCGCGAGCCAAACCCGCTCGCGATGCTCCACTAGCCCGCGGATGATCGCCACGAATCTCATGCTGCACGCGTATCGCAACGGCGTCTTCCCGATGGCTATGGAAGATGGCGAAATCCAATGGTTCTCGCCCGATCCGCGCGCCATCATTCCGCTGGAGACGTTTCACGTTCCGCACGGCTTGAAGCGCACGCTCAAAAACAACCCATTCGAGATTCGCATCAATACCGCGTTTGATACGGTGATCCGCCATTGCGCGCGCCGGAAAGAGACGTGGATCAACGAGGAGATTGTCGAAAGTTACGTCAATCTTCACCGCGAGGGTTACGCGCATTCGGTCGAGGCATGGTGCAATGGCGCACTCGCTGGCGGCCTCTATGGCGTCGCGCTCGGCGGCGCGTTTTTTGGCGAGTCGATGTTTCACGTCGTCACCGACGCGTCAAAGGTCGCCCTTCACGCGCTCGTCACGCGGCTGCGCGAGCGCGGCTTTTTGCTGCTCGATACGCAGTGGACGACTCCACATCTCGAGCGCTTCGGCGTGCTGGAAATTTCCCGCAGGCAATACATCGAGCGCCTTGCCGACAGCGTCCACGCCAAGTGTTCTTTCCTGGAGTGACGGCGCGCGCGCCGCGTTTGCTACTGACCCGGTTTTTTGGGCTCCTCGCCCTCGGGGAACCAGCGTTTCAACCCCTCCTCGTCTTCGGAACTCGCAAACTCCTTGAAGGTCAGGGTGGAGACATGCCAGTCGCCATACAGCGCGTTGATCTGGGCGCGATTGAAGTGCGTTCCGCGCTTTGCCGCACCCGGTGACGGCTTGAGCAGGATCGGGTGAGACTCGCTCGTCCCGATAAAAGCCAGCAGCTCCTGATCCAGCATCGCCGGCGCCATGATGACGAGTTGCGTCGGGGCGACGAACTTCCCGGCATTCGTCCCCAGGCAAAACTGATTGATGCCGTAGCTCACTGGCACGCCGGGCTCTTTTTGGAGTTCCGGCCGGTCCCCGGTCACTTTGTCGAAGGGAGAGCGGAAAACCTTCCAACCCGGGATATAGCGTGGATTGAGCAGGCGCGGCCACGCCGAGTCGTCCTTGCCGTCGATCGGGAAATACTGGTCGTCTTGATCATTGAGATACGCCTGAAGTCCGACGCCGATTTGTTTCAAATTGGCCGCGCAATTGATGCCGCGGCTGCGTTCCTGGACTTTGCCAAAAACGGGCAGCGCGATCCCGGCGAGGATGGCGATGATCGCGATGACGACGAGGAGTTCGATGAGGGTGAATGCGGAGCGTTTCATGGAATTTGGAGGATGCCCGGTGAGAGCGATGAAAAACTAGGGCGCGAATCTGGCGCTGTCGAGTGGTGAGTGGCGCGCGCTAATCCGTGACCGCGCCGTTGCTCGCGGTGCTCACGCACTTCGCATATTTCGCCAGCACACCGCGCGTGTATGAAGACTTCGGCGCCTTCCATTTCGCGAGGCGCGCTTTGATGTCCGCCGCGGGGATGGCGAGATGAAGCGCGCGTTTTTCGGCGTCGATGGTGATGGGGTCGCCGTTTTTCACGATCGCCAGCGGACCACCGAGGGCGGCCTCCGGCGTGATGTGGCCGACGACGAAACCGTGCGAGCCGCCGGAGAACCGTCCGTCGGTGATGAGCGCCACGTCTTTGCCGAGCCCCTTCCCCATCACCGCGGAAGTCGGCGAAAGCATCTCGCGCATGCCGGGGCCGCCGACCGGGCCTTCGTGGCGGATGACGATGATGTGGCCCTTCTTCACCCGGCCATCGAGGATCGCGGCGAGCGCGTCCTGCTCGTTTTCAAAGACGATGGCTTTGCCGGAAAAGACCAATCCCTCCTTGCCGGAGATTTTCGCGACGGCGCCATCGGGCGCGAGGTTTCCGCGAAGGATGACGAGGTGCGAGTCGCGTTTGATCGGGTTGTCGAGCGGGCGGATGATTTCCTGGCCTTTCGGGTAGGGCTTCACGGATTTCAGGTTCTGCGCGACGGTTTTGCCGGTGACGGTGAGGCAGTCGCCGTGGAGCAGGCCGGCTTCGAGCAGCATCTTCATCAGCGGCGTCTGGCCGCCGATGGCGACGAGTTCGGACATAAGGTATTTGCCGCTCGGTTTCACGTCCGCCAGCACCGGCACGCGTTTGCCGATGCGCGTGAAATCGTCGAGTTCGAGCTTCACGCCGGCCGAGTGCGCCATCGCCAGCAGATGCAGCACGGCATTGGTGGAACCGCCGAGCGCGATCACGACGGTGATGGCGTTCTCGAACGCCGCGCGCGTCATGATGTCGAGCGGGCGGATGCCGCGCTTGAGCAGCTCCTGCACAGCGGCTCCGGCGGCGCGGGCATCGAGTTGCTTCTCGCGGGAGATCGCGTTTTGCGCGGAAGAATTTGGCAGCGACATGCCGAGCGCCTCGATCGCGCTCGCCATCGTGTTCGCGGTGTACATCCCACCGCACGAACCCGCGCCGGGGATCGCCTGCTCTTCGATGAGCGCGAGTTCGCGGTCGTCGAGCTGCCCATTTGCGTGCTGGCCGACAGCCTCGAAGCACGACACGACATCGAGCTTTTTCTCGCCGAGAAGTTCCGCGCGCTCCTTGCGCAGCCGCTTCCCCGCAAGGATTCCGCCGATACAGCCCGGCAGGATCGTCCCGCCGTACACGAACACCGCGGGCCGGTTCAGCCGCGCGATCGCGATGAGGCAGCCGGGCATATTCTTGTCGCACCCGCCGATCGCCACGAGCCCGTCGAAGCCTTCGCAGCCCATCACCGTCTCGATCGAATCCGCGATGACCTCGCGCGAAACCAGCGAGTACTTCATCCCCTCGGTCCCCATCGAGATGCCATCGGAAATCGTGATCGTATTAAAAATGACCGCCTTCGCACCGGCCGCATTCGCACCCGCTTCCGCCTGCCGGGCGAGCCCGTCGATGTGCATGTTGCACGGCGTCACCATGGCCCACGTCGAAGCGATGCCGATCTGTGATTTCTTAAAATCGGACCGCGTGAACCCGACCGCGTGCAGCATCGCGCGCGACGCGGCGCGTTCGACGCCATCGACGACGAGCCTCGAGTGTTCGCGGACGAGGCTCTTGCCGGCGGAGATTTTTTTGGCGGGGCGGGATGCGGTCTTGCTCATAAAAAGGGACGCGAGGCTAGCGGCTCGAAAGCGCGCTGGCAAGGTGATGCCGAACCGCGGACAAAACCACGGCCACCGCATCCACTCTTCCAAAACATCGCCGCCGCCACCAAGAGCGAATCTCAAGAAGCGATGCTTCCCCCCTTCCGCCCACCTTTCCCCAACTACGGTTCTTTCCGCCACACGAAAAACGCCCCGGCGGCGGCTGCCACCGGGGCGCTCCGTATGTCAACCAAACAACAAATCTTTGCCTAATGTCGCGCCCCGTTCGGCTCCACCTTCCGGCTGCTGCGCGTTGCGCCATTGCCCTCGGCATTCGTCGGGGTAGGGACGGCGGGTTGCAGCGAGGAATAGCCCGCCACGGCTTCGCCGGAGACCGGTGCAGCCGCTCCGCTCACCGCCGCGTTCCCGAGCGGCAGCGTCACAAAAACACTCTCGCTCGGCAGGCTCTGCAAAGTCTGATTCGCCGCCTGCACGATGAGTTCCACCGACTGTCCCGGCAGCACCTTGTCGAGCTGTGCCAGCGGCGATTTCGTACTCGCCGCCAGACGAAATTCCGTCTCCAGACCCACGAGTTTGATCCTCCAGCGATAACGCGTCGCCAGCGGCACCGCATCGCACGCCGCCAGCAGCACCGGCCCGTCGGCAAAATTCGCCGTCAGATTTGTGGGAGCCGCCGGAGTCGTATCCGCATCCGGGATATTCAGGCCAAAGGTCGTCCAGCGCGTATCGTCCGCATCCAGCAGTTCTTCGAGGATGCGCACCAGCATCCGCATCGAACCCTTCAAAGCCTCCAACGCCGCATCGCGCGCATCCTTCTTCGTCGCCGCAGTCGTCTTCGCCAGATCGAAAGCGCTATCCGCCGCATTGCTGTTCGTCTTCAAAGTATTACCCGCAGCTCCGGTGATACCCACCGCAGCGTCTTCATAGTCTGGGTTGGCAGTAAAGTAAGCGGATAGCTGCCCGAGGAGATTCAACTGATCGCCAATATATTTTGGCACTGCCGTCGAGTGATCCGTAAAGCCCGCCGGTATCCAAGCCGCCGACCACGACCGCCCGAGATAGGGTAGCAGGACATCGCGCGCCTTCAGCAGCCATGCGCCGATGTCTGTATGAAGGTCCGTGCAGACCGTGGAAGCTGCCTGCCGTGCATCGCGGGTCGTATTGAAATCCATCTGCGCAGCCGCAAAGGCATTGAGCTGTGTCTGAAGCGTCGCTGCCAAGAGTTGGGTGATATTGAGTGACTGGCCCAGCGCCGTCAGGCCACCGACCATCTTGTTCCCGAGCTTGATGAGGTCGCCGATGTTAGCCGGCAGAGCGTTCTTAGCCATAGTTCTACAGTTTTATTGTGGGTTTAAGTTACACTTGCGACTTCCGACATGGACCTGTCCAAAAGTTTGTGTTTAAGGGCGGGTTGATGTGTTGATGGATTGGCTAGGGAGCCTGCGTTGTGGACGAGGCAGCCTGGCAGAAGCGCGGGCCGAATTGGATGGCGAATTGGTTGGCTGCGGACTTCCAGTT
>JANNWY010000015.1:0-31754 GCA_031409335.1 Chthoniobacteraceae bacterium | reverse complement strand
ACCAGGTCTGGGTGAGCGACATTTGCCAGCGCCCTCCGGCGCTGCCCTGCGGGCAAAGGCTCCGCCCTTTGGCTATCTCGCTCCGCTCGGTTCCTATGTGCGCACGGCCGAAGGCTGGCTCTACGTGGCCGCCATCCTCGATCTTTACAGCCGCCGCATCGTCGGCTGGGCCACCGGCGCGAGCCTCGCCGCCGAGCTGGTCCTGGCCGCGCTGGCGATGGCTCTGCGTCACCGCCGCCCGCCCGCCGGGCTTCTCTACCATAGCGATCGAGGCGTCCAATATGCCTGCGGCGACTTCCGCGCCGCGCTCGCCGCCGCCCGGCTCGTCGCCAGCATGAGCCGCAAAGGCAACTGCTACGACAACGCCACCATGGAATCCTTCTGGAGCAGCTACAAACGCGAGTGCGCCGACGGCATCTACCCCACCCGCCACGACGCCACCGCCGCTGCCTTCGACTACATCGAAACCTTCTACAACCGCGTGCGGCTCGACAGCGCCCTCGGCTACCATTCCCCTGTGGACTTTGAAAACCAACTAAACTAACAACACTCTCTCTCCGCCCCGGGTGTCCACCAAACCGGGGCAAGCTTAGCCGCGGATTGACGCGGATTCAGAGACACTTGTGACAAATGCGACACTCACCCATTGGGTGAACGTCTTCCTCGCGGTCTTCGCGTTGCAAATCTCTGAATCCGCGCCATCCGCAGTCATCTTCATTCCCGGATTTAGGATGAAGCATTTGGCGCGGGAAAATGTGAGCCAGCCGGTGTCGAGGCGAGCATCCATGAACACCGCGCGGCGCATCCGTATCGGTGACCGTCGTCATTGATACGAATGTGTTGCTGCCGATGCTTGGCTTGCAGCATCCGTATTCGGCGATCCTTGATGCGCGGGTCGCGGGCGGTTTTGCCTGGGCGATCACCACGGAGATTGTGCTGGAATATGAAGAGATCGTAGAGCCGCGCATTGGTGCGCGGCGCTGTCGCGCGGGGCTTTGGCATGGCGCGATGGCATCCACCTACTCATTCACGGGCTGCCGTTTCGACAAAGCTCCCGTTCGACTCCGCTCAGGGCCTGAGCCTGCCGAAGGGGAAAGTCCTTGTCACGTTGCCGTCGAACCGGGCGGTGCTGCCTCGCGCGTTTTGCCATCGAGCAGACAGGCCACGTTCATATCACCCATCACATTGATCGCCGTGCGCGAGCGATCGAGGAACCAATCGATCGGGAGGAGCATCGCGATGTAGGCGGTGGGCAGACCGACGGCGCTGAAGACCAGTGTCATCGTCACCAGGCCGGCCTCGGGAATGCCCGCGGCTCCGACCGATGCGACGACCGACGTGAGGACCACCATGAACTGCTGGGCAATCGTCAATGGCTCGCCGAGACCCTGATGCGCGAGCAGTTGCGAGATGAAAAGCGCGGACATCGCTTCGTAGAGCGCGGTGCCGTCGTTGTTGAAATTTGAGCCAACGAGCGCGCCGAGACTCGCGGACTTTTCACGCAAGCCCACGCGTTCCCGCAGGCACTCGTAGGTGAGCGGCATCGTCGCCGTGGAACTGCTCGTCGAAAACGCCATGACCAGTGCATCGCGCGTCTTTCGCAAAAGCACACCGGGCCGCACCCAGGAGCCAAAACGAATGCGAAGCAGGTAGTAGCAGGCTTGCAGGGCGAGCGCGCACAGCACTGCGATGATGAATGCGCCGAGCGATTTGAACGCGCCGAAACCCTGCACACCCACGATGCTGGCGACGATGCCGAGCACCGCCAGCGGGATGAGGTCGATGATCCAATGCAGCATGATGATGAGCGCCTCGAATGCGACCGCGACGAGGTCACCAAAGTTTTTCACCGGTCGCTCGCCCATCTTGCGGAACGCCATCCCGAAACCAATCGCGATGAAGATCACACCGATGACTTTCCCATTGTCGGTGAGCGGCCCGAGCAGGCTGCGCGGGATGTTTTCGAGAAACTGCGCAAGCATCCCGGGCTTTCCGCTCGCGCCGTGGATGCCGTCCGCCGGTGGCGCGGGCGGCATGTCCGACCAATATCCGGGACGAAGGACATTCGCGACCAGCAGACCGATCCCGATCGCGACGAGCGTATTCAAAATGAGCAGTCGAATGAGCCGTCCCGCGGTGCCTTTCTCAAACTGCGCCGTCATCAGCGCGTGGGTGATCGCGGCGAGGATCAGCGCCGGAGCGAGAGCGCCGAGCAGTTGCAGGATCAGCTTGCTCGGGATCGCGAGCGGCGCGGCATTCTTGCCGAGCGCCAGCCCGGCGATCACCCCGAGCACGAGGCCACCGATGATCCGCACGTAAAGTGGCGTGCGCCGCCACCAGGCGAGAAAGCCCATGCGTGATGTTTCGTCGGAAGCGGCGTGGTCCATGAGCGCGTGAAAGTGGCAGCGCGTGCGGCGTCTGCGAAGCTCAATCCGATTTGGCAGAGAATCCGCAGCGGGCCAGGCGCGTGCGCATTGCACCGCGCGGGCTATGGCTGCCCCAAGGCTTGAGATGGAGCCGGCAGACGGATTCGAACCGACGACCTACTGATTACAAATTCATTGGTTGACGTGTTCTCAATTGTTTTCGAGAGTATTGATATGAGCCGACGCACCGAGGTAAATACAGAGGAAAAACGCTCCAGCTTACAGGAAAGTTTGGAACAGAAGAATGCACTTCTAAACTCGAAAAGTGTCCAAGAAGTGTCCAAGCAAAAACGCGCGGGCACGGGACGGCACGGGAAAACCGACGTGCGGTATTGGGACGGGGCCATTTTTCAGCCGACCTACACCCGCGATGGAGAAACCCGAATCGTTGGAGAGTGGGCGGCGAAGATTCAGCATCTCGGGCGGCGCGAGACATTCTCGCTCGGCAGTGTGAACAAAACGGCGGCGGCGAGCCGGGCGAAGGAGATTTACCTCAGCCTCCAGTCCGCAGGATGGGACGCCACGCTGGCGAGGTTCAAGCCAAAGGCCGATGCGAGTGGGTCGGTCGCGACGGTTGGCGAGTTCCTTGCCGAAGTGAAGGCCAAGGCAAGCGGACGACCGAAAACCATCGAAAGCTATTGCCGGGCATTCCGTACGATCGTCGCGGACATTTTCGGCATCGACGGCGGCAAGGCGAAGTATGACTACCGCACCGGCGGGCGTGAGAAATGGCTGGCGCGCGTGGAAGCGGTAAAGCTGGCGGACGTATCCCCGGAGATTGTCCAGAAGTGGAAGTTGCGATTCTTACGCCGCGCGGGGGGTGATCCATTGAAGCAGCGGGCCGCGCGGATTTCGGTCAATTCCATGATGCGGCAGGCGAAGAGCCTGTTTGCGCCTGCGGTGTTGAAGTTCATTCAACTCGAAGTCTCCAATTCCCTTCCGTTTGCCGGGATTGGCTTTGAGCCGCGGCAGTCGATGCGTTACCGGAGCGGGTTTGAGATTGAGGAAGTCATTCGCGAAGCGCAGGGCGAGCTTCCCGCCGAGCAAATGAAAATCTTCCTGTTGGCGGTTATGGCGGGGTTGAGGCGCAATGAAATCGACAAACTGGAATGGGCCGCTTTCCGCTGGAACGAGGGCGTGATTCGCATCGAGGCGACGCGGTTTTTTCAGCCAAAGAGCGAAATTTCAACGGGCGACGTGGAGGTTGACCCGGAGTTGATGGAAGTCTTTCGCGGGTTCAGGGCGACCGCGAAGGGGGATTTCGTCGTCGAATCCCTCAATGCTGCGCGACCCTCGACCACTTATTCACATTATCGCTGCCAGCGGAACTTTGAGGCTTTGACGAAGTGGCTGCGGGCGCACGGCGTCACCGGCAACACGCCCCTGCACACGCTGCGCAAGGAATATGGAAGCCAGATGTGCGCAAAGCACGGCATCTACGCGGCCAGCCACGCGCTGCGCCATGCGGACATTGCCATTACCAGCCAGCATTACCTCGATAAGAAGCGGCGGGCGACGGTGGGCATGGGTCATCTGCTCGCGACGACCGACAAAGTGATTCCGATGAGCAAAGATTTAGGTGTGACCAAAAAAACGGCGCACAACAAACATAGCGGTTCGCGTTAGCAGGTTTGACCGGCTGATTCTTACACATCGTCTGCGCCGGCGTTCCATTCAGATTCTTCCCCCTCGTCGGGTTGCAACTCCTTGCTTTGCGCAAGGGCAACGGCGTCGTCTTGCAACAGCGTGAAAGCGAGAGCCGCGCGAATTTTCACGGCTCCGAATGCACGGTAAAGCGCGGGCCGACTGATTCCGAGTAGTCTTGCCAAGGCGTTAGCGGAAGGTGATTGCTCCCGCTGCTTGAGGCGGAGCGCCGCGATATTCAGCTTCATCGCCTTGGCTTCTTTGGGCGTCCGTCGCAGGAGATTTGCGTACGCCGCGCCGTCATCCTCCTCGTGCCGATGGTGCAACTCGGCAGCTTTGCTCCATTCGGAAATGAACGATGCGGTATCAGGTTGCGATAGAAGGACGCGAAGCGTCCTCACGGTTTTCTCCCTCTCTGCATTCCTTGGCTTTCCGTGGAGCACACGCCACTCCTCGCTCGACTTGTAGTTCTCCTCGATGCCTTGCAATACTTTCTCCGCTCTGGCTCGAAACTGTTCTGCGTTCGCTGCGTCGCGGAGGTATCCGAGGGGTAGCTCCCTGAATCTCCTTACGCTCGTCGCCCAATCCTCCTGCAAAATGCCACGCACCGCCAAGAGGGCATCCCACGCGAAATCTTCGTGGCTCGGCGGATCGGTGAACGTCAATCGGTGAGCGACATTTCGGGCATGTTGCTCGTTCAGGCCAGCGCGACGCGCCCGCCTAAAGAGGTCGTCCATTGTGTTGCAGCCATCGAGCGAGATAACCGTCCCGAAATAGTCGATTTCATAATTGGAGTAGCGGACGCGAATGTTTCCTTCCTTTTCCCTTTGCCGTTCGGATGCAGCGTGCTCCACCGTTTTGTCGGTGTACCGAATGCGCCGGTGTCCCTTCGCCGTTCGATACCGGCCCTCGATCCATCCCTTGTCCCAATAGCGCGTCACTTGTTTGTGAGTCACGTCGAGCTTGGCCGCAAGGTGGCGCAGCGAGCCCTGAGCTTTCCATTTCTCCAGCGTTTTCTCCGAATCGGACATTCGTGAACACTCTCCCTTTTGGGTAAGATGACAAATCAAAACTCTAATTCACAAGAACTGATCTCCGAACGTCTCCTTTCCCGGAAACAAGTATGCGAACGATGGGGCTGCTGCCCGATGACCGTACAGCGACGCGAAGCCGCCGGACTTCTAAAGCCGGTAAGGTTCAACGCCCGGATGCTGCGGTACCGCTTGACCGACATCGTAGCCGTTGAGGTCGCGGCAGGAGGTTCAAAGTGATCGGGACGGAGTTACCGCGGTTCGTCCGCGACTTGCTGGCGTCGCCACCTAAGCGAGGGGACGGGATGAATCTATGGCTCTACCGCGTGGCGCGCGTGCTCCATCCTTACCGCTCTCCGGCAGAGATCGTGCGGCTTCTCGCGGCGGCAACGGCGGGCGAGCCGGTAAAACGTGGCGAGATCGAGCGGGCGGTTGAACGTAGCTCGGCGACGGCTTGGCAACCGGGGCAAGCCATCGCGCACACTCCAGCCCCGGCTTGGCCGCGAGTGAACGCGGAGCAACGCGAGGCCGTGATCGCGCCGGGACTTGGATTGGTGGATTTGTGGGAGGCATCGCCAGTGCGTTTCGACGATGGCGAAGCGCACACGGAGCGCATCGTGGACGCTCTCTTCCCTGGCAACCCGCTTTTGTGCGTGGGACAGAGCAGCCATCAGTTTGCCACGCGGCATAGGGAGCAGTGGCGCGGGCGGCTGGCCGATATGCAACTGATCGTGCCCTCGCCAATGAGTGCCCGCATCGGGCGCACGCAGGAAGGCAAGGAATCTGAGCACACGCTCGAAAACACCGGCCCGCGCCGTTTCCTCATCATCGAGCAGGACGGTGGCAGCGCAGACGAGCAAGCGGCGGTCTTGCTGCATCTCGCGAAGCGCGCGCCCTTGGCTCTGGCGGTCCACAGCGGCAGCCGGTCGATTCACGGATGGTTCATGGCCGCTGGGCAGCCGGAAGAGCGCCTGCGCCGCTTCATGCGCTGCGCCGTGGCGTTGGGCGCAGACCGCGCGACGTGGACGCGCAGCCAGTTCGTGCGGATGCCGGACGGCACGCGCGACAACGGCAACCGGCAGACCGTCTATTTCTTCAACCCGGAGGTAATCCAATGAGCGCAACGCCACTGGCGAAAGCATGGACGGACACGATACCCGACGCCGAACCCGTGCAACCGGATGAAGGTTGGGTCGAAGCCAAGCCCCTGCCGGCTGACTTGCCCGCAGTGCCCGCATTCAACTTTGATTGTCTGCCGGATACGTGCCGCGAATGGATTGAGGACATCACGGAACGGATGCAGTGCCCGCCGGACTTCCCCGCCGTGGGAGCGATTGTCGCGCTGGGCGAGCTTGTTGGACGCAAAATAGGCATCCGCCCAAAACGGCACGATGACTGGGTTGTTGTCGCGAACATTTGGGGCTGCGTTGTCGGGCGTCCCGGCTTGATGAAAACACCAGCGTTGGAGCAGGTGCTTATCCCATTACGCCGGCTTGTGGCCGAAGCACAGGGGCGATACGAAGCAGAGATTCGCGAGCACGGCATTTCGGCAATGCTCAAAACACAGCGGAAAAAGCTCGCAGAGACTAAGATCGGAAAGTGCCTGAAGGCGGAAAATGAAGAAGCTGCCCGCGCTGTAGCGGAAGCCTTTGCGGGGGCAGAAGATGATGAGCCGGTCTTGCGGCGCTACGAAGTGAACGATGCGACGATTGAGAAACTCGGCGTGTTGCTGGCTGAAAACCCCAACGGTCTGCTGTTGTTCCGCGATGAACTCTCTGGATTTCTTCGCGCGCTGGATCGTGAGGAGAAAGCGGGCGACCGGGCGAAATATCTCGAAATGTGGGCTGGCACGGGAGAACTGACTTATGACCGCATCGGGCGCGGAACGGTAAGGATTCCTTCCAACACCCTTTCGATTCTCGGCGGCATTCAACCGGACTTGCTCACGGCCTATGTTCGCGAAGCAGTGCGTGGCGGTAATGGCGCGGATGGCCTGTTGCAACGGTTTCAACTCGCGGTATGGCCGGACGTGTCAAAGGAATGGCGCAACATCGACCGCTGGCCGGATACGCAGGCGAAGAACGAAGCGTTCGCCGTCTTCAAGTATCTCGACGAGCTGACCGCGGAAGCGGTGGGCGCGGACACGTCGGACGGCATTGCGTTTCTGCGCTTCGCCAGCGACGCGCAAGAGCGTTTTGACCATTGGCGTGCTGAATTGGAAAGGACGCTGCGCAGTGATGCCGAACATCCGGCCTTTGAGGCGCACTTGTCCAAGTATCGCAAGCTCGTCCCCGCGCTCGCGCTGCTCATTCACCTGGCAAGCCGCGGTATCGGTGCGGTTTCTTTGGCCGCGCTCGACAAGGCGCTTCTTTGGGCGCGCTACCTTGAAGCTCACGCGCGGCGCATTTACGCCGCCGTTCTGCGCCCGGACACAGCGGCAGCGCGCGAACTGGCGAAGCATTTGCAGCGCGGAGAGCTGCCCGAGCGGTTCACGCTTCGCGAAACATATCGCCGCGGCTGGGCTGGCCTAAGCAGTAAAGACGACGCGGAAGCCGCTACGGAGATTCTCTGCGGGCTGGGATGGATTCGTGCCGTTGCGGAAGATGGCCGGATAATTGGCAGACCCGCCAGCCCGGCTTTCGAGGTCAACCCGAAAATTCTAAACAACCCGACGGAGCGCACTGACAGAACTGCCAAAACGAATTCTGG
Source organism: Chthoniobacteraceae bacterium (assembly GCA_031409335.1). GTDB lineage: Bacteria > Verrucomicrobiota > Verrucomicrobiia > Chthoniobacterales > Chthoniobacteraceae > JANLQB01. The sequence goes on along the minus strand of JANNWY010000015.1, from coordinate 23,944 downwards.
CAGTTCTGTCAGTGACCCTACGGGAGTGATTGGAAATTCTTTCGCGGCCAAACCGGACGAAGCGGCGCTGCTATGAGCGCGCTCGATCTACTCTATGCGGCCAAGCTCGCGGCGAAGGATGGGAAGCGTGAAATCTACGCTTTTCGCGTCAACCAGTGAGTGACCGGCCACAGTGGGCGACAATGCGAAAGTGTTAATGATTACGGAAACCACAGCCCCGCCATGCCGCTAACCGGACGCGCCGTGCGTTGCCGCAAAGGCTTGGCGGAAGAAGCCAAGGCGGTTGACGTAGCCGTGTTGCGGGCAAAGGGATTCTTCAAGCTGGGCGCGGAGATGGTTTGGACTTCGTCTTGGACGAGTCGGGGCGAACCAGCGGGCGCGGTCAACTATTGGCGGGAGGATGACCACGGGGAGCCTCTCTTCCTCTGGTTCTCCTACAATGTGCAAAAGGACGGCGGGGAGTGGCGTCCGGTGAAGTATCCTGTCGGGCTCGTCTCGACCCGCTGCCACTTCGGCGGGCTGCGACATTGGTTCATCTGCCCGCTGACGGTCAATGGCCGGGACTGCGGACGCCGCTGCCGGTTCCTCTATCTCGCTGGCAGCGCGGAGCGTTTTGGATGCCGGGAGTGCCAACGGCTAACCTACGAGTCTCGCCGCAATCACCGGAATATGTTTTGGGAAGTGTACCACAAGCACGACGACTATGTGGAACGGGCATACCTGAAATACAAACCGGCGCGGGGTAGGAAAGCCAAAGCGCGCCGAGCGCGTCTGCTCGCGATTGCTGAGCGGCAGGCGTCCTATGGCGACGCAGTGATTGAACGGATGCTGCGAGCTTGAGCTTGCCAGCATGATTCATCCATTTGATTTCCTCTGGGTCTCTGGGGCAGCGTCATGCTCATTGAAGATGCGGGCGATGGCTTCCTTGCCAAATCGGATTTCCATCAACTTGCGGAAGTTAGGGTCGGTGAAAGTCTGGTAAGTCACTTCCTTGTAAGCGGTGAAAACCTTTGGAGCGAAGTCCGTTTTAACCCGCTCAACTTCGGTCTGAACTTCCTTCTCGAAAAGCCGCTTGATGTCGTCATCGGTGGGCTTGTTGTTTAAGAATTGCGACTTCCAATGTTCGGGCGGCTCTTCCTTCAACCGATCGAGAATTGCCGCCAGCAATTCCGCCACGATGGCATCGGTGCGCAGCTTGATTGTGTCCTTCACCGCCGCCTGATACGCAGAGATTTTGGCTTTGAGCACCTTGATCTGGTCTTCAAACGCTTTCACGTCACGGCGCATGATGAGCGAGCCGAAATCTCCGGCTTCGATAACAAAACGCTTCTTGATGCGGTTGCGCTCGCGGTCAATCCCGAGCGGCCCGAACTTCTCCGGCGGCTTGGTGGAGTCCGGCTTGGCGTCATTCCCGATGTGCGGGATTTCGACAGTGAGCGCATCGGTTTCGGAGAAGAGACGATAGCGGTTGGTCAGCCGGCGCACGACCTCGACGTTACGCACTCCGAAAAGTTCCGGGTTCAGCACAAGCGAGCGGCTCGTGAGCTTGTAATCCTCAATGCGGAACTCGACGTATTGGAGCATGGAACTGAAAACCCGTTCGATGCGGGCGACATTGAATTCCTTGGGCGGGCGGTCCTGTAAGTCACTTTTGACGGCTTCGACCGTGCGCGTGTCGATGGGTTCTTTGCCAACCTCAAGCGCGGCAAAGCCGTCATCCCCAACGGCGCAGGCGTTTGCCAACTGAGGGGGGAGTTCGCTTTTCAGAACGATGCCATTCGGCTTGTCCGCCTGCTTTGATTCCGCCTCGATCAACTCCGGCGTTGGACTGTAAATGAGGGTGATGTCGTCCGCGATGAGCAAGCCGATGCGGATACCCGGATGATGGTTGACGGTGAGATTGTGACTGGCGGCGGCGGACTGCAACAACTCCAGCCCCTTGAAGTCCTTGTCGCCGTAACCGAGCCGGCAAACCTCCGCGTCCACGTCGAGAACGAGATGGATGGAATCCACCGGGACAACTTTCATTGCCTCAGCGAGCGCCACAGCGACCGGGGGACGGATGCCCGGCGCGATGAAGACAAGCCGCTTGCGAGCCTCCGCGATGACAGTTTGCAGAACAGAATCATTAACAATCGTGAACGTGCGGTTCATTTGATGATTCCCCAATCCTCTTCCGCCTCACCAATAGCCGTCAGCATTCGGCCCGGCGAAAATCCAAGTTTGTTTGAGGCGGTTGAATTCATGGAAAAGTCGGAAGCCGAATGTAGCCCCCGCCCCCGGCAAGGCGACCTTTCTATGCTCGCCGGGCGGGGCGAGCAAGCTGATGATTCACCGCAATCTCGGCATTTCCTACCGCGCCAGCGGGGCAAGCGCAGCGCGCAGTGAAGTTACCCCCGAGCCAAGGGAGTTGCGAGGGCGCGGCGGCGAGCGCCCTTGCTCGACACGGGCGCGAGCATAGCGAGCCATTCCGACGCCGGAGGCGAGCGGCTGGCGACGTGGAAAGGGCAAGGTGGCAGGAGTGGCAGGATGACGGCGGAATCGGAACGCCGCTGCGCGCGATGGGAAGGCAAATGGAGCGGGAGGTTCGCGCGGCGGCGTGAGCGAGGCGAAGGCGTTAGCCGAAGCCGGACGCGGCGCGGTGCGAGCGAAGCGAGGCGGGGACGCGGCGACTTCGCGCGGAGCGCCACGCACGCAAGCGGGCGCGCGAAAACCCCGCCCCGCCCGGAGAACGCCCTTGCGGCAGGACGGCGGACGTAGCGCGGGCGCTGGCCCGAAGGGCAGCCCGACGCGACGCGCGCCGCGGGAGCTGCGTTCGCAGCGGTGGAGGCGAGGGCGAGCGCAGCGAGGGCGCTGGGTTGCGCCTGCGGCAGCGCCCGGCTGGAAGCCGCCCGGCTCGATACTGCGGCGCGGAGCCTGATAGGCGAGCGGAGACGGGCAAGGCTGGATTGGCGACGCGGACAGCCGCGGGCAAGCGAAGGATGAGCGTGGTTCGTGACCGCTACGCGCAACGCGCCAAACCCTTCGGGGCACGATGCGCGGAGACATGGATTGTGGCGCATGGTGCGGGCTGGAATTCGAGACACCGATTCGCGGGACGCCGACACGCTGAATGGCGCGGGCGGCGGTGTGCTGGCGGGAGGCCGGTGAGCAGGCAGCGTGACGGTGCAGGGTGCCGGTGGGTTCATGGGCGGCACGCTGCGCGGGCGCGATGCGTGCGGTGGGGCTTGTGGTCGGTGGCTGGACCCTGCGGAAGGAGGCGATGGATGCGGCGAGCAACTAATTCATCGGCTCGATTGGCGTGCCCGTCCTTCAGTTCGGCGGAGGTCGATGCAGTTTCAATTCGGGAAGAATCTTGTTCGCGAGCCCGCGCGTGATGCGTTGCGGAATCTCCGCGTGCGCGGGATTCCAGTCCTCCGGCTTGGGTTCCACAGTCAGTTCGATGGGCGTCGCGTAGTTGCGACCCAGTTCCTGCAAGCGCCCGACGTTGATCTCGCCGATCATCTCCAGTCGGCGTTCGGGCGGCTGCTCCACGTAGCGGCGAAACAAATCCCAATGATCCGCGAGGGGAATCAGGGCGAGCCGGCTGACCGATGTGCCTTCGCCGACGAAGAGACTCGGCGACAAGCGCTCGCCGTCCCATTTGTCCGTGCAAATCGCACGCGCAATGTCCTCCTGCGGCCCGACGGGCATTAGACGGCGAGTTGGGCGGCGAGTTGCGCCAGTGCTTCGACCGGCGCTTGTCCCTCGGTTTCCTTCGCGGCGACGTAGAACTCCGCGCCCTGCGACGTGAACTCCACCTGCACCGCCTTGCCGTCCGCATCCTCCCACGCAAGCTCAAGTCCGCCACTGTCGGTCAAAAAGATGCTCGGCACCTTGCCCGCGGGAAACTTAGCGGCAGCGAGGAAGCGAAAGAAACCCTCCAGCGCGCGCGGTGAAAGCTGGCGTCCATGTCTCTCGCCCCACCCCGGCTGGTAATAGTGGCGGAAATGATGGAGCCGCCCCCAGCCACGCGGCCCGAGCTTGGTGAGCAGCAGTTGTTCGCGGTCGGCCTCGCCCGGCGCGGGGACATGCACGGCAGGGCCGATGCGGTCTTCGCGGAGGTCGTCGCTGACTCGGTAGGGTGAGAAATGGCCGGTCGGGATGAAGCTGGTCATGCGTAACGCGGGTGTAAAGTATTCAGAAACTCTTCGCGAAGCAATCCAAAGAACAGCCGCTTGATCGCGAGATGAGCCTCGCTGAAACGCTCGATGCCGTTTGTAAAAAGGTCAAAGTCCGGCGCGGCAAACCACGCATCCACATCGAGCACGCTGCCGCGCTTCACGTCTTCGCGCTGGCCCACAAAGGCGCTGTTTGTCACCGCGAGCCGGATCGTCAGCGCCTCGTCCCTCAGCACGGTGGAAACCCGCTGTTCCGCATCCCCGAGCGATTTGCCCGCGAGCGTCAGGTCGAGGTGCAGGTGCGGGAAAATGTCGTGCGCAAAAAAGTCGATGTAGCGCACCCCTAGCCGCTCGCCTTCGCTGACAAAGCCCGCGGCTTTGATGCACGGCAGCAGCCAGCGCAGCTCTTCCTCGATGCGAGGCCAGCCAGGATACGCATTAGCCCGCGTTGCCAGCCCCACGACGCGCGGCCCGAGCTGGATCAAAAAATCGGAGCTGATAAATTGAAGGAGCGGCAGATGCGCCAGCGCCGGATCGTGGCGGCGCATTTCTTCGGGCAGTTCAGCGAGGGGCAGTGCCTTCTGCTCGCGATAACGCTCTCGTACCTGTGCGTAGAGCAAACCGGGCAGCGTAGCCCACGGCTCGTTCGCAGCGAAGCGCATCTCGAAGATGGATTCGACGATAGGGCACGGTTCGATTTGCACCGGCAAGGGGTCGGGGAATGGAATTGGGAAACTCATCGGTGTGACGTTTGGGCAAGCCCTCTTGTGGACGTAGCAGGAACGAATCCGTTCATTCAAGGTTCGTTGCCGCAGAGTTACAGCCCCAACATTTACGAATGCTCACGGCGCGGGGCGGGCAAGCCGATGATGGACTACAATTTCAACTCACCGGGCACATCGAAGGCAAATCCCTGCTGCCGTCTCTCCCTCCCATTCATTCATAAATCGTCTTCGTTAGCCGGACAACTCGTGTTGGATTTCGCGAGGAAATTGGCAGGCGTATCAATCGAGCGCGTTTCAGTCCGTCAAATTGGCCGGGCGATGAGTTTCCTCAGTTGTGCCAGCGCCGCATCCGCATCGCGCCCCTTCGCGTCGATTACACCGAGCAATTCCGCAGGCGTGCGGCGGTCTTCCACGGTCACGCGATGCGGATTCACCGCCTTCAAATCATACACCGCGTTTTCGATGCTCACGGCCTTCGCCTCCGAGTCGCGTGCCTCGCGCAGCTTCGCTTTCCAGTCGTCTTCGCACTGGCGCAGTTCATCCGGCGCGATCTTCTTCGCCTTCCGCTTCGCCAAAAACTCACCCTCCAAGGTCTTCGCCTCGACCGTCAGCGCCGCGTGTTGCTCCCGATGCGGACGGGCCGATTCCAGCGCGGTTTGCAGCTTGCCGGCAAAGTCCACCGTCCAGCTTCGCTCGCTGTCCGCGCGCTCGGGAAGCAGCCGGAAAAACTCGTCGAAATTCGCCAGCGTCAGCGGTGTCTTCTTCCCCACCTTCACGTCGGAAAGATCGTAATACCAAATCCGCTCCGTCTGCCGCCCCTTGTCGAAGAAAACGAGATTCGTCTTCACGCCCGCGCCCGCGCTCGTGAAAACGCCGCCCGGCAGACTCACGATGCAATACACATCGCATTCCTCCATGAGCTTCCGCTTCACCTGCACAAACGCCTCCGCGTCGATGCGAAAGAGCACGCCTTCATCGAGCACGATCCCGCACCGGCTCCCGGTCTTCATGCTCGCGAGCACGTTCTGCATGAAAAGCATCTGCGTCGCGTTCGTCTTGTATTCGTAGGGCGTCTGCGCCTCCTTGCCCTCCTTCCCACCAAAGGGTGGATTCATCAGCACGAAATCGAAAAACGCGGGCGCACCGGCGAAAAGCCCGTCATATGTCGCCGTCTGCGAAAGCGCGTTGCCGTGCCAGATGTGCGGATCGTCGATGCCGTGGAGCACGAGATTCGCGAGCGCGATCGGATACACCGCGTTGTCCTTTTCGCGTCCGTAAAAAGTCCTGTGCTTGAGCCCGTCGAGTTGAACGCTCGTGATGCCGTCGCCCGCCTCCGCGCGCATGTATTCGTAAGCCTGCGCGAGAAAGCCACCCGTGCCGCACCCCGGATCATAAACCGTCTTGCCGAGCTGCGGATTCACCACGCGCACCATTGCGCGAATCACCTCGCGCGGCGTGAAGAATTGCCCGCCGTCGTTGCCCTTCTCACCCATCTTGAGCAGCAAACCCTCGTACACCTGCGAGAGCGTGAAAACGTGCGTGTCATCCACCGCCTCGCTCGTGATTTCGTGAACCTTGTCGAGCACGTCGAGGAAGTTCTTTTCCGAGTCGATGCGGCTCCGCTCCACGCTCGACATGATCTCGCTCACCACCTTCTGCCGCGGCGTCGCGCCCGGTTGATCCTTCAGCGCCTTCAATTCCGGCAGCAACTTCTCATGCACGAATTTCCAAACGCTTGCCGTCTTATCCTCGCGCATCGGCGAACCCGGCGCGGCCCAATCGCGCCAGCGAAACGGTGCGCCGAGCGCGGGCGTGAACGGGATGCCCTGCGCCTCCGCCTGCGCCACTTCGTTCGCCTCGCGCTCGTCGAGGATGCGCAGGAAAAGAATCCACGTCAGCTCCGGCACGTATTGCAGCGCACCCGCGCAATTCGAGCGCCGCATGATGTCGCAGGTGGATTTGATCGCCCCATTGAGCGATTGCTGCGAGCCGTGCTTTTTCTTCGAGGGCTTGGGCATAAAACGTGTTCGTAATGAATTGTTGACGGCAGGAATGCCAGTGGCGTAGTTGCTCTCAGCTCATCCACCATCCCGCAAGGTTGTCAGTGTGGAAGGAGTATTCGGCCCCGCCTCAAAAAGGCGGGGCCAGCTTTTTTTCAGGGGTTGGCGGCAACGTAGCTTTCATACTCCTGGCGCAGTTTACGCCGCGTATGGTCTCGGTTGGTCTGATATGCAGTGACGAGCAGGTAGTAGCCATTGCGTTTGCCGAGCACGACGAGGAAGTCTTGTTCCTCCAGCCACAGCAGCACGCTGCGCTCCCGGCCCTTCGCGCCCGTGCGTTCGTTCTCCCAGACTTTCACGCGATCGTCCCCGGCGTTGTCTATGATGGCCCGCAGCCACCCGATGCGCTCGCAGCGCCGCAGGTCGGGTGTTCGGTCCTCTTCAATCTGGCCCTCCTGCACCAGATGCCAGAATGCGCTCGGTTTTCCGTTGAAGACTGGCATCCACCGCAGTCGGATTTCCTCACCGCGAAAAACGGCTCTTGGCGTGATGAAATCACTCTCGAAGATCGCAAAGACCTCCTCGACATACGTCGGCCAATTTCCTTGAAACGGCAGCAAATCGGGCAGCCAGTCTGGTGCGCTCACCACGCCCCTCCCGACCAGTTCGGTGCCCAGCGGAACAAATTCATCTTCCGCTCGCGCACCAGCGACGAGCGCACCAGCGAAAGCCGCGAGCGTTCCTTGATCCGCTCGACCACCGCCACCTTGCCTGCATTCTCTGCGCGCCCGCGGTTCACATAACCCACCGCCCCGATGAGCAGGTCCGCGAGTTGCATCAGTTCCACGTCCTCCGAGCGCAGGATTTGGATGTCGCTCACAATCTCGGCGTCGAAATCGTACAGACTGCTGCACAGCACTTCGCGCAGCTTGCGCACCTTGCTCCCGCCGCGCGTGTCCTTGATGTCGAGATAAACGCGAAACCGATCCTGCGGGCTGAGGATCGCCTTCAGCATCGTGAAATACATTTTGTAATACCATTCGTCGTGCGTCTGTGCGTGCGCGTCGTGGTCGAGCAGCGTCTTGTCCGGGACGATCACCGCGCGAAAGCGCAGGTCATCGTCGTCGAAAAAGTAGTCCACCATATCGAGGTAAAGCGCCGCCTTCGACGGGGAAACCTTTGTCCACTTCGTCTCGAAGCCAGCGCCGCAACCGTGCTTTGCCTTGATCTCCCTCAGTCGCTTGTGCGCCTCGCGCGCGATGTCGCGCAGGCACCAGACCCCGCCTAGCACCATCACTTTTTCACCATCGTTTTCCAGATGGCAGCTTTCGTCACAGTAGATGTTATAGGTCTGGCTCATGGTTCGTGGATGGCAGGATTGAACGCTGCGTGGAGAATCGCGGCGGGGAGTTTTTCCACTTCGGCAAGTCTTGCGGCGAGTGCGGTGCGCAGTGCGGTCGCGGCGCGGATGCGTTCGACGGTGGCGAGTTGCCGTGGCCACGGCGGGACGGGGACGAGGCCGGGCGCGACGCGATTGAAAAGCAGACGTTCGCGCACTGCGCCGCGCGTGAGGCTCTTGATAAACTCCGCGCCAGCGGACGAGCGAAACCATTGGTAAAACCAGACCGGGTGCAGCACGCCTTCCCGTCCGCGCATCACCACGTAATCGGGGCTCGTGATGCCGGGCGTGTCGCCTTCGTCCACCAGCGCGATCGAGCCGAGCAGGATACGCATCGGGTTGTAGAAAACGGTGCCGGGCGTCACGGGCTTGTAGCGTCCGGGATGTTTGCCGACACCTTCCTTCGCGGGCGCGAGGCCGGCGCGCGTCGCGCCGAGCACGGGCTGATTGCGCCACGCTTCGCCGATCCCCTTGGTCACTTCGCGCATCACCTCGCGAATCGGCTGGTGCGTTGTTTCGGGGTCGAGCGCGTCCTCGCGCACGCACGCATCGGGCAGGGCTTCGGCGGCGGCGAGTTGCGCTTCCAGCGCCGCGCGCGCTTGCGCCACCGCGGTCAGTTCCTCGCGCAGGCGCGCCGCGATCCGCTGCTGCTCGGCGAGCGGCGGAACAGGAACGATCTCTCGCCGCAGCACGTTGCCATTGAGGTTTGGTTGACTGCCGCCGCGGAATTCGGTCTCGCTCCGAAGTCGCTCGTAGCTGTGGCGAAACCAGAATTGAAGAAACGATGTGTCGAGTGTCGGATTGGGAAGAATCGCGAAACACGCTTGGTTTGTCGTTGCATCGCAGGCGAGCAGTCCCGTCCGACCACGCGTTTGACCCTGACCATACATTGCAACGAGCAATGTGCCGACGGGCAAGAGTCGAAGCGCAGTTTCGCGAAGCGCTATTTCAGTCACATGCTCTTCTGAATCTTCAATTGTGCCGTCCAATAGCTCGCCGGTTTTAACCCACGGAATCGTGCCGCCGTAAAAATCGGAGCGGGTACGGCTTGGCGTTGTCCCGCTACACGTTTCGGCGAGATCGGCGATGTGCATCCGCGTCCAATGTTCGATCGTCGCTGCCCGCTTTCTCGTCGGCTCCCGTGTCATGCGACGAACAGCGTCTCCTTCGTCCGCCGCATCAGTTCACCGGGATTGCCGCCTTCGCTCAGTGCAGCAACGCCGCGCAGTTTCTCGATTTCCGGCGTGGCCCACAGCTCGCCCGATTCCAGCGCATCGGTGCCCGCTTTCTCAAACTGCCGCACGATTGCGCGGATCACTTTCGCCGTCGGCTGCGGCAGCGGGATGAGCCAATCCGGTCCGCCACCGCTCTCCGCAAACTGCGCCGCGCGCTCGCTGCGGCTGCGCGGGGTGATGCCGTAGGCGAGAGCGGCGAGGATGTCGAAAAGGTCGAAGTCCTCCATCTGCGCCGCCTCGCGCAATTGCGCCGGCACGAGTCCCTGCCGCTCCAATTGCTTCATGAGTTCCTGCCGCTGCGTGGCGTCGAGCCAGCGCGTGCGGAAATCGGTGAGCGACGGCACGAGCGCGATGAGTTCGGCGACGAGCCGCGCCTGATATTCCTGCGGCGTGACGCGCTGCATTTTCCCGTCGATCCCGAGCAGGTTGAAATCGCCCGCGTGCGCGATGTCGATTTTCACCCCGCGCACTTTCACGCGCGGCGGCGGTTCCGGCGGCGTCGGCTTCGGGCCGGGTGGCGGCACTGGCGGAGGAGGCGGCATGATGAAGTCCGCGCCGAAAAGCGCGGTCGCGCCAGTGTAATCGAAAATGCGGAAGATGAGCTTGCCGCTGCCTTCGTCGATGCGCGTGCCGCGTCCGACCATCTGGTGAAAGAGAATCGGCGAATGCAGGTAGCGGAAGAAAACGATGTTCCGCACGCACGGCACATTGACGCCCGTCGTGAGCAAATCCTTCGTCGTGGCGATGAAGTGCGAACGCTGCCGCCCGCGAAAATCCGGGATGAGCGCCTGCCCGTTGACCGACGACATGCACTTGAAAGCGTATGTCGGAACGCGCTTGTGCCCCTGCGCGCGGCACCATCCGGCGTAAAGGTTATTGAGCGCATTTGCCACGAGGTCCGCGTGATGATCGCTCGCGCAAAAGATGATCGTCTTTTGCAGCGGATCGTCCTCTGCCGTTGCGAGCAATCGCGCGAAAAAGTGCTCGCTCATCGCCTTCACCCGCTCGGGTAAAATGAGCCGCGCCTCCAGCGCACCACCCTCGCTTTTCTCCGCGACCACATCCGCCGTCACACGCTGCCCCGTGAGGGCGTCGGTGAGTTTCTTATCCGCCACATCGGCCCGATACACGCCGCGCACGCGCTCGGCTTGCTCGCGGTCGTCGTGGAAAATGTCGTATTGCTCGATGTCGGCGGGCGGGCGCGAGGTAGCCATCCTCGACGCCCTGCGCGTAGGAATACTCGTAAGCCGGTTCGCCGAAATACTTGTAGTTGTCCGACAATCTGCGCCGGTCTTCCTCGACGCCCTTCTTCGTTTCTTCGTCCTCGATTTCTTTCGCGCGAATCTGCCGCGGTGTGGCGGTGAGGCCGATTTGAATTGCATCGTGATTGCTCTCCAAAATCGCGTGCCATTCGCCCCACGCCGAGCGGTGGCATTCGTCGATCACGATCACGTCGAAGAAACCGGGCGGGTAGTGTTTGAGGAAAAACGACAAGTCTTTGCCGCCGCTGTGAAAATCGAGCGTCTGATACGTGGCGATGAGCACGCGCGCGTTTTTCTGCGGATTGCGTGTGTCCACTTCCGCCGCATCAGATCCAAACGCAGCTTGGAAGTCGCCGAGCCCGTTGTCGCGCAGTTCGGTACGGTCGCACAGAAAGAGCGCCTTGCCGAGACGGCCCGCGTCGAAAAGTTTGCGAAGCATCGCCGCGGCGAGCCGGGTCTTCCCCGCGCCCGTGGCGAGCGGCAGCATCACGCGTGGCGTTTTTCCCGCGTCAATCTGCCGGATGAGCTGCTCGATCGCCGCGCGAATCGCGGCGTCCTGATAGTAGCGCAGCGCGTCGCGCCCCTGCGCATAAGGCGTGGTGAGCATCGCCAGCGAGGGCGAGGCGGGCGCAAGGCCGCGCGCGGCGAGATACCGCGCCACCAATTCCTCGGGACGGGGAAACTCGTCCATCGGTCGCGCCTCGGAAGTCGTGCCCGTGGCGTCGTCGTATTCAACGAACTGGTGCCCGTTCGACGAGAAAACAAACGGCACATGATGCAGCTTCCCGATGCGGTAGCCTTTGCCCTGCTGCAAGCCGTGCTCGGGCGGTTTGCCCTCGTGCTTCGCCTCCAGGATCGCGAGCGGAATCCGCTCCGTGCCTTCCGCGAGCGGTCGGCAAAGCAGATAGTCCGTGCGCCCCGTCGGTCGCCGCTGTCCCTTCCCATAAACGATGTCGATTTGCCGCGCCGTCTCTTCCAAAAGGATGTCTTTGCGCCCCCATCCGCGTTGGTCGATCAACATGGGATCAATCAACTCAAATCGAGTTTGGGCTTCATTCCGCAGGGCAGGCATGGCGTCGGGGACGCGCTGCTTGTAGGGAAGGGCAGGGGATGCGTCAAACTCCGTGCCCTCAAGGGATCAAATTGACTCGGAGTATTCCCCCATTTCCTTCATCGCGGCAAGACGCCTTCTGCCAACTTGCAAGGAATGATAAGTTGCCGCCAAATTCCGATGAGACCCTTAATCCTCTGCCGCGAACGCCTTGGCCGCATCCGGCGCGTGCTCGAACGCTGCGGCGGGACGGCCACCATGCGGGACTTGTGGCGCTCTCATACGATTTGCGCTTGGGAGATCGAGGAGGCGGCGAAAATGGGGTGGTGCAAGATTAGCGTTCGCAAGCCGCGCGTCGGGCGTCATTCCCGTGTTGTGGAACTTTGTGAGCAGTACGATGCCGAGATGCCGCCGGTGCGACGGTGCATTGAAAAGGAAATCAGCATCCGGCATTGGTGGTTCGCCCTGCGTAGCGTGGGGGAGTCTGTGAAGCACGGGATGCGCAGATGGGGCTTGCCCGGAATAGTTTCGGCCTACGTCAGCACATACCGCCCGCGAAGCAGGAATGGAGCGTATGCCAGCGCGAGCAGATTGTTGCAGCGTGCAGACGTACGGGCGGCGCGGCAATGGTTCTACGCGCAATCGGGAGGCGAGTTGCCGCCCGGTGAAAAGATGCCGACAACGGCCAGCTGCATTCGGGCGCGACTGCGGGAGCTTGGTAATCGGCGTGCGGATTACTGGTGAAGTTTCGCGGGAGGGTAATTGCTAAGATCGCTCTCGCGCGCACGCGCGCGCGAGAAAGCCCCGGCGAAATGAGGGAAGTTGAGGAAGACAGCGTTCGGTCCCTTTCGCACTGATAATCGGCCCTTGGAACCCGGAAAGTGTCCAAGAAGTGTCCAAGCAAAGAAAAATTCACTCGGCACTACAAACTTTTCACTCTTTCTAAGTCATTCCCTTTTTTCAACTTAGGAATGGAGCCGGCAGACGGATTCGAACCGACGACCTACTGATTACAAATCAGTTGCTCTACCAACTGAGCTATGCCGGCATTTACTCTGGAAACGTGTTTTTTTCCGAATTTTTCGGTCAATTGTGTTCCCAGTTTGTATCCCTTTTCCGAAATGAGCCTGCAAGCTGCAAAACAGGACTCGGAAACGATTGAAACACAAAACCTAATTCGTTACGCGCCTTAGGTTCGGTGCATTCGCACGATTCAAAATTGGTCGCAAGCTGATTCGGAAGTGTCTCAACACGCAAACGCTCTCGACGGCAAAGCTCCGTTTGCGGGACATGATGCACGAATACCGCGCTCGAATGGAAGCAGGCGCGGCCCTGAAAAAAGGGAAGCTGACTGTGGGGCAAACCATTGAGATCTACTTGGATACCGTAAAGACTTCAGGGGAAGATGGTGAAGCTATATCCTGAAAACGGCGATGGGAATTGCCACGGAGGACGCGGAAAACGCGGAAGACGCAGAGGAGTAGAAATTTGAATGGCACACCCGAAACCAACCCGATCTCACCCATCCGGTGAATGGAATCGACTGTGCCGCTTCGCAGCGAAGTCCCTCCTCTTCCGCGTTTTCCGCGTCCTCCGAGTTCTCCGCGGCAATCTCCAGTGCCGCTTTTACGTTTATCCTAAATCCGGGATTGGAAGCCGCGGATTGCGCGGATTGACGCCGATTCAGAGGCACTTGCGACAAATGCGACGCTCACCGCTGGGGTCAACGTCTCGCTCGCGATCTTCGCTTTGCAAATTTCTCAATCGGCGCCAATCCGCGCAATCCGCGGTCATCTTCAGTCCCGGATTTAGGTTTATAGAATGGCTGCTGGCGGTGGGCAATGTGCTGGCGCGCTGGTTTGGGACGCGTTGGAGCACGGCTCGGGCGCAGGCGGTGAATGGGAACGCGCAGGGTGTGGCGAGCAAACCGATCTTTTTCACGCTGCCTCCCGCAAGGTCTGTCGCGATGGCCAAACGCGCGGCGACGCAGGCAGAAACGAATCGTATCTTCCATCGCCGGATTGCAGTCCCGCGAGTCGCGGCGCTGCTTTGCGCTTGCGCGCGAGGCGTGGTTACTCCCAGCGACTACTCTTGCTCCCCGCGTATGCGACGAGCAGGCCGAGCAGGATGTGAAAGGCGAGGACCCAGACGCACACGGGCACGTCGGAGAGGCTCGTTTGCGTGATTTTTCCCACGGCTCCGTAAGCGCGCGTATCGCGCATGGCGCTGATGAAGCCGGACCAGCCCCAATACGACGCGATGAACGGGCGCGTGATCCAGCCAAGCATTTCCGGCAGCGCGAGGATGGCGCCGCTGAGCGGGAGCTGAAAGCCGACGAGATAGACGCCGACGAGCGACGCTTGCTCGGCGCTTTTCATGATGCTGGAAATGCCGAGGCAGATGGCGGTGACGGCGGCATTCACGAGAACGAGCAGGAGCAATTGCGGGCCGAGGTTTCCGGGGAAATGGACGATTGTATTCACAAAAAGGCCCATCCAGAGCGATTGCGCGAGGACGAGTGCGCCGAGGAAAAATGTCTTCGACGCGATGTACGCGCCGGGGCGCAAGCCGGCGAATTTTTCCTTCTCGAAAATGGGGCGCTCGGCGGCAATTTCACGTGCGGAGTTGTTCGAGCCCATCAGCGCGAGGAGGACGATTTGGAACATGACGAGGCCAGAGATGAGGCTGCCGGTTTTCGCCATTTCGGAGAGTTGTTCGGCCTCGCTTTTGAGCTGCTCGATGAGGTTGCCGATGGGCGGTGTGGCGAGGGTCTTGATCTGCGGGATGCCATCGAGCGCGAAGATGACGACGAGGCAGGGGAAGCCAATGAGCAGCGCGAGTTGCAGCAGCACGGCGGTGCGGTCGCGGAGGAAAAGTTTCCAGCGCCGGCCGAGTAGGACGGCAAATTGTTTCAGCGCGGAGGGCGTGGCGGCGGGGTCGGGTCGCTCGGCTGGTTCCTCGACGATGGCATCGAGCTGCGCGGTCGAATAGTACGCGCCGCGATATTTTCCCCACGAGCGATGCCACTCTTCGGGCGGGCGCATGGCGAGGCGCGGAAAAAGTTCATCGGGTTGCTCGACTCCGAAGTAGTGGAAGAGCGTGTCCGCCGCGCCGTGGTAGGCGATGTGGCCTTCGGAGAGGACGAGGACGCTGTCGTAAAGCGCGAGGTGCCGGAGGCTGTGCGTGACGGAGAGCACGATGCGATCGTCGGCGCGCGAGAGGCGGTGCATGAGTTTTACAATCTCATCTTCCGCCTTTGGATCGAGGCCGCTGGTAGCTTCGTCGCAGAGCAGCAGATGCGGCGAGCTGACCATCTCGAGCGCGAGCGCGAGGCGGCGCTTTTGTCCGCCGGAAAGCAGCGCGACGCGGCGGTCGGCGATATCGTCGAGCCCGACATCCCGCAGGATTTTTTCGACGTGCGCATCGGCGGCTGCGGCGTCGAGGCCCGAGACGCGCAGGCGCTGCGCGGCTTCCACGTTTTCCCAAACGGTGAGCAGCTCGTACGCGATGCTGAATTGCGGCACGTAGCCGATTTCGTGCGGGTCCATGTCTTCGACGGCGAGGTCGATGCCGTCCCACTCGATCTTGCCGCCCGTGGGTTCGCGCAGGCCGGCGATCGCTTTCAGCAGCGTGCTTTTTCCGCAACCCGACGGGCCGAGGATCGCGGCGAAATGTCGCCGCGGAAAACGCGCGCCGATTTCCACGAGGAGATCGACCGTGTCCGGCGCGGACCCGGCTTGGAGGGAAACGTCTTTGAGTTCGAGCACGAGGCGGGAGGATGTCCGCGCCGGGAAAGTTTGTCAGCAGTGAAGTCGCGCGCTTGCACGCGGTGGCACGGCGTCGGAAGCTCCGCAGCGAAATGAGCAGCTCACGACGCCAACGACAAAGCGGCGCGGCCGTGTGGAAACGCGGCGCGCTCTGGGCGCTCGCGGCGCTGCCGGTGTTGCTGTTCGGCGGATTTTTCGCGGCGCGCGCGTGGGTGGATTCGTATTTGCGCAGCGAGGAATTTCGCCGCTTCGTGAGCAGCGCGACGGCGCGGACTTTGAAGGCGGAGGGCGAGTTCGCGCCGCTGCATTTCACGGGGATGAATATTTACTCCGATGGCTTCAAGGCGCGCGGCAGCGAGGCGGCGGCGTTTTCGACTTTCGCGATCGATCAAATCCGCGCGGACCTGAGTCTGCGGCGCTGGCGCGAACGGGTCTGGCAGGTGGATCGCGTGGAGGCGCAGCGCGTGGAGGTGCATCTCGATGGCAGCCGGATCACGCTACCGGAAACGCCGGCGGGTTCGCACGCCCGCATCCCCGCGATCGGCAGCGGCTGGCTGCCGAATCGCGTGGAGATCGCGAGCGCCTCGGTGCGCGAGGTGAATCTCGCTTGGGCTGCCGGTTCATTGCGGCGCGTGAATGTGGTCGCGAATCAGAAGGATGGCGCGTGGGAAATCGTCGGCAGCGGCGGCCGGATCGAGCACGGCAAATTGCCGGGAGTCGATGCCCTCTCGATGCGGCTGGTGTATCGCGCGCCGTCGTTGTTTTTGCAAAACGCGGAGTTTCGGCAGGGCGCGACGGGTTCGCTGACTGCGGAGGGCGAAGTGCGTTTCGGCGAACAGATCGACCTCCACGCCAGGCTCGCGGACATCGATATCGCGCCATTTCTCAATGAAGACTGGCGGCTGCGACTGCACGGAAAACTCGCCGGCAAAATCCGCGTGCAAAGCGCGCTGCCCACCGCGAATCCGCCAGTGGTATCCGGTTCGCTGCAACTGGACTCCGGCCAGATCGAAGCCCTGCCCGTGCTCAATGAGATCGCCGATTTCACCATGCTCCAGCGCTACCGCCGCCTCACGCTGAACAAGGCATCCGCGGATTTCCGGCAGGAAAATGGGACGCTGCGCGCGACGAATTTCGTGATGGAATCCGCCGGGCTGTTGCGTGTCGAAGGCGCGTTCACGATCGTGAAGGGAAACATCGACGGCGTGTTTCAAGTCGGCGTCGCGGCGTCGAGTCTCGCGCTCGTTCCCGGAGCGCAGGAGCGCGTTTTCACCGAGACGCGCGGCGGCTATGTGTGGACGCCGATGCACCTGCAAGGCCCGCTCGACAGCCCCGGCGAGGATCTTTCCCCACGCCTGATCGCGGCGGCGAAAGGCGCAGTGATCGAGAAGGTCGAGAGCACCGTGAAGGGCGCGATCGACACCGGCCGCGATGTCATCAAAGGCACGCTGGACCGGCTGATGCCGCTCTTCAAATAGAGCGGCGGCGTGGCGCGGTGGCGGAGTGCCGCGCCTGGGCAGTGCGGATGGCGAGGGCGAAGGTGACGCCGAGCGTGGCGAGGGTGATTTCGTCGCGGAGGATTTGGTCGATGATGCCGTGCAGGGTGACGAGCACGGCGGCGGCGATGAGATAGAGCGACGTGGTGCATCGCAGGCCATCGACGCGGCGCCACATGATGATTCCCATGAGCATGGTCGCCGCCAGGAGCGCGGTGCCGACGAGGCCGTATTCGACGGGGAATTCCCACCAGTCGCCGTCGGCGCTGGTCTGATGGATGCGGCTGGCCGTGGGTTGCTCTTCGCGGAGGGCGCGGAGGAAGTCGGGATTTTGCGGGTGATAGGTGAGAAAGAGCGGGAGATACGCGCCGCCGCCCCAGCCAAACCAGAGCTGGTCCTTCACCATCTCGATCGCGATTTTTTGTTTCTGAATGCGCGGTTTTCCGCCGCGGAGAAGCGTGATCGGATTGCGTAGTTCGGAGTCGAAACGTTTGAGCGTTTTTCCGAAACCACCGAGCGCGAGCGCGCTGCCGCCGCAGACGACGAGCAGCGCGATGCCGACGACGGCGAGCGAGCGGCGCGGGATCGGGGCGCTGTGGCCGCCGCGCGTGAACCATTCCTTTTTCACGAAAAGGAGCGCGAGCAGGAAACCCATGATGACGCCGGCGCGGCAGTCGAGCAGCAGCAACGCGACGAACGCCAGACCGGCGGTGATCCCGACGAGCCAGAGCAGCGCGGGCGTTTTTTCCGCACGCTCGCGCACGGAGCGAAACGCGGCGAGGCAGCTCCCGATGAGCAGCACTTGATAGGCGGCGGCGGTGTTCTTGTACGGGAAAATCGGCGAGCCCATCCAGAATTCCGAGTCGGTGTAAAACCACAGGATTTCGCGCGCGCCGGTGAGGCGGTGGACGATGGAAACGATGGAGAAGCACGCCGCTTGAACGACGAATGTCCACAGCATCACGCGCCGGACGGTGTCGCGCTTCGCGATGAGGAATGCGGCAACGGTGGCGCTGAATGCGGCGCCGAAGATGATCAAATGCCGGAGCGGATTGGTGAAGGCGGGTTTGCCCTCGGAGAGTCCGTCGAAGGGTGCATCGAAGCCCGCTGGCAGCCACGACGTGTGAGGCAGCGGAATCAAGCGCCAGGTGTCGCCGGTCATTTGCACGACGAATGAGGGATTCCCGATTCGGAACGTCTGGATCGCGAGAAAGAGGAGCATGAGCACGACTGCCACGATCGCGGGGCGGGTGAGGCTGGTGGAGGGAATGCGATCGAGACTTGTCCCGATCGCGGCGGCGAGCAGCGCGACACCGCAGACCGCCAGCACGCAGATCTGCGCGTGCGGAGTGCGTGCGCCGAGCCACCACGCGCCACCGATCAGGGCGACGAGAAGGAAGGACTGAGCGATGCGGGCCATCGGCGCAGAGTTAGCGAGCAAGACGGCGGCGAAAAGGCGCAAAAAGCACAAATGCGATCAAGCAGTTGCCTCGCGCCCTCTGCGCCTTTTCGCGGCCAATTCCTTTCAGACTTCGTCGTCCACGACCCACGAGTCCTTGCTGCCGCCGCCTTGCGACGAATTCACGACGAGCGAACCTTTGCGGAGCGCGACGCGGGTGAGGCCGCCGGGGATGATCGAAATTTTTTCGCCGTAAAGAATGTAGGGACGCAGGTCGATGTGGCGGCCTTCGATCGCGCCCTGGCAGTAGCTTGGGCTGCGCGAAAGATTCACGACGGGCTGGGCGACGTAGTTGCGCGGATCGGCTTTGATGGCCTGGCGGAATTTCTCGTGCTCTTCCTTTGTCGCGTGCGGGCCGATGAGCATGCCGTAGCCACCGCTTTCGTTGGCGCTTTTGATGACGAGTTTCTCGATGTTTTCCAGCGCGTACTTTCGGTCCTCGTCGAACATCGTCAGATAGGTCGGCACGTTCTGGAGGATCGGCTCCTGATCCATGTAAAATTTGATCATCTTCGGCACGAAGTAATACGTCACTTTGTCGTCGGCGATGCCGGTGCCGACGGCGTTGGCGAGGTTCACATTTCCGGCGCGATACGAGCCGATGATGCCGGGGACGCCGAGCACGGAATCCTTTCGGAAAACCGTAGGGTCGAGGAAGTCGTCGTCGATGCGGCGGTAGATGACGTCCACGCGTTTCAAACCCTTGGTGGTCTTCATCCAAACGATGTCGTTTTGCACCACGAGATCCTGGCCAACGACGATTTCGATGCCCATGAGCCGCGCGAGAAAGGAGTGCTCGAAGTACGCGGAATTGAAGATGCCGGGCGTGAGCAGGACGATGGTGGGATCGTCGGGATGCGGGCAATTCGCGGGCGCGACGAAGCGCAGGAGATTCAGCAAATCCTGGCCGTAATTTCCGACCGGGCGGACTTTGTGGCGCGCGAAGAGTTTCGGGAAAACGCGCTTCATCACTTCGCGATTTTCCAGCACGTAGCTGACGCCGCTCGGGCAGCGCCCGTTGTCTTCGAGGACGAGGTAATTTCCATCGCGATCGCGGATGAGATCGCTGCCGCAAATGTGGATGTAGATGTCCTTCGGCACGTCGAAGCCCATGAACTCCGGCCGGAAATGCTTCGCGCTTTTGATGACTTCTTCCGGGATGATGCCCTCCTTCACGATCCGCTGCTCGTGATAGATGTCGTGCAGGAAAAGATTCAGCGCCGTGATGCGCTGCGTGAGGCCAGCGACGACGTGATCCCACTCGTGGCGCGGGATGATGCGCGGGATGAGATCGAACGGGAAGATGCGCTCGGTGCCTTGATTGTCGTTATAGACGGTGAAGGTGACGCCTTGGTTCAGGAACGTCTGCGAAGCGAGCATCTGCTTGCGCTCAAATTCGCCGTCACCCATTTCCTGAAAGCGCTTGAGCAGCTTTGCGTAGTGCGGCCGCACGACTCCGGGCGCGCTGAACATCTCATCGTAGAAGTCGCCCGCTTCGTAGTTCGTGAAGAAGTTTCCCATGATGTAGCCCTATGTATCCGGTCAGGAAGTGACCGGCGGCGTTTGTATTTCGCAGTCGGCGCGAGTCGAGCCGAACTTTGAATACACAAAACGGCTCGCGAGCGTGTTCTCTTTTGAAACGCCATGCGCGATGGAAAGGCCGTGGTGCGCGAGCTGCACCAGCGACTCGTGGAGCAGCGCCGAGCCGAGGCCGCGATTGCAATACTCCGGCAGCACGCACGGACCCGATAGTAGGTGCGTCTCGGCGGTGATTTCCGAACTCAGCACGGACACGGCGACGATGCGTGTGCCGTGCATGACGACGACCGCAGGCACGGACTCGCGCTCGAAGGATTGGTGCGTCTGGAGTTGGAGCCGGTCGCGAAAAACGACGTATTGATCGAACCACGCGCTATCCATCGAAAACGCGCGGTGAACCAGCGCGATGACGGATGACTCTTCCTCCCGCGCGGCCGCGCACAGGGTGTAGCGCCGGTCGAGCGCGACCGCGAGCGGCGGAAGCGTTGTCAGGTCCCAGGTAAAGCGCGTCCAGCGCACCAATTTCATGTGGGCACATCTTAGTGGGAGAATCTCCAATGGCAATTCGGAAGGCTGATTCGCAGAACTCTGGCGGGCACATGTCGAACTGGTTGCGATTTCAGACGAGCCTCATTTGCATTCACTTTGCCTGCTGCGAAAGTCTTTGCGCTATGACCCTGGAAAACTCGCGGGCTGTCCGTATCCGCCGCTGGCGTTCGCGGCCTTCGGAAATCACGGAGTAAAACCTTGCTCACATGGAATCCTCCCGTTTGATCGAACCGCTTGAGGCGCGAATCGCGCCCGCGTTCCTGCTGAGTCCGACGGAGGTGCGATACACTGATGTGGATGGCGACATCGTGAGTGTGAAATTTTCCAAGGGCCAACTCGATCTCCAACAAAACTTCACCTTCGCGACGGCGGGTCGGGGTGAGCAACTTCAGGCGATTTCTCTCCGCGGAGACGCCGCCGAATTCTCAGATGCCAATCTCACGATCACCGTCACGAGGAGGCTTGGCGATGGCATCGCCAATGTCGGCAGCATCTCCGCCGCGGGGGTCGATCTTGGAATCGTCCGCGTGTCAGGCGACTTGGGTCGAATCGAAGCGGGCGATTCAAACTTCGCCACCGCGGGCGTCGATTTCGTGAGGGTCCGTTCGCTCGGGCGTTTCGGCGTGCTCACGCAGGCCGCCGATGATGCCGGATTGGCCAGTGAGATTGCGGGCGACGTGGGCGCATTCCGCATCCATGGCGCGATGAAAGATGCGTCGCTTTCGGTAACGGGCGGATCCATCGGCAGCATCGTCATCCTTGGCTCACTGCGCGGCGGCGATGGCGATGATAGCGGGACGATTCGCAGTTCCGGCGGGATCACGGCGATCGAAATCGGGAATGACATCATCGGAGCCGCCGGTCTGCGGTCCGGCTCGATCGCGAGCGAAAGGGAATTGGTCTCACTGCTTGTCGGAGGTTCCATCGAAAGCGGCACGGGTGCGCAAAGTGGGAGCATTCGTGCGGGTGAAAAGATCGAATCCGCCGTGATCCACGGCAGCCTGCTCGGCAGCGCCGCGAATCCGGTATCGCTAACCGCCGGCGGCATCCCGCCGTCTGCCGCGGATGATGATGCGACCGCCATTGGCCGCCTATCGGTTGCGGGCAGTGTTACGTTTGCGAAGATCCTGGCAGGCTATGACTCGGCTGGATCGGCCAGCAATGGCGATGCGCAAATCGGCCGGATCGTGGTCGGTGGAAACTGGCTCGCGAGCAGTGCCATCGCGGGGGCGCTTGCCGGTTTGGATGGGTCGTTTGGGACGGTGGACGATGTGATCCGGTTCCCGCATTTTGGTGCGATCATCGCGAGTATCGCCGCGATCAAGATAGGCGGCATCGCACGCGGCACCATGGGTTCCCCGAGCGATCATTTTGGCTTCGTCGCGGAGGAAATCGGGAGCGTGGTGATCGGTGCCAGGGTGGTCGGATTGTCGCCCGGTCCGAGCAACGACCGCGATCCCGCGGACTCGGCACTCGCGATCGGGACGACTGGCGATTTCCGCGTCGTCGAGGTGAGCCCACTCGCACCGCCGCCTCATCTTCTCGCCGCCGTCTCACGCAAGATTCACGGCGCTGCGGGGACTTTCGACGTCGATCTGCTACCGGCTGGATCGACCGGCATCGAGTCACGGGCGGCTAGTTCGCTCACACTCGTGTTCACCTTTGATCGCGAACTTTCGGCCGGCACCGCGGCGATTGCGAGCGGTGCCGGGACGATCGCCAGCGCGCCGGTTTTCGCCGGGAATCAGATGTTTCTGGACGTCGGCAACGTGGCCGACGTGCAAACGCTCGTCGTAAACCTGTCCGCAATTACAGATTCGATTGGCGGAGTCTTGGGAGTAGTCTCGGTGCCAGTCGCGATCCTGCACGGCGACGTGAATTCCACGCGCGTGGTGAACATTTCCGACGTGAATCTCGTTCGTTCAGTCGCAGCGTCCGGGACGATCGACGCGACGAATTTCCGAACCGACCTGGACCTGAACGGCTTGGTGGACGCGGCGGACGTAAGTGCCGTCCGGGACAGCTCCGGGCATCAACTCGACTAGCGGACCCTCGTCAGGCCGTCGGCGTTTTGCGAGAGCGGTTCTGGAACGGAGGGAAAGGCAATGCCTCCCCGATTTACGCTCGCGCCTGGCCGAACCGTGCGCGCAGCCGCCAGAAGATGAAGCGCAGCAGCAGAGCGTAGAGCACGGCGGAGCCGACCGTTTTTGCGGGGATGCGCACGTACCACGGCGTGTCATCGGTCGAGAGTTTTTCGACGGCGAATTTCACCGGCACCTGCAATCCGTTCGCGAGTTTTACCGGCAATTGCGCGAGCACTTGTTTCACCCATTCCTTGAAGGGTTGCGTCTGGATGTCGCTCCAGTGCCAGTTCGGATCGAGCTTGGTTTCGGCCCAATTCGACAGGCCAAAAAACGCGAGCACTGCGGCGAAGAGCCGGGTCTTGAGCGCGCTCATTCAAACACTCCGATCGCATTCCCCTTGATACGAATCCGCACCTGCCGCGAGAGCAGCCACTTCACCGCAAACATGTCGCACGTCGCTTTCCACGCGCGATTGCCGAAGCCGTATTTGCTCACCCCGGCCGTGCGCGGGCGGTGATGCGTGGGCACTTCGGCGAGCGTGTAGCCCATGCCTTTGATGAGTGCGGGAATGAAGCGGTGCATCCCGTAAAATGGCACGAGCGCCTCGCGGCAATCGCGCCGCATCGCCTTCAAAGTGCAGCCAGTGTCGCGCACGCCGTCGCCGGTAAAGCGGCTGCGCACGAAGTTCGCGATGCGGCTTTGCACGCGTTTGAAAGTCGTGTCCTTGCGATTCGCGCGGTAGCCGCAGACGAGGTCCGCGCCGTTTTCGATTTCGGCGAGCAGCTTGGGAATGTCGGCAGGATCATTCTGCCGGTCGCCATCGAGCAGCACGATCACGTCGCCTTTCGCCGCGTAAATCCCGGCATACATCGCGGCGCTCTGGCCAGTGTTTTTTGCGAACTCGATCACGCGCACTTCGGGCCGACGCGCGATATTTTTCACCGTGTCATCCGAAGAGCAGTCGTCGATGAGGATGATCTCGTAGTCGATCCCCGCGAGCGCGGCAGCGAGTTCGTTTTGCAGGGGCGCGATATTGTCCTGCTCGTTGTAGAGCGGGATGACGACGGAGATCATCCGTGGGTTTTAGCGGAGCGGAGAGAATGGCGGAAAGGAATAACTCGCGGAGGGAATCCGCACCGTGGCTTGCCGCTCCAGCGGCGAGCGGGATAAGTGGCGGGCGTGAAATCTCCCGCCGCCTCGCCCGCTCGCCGCAGGAGC
>JANNWY010000014.1:0-52288 GCA_031409335.1 Chthoniobacteraceae bacterium | reverse complement strand
CGGCAAATTCGTCTTTTGCTCCTGCTCGCGGCATTCGCGATCATCGCCGCAAGCGTGTGGGCGTTGGTTTCATACCGAGCGGAGCAGCGCAAGCACGCCCGCGCGACACATGAGGCGCTGAGAAAGACCGTCGAGTTTCTGAAACCGGACACCACGAGCGACCTGCGCTTTGGCAAGCCGCAGGCCACGCCGACACCCAGCGCACCCTGATGTTCCTCGCTGCTCTTCCGACATTTCAACGTCTGTTCCCAAGCTTCCAGACGCAATGCACGACGCTCTACACGATCCTCCTGCCTATTGCCGCAGTGCTGCTCGTCTCTGGCTTGATCGCCGTGGTGAAACACTCACAAACGCCCCGCTCAATGGTGCGCCCGATCGTCACGACCATGATGCTTGTCATGTCAATCGCGCTGTGGGGTAGCTGGACGGACCAAGCTAAGGAAGCCTTCAAGACTGTGGTTGCGAAGATGGACGCGAACCCGGAACAGGCTGCGCAGCGATACGTCGATATTCTAGTCTCGAAAGAACAGCCGAAAGAGAAGGAAGGCTGGTTCGGACTGCCGAGCGTGGCGCAGCTCTATGAGGCGCTGCTTTGGGGAATCCTCACCCTCATCGGCTTGCTGGCGCAGTTCATCATTTGGGCAGCCTACATCGTGCAGCAGTTTTTGACGGGTCTGGCTTACTCGTTTGCACCTATTTTTCTCAGTATGCTGGCGCTGCGATCCACGAGCACTGTTGGTCTTCGCTTTATCATGGGCACGGTTGGCATTCTAGCGTGGCCGCTCGGATGGGCGGCGGCATCCATCGGGACAAGTAACTTGATCGACGTGGCCACCGAACAAGGACTCGTGGTCTTAACGAACGTCTATGGTCTTCAGACTATGCTGGCCGCTGCCGCGGTTGGGGGATGGATCATCGTTACAACGCTCATTGCGCCGGTCATCATCCAGTTGGCCATTGCCTCCGGCGCGCAGATCGGGAGCGCGCTGCTTGGTGGGGCGATGACCGCCGGAGCGGCTGCCGTCTCAGCGGGAGCGGGAGCGGCGGCTACGCTGGCAACCGCCGGCACGGGCGCGACGGGCGCGCTGGCGGGGGCCGGAGCGGCGGCGGCGGGGAGCCTCGCCGGTTCGACGATGCAAGGCGGAGGCTCGCCCTTGAGCGGTTCGATGGTGCAGCAACTCGCCCACAGTCTGCCGCGAAGCAGCAAATCATCCGGCGGCGGTGGAGGTGGACAAAGCCAGGCCAGCGCGCAAAGCAGCACGCCCGCCCCTGCGGCGAAGCCTTTCAATGCTGCTGATGCCAGCAATGACCGTGAAGTGCAGCATATGATCGACCAATCCAAACAGGGTGGAGGCAAGGCATGAGCAGCGCGAGCGAAGCGAGTCCACAGCCTGTCCGCGAAACGCCGGTGAAGACCAATCCCGCATCGCTATCGCGCAGCACTGCGAATCCAACGCGCGTTTTCGTGGACAAGGACCGCACGGCCTTCCTGTGGTTCTGCGTCGCAGTGCTGGCGATCATCTTCGCCGCGGCGCAGCCATA
This sequence comes from Chthoniobacteraceae bacterium, assembly GCA_031409335.1. Classification (GTDB taxonomy): domain Bacteria; phylum Verrucomicrobiota; class Verrucomicrobiia; order Chthoniobacterales; family Chthoniobacteraceae; genus JANLQB01. The sequence goes on along the minus strand of JANNWY010000014.1, from coordinate 50,746 downwards.
CTTTCTCATTCAGAAACTCAAGCAACGGGAGCGAGTGGTTATCGTCGATCCGGCGGGCACATACTTTGTTTCGCCGTTGATGGATTTTCAGGAGGCAAAGGATTTTCACGCGCAGCAAAGCACGCTGGCAACGATGGCATTTCTGGAGCGCAATCCGAAGGGCTTCGATAGTCCCGACCTGCTCAGACAGGCATTCCTGAAATACGCCTGCGAGAAGGCGCAGAAACAAATTCTCACTGAGACGGATGAGATGAAATCCAAGCAGCTTCACCAAAAGCCCGAAGTTGCAAAAATCGACATCCTCGAAACGCGGGAGGACTTTGTCATGACGCAAGTAACCGGGCAACTAATCCGCACCGGCATTTTCGAGCAGAAGGCATTCAGCGAATCCATTCCGTTCAAGCTGTCCTTCAAGATGCGCCGAAATCCTGACATGACCAGGAACGGGCGGTTCCCAACTGCGGTGAGCGATTTCAAATATGAACCGGCACGGTAAGTCTCCACTCCTCTTGCTCGCAGTCCTCCTCGTTGTCCACGCTTATTCGCTGGCTGTTGAGGCGAAGCAGATTCAAGAGCGTGACCTCGATGAGCACAGCGTTTGCGCAGTGCCGGTGTCATTCTCGCGGGTGACTACGGTGAGCTTTCCGGGGCCGATTTCCGCGATTGATGCGGCCCTTGTAACGACGGACGGAAAGATGCCCGGTTTGTTTCCGTTGGCGCACAAACCGGGCTCCTACTTCTTCTCAGTGCGCAGTCTGGTCAAAGGCGCGACGACGAACGTCAACGTCCGTTGGAATAACAAGACTTACGTGCTGGAATTGCAGGACAGCACCACGCCGCAGCTCTCGGTGATTTTCAAATATCCCACGGATACCGGGAAGTCATCGTTCGCAAAAAGGTTGGTTACGCCCGGCTCGCTCGTCGGCTTGCTCGACAAGGCCAAGGCTTATCCCGTTTTGAAGGCGAGCCATCCAGAAGCCGTCGAGCAGGTGGATTACGTGACCTATGGCGAGACGCCGCGAATAATGGACTACAACGCTTACGAAGTTCGCGTGGAAGAGGTTTTCCGTTTCGATCCGCAGGATACGCTCGTCTTCCGCGTCGTGCTGCGAAACAAGACGGACAAAGAGATTCACTACGAGCCGCAAGGGTTTTCGCTGCGCGTCGGTGAACGTCTCTTTTCGCAGTCCATTAGCGATGCGAGCGGCGTGATGCCGCCGAAGAGCGACACGCCAGCTTACTTCGCCATCACAGGGACACCGAACGGCGGGCGCAACGACGTTTCGACCAAGAACGATTTCACGGTGCTGCTTACCACTGCCGAAGCGGCAACACCCAAGGCGGCGCAAAGTGTGCCACGCGACAAACGGGGAGGATTCGCAAAATGAGTCCGCGCAGTGCGATCAATTTCTTTCGCAGTCGCACGGGAGCCTTCCTGCTCTTTTTGCTGCTCTTGGGTATCGGCTACTATCTAGTGAATGGGTTCGGCGTGCCGAATATGAGTGCGCTGGTGAAACCCATCGTCAAAGGCCCGGAGCAGACGGAACGAAAGGCCCAGGTGGTCGAAACGGTCACGCGGGATATGACCGCGTTCAATCCGCCAAAGGAACTGCCGCCACCAGCAACGCCAGCGCCTTTGCCCGAGCGAAAGAAGCCGGAACCGCCGCCGGGCTTGCCGCCGATCAGCCTCTACGCGGAAACGGTGAGCACGGACAAAACGGTGGACACACTCGGCTCTGACTACGCGCCGTTTGGCCGATTGGTGCAGTGCGAGTTGATCGTGACTGTCGATTCGTCCTCAATCAACACGCCGATCATCGGCCTAGTGACCGATGACATCTGGCACAACGGGCGACTCATCATTCCCGCAGGCACCGAAGTCCACGGCACTGCGAAGGTGGATCGTGTGCGCGAGCGGATCGCCAGCAGCGGAAATTGGACGCTCGTGTGGCAGGGCGGTGAAGAACTAACCGTGAACGGTCTCGCGCTCGACCGCGAGAAACAGGCGGACGGCAACGGATGGGGCATCACGGATGGCAGCGCAGGCTTGCGCGGCGAGCTGCTCAAAAGCGACGACCTAGCGGAGATCAAACTTTTCGCCGCGAGCTTCCTGAGCGGCGCAGCCAGCGGGCTGACGGAGAAGGAGCAAACTATCTTCGGCAGCCAGACCGCGCCCTCGCTGCAAAACGCGCCGCTCGTTGGCGCGCAACAAGTGCTCAATACCTATGCGAAACAGATCCTCGAAACGATCCAGCGCGATGGCTTCTACGTCCGGGTGGCCGCAGGCAAACAGTTCTACCTTTATGTGACGCAGACGATTGACCGCTCGGAGGCGATCATCGGCGGAACCCGGCTCGTCGCAAGCAAAGGCACCGAGGAGGAAAAGGAAGACCCGAACGATCCGTTGGTGCGCCTGCGGAAGAATCTGCAACGCCTCACCGTGCCTAACTCGGAGTCAGGCGGTACGCCCCGTTCGCTGCTCCCGAGCATCGTTACTCCACAACCCACTCCCCGCTGATGAAACTCGCTCTGCTCATTTCAATGCCTTTCGTGCTTGGCGCGTGCGCGACGAAGCCCGCCCGTATCGTGGACATGAGTGCTCGCGCTGTGCCAGGAACAACGTTCGCGAACGATGGCATGGAGAGCGTGCGCTATGCCGAGAACATCAAAGCCTACCCACTTGGCCGCTACGTCGATCCCAGCAACCGGCGCATCATGCACGAGGGTCACAGCATCTATCGCGTGGAGACTACGGCGAAATGGAATCTGCATCCGAATGAGCCGACCGCGGTGCCGCTCGGTCCGGTTCGCGTTCGTGATAGTGCCCGAACGCTTTCGCCCGCTGGCGATGAGCTGGTCGCGGAATTGAACCAGCAGAAGGAAGCCACCAAGGCCATGATGCAATGTGGGCAAGCGGTAACGCAAAAGCTCGGGGAACTGGCGGGAAAACTCCAGCAGACGCAACAGAACGCCGCGCAAAACGCACAACTCAAACAGGAGGTCGATACCGCCAGGCAAAGGCTCGATGCGCTGGAAGAACAGTTGCGCGCGAAACCATCCGCAACGCCGGCCAAGCGACTGCCGGAACAATTTGAAAAGTCCGAGTGGTGAATTTCATCGCCCGCCTTTTCGCGTCAAAGAAACCAAAACCAAAAACATGAAAGACACACACCACATCACCATCGAAGTCAGTGCGGAGAAATACGAAATGTATGTTCAAGCGGATCAGGAGATCACACGGCGGCTCGGTAAGTCACCGGGCATTCCGTTCCTTATGTCGCTCATCGTCGAAAACGAGGAGGACGGTATCGACCTCGCCGACATTTGCTGTTCCACGATCTTCCATTCGTCGGGACTGCTCGCCGCAGCTCACTAACCCATCGCGACACTTAATAAGAAACTACTACTTATGCTCAAAGGAAAACCAAAAGCAGAACCCGGCGACGCAGCGCAGGACGGCCAGCAGCCGCAGTTTAAGGAAAACCCGCAGGTCAACGCCAAGATCGACGACTACATTAAGAACAATCCGAAGTATTGGGACTACGTTCAATCCATGACGCCTGATCGCATGGCCCGCGCGCTCGTCCTCACCGAAATCCAAAAGGAGGACCGCACGCAGAAGATGGAGAAATCCATCATGCGGAAGCTGGACGAAAACCCGGAGATGAAAGCGAGCATTCAGAACATGGTGAAAAACATGCCCGAGGAGCAGCGGGAAAAGGCGATGATTTCCATTGCCCGCCAGACGATGAGAGCGACCGCGCCGAAGCAGACTCCGGCAGCGGGCGTGAAGGTCTGACCTTCGACGGGCCACGCCGCGCCGCCGCACAAAGACTTTCGCCTTTTCCGCGCCGCCTTCGCTGCCGCGGGCTTGCTCCAAAGGCGAAAGACTTTGTTCCCCGCCCGCCACGCAAAGCAAATGATGTCGCCGCTCCACGCTGTTGCGCGGCCACATCGAGGGGCGGACTCCGCCGGTAAAAGTTGCTCCACCGGCGGAGCCGTCCAATTGGCGTTTTCGTTCATCGTGGGGATTGTGATTCGACGAATTGCCAATCTTTCGACCAGAGCTGACGGCGGCAGCGCGACACCTTCGCGGGCAGGGGAGATTCCAGATGACTTCTACCGCCAAAAACTGAAGGAGGCGCTGGGGGCAGGCGTCGAGGCTCTGAACGATCCTGAGATTGAAAAGCGGGTGGAAGCCTACTTCCGCGACAATCCGAGTTTCAGCAGAGACGCGGTGCATGTCGCCGCGGTCGCGTGCCAATTGAAAAGGGAGCAGGTGATCGCGAACCGCTGCCGGGAGACGGCGCTGCGACAAGAAACCTGTTCGCGGTCGCTCACGATTTGATATGCTAAAGCGCAACGGAAATTCGACGGCGCAGCCGGAACAACAGTTGAGTCTGTTCGATTTCCTGCCATCCAGAAAGGACACATCCGATGACCACCTACCCACTAACCGGCTACGGCCTCATGGCGAAACGCCACTGGACGGAATTCCGTCCGCAAATGGTGAAGGAACTCACGGCGAAGGGCACGCTAACGGAAGCCCTCTACGAGGCGCAGGAAATGACTCTGGACGAAATGGAAACGCTCACGCGGAAGCTGGAGAGGGAGCAGGGCTTGACGGCGCAGCAGGCGCACGACCAGGCGTGGGAGATGATCCGGGAGAAGTATATTCTCCTTCCAGTGGAAGAGAGCCTGAGCGTCTAAATACCGGCAACTATCGCATCCGGGCGGAGGATGCGTTGGGCGATGGTTCGCTCAAACAAAAGTGTCGCGACAATTTTGCGGTCATCGAACTTGTCCACGAACTCGACGAAGAAAATCGCGCGGCGACTGACGAGGAAAAGCGCGTGCTCGTTAAGTATGTGGGATGGGGTGGGATTCCGCAGGTCTTCGCGTGGCATGAGTCGAGCGGGTGGGATGCGGAACGTGAGCGGCTGAAAAGCCTGCTCACGGAATCGGAATACGAGACGGCACGGGCTTCGACGTTGAACGCACATTACACGGCCCCGGTTGTCGTCACGGCCATGTTCGATGCCGTGCAGCGGCTTGGTTTCACCGACGGACGCATTTTGGAACCGGCGCTCGGCACCGGGCATTTTTTCGGATTGATGCCGGAGGAAATGAGCGCGCGTTCGCGGATCACGGGCATCGAGGTCGATCCGCTGACGGCGAACATTGCGCGCAGGCTCTATCCCGACGCCGACATTCGCGGCCAAGGATTCGAGACGGCTGCGCTCGTGGAAAACTCATTCGACCTCGCGATTTCCAACGTCCCGTTTGGCGATTACAAGCTCCACGATCCGCAGCTCAACGAGCAGAACTTTCTCGTCCACGATTACTTCTTTGCGAAGGGCATTCAGAAGGTGCGGGACGGCGGATTGATGGTTTTCATCAGCTCGAAAGGGACACTCGACAAGGCGAACTCCCACCTTCGCGATTACCTGCACGAGCGGGCCGATTTCATCGGCGCAATCCGTCTGCCGAATACCGCGTTCAAGCTGAACGCGAATACTGAGGTCACGACCGACATCGTTTTCTTCCGCAAACTCGCGGAAGGGGAGCGAGCGGCCGGCCCGGCGTGGTTGAATCTTGCCGAGCACGTCAACGCGGACGGCACGGCTTTTCAGATCAATGAATACTTCGCGGCAAACCCACGCATGATGCTCGGCACGATGGCGCACGAGAGTTCGATGTATCGCGCAAACGAACCGGCGCTAATTCCCGATGGCCGCGAACTAGCGGATGCGTTGCGCGAAGCTGTCGCTGCGCTGCCGCAGGGTATCTACCGCGCGTTGGAACACGCGAACGCTTCGCGCGCCGCCGCACGGGTGGAAATCCTCGCGCCGGATTACGTGAAGGAAAATGCCTTCGTGCTGCATGAGGGCACGATCATGGTGCGCGACGGCCCGGCGCTGACGCCGGTGGAAGGTCTCCCCGATGAAACAGCACGCCGGATTCGCGGGATGATTAAGCTGCGCGATGCTGTGCGGCACACGCTCCGCACGCAACTTGAGGATTGGAGCGACGAGGCGGTTCTCGATGCACGTCGCCAGCTTAATTTCCAATACGATCATTTCGTTTCTCGCTTTGGCGCGGTCAACGACAACGCCAACCGGCGCGCGTTTCGCAGCGACCCAGACGCGCCCCTGCTGTGCTCGTTGGAAGACTACAACGACGAGACAAAACGGGCCGTGAAGATGGCGATCTTTCGCGAGCGGACGATTCATCAGCCAAAGACCGCGCTGCTCGCGGAGACACCGCAGGACGCATTGGTTCTTACGTTGAACGAAATGGGTCGCGTGGATTTGGCGCGCATCGAGATGCTGTTGCGCAAACCGCCCGAGGAGTTTTTGCCGGAGTTGAAAGGGCTGATCTATCGGAATCCGCAAACCGAGCAGTGGGAAACAGACGACGAATATCTTTCCGGCGATGTGCGCGTGAAGCTGGAGAACGCGCGGGCCGCAGCCGCAGCCAATCCGGCTTACCACGAAAACATCACTGCATTGGAGGCGGTGCAGCCAGTTGATTTAACACCATCGGAGATCGAAGCGCGGCTTGGTGCGGTGTGGATTCCGCCGGCGGATGTCGAGGCGTTCGCGAAGTCGCTGCTTGGTGCGGAAGGCATCACGGTTTCGCACGCGGCGGCGGTCGGGACTTGGTTTGTCAAAGCGGACTTCGCCGCCCGCGGCACCGTGGCGAATACGACGGAATGGGGCACCACACGCTACTCGGCGATTGAGCTGATTCAGGACGCACTGAATCTCAAAACGCCGACGGTCTATGATACCGATGCGAAGACGGATGCGCCGGTCGTGAATGTGCAGCAGACCGAAGGCGCGCGGGACAAGATGGAGAAGGTCAAAGAGCGGTTTCGGGCGTGGATATGGGAGGCCGATGCGCGGCGCGAACGGCTCTGCCGCAAATACAACGACGACTTCAACAGCGTGCGGTTGCGCGTCTTCAATGGCAGCCATCTCACGCTGCCATCGAGCAGCCAGCAAATCATTCTGCGCCCGCACCAAAAGAACGGCGTTTGGCGGATCGTGCAGAGCGACAACACGCTGCTCGCGCACGCCGTTGGCGCGGGCAAGACCTACACAATGGTCGCGGCGGGCATTGAGTTGAAGCGGCTGGGGCTGGCAACGAAGCCGATGTTCGTGGTGCCGAATCACATGCTCGGCCAGTTCTCCGCCGAGTTACTGATGCTCTATCCGACCGCGAACATTCTCGTGGCCGGAAAGGAAGATTTCGCGGCGGCGAAACGCGCGCGGCTTTTCAGCCGCATCGCGACGGGGAATTGGGATGGCGTGATCGTGACGCATTCGAGTTTCGAGAAGATTCCTGTCGCGATCGAAACCCGGCGCAGGTTCATCGAGGATCAGATTTACGAAATCAAACAAGCGATTCGCGAACAGCGGAGCGAGCGCGGAACGCGGCTCGTAAAGGAATTGGAGCGGATCGAAAAGCGGCTCACGGCCAAGCTCGAAGGTCTGTCTGCCGACCATAAGAAGGACAACACGCTGACCTTTGAAGAACTCGGCATCGACCGGCTTTTCATCGACGAGGCGCACAAGTTCAAAAACCTTTTCTACGTCACGAAGATGACCCGCGTCGCGGGTCTGCCGCAGACGGCTTCGGAGCGCGCCTTCGATATGTTCTTGAAGGTGCAGCACATCCAGTCGCGCAACAAAGGCGGCGGCGTGGTCTTCGCGACGGGCACGCCGATTTCCAATACGATGGCCGAGATGTTCACCATGCAGCGGTATTTGCAGATGAGCGCACTGCGGCGCAATCAGCTCCAGCATTTCGATTCTTGGGCGGGCACGTTCGGCGAGACGGTGACTTCAATGGAACTCAGCCCGGATGGCAGCGGCTATCGGTTGCGCAGCCGCTTCGCGCGCTTTGTGAACGTGCCGGAACTCATGCAGCAATTTCGGCAAACCGCCGACGTGCAGACGGCGGAGATGCTGAAATTGCCGGTGCCGAAACTCGACCAAGGCAGGCCGCTTACCGTCAGCGCGCCGACGAGTCCCGAGTTGAAGAAATACGTCGAAAGCCTCATCAAGCGCGTGGAGGCGATCAAGAACGGCGACGTGGAGCCGTGGGAAGACAACATGCTGAACGTCACCACGGACGGGCGCAAAGCTGCGCTCGATCTTCGGCTCGTGCTGCCGCGCGTGCGCGACAACCCGGATTCCAAGACCAATCAGGCCGTCGAGAGGATTCATCAAATCTGGCTCGACTCGGCGGAGACCAAAGGCGCGCAGCTCGTCTTCTGCGACCTCTCGACGCCGAAGGCCGGAGGCAAAGGATTCTCGGTCTATGACGACGTGCGCGCAAAGCTCATCGCACGGGGAGTTGTCGCCGACCAAATCGCTTTCATCCAGGACTTCGACGACGACACCAGCAAGGCATCGCTTTTCAAAAATGTGCGCGAGGGAAAAGTCCGCGTGTTACTCGGCAGCACGGCGAAAATGGGGGAGGGAACCAACGTCCAAAAGCGCCTCGTCGCGTTGCACCACCTTGATGCGCCGTGGCGTCCCGCTGACATCGAGCAGCGCGAGGGACGCATTCTCCGGCAGGGAAATGAAAACGAGTATGTGAAGATTTTCCGCTATGTCACCGAAGGCAGTTTCGACGCCTATATGTGGCAGACGCTCGAAACGAAATGCCGCTTCATCGCGCAGGTGATGAATGGCGACGCGACCGTGCGCCGCGCCGAGGACGTGGACTCGGCGGCGCTGACTTATGCGGAGGTGAAGGCCATCGCGTCGGGCAATCCGCTCGTCATCGAGAAGGCTCAGGTCGATGCCGAAGTGATGCGGCTCACGCGCTTAAAAAAGCAGCACGCGGAAAGCCTCTACCAAATGCGCTCTCGCATCCGCAGCCTCGTCGGCAGTGTGGAAACGTGCGAGCGCGACATCGCGAACGTCCGCGAAGATTTGCGCATCCGCACGAGCACGCGCGGGGACAGCTTTTCGATGACGGTGCAAAAGGAAGCCTTCACCGATCGCGTGAAGGCGGGCCGCGCACTCGTCTTCATGGCGGCAGCCTTGAAGCCGTTTCAAGCGACGAAAACCATCGGCACCATCGGCGGTTTCCCCATCACGCTCAGCAAATTCGATGAGCGCGCGGCGCTTATCATCCACGGGAAGAGCGAATACAAAGCCAACGTGAGCGACAGCCCAGCGGGCACCATCGCATCCGTCGAGCACGCACTGGAAGGCATGTCGGATCGACTGCGCGAACGGGAAACGGATCTTCAGCAGTATCGCAAGCAAAGCGAAGACCTCACCAAGCAACTCGACCATCCCTTCGAGCATGAGGAAAAGCTCACGACAGCGAGCAAACGCCAGCAGGAAATCGTCACCGCGCTCGACATTACGAAGAACCAAGCATCCGCCAAACTCGACGAAGGTGCGGAGCAATCGACCGAAGACACCGAAGAAAGGCCGACGCAGAGCCTTCGTGCGAAAAAGAATATGGCCCCAGCGATGAAAGTATGAACCTCAAGACACCGCGCACTCCCATCGGGACGGTTGCGACGCTGCCGAAACTCTGGCATCGTCAGCGCATCGTGAAAACACTCGCGCTCGAAGACATCTACGCCGACCCGCATAAGCTCGACCCCTACCTGGCTTCGGGTGAATCGGTTGCGGTCGTGCGCGACGGGCGCGAAGTGGCTGAATGGGTGCCGCGCAAGGCGACCGTGGAACCCAGCGGGACATCGAAGTGGCCGCCCATCGACTTCCGCGCCCGGTTTTTGAAGATGTGGGGGCCGGATGCCTTTGCCAGTCAGGTTTCCGTGACTGAGGAATTCGCGGACCTTCGGCGCGAGCGGACGGTGTGAGCGCCTTTGCGGACACGAGCTTCCTTTTCGCCTTCTACTTCCCGCGCGCGGTTTCCGAGCAGGCGGTGGCGAAGATGGAATCCTTGCAGGACGCGCCGCTGATTTCCTCGCTCGTGCGCTACGAGTTTCAGCACGCCGTGTGGTTCAAGGTCTAATTGCACGCGCAAGGCCAGCCGCTCGGCTTGAGCGAATCCGTCGCGCAGTCGGCGCTGGCGGCTTTTGAATTGGATGTCGAGCAGAGCGTGTGGGCCGTCGTTTCGTCGGAGTGGGAAGGCGTCGTCACCCGCGCGGAGAAGCTGGCGCTTGACCACACGCCGCGACATGGAGCGCGAGCGATGGATATTCTGCACCTCGCCTTCGCGCTTCAACTTGGCGCGACAGAGCTGTTGAGCTTCGATGAAAACCAGCGCGGCGTGGCTCTGGCAGAAGGCTTGAGTGTGAGCGGCTAACAGAACCGCCGAAGTCTTGCGACAATCGCCTCACGAGGCTGGCGCTTTCGCGAACGATTCTCTAAACTCAAGGGCGATGGCAGTTCTCTCGCTAAATCCATTCCATCGCAAGGCTGCCGCACATCGGGAGTCCGCTACGACGCTCGATCGACTCACCGTGACGGTCGAAAGCGTCGCCACACCGCCACGGCGGAATCTGCCGAATCCCGGATGAGCCTTTCCGACCATTCAGCGCCGGGGAGTAATGCGGGCTTCAGCTTTCAGTTCGAACGCGCGTTGTATTACCTCGCCAAAAGTTCGGCAGGCAGCCTAGTCGGCGTCGAAACAGATGATGATGTCGCCGTCCGCGGAGGTGACGCGACGCAGATTTTAGAGCAGGACAAACACTCCATTCAAAAGGACGCCGAGCCTTTCGGAAATCGCTCCAAAGATTTGTGGAATACGCTAAAAATCTGGATCGAAGCGTTGGACGCTGGCGAAGTCGTTGCAGGGAAGACGCTGTTCATGATGGTGACGAACAAAGCGTTGCCCGAGTGCATTGCCCAAAAGATTGGGCGGGCGAATTCGGAGGAGGAAATTGAGGCATGCGTCACCGCGCTCGAATTGGCGGCGCTCTCCCCTCCGGGCGGCATTAAGGCGCTTGTCGAGCGCGTTATGCACCCTGCATCACGCCCCAATTTGCGGAAGTTGATCGACCGTTGCCGATTGGCGGATGCCTCGGCGGATACAGCGGGGGACGAGCTCCGAACAAAAACGATCGGACATCTCCAGTTGCCGGTATGGTGTGCGTGTAATGCAGGTTCCATCGCGGACGAGCTTTTGGGCTGGATGCACCGGACTGCTTTGGCGAGCTGGCAACAAAAACAACCGGCTTGGATTGGACGCGATCATTTCGTGAACCAGCTTCACGCGATTATTGATCTTCGGAAGAGACGGATCAGCCGAGAACGAGCCGAGCATCTCATTCCCGTAGGCGAGGACAGAATCGGTGAAGAGAGGGAAAGCCTGTTTGTGAAGCAGCTTCATCTGATCACCGATGACGACAGTGTCGTGGATACCTCGATCCGCGAATTTGTCCGCTGCAACATCGAGAAAGCTCGCCTGTCAGCGGAAGGGAACATCACTGACGACGACTGGTTGTCGTTTGAATCAACATTGCTATCGCGTTGGGATAAAATCCGCGCACGCATCACTCGAATGCGGCACGGCGCGCCGGAGAAAGACGTTGGTTTTGAGGTTTTCACCGACACTACTGAAGCACACTGCGAGAAACTTGCTGGCAGCGATACGGAGCAGGTCTATCTCACTTCCGGAACCTATCATCGTCTGGCGGAACTGCTGAAAATCGGATGGCATCCACGGTTTGAACAACTCATGCGCGAACTGATCCAGCCATGATTGACATTCTCTTTGAGCAGCGAGTGATTCAGAATACGGGGCTCGCAGCGGAGGCGATTTGGCAGGCGGTGCATGAGGCGCACGAGGCCAGGGGTCGCTCCGAAGGTGTGCCGTTCCCATTGGCGTTCCTCGTCCTTCCCCTCACGTTCCATAAACGGACCGCCACGGTGTTGGCTTCGAAAACTCAACCCGGCGCTCTCTACAAGGCGCTTGGCGACGACCGGGAACTCACTGTTGGTCTCCAGGAGCGAATGGAAGCGATGTCCAGTCGCACCTTTCAGGCACTATCCATCGGCTTCCAGACCGAATTGCTTCTGCTCGATCAGGATCATCAGCGCCAACTCATTCCCGGTAGGAAGACAGCTCCCGTGACCCACGTCACGGACGAGGTGAAGTTAATCTTGAACGCAGCGAAGCGTGTTGGGCAGGCTTTCGGGGAAATGAGCATTGTCCAACTCTCAACCCAATTGAATATCCGATTCTAAATGAAACTGGCGATCCTCAAAGTCATCCTCTGGCCGAAAGACTCGACGCTCGATCCTCGCATCATCGAGTTCCTTCCCGGCAAGATCAACGTCATTACCGGCGAGAGCGCGACGGGAAAATCAACTTTGACTTGGATCGTCGATTATTGCCTCGGAAGCGACAAATGTTCGATTCCGGTAGGATTGATCCGTGAAGTCACTGGTTGGTTCGGCCTCCATCTCCAACTGGCCAATACTGAGATGATCGTGGCTCGCCGAAATCCCGAAGATCAACAGACGACTACTGATCTCTATTGGGACGAGGGATTGGAACTGAACGTCCCGCCAGTGGTGAGAAAGAATGCCCGCGTCGAAGACCTTAAAAACCGCCTCAACCAAATCACCCATCTACCTGCCCTCGATTTTTCCACCGACGACAACGTCGGTTTCGGCGGTCGGCCAAGCTGTCGAGATATGGCAGCGTTCAATTTTCAGCCACAGCATATCGTTGCCAATCCCTACACGTTCTTTTTCAAAGCAGACACGTCAGAGCATCGCGAAAAGTTGCGAATCATCTTCCCGCTTGTGCTTGGGGCCATCGACGCCGGCACTTTAGCCAAGCAGCGCGAACTTAAAGATACGGAGCGAGAACATGATCGCCTGCGACGGGAGCTTGACGCTCGGCTCGCGGCAGCGCGTGCATGGGAAGCCGAGGTGGAAAGCTACTACTTACAGGCGCGAACGCTCGGACTTCTCCCGGACTCTCCGGCTCCGCAACAAGGATGGTCGCTCGATAAATACATGCTGGAACTACAGAAAGTTCCCGAGACTGTGCGGACGATGGACCTTCCCGACGTTCAGGAAGGAACAGGCGAGGCGGCTGTTGCAGAGCTTACCCGCCTCATCAACGAGGAGGATGAGTTGGGACAGCAAATAGGCTCGGTTAGCCGACGCTTGGGCAAGCTCGACCAGTTGTCGTCGTCTGTCGGGGACTACGGTGCGACGCTGACGGCGCAGGAAGACCGCCTCCAAGGTGTCGGCTGGTTTGAGCAGAAGCTACGCAACCCACACGAATGTCCCGTTTGCGCTGCGGTTCACACCGACGGCAATTCTCGTCTGGCCGAACTGAAAACCCTCGCGACTGAATTGAGAACACTTACCGCAACAGTCCATGAAGCGCCCGCCAAGCTGGACCAGGAAGTGGCGGCGTTGCGGCAGGAACTTCGCTCGCTTGAGACCGAGATCACCAAAGTGCGGCAGAAACGGAAATACTTGGAGAACCGTTCTTCCGCGCAAGCGGCCCAGCGTCAGCGTGTCCGCCAGATTTACCTTTTCGTTGGTCGCGTAGAACAGGCATTGGAGAATGTTGCCGTCAGTCGCAACGTGGACGAACTGCGGGAGAAAGTAAGAGTCCTCGCGGAAAGGATCGCTGTCTTAAAGCGAGACCTTGATCCAAGCGCGCAACGGGATCGGCTGAACGCTGCTATTGATACAGTTTCAGCGAAAGTGGCGGAGTACGCCCGTTTGCTAACCCTTGAGCACGCGACAGAAAATGTCCGGCTCAACATTCGGGAACTTACCCTTCAATTCAGTCCGCTGTCCGGTCGAACCGATTTTCTCTGGGAGGTAGGCAGTGGCCAGAACTGGGTCGGTTATCACATCGCTGGCTTGTTGGCACTTCATGAGCATTTCATCCGTTTGAATCACAATCCAGTCCCCCGTTTTCTTTTGGTGGATCAGCCAAGCCAGGTCTATTTCCCAGAGGCTTGGCCAACTATGGATCAAGCTTCAACGGCTACGTCAAAGGGCGATAGCTCAGCCGACATTGAAGGCGTTCGGAGAATTTTCCGAGCGCTCGCTCATTTTCTCGAAGCAGTTGGAAACCAATTTCAGATCATCGTCACCGAACACGCTGGATCAATCACATGGCACGGAATCCCGAATGTGCATTTGGTCGGAAACTGGCGTGAGAATCACGACGAATATCTTATCCCGGCCGCTTGGATTAAGTCGGGCGGAACGGTTTGACGGGGAAAAGCCTACCATGCATCGGTGATTAGTCTTTGCTCTTTTGAGGGGAGAGTCTCTCCCCTGGTCGGAGCCGGAGGAACCGTCTCCGACGCACCCCTCTCAACGGAAACCGAGGTTTCCGTAACGCCTTCCTTGATGCGGCTGCGCCGCGGGAGACTGTGCCTCCCACTCGCTGCGCGCGCCCGCAGCACAGACTCCCGAGTTTGTGGGCAGGCAGCGACCATCTGCGCCCGTCCTCCCGGCGCTCCCGACCTTCCGCCCATGATTCCGCGCGGAAGCCGGGCCGCGCCTTCCGGCCAGCGCAGATCATCGCACGATCCTCCGGGCCGCTCCCCCACCAGCAACAATGCCCGCGAATCTCGCGAAAATGATCCGACCGACTCAATCGGTGAGCGAGCCTTGCGCGCCCACTTCGCGTTCCAGCGGATCGAACGGGCAGTGGCGGCAACCGGTGCCGCAGCAGTAGCCGCGGCGACGATGATACTCCTCAGTGAAGACGACATGCTCGCCCTCGATGTAGAAATCTCCGGCTAACGGGCGCGGCTGCGGGAGTGCTTTCGCTTTGGCAAAATTAGCGGCAACGACGCAATGGCGGCAGACGCACACGACGTTGCGTTCTTCTTCGGGAATCCGCGCGAGCAGATCGGGAGAAAAGTTCTCCGAGGCACACCAACACTTGCCTTTGTAAGCAGAGGTCGTGGCGAACTGGCACTCATTCTCCCGACCGCAAAGCGGACAATTTGCGTGGCAAAAACTCATCCGGGGCATTGAAGCGAAAACTCTCCACGCCGTCACGCCAGACCTGCTCCATCAAGCCCTGATGCGGCTTCGCCGGGGAGACTGTGCAGCGGTCGGCGGGGACGCCACGCCCGCAGCACAGACTCCCGAGTTTGCGGGCGGCGGGATGAACTGCGCCGCCCTCACTGCGCTCCCGGCCTACTCGCTCCGCGCTGCGCTCCGCGAACGGCCTGACGCTGCGTTGCGGCCGGCGCAGATCATCGTTCGATCCTCCGGGCCGTTCCCTCGTTTCACGAAACGCGCCATTATGCCGCGATTCGGATTATGCCGCGTGGGGCTGCGGAGCGTTGGCTCATACAAAGGAGGCGGCTGGTGATGTCGGCATAATTTGGTCGTCTGCATGGTTCCATCTGTTTGACGCGACTGGTTGTCGCTGGGCGCTCCTCTCAGCCCGACCGATAGGAGCATTCATGACATCATCAAATCAACCGAACCATCATCACACCGAAACCGCCCAATGGATTGAGCCACACCGCGCCGCCTTTCTTGGGAGACTTGCCAGCCGAGGTTACTCGGCTTTTTCCATACGGCGTTATGAGCGCACGATCGAGCGCTTCTGTGCGGCGATGGAACGCTGCGCGAATGAGCGGCGACATTTGGACGGCGCGATGCTGGAGCGAGTGCGCGCGGTGGTGCTGGCTGGCGCTTTTACGAGCGATGCGACCTACGCGGCGTATCGCCTGGATCAATTCGTGGCCTCACTCGTTGAGGCTGGCGTGGCAACGCGGCCACAGCCGGCCGCGCACCAGCCAACCCGACGTGAAGTGTTGCGTGCGGAGTTTACCAGCTATCTGCGTGTGCAGCGTGGATTGAGGGAGTCCACAATCAATCATTGCCTGTACAATTTCGAGCGGTTCATGACGGACCGTTTTGGCGATGAAGGCATGGGTGACTTGAATGCCATTACGCCGGAGGGCATCGTGGCGTTCTGCCGCAAGTTGCGATGCAAGGCATGGCCCTCGCATCTGCGGAACTTGTTTGAGTTCCTGTTTTGGAGCGGCAAGACGCGGCACAATCTGGCGACGAGCATTCCCCGCGTCGCGCATGGCCGCGCGGCGAATCTGCCGCGCTATGTGCGGCCAGAGGTGGTGCAGCAACTGGTGGATGCAGCCCGCTCCGATGATGCGTTGGGCCGACGCGATCATGCGATGTTACTGCTGCTGGCGCGATTGGGGCTGCGTGCTCCCGAGGTGGTGGCGATCCAGCTTGAGGACATTGACTGGCGCGCGGGCGAAATTTTGATTCGCGGCAAGGGCGGGCGGCATGAGCGCGTGCCGCTGCCGAGTGCAGTGGGCGAGGCGATCGTGGACTACATTCAAAATGGCCGTGCTGGTGACTCACGCGCTTTGTTCGTCTCGCATCGTGCGCCGCACCAACCGTTCAAAGACGCACAGACGATCAATGACGTGCTGCAGAAGGCCTTTGCGAAGACCGGGCTGAAACCGCCGCAGAAATACATTGGCTCGCATCTCCTGCGCCACAGTCTGGCGACCGCGATGCTGGGTGGTGGCGCATCGCTGGAGGAGATCGGTCATGTCCTGCGACATCGATCGCGAGTGACGACCACGATTTATGCGAAGTGCGACCTCGAAACGCTGCGCTCGATCGCCCAGTGCTGGCCGGCGGAAGGAGGTGCGCAATGAATCCAACGCTCACCCTCCGCCTGGCCAACTACCTCGCAGTGCGTCGCGGCTTTGGCTTCGATCTCGCCGACAGCGGCCGGGTGTTGCGGCGCTTCGCCGAGTTCGCCGATGGCGAGGGAGTCAGCCACGTCACGGTCGATCTGTTCCTGCGCTGGAAGGCGCACTTTGGCTCGGCCAACAGCACTACCTGGAGCGCGCGCCTGGGCATGGTGCGCGGCTTCGCCCGCTGGCTGCAGAGTGTCGATCCGCGGACGGAGATGCCGCCGTCGGGTTTGATCCATGGAAAACGGCGCCGACCACGCCCTTACATCTATAGTGCGGACGAGATCGCGCGGATCGTTGGGCAAGCCGCGCGTCTGCCTTCCGCTTATGGGTTGCGCGGATGGACCTATGCGACCCTCTTCGGGCTCATCGCCACCACCGGACTGCGCATCAATGAAGCCATCAAATTGGATGAGGCGGATGTCGATCTGCGTGAATGCGTGCTCGTGATCCGGCATGGCAAGAACGGTCGAGAGCGTCTCGTGCCGGTCTCGACGAGTGTTGCCATGCGGCTCAAAGCATATCGCGCCGAACGTGACCGCCTTTTGGAAACCGGTCACGCGCCTTTCTTCCTCACGGAAAACGGCACACGTCCGACCGATTGCGCCGCCCGCTATAACTTCGCCTTGGTGTGCCAGCGCATCGGCCTGCGCTCGGTTACCGTTTTTTACAAGCTCGGACGCGGTCCGCGGGTGCATGATCTCAGGCACACCTTTGCGGTCAGAACCATCGTGGAATGGTATCGAAAGGGACTGGCCCCCGATCGAGAGATGCACACGTTGAGCACCTATCTCGGCCATACCGATCCGGAGCACACCTATTGGTATATCGAAGCCGTGCCTGAACTGCTGCAACTCGCCAGTCAGCGCGCCGAGCAATCCCTGACCGCAAGAGGAGACGCAGCATGAAAGCGCACCCGCTTCCCATCCATGTGCAGCGGTTCTTCACGGAACGTCTGACAACTCAGCTTGCGGCCAGTCCCAACACCATCGCGAGTTATCGCGACACCTTCCGGCTCCTGCTCAACTATGCCTCCGATCGACTTGGACGCACACCCACCACGCTGCACGTCGCCGACATCGACGCCGATCTTGTCGGCGACTTCCTCAGCTTCGTGGAGACGAAACGTGCCAACAGCGTCCGCACCCGCAACACCCGCCTGGCGGCCATCCGCTCGTTTTTCAAACACATCGCCTGCCGCGAACCACAACTCCTGCACCACTGCCAGCGCATCCTCGCCATACCGTGCAAGCGGCATGTGAAACGCAGCATCGACTACTTGCAGCGCCACGAAATCGAATCGCTCATCGCCGCGCCCGACCCATCCAAGTGGAGCGGACGCCGCGACCGAACCCTGCTGATCCTTGCTCTGCAAACAGGGCTCCGCGTCTCCGAACTCATCCAACTCAACTGCGGTGACGTTAGCCTTGGCACCGGCGCGCACGTTCGCTGCATGGGCAAGGGGCGCAAAGAACGCACCACACCCTTGCGCAAAGACTGCATTCAAGCCCTCGGTCCCTGGCTGGCACAATCCGCCGCTCCCGACGACGCGCCCTTGTTCCCCAGTAATCGCGGCGACCGACTCAGCCGGGACGCCGTCGAACACCTCGTCGCCAAGCACGCCATGAACGCCGCCAACCAATGCGCCACGTTAAAAGGAAAACGCATTACCCCGCATGTCCTGCGTCACACCGCCGCGATGCAACTGCTGCAAAGCGGAGTGGACCGCACCGTGATCGCCCTGTGGCTCGGCCATGAATCCATCGAAACCACCCAAATCTATATCCACGCCGACATCAAACTGAAGGAAGCAGCCCTCGCGAAAACTCAGCCAGTTCACATGAGCCCCGGACGTTATCACCCCACCGAAGAACTGCTCGCCTTCCTGGAAGCCCTGTGATTATGCCGATTTGCCGCGCCGATGCACAAGCCCACGCCAAGGCCGCACGCATCCGTGCGGCATAATCCGAATCGCGGCATAATGGCGCTTATGCCGATATCGGCATAAGATCCAGAGGAGCTGTCACGTTTCGTGCGAACCTCCGCCCAGCGAAAGTAAGTTGATCCTTTGCTCAGCCTCCGAGGGAATTCCGGGGAGGCTTCGTGTCGGCCAAGTTTTGGAGGTGCCGCCTCGCTGGCGCTCGCCCGCGCTCATTGCCGCGCGGGCTAGGGAAAGAGAGCGAAAGGTGTTTCCTTTCTGCTCGGCGCTGCGCCTGCGCGTCCATTGGTGAGCTTCCGCACAGGTCGGATGCGCACCGCCCATTCAAGACGCGACTTGGTTTCGGCGACGTGGAAATTCGCCAGCGGCCAGTTCTGCTTTTGCGCGGCGAACCAACGATTGGAAAAGTGGCAATCCACATCCGCCAGCGCGTGAGCCTGGTCAAAAAGCTTCAAGGCTGCATGGCTTTCCACGCGGCCATCGTCTTCGCCAGGACCGCGCGCGCGTCGCCTGGGATGCCGTAGCCTTGGAACCCGATGGGGCCTTCGTAGCCGGTCGCGCGCAGCGTTTTCAAAAATGCGCCCACGTCGTAGCTGCCCTCGCCGAGCGGGCGGATGAGGCGCTCCCAACCCATCGTTTTCGTGTCGCCGGTATCAGCCCCGTTGATAGTCACAAACATCAGCCGCGGCAGCGCCGCGCGCAGCACGGGAGCGGGGTCGCGCTCGGAGCCTTCCACTTTCAGCCAATGGCAGAGATTAAAGGTCACGCCTACGGCGGGGTCGTTCACTTTCTCCGCGAGCCGGGTGGCATCCTCCACGCGTTCCAGCCACGAACCGGCGTGCGGATAGAGCGCGATTTTCACCCCGCGCGGGGCGGCGTAGGCGGCGATGTCGCGCAGCTTCGCCACCGCGATCTCGTCGCCGTCGGCGGAGGAGTTTGGGAAAGGTGCGCCCTCGCGCTGCACGCGCGCCACGGCCAGCCACAGCGCCGCGCCGGGCATGGCCTCGAGCATTTTCCGCATCGGTTCATCCAGCGCGGGCCGCGCGGCATCGAGAGTGATCGTATGGTAGCCATTGAAATAGCGCAGCCCCGCCGCCGCGAGCGCCTGCGCCATCGCCGCATCGCCCGGTGCGCCGCCGAGGCCCGCGTAGCCAAGCTCGCGGAGCATCGGCACGACCGTCTCTGGCTGGCCGCGGGCGATGGTGTCCATCGCAAAAAACGGATTCTTTTCGCCCGCCTGCGTCATCGTGGAAAAAACGAGCAGCGCGAGGATTTGGGAAAAAATTGGGTGCTTCATGTGTCTTGGATGATCCGTAAAAACCTCCTGTCCTACTTCGCGTCCTGCGCG
Source organism: Chthoniobacteraceae bacterium (assembly GCA_031409335.1). Classification (GTDB taxonomy): domain Bacteria; phylum Verrucomicrobiota; class Verrucomicrobiia; order Chthoniobacterales; family Chthoniobacteraceae; genus JANLQB01. The sequence goes on along the minus strand of JANNWY010000014.1, from coordinate 30,778 downwards.
GTGAGCGCCGGGCGATACACGCGGAGCGCGGCGATGGTCTCCGCACCGCCCGCGATTTCCAGCGTGTGCTTTGTGTTCGCGAGCCCTTGCGCGAGCGTGACGGTCGTCTCGATGGCCGCGTCTTTCACGCCGGGAGAGGTGAACACATCCACGAAGCGCGGCACCACGCTCCACTTCACGGTGAAGCTCTCCGGCACGGGCTTGATGCCGGCGAGCGCGAGCGCGTAGGCGGCGTTCCAATCCTCGGGCGTGATGACGATGCGGCCCGACTTCGAGACGAATTTTTGATCGCTGCGACCTTCTCCGTCCGCGCCGGTTTTCGAGCCGGTGAGGGTGAAAGTGAACAGCTTTTCGTTCGCGGGATCGGCGCGCTTTACGTCGAGCATCCAGTCCTCGACCAGCAGCGGTTTCTCCGAGCCGATGGGTGCGACGATGGGCCACTTCACCAGCCACTTTCCCGGCGGCGTGGTGACGGCGCGCGTGCAGCCATACAGCTCGGGAAATTCGGACGGCTTGCGCCCGTCGATCGTCACCGCAGCGGGTGCGGCGCTGCCCGCCTGGCACACCACGTCCACGCGGCTGCCCTCGAATTCCACGCGCAGTTTTCCATTTTCAAAGCGCACGCCTTTTCCCACCACGAGCGTCTTCACCCAAGCCTCCGCGGGCGCGGGATCGAACGATGCGTCGCGCCGCAGATGCGCCTTCACGATTTCCGCCATGAGGAATTCCCCGTGCGCGTTGAGATGCACGTCGTCCTTCAGCAGCGCCTTCGGCTCCAGCTTGTTTTCGGCGAGATACGTTTTCCAAATCGCGCGCTGATCGCACAGCTCCGCGCCGTATTTTTTCGCGAGCAAGGGCAGCCAGTTGTGATTCATGAAGGCGTCCCACTTCCCGCTCTGGATCGGCACTTTCGCCGGGTCGGTTTCCTCGGTGAGGTCGGCGGGTTTCGTGACGTGATCGTTCTGCATCAGAATTTCTGCGGTGGTCCGCTCGCGCGTGCGGCGGATGATGTCCTCGTATTTGTCGTGCGCGCCATAGACGTGAAAGATCAGCAGGTCAGGCTGGAACGGATACAGGTCCGTCTCCGCCGTCTTCACGAGCATCTGCGACGCGAAGCCGCCGAGCGCCCGATTCTCGATGACGAGGTTCGCGTGCGGGAAACGCTGCCGCAAATCTTCCTCCACCAGCTTCGCCCACCTCTGCTCGGTGATGGACTGCCCGTAGAACAGGATGCGAACCGTATTCCGTTTCTCCGCCGTGCTCGTGGCGAGCAGGCGCATCGTGCGCTGGATGTTGCGCCCCCAGCCGCCCGCATCGGGAAATTTTGCCGGTGGATACGACGGAGCTTCAGCGGCGACAAGTGCGAGAACTGGCGACAGGGCCAGGAGCGCGATGAGCAAGTATGTTTTCATAAAAGGATGTTTTGACGCTGACGCACGCTGGCGGATGCGACGGCCCACGAAATCCGCGCTTGGGTTGAAGTGGTGCTTTACCAAACGAATCATCGCTTCACCGTGACGGATTCAAATTCAGCCGTCGTGGACGCAAAGGTATTGCCGGAGCAGGTGAAAAGACCAAGGCGGTTCTGGCCATCGAAAGTGGCGGTGTGAGTCATCAGCGGCTCGCCCCAATGCTGGCCGTCAGTGGAAGTGAAGATTTGGATTTGCCGCTCCGTCCGCGTGAGTTTCAGATGAGTGGGCAAGGTTACTTGGCCGAGTTCCTTCGCATGGCTTTCGTCCGGCCCGACCTCGTCGCGCCAGCGGAAGACGAGCTTGCCGGTGGCTTCGACCTCCACGAGCGCGTAACGGCCACAGCCTTCGGTGAGCGATTCGCGCAGCATCAGGCCCGAAGCGGTGGATGGCCGGGAGTCCCATTGGTAAGCGGGGCCGCCGACGCTCGGAGCGAGACTGATGAGACGGGCGGAAAGCGTGGCCTCGCCCGGGATCGCTTGGCTGACATAGGCACCTTGGTCGCGTCTTCGCTCCCAAAAGCCGGTCATCGCATGACCGCAGCCGGTGAGGGTAAAGCGACCATCCGCCACCGACACGGAGCCAGGAATGGGTGGCGTGCCGAGTTCATCATAGCTCCAGCCTGCGGGCAGTGTGGTCGGCGTGACTGTCACCGCGCAGGTCTGCCGCACTTGGCCAATGGTCGCGGTGATGGTGCAGGTGCCGGGCTGCTTCGCGGCGACGATGGATGCTTGCTCGCCGATGCGCCGCACCTCCGCCACGGCTGGGTCCGAGCTGCTCCAAGTAACTTCACGCTCGAAGGTATCCAGTGGCATGAGGGTGGCATTGACCGTGGCGCGGTTGTGGGTCGCGAGGCGCAAGGAAGACTGGTCGAGGGCGAGGCTGGCGACGGCGACGGCGGGCCGACAGTGGATGGCTTCGTTGAGTTCCAGCGTGGAAATTTGCACGCCCGCTTTTCCATCCGCCGCCGTCACGCGTAGTTGGTAACGGTTGAACTTCGCTGGCTGGGCGATGGGAAACTCGCGTCGCATCGCCTGCTCGGTGAAGGCGGGAGATTCCTGTAAATCCAATCGCGTCCAAGTGCTCCCGCCGTCATTGGAACCGGACAGCTCCAGCGTGCGCGGCAGGCGTTCCCGTTCCCGACAGACCACGGCGTACGAAGTCACGCGCGATTGCCGTCCGTCAACATACTGGCACTGAATCCAACTCGACGCGGCCTGGTCCAGCCACGCTGTTTTCTCGTCGCGGTCGAACGCTTTGCTCGCGGCCATCGTCGCATTTGCTGCGCCGCTGGCCGTGATTTGAGCCAGGCCGGCCTGAGCATAGTAGGCGGTGTTGAAAGTGAGATTCGCGGGGCGTCCCTTGCCCGCCACCATCATGTCCTCCAGCGCCGTCTCGACCGCCGCCTTCGCTCCCTTTTTCAGCACCAAATACGAATGGCCCTGCCCACTGCCGGGTTGCCACGTATTCAATCCCGTCGTTGCGTCCACAACATTCCTGCCGTCGCTCACGATCTCATACCACGGAGCCGCACCGCGCACCGCGACAAGGCACGAAACGGGATCCCAACTCAGCCGGTCGCCCGCGAAACCCACGCGCGGATAAGCCGCGTAGGCCATCGTCAGCGGATTGTGCTCCGGCATTTCATAAGTCACGCGCCGACCGGAACTGGTCGATCCGCCCTCGCCGTTGAACAGAATCGGCGTCGGCCACTGCGCGCACACCAACGCCGCCGCTGGCGCGTCTTTCTGAAAGTTATACTCCGCGTCTTTGCGATTGGACTCCGGCGGATAGTGCCCGCCCATGACGTGCAGCCACTTTATTTTTTTCGCAACTAGCGCGGCGTCGGATTTAAGCAGGTTCGCCAGATTCCGCAGCGGCCCGACGGCTACGATGACCACGCTGCCATCCGGCTGCGCCGCCAAAACCTGACGATACAGCGCGAGCGCATCCGGGTAGTCCGCGCTGGCGGGAAGACGATGCGGAAAGCGTTTCACCAACTCCGCAGGAAATCCGGGACCAGCGAGAAAGCCCGCGTCCTTCAACGTGCCCACCGGAATCTCCGGGCGCGCGAACCAAGTATTGATGGCGTCCAGACACGGCGCGATGGCCTCCGAAGAAATGCCCCCCATCGTGGCGAGCAGCCGCGCCTCCCCGCGCTCCACCGCGCCGTGCAAGATAAACAGCGCCCCCACATCATCGCAATCCCCGCCCATGTCGGTGTCGAAGATGACATTCGCCGGCGCGTCAGCGGCCCGCCCCGCTGAGCCGGCGACTAACAGCGCCACTGTCGCGGTCAGGGTAAAACGGAAAGGGGAACACATCGGTTTATTTTATGAGACGAGGCTGGGTCCGCCGCGCGCTCACTTCTCACCCGTCTCGGGATGCGAGGCCACGATTTGCCAGACGGTTTTCTGAATCGTCTCTGCCAATGCCGGATCAATCTTCCCATACGGAGCCGTTGGCAAACCCACTGGTGACTGTTTCAGCAGCGTGGCGAAGTAAGTGCAACCCACGAGATACGAGCCTGCTTCGTTTAGGTGAATGCCGTCTTTGTAGAACTGATAGATGCTCGTGTAGCCCGGCACCTGGCCCGCCTTCATCTGCGCGTGCAGCGCGTTCATGACGTGGCCCACGGGCACCAGCAGCGGCGGCTTTTTCAGGAACGAAGTTGCCTTCCGCACTTCGCCCAGCAGCGTGTCGAAGTAATCGCGCGTCTCGTTCGAGTTATCCCAGCCGCCGGAATACTTCGCCTCCCAGCGCGCCGTAAAGTCATCCACCTTCGACAAATCATTGCCGCTGCCCGGCTTGGTCGGATCGTAATCGTTCTTGTCGAAATCCGCGCCCTTTCCGCCGCTCGTTACACGCGGCCAGCGCGCATAGATATAAATCAGCACGTCGGGATTCTTCCGCGCCGCCATCTCGGCGAACTCCCGGATCAGCGCCACGTCGCCGAGGTCTTGGCCTTCCTTGTTCTTGCCGTGTAGTTGCCGGTCGAAGGGCTGGAGCGAAACAGCATCCCACGCGAAGTCGTTGAGCGCCTTCGTCCAAGTGCCATAAGGCTCATGCTGAAAACCCTGGTCTGGATGCGTGTAAATCCATTCGAGCGGCGCTCCGGGGATCATCGTGCGGCCCCAGTCGAGTTTTACCCCGCGCGTTTCCACCAGTTTCGCCAGTTCGCCATAGCGCACCGTGTCCGTGACGCTGTTGCCGATGAAATAGACTCGCAGAGTTTCCGCGGCGACTCCGTGAGGCAATGCTGCGCAAGCCAGTAGTAAGAGGGTAAGGATCAATCGTTTTTTCATCTCAAAGCATGTCGTAAGTAAATGGCTTGCGCTGCTCGCGGGCGAGGTAGCTATCGGCTTCCTTGTCATCCACGAACTGCTCCAGCTCGGGGTTCCAGTTGAGTTTGCGCCCCAATCGAATTGCCGCCACGCCGAGATGGCAGACACTCACGGAGCGATGCCCGATTTCGGCTTCGCAAATCGGCGCCTTCCGCGAGCGGATGCAGTCGAAGAAATTGCCCATGTGATCGTTGCTGACATACAGTTCCACAGTCCTAGTCGTGAGCGGCTCATCGAGCAGCTCTTTTCGGCTGGCCTCAATCTTCCCCCGTGTCACGAAAATCCAACCGTCGCTCCCTGCAAACTTCACGCCGTGCTCGGGCAACTCCTTGCTTTGGTCCTCCGCGACCGAGCCATCGAAGCGGTTGCGCATGGTGCTTTCGGTTGTCTGCGTCACGCCGTTGGCATAGGTGTATTCGATCCGATACTGGCTGGGCGCGTCGTAGCCGCCGGGAATTTCCTCGATGAGTCTCTTCCCCTCGATGGCGACGGGTCCGCTGCGGTCGAGGCCCATGCCCCAGAGCGCGATGTCGTGGTGATGCGCGCCCCAATCGGTCATCGTGCCACCCGAGTAGTCGAGCCAGTAGCGGAATTTTTTATGCCCGCGCTCCGGCACAAAGTCCGTCTCCCGCACCTGGCCCTGCCAAGTGTTCCAATCCAGCTCCGCCGGCACCGGCGCGGTCGCGAACGGTCCGCCGTGCAAGCCCGAGGGTAGGATCACCGTGACGTGCCGGAGCTTGCCGATGCGCCCGTTGCGCACGAGTTCGCACGCGAGGCGAAAGCGTGCGTCGCTGCGCTGCTGACTACCCGTTTGCAGCACGCCCTTCGATGCTTTCACCGCCGCCACAAGCCGCCGCCCTTCATCAATCGTCAGCGTCAGCGGCTTCTCGGAATAGACATCCTTGCCCGCGCGCAAGGCTGCGAGGTTGATGAGCGTGTGCCAATGATCCGGCGTGCCGTTGATGATGGCGCGCAGGTCTTTCATCTCCAGCACGCGGCGGAAATCGCTGAACACTTTTGCGCCGCCAAATTGCTGCGCCGCTTCCCCGGCGCGCTTGGCATCTACATCGCAGACCGCGACCACGCTGGCGAACGCGGTCGCCAGTTTTGCATCGTAGCGCCCCTGCCCGCCGCAGCCGATGAGCGCGATGTTCGGCTTGTCATTGGCCAGCGTGGGGATCGGCGAATCGGCCGCATCGAGCGATTGCTCAAGAAACCACGCCGGAACGCCCGTGGCGGCGGCGGCGAGTGCGCTGCGTTTGAAGAAACTGCGGCGGGTGATTTGGAATGGGTTCATGGATGAATTTTTCGTTTAGGTGTTGATGGGTAATTTCGTTTCATCGGTTCACGGTCCACGCCAGAGCGAGTTCTTGCTGATCTCCGTCTTCTCCAAGCCCGGTCCTTGCCAGGAAACTTGGAGTTGGGCGCGGGCGAAGTCGTTGACGTATTCGACGCGGATCGCGTGTTGGCCGGCCTTCAGCAGAATGTCGCCGTCGTAGGTGATGGCTTCGTTGCGGTTTCCCTGCACGAGCTTGCGGTCGCCGATGTAGAGGCGGCTTTCTGCGTCCGACCGCAGGTAGAAGGAGTATAGCCCGTCCTGGGGAACGGTGATGAAACCGGAGAATCGAAAGCCCGGCTGTTTGTCGGCTTTGGCTGGGAAGATAAAGGCATCAACGATTCCGCTCGAGGTCGGCGGCATCTTCGAGAAGTCGGGGACGCGGCCTTCAAAGTTCCGCGTGGGTTTGAACAGGTCATAGCGCAGGCCGGGTGTGGTCGCTTTGGCTGCCGCCGGATCAGGCTCACGCAGTTTGGAATCGAAGGCGCGGAAGGTCCAGAGTCCCCAGTTGGCGGGCTGAAGCCGGGCTTCACTCGGAATGTCGCTCACGATGCTCGTATTGAGACTGTTCCAGTAGAGACGTTGGATCGTCTGGGCACCGTCGCCTCGCAGGATGCCGCAATCAGCCAGGAAACTCTCGCCCGCTTTCGGCGAGAAACTGAGCGCCGACAGGGGCACCGAGAACTCGGCGTGGCTGCCGTCCTGGGCAAGCTGGAGCTGGTCGCTGATGTCCTCCACGCGATCAAACCAAACCTTGCCGATGGGCGACTCGAACAGCACGCGGTCCTTCTCTGCCGTCCCCGGCACCACCGCGCGATACAGCATGGCGACCGGTTTGCCTTTGGCCTTCGTGACCAGGAGCCGCAGGTCGCCTGGGACCGGCGAGGTGCGTTTAGAATCAGCGCTGGCATCGGTGCCGATCATGAGGTCAATACAGCCGCCGTTCTTGAACATGAACGTGGGATTCACCGCGTCGTTGTCCAGCAGGCGCGGGTCGCTGGTTTTGAAGGCGGCGTAAAGCCGGTCGCCGCTGACGGTGACGGCCGCGAGTCCGGCTTCGCCGATCTCCTGCCAGCGTGTGCCCGCGCTCCAGTCATCGAGTTTGCCGTCCACCTTGGGACGTTCTGGCAGCAAGTTCACGTAGGTCGTGGCCCGGCCCTGCTGGCGGGCTTTGGTCACGCGGGTTTCGGGTAGCGCAGCGATGGCCGCACTGGTCAACACAACCTCGCCGAAGTCGCGGCGGCGAATGGCTTCAAATCCATCCAAACGAAAGATCGACGAGTGTTCCTTGCCGGCGACCAGATAAATTTCGCCGTCCTTGGTCTGCGTCACGGTCGGGTGGAAATGCTCATCTTCAAAGCTGATGTTCTCCATGACCAGACCACGCTTGGCCTCGGGGAAGCGGATGAGCGATGTGACCCGCATGTCGCCACCGAGTTCCTGGATGAACAGGCCGTCGGCGGTGAAGAGGAACATGTTTCCCTTCTCCGCATTGACGGCATACCACTGTCCGGCCTCGCCTTTTGCGGCGGTGACGACGGGGCCGAGCAAGCGGGTGGGGTCCACGACATCGCCGGGAAACTGCGGCGGTCCGCCCCGGCGTTCGGGATAGCTCCAGAGCTGCTGGTCTTTGCGCCAAGCGGAGAGCAGGCCGACGAGTGAACTGCCATCTTGGAGCGGCCGGGTATCGTGGCCATCTTCACCCGATGCTAACTCCTGAGTGGGAGTGAGTCCGAAGCGCGCTTTGGCGAGGTCGTAAATGGGCACGCCGTCGGCGCGAATCTGCGGTGCAGGCACGGTGATGCCCCAGGAACCTTGCAGCGACAGGTCCGGGTTGATGTTGAAATCACGATAGCCAAAGGTCTTCCGCGTCCCGCCATTTCGGTCCACGAACGTCTCGTCGAACACGCGGTAGGTGAACTCTGCGGGTTGCGGCTGGCCATCATTGTTCAAGTCCGACCACGCGAGGAATTGCTCGTTCTTCTTACCGGGAGCCAGCGCCACGATGGATTTATCAGCGGCTACATTCGGCCACCAGCGATCACTGCCGACATAGGCGACCGGCCGGGCGATGCGCGTGGTTTCATCCAACAGGAAAGTGGCGGTGTAAGTGTTGCCGCGCAGGCCGCCCTGATAGCCGCCGATCAAATAAGTTCGCCCGCCCACGCGCAGCGGCGTCTCGGGCAGCCAGTTCTCGCCCGGCATTTTGGCGAAGCCTTGGATACTTTGCCGACAAACCACCGCGTGGAGGCGCGAAGTGCCTTTGGCCCAATCGAGCTTGAACTCCATGACGCCTTCAAACGTGGCGTAGAAGAAACGCGTCTTGTCCAGCGGATCAATCGTGCCGCCACCGCCGTAGTGAGGCGGCCCATAACGCGCGTCCACCAGTTGGCCCGTCGCCGCAGCCCAGACGCTGATTCGTTTGGGCAGATGATCCGCTTCAGCGACCCAGAGTTGTCCTTTGTCATCGAGGGCCAACCCTTGCGGCCGGGTCATGCGGCCTTCGTCATAGAGACCCAGTTGCGGGCCGCCCGGTTTGCCGATGGTGCGAAGCGGCTTGCCCTCGGGCGTGAAGACTTTGACCTGATGGCTCTGGCCCCAATCAGCCACATAGAGTTCCTCCCCGGCGGCACTGAGGGCAAGGGTGCGCGGATCTTCCAGACCCTGCGCGGGAAGGACGGTGGCATCCCCCAAGACCGGCGTGGCAGCGGCATCCTTGCGGCTCACCGTGAAGCGCTGGATTTTTCCCGCACTCACCACCAGCAGCCGTCCCTGATGATCAAACAACAGGCCACGCGGCGAAGGCATCGCCGTGAGTCCCAGCACCTTTTTTTCGATGGTGTCCACAAACAGCAGCTTCTCTTCGCGGGGAACGCTGATGACGGCCAGACCATCGCACACCGCGAGCGACAGGCCGATGGTCCCCGGCTCACGCGGCATCGCCACGGTGGGCGAGTAGGTCAGGATTTCCAGGCCGCGACCGTCGCGTTTGAAGGCGCGCAGCTTGATGGACTTCTCCCCGGCGATGATACCGTAAGCATAAACATCGTCGCGACCTTTGGTGCCTGCATCGCGGGCCAGCGCAATGGCACCATCCCAGCCGAAAACCGAGTTGCGCTGGTAAGTCGTGCCATCCGTGCTCACCCACACAAACGGCGCACCCGCCTCGGCCACGAGCGCCGAGAACAAAACCTGTGACTTGCCCTCGCCATACGGAGAGCCAGAGCCAGCGGGAAGAAACAACGCGCTCATGGGCATGGAGTGGTCCGCCAGCCAACCCCCGGTGTGCTCCTTTGTTGGCCACGCCGGATTCCCTCCACTGTAAGCGGTGAACTCGTAAATGATCTTGATGCCGTCGTGACTCAGACCACGGGCGCGGTAGGTTCCCGGAGCGACGCGCTGGCGGATAAGGTCGCCGCCGGCATTGCGCTGGCCGTCATCAAATCCATCCCAGCTCAACCGATTCCGCCCGGCTGGAAGCTGCGTTTCCGCGACCAGATTGCGCACGCGCTGGCCCGCCGCGTCTTCGATGACGACCGTCACCAATTGGGGTTTGTCCAACTCGATCCAAATCGGGAAGTCCGTGGTGCTCGCAGCGGCGGCAACCGTGGTGGGGAGAGCAGAGCAGATCAGGGCGAAAGCGAGTGCGAGGCTCCGCCACCAGTATTGATTCGGAGTCCAGATTCGACTGTAGTTCATGATTATTGGGTTAGAAATTGTCTTCAGGCAAAAGGAGCGGCAGAAAGGATTGAGCGAGTGCCCCTTCTTCACGGTAGTTCGGTGATGGTGCCGGGCGTTTCCGGTTTAAGCGTTAGTTCCGCCGTTCCTTTGTGAATCAAAACGGGGCCGGTGCCGGTCACGAGCGTCTTCAAGGTCACGCGGCCACTGGCATCGGCGGTGAGTTCGACTTCGTGGTCGTGCAGCCGCACTCGTGAGACAGTGAGCGAGGGCCAGCCCTTTGGCAGGCGTGGGGCGATGGCAAAGCCAGTGGCTTCTGGCGTGATGCCGAGGAAGCCGTAGAGCATCACCTGCGGCACGAGCACGCTTTCGTAGAATTCTTGATCCATCCCGAGGCCGCCCGCCGGGCCGCCGCCTTGCATCGTGCCGCGTCCGGGCTTGGCATAGTAGGCGCGGTAGCCGCCTTCGGCCTGCACTTCGCGGAACCACGCGAGGACTTCGCGCAGGCGCTTCCATGCGTCCTCGGGGCCGTTCGTTTTTAGCCGAGCCATGATGTCGAAGTAGCTGAACCCCAGCACTGCGCCGCCGTCCTGCACTTGGCCACCCCACGGGATGGTCTCCGCATTCGGCCACGCCCACACGTAAGTGTCCGTGTTGCGGCGCGTCGTCGAGCGGGCACCGAACCGCCAGTGGTAAATGTCCGCTCCGTGCGAGGTGTCGCCGGCGATTTCCCGTTTGCCGTCCAGCCACGCGAGGATGCTTTGCGCCTGCTCCGGCGAGGCGAGGCCGTAGTGAATGGCGTCGGTATTCACCATCGTGAATCCGAAGTCGTAGGCTCGCTCGGTCACATCAATCCAGCCGACAAAACGCCCGGTCGCTGCGTTCCAGAATCGCTTTTGAAAATCAGTCCGCACTTCCTCCGAGAGCTTCGCCAAATCGTCCGCATCCGCCGCCGGGATTTTCCATTCGGGGTGCTTTGCGATGGCGCGTTCGAGGTCCGCAAAGTGACGCAACGTGTCAAAGAGATAGATAGTCGCCGGAGCATCGCTGCCCCCGAAGGAAATCAAGTCCCAGTAGTTCCCGCCCACGCCCACGCCGAGCCGCTGACTCTTCTTTCCATCGGCTCCGACGATCAATCCACTGCGTCCATCATGCCCGACCCACGGCACTTTTACATGCTTCTGCTCGCGCACGGAAAACTCGCTCAACGCAAACCGCATCGCCTTTCTCATGCGCTCGATGTTTGCCCGCAGAAACTCCACGTCCCCCGTCCACGCGAAGTATCCCGTGCTCCCGCGAACGAAGTGCGGATTGGTAATCGGATGGCGCGTATCAATTGCTGAGATAAGCGATTTCAAATCCACCACCGCCCCCGCCGCGCGAGGAAACGTGAGCCGGTAGCGCGTGAGCACGCCGCCGTAGCCCGCGTGCCGATACAGCGGCACATTGGCAAACTGCGCGCCGTCCATCTCGCGCAGCGGCGCAAATGCCACCGACCGCTCCGGCTTCCATTCCGTCTCGCCTTCAAACATCCACTGCACGTTCGGCTGCGAGTCCGCTGGCAACCCCTTCGCGCCCCACTCCAGCCGGAGAAACGGAGCCACAATCGTCCCACATCGAAACGGCGGCGTGGTGATGCGAATAACCTCCCCCGTGCCTCGCAGTTGCAGCCCGCGCACCGGGTCAATGCCGCTCACTTCCGCGCCGCCGATTTCCCATCCGTCCGTATTCGCCAGTGCCTTCAGCGCGAAGTATTGCAGCCCATACACCTCATCGTGCGTGGAGAAAAAGAACCCCGCCCCGCCGCTCTGCTGCCATGCCGGAAACGGCCAGCCCTCGCTGTGCGCCATGCCACGATGCTGCTGCATCGAGACGTAACCCTCCGCATCCATCCGCCGCTGCAAAAATGAAGCGCGATACTTTTCCCGCGGCGCCTGCCCCGTCCAAAGCGTCGCGTGTGGCAGCCAGATATCCCACAGCGTGCAGTCCGAAAACGCCGTCTTCGCATGCAGCGCATGAAGTTCATTGAGCGCCTGCATTTCCACCTCCTGCCCCGGCACGGAAAACTGCGGCACCGTCTGAGCTACAGCACTGCCGATGAGGAGTAGAAGCATCGCTCCCGCCAGTCGGAGCCGCGCCACCATCCGAGTTGACGACAAAAAGATGGATGACAGAAAGATGCAGATCTTCTTTGTTCTGCCATCCATCTTTTTGCCATTTAGTGCGCGAATGAGAGACGTGTGTTTCATGCGTTGGCGACTGTTTGGTTGGATTGATTCCGGGTCATTTCATTTCAACGAGATAGATGCCGAGATGCTCGCCTTCGATCTCTACGGGAAAGCTCTTCAAGTCCGCTGCGTTTTCCGAGGCGATGACTTTGCCACTCATCAAGTCGGTCGCCTGATACGCCGCCGCCGAACCCAAATGAAGGGCGGCAAAGTCAGGAGTGACTATGAACTGAGTCCGCTCCACAGCTCCATAGTTTGGAACCACCAGCACGGCCTTGCCGCCGCCGAACCGTGCGTAAGCTTGGAGTTTGTTTGGGACACCGTTGTTGCGCGTGTCGAGCTTGGCGATGTTCGCCTCGCGAGCATTCTCCGGGAAATGCTCAAAGATTTCTGGGTAGGTGCGTCGGATGCGGATGGTTTGCTTGGTGTCCTCAAAAAAGGCGCGGTTCGCCGGTCGTTCCAAAAGTGACCAGTCGATGGTGTTGAAATACATCGCTCCATCCGAGCCTGGCAGCGGCACCTTGGGATTGTCCCATTCCTCACCGATCCACCACATCGGAATGAACGGGGCGAGAATCGAGGAATAGGCCATGCGCACGCGATTGCCTGTTACAAAAGGCACCGTGTCGTCATGGTGCAGAAGGTTGGAAGTGTAGAAGCGGTCCATGCCTCCGCGGCCTTCCTGCTGAGGAGATGCCTTTCCGATGCCAGCACCGGTTTGAATCGTCTCCACGAGGTTGCTGCGAAACAAGTAGTCGTTGTGTTTGCCAAACCGCCGCTGCTGCTCGGCCCACTTCCCCGGCGTGACGAGGTCGCCTTCTTCCGTCCAGCCGTGAACGCTCACTTGTTCGAAATCGAACGTGCCGCTTCGTTGGCTGTTCATCTCGGAAACCACGATGATTTTCCGACCCATCGCATGGAGTGCCTCCCGGATTTCCTTGAAGTAGTGGCCGGAAATATCCGGCGCCAAATCCACCCGGAAACCGTCGGCACCCGTCTTCTCGATCAACTCGACCGCCGCCTTCGTGAACCACGTCTTCAAGTCCTTGCTGTTCCAGTCGAACGCATATCCGCCCCAAGCCCCGGCGAACTGTCCATTCGCCTTTAAGTAGATTTCCGGATGCGCAGCCACCAGAGGTGAATTCGCGGTGGTGCCCCAGACGACGATGTCAAAGATGACGCGGATATTTCTCCGGTGAGCCTCATCCACGAAATGCTTCACGACCTGAAACGAACCGGGAAGGTCGCTGGTGCCCGTTAGCAGCGGTTCGATGGTATGCGGACCAAAGTTACCATAGCCATTGCCCTTCGAGCCCCGCTCATAGATGGGATTGATCCACAACCCGTTCACTCCCAGTTCCGCAAAGTGGTCAAGAACCCCCGTCGCAGCCGCGAACGTTCCTTCCGGGGTGGCTGTTTCAATGCGGAGTTGCGCCATGATGAGCGTCTTCACCCAATCCGGCGACATTCCCTCCATTTTCACTTCGTTGTCCGGCACTACTTTGGGAATCAAAGCGGCATTGTTAATACCCGACCCTTGCGCCGCACAGGTGGGGTGACAGAAAAGCAGCACGCACAGCGCGAGCATGCCCAACCCGGTGAAGGCTTGCTGGTGAAAGCCGCGTCGTGTGAACGCTGGTGCGATGGAGCCGGGGCAGGTGGTGTGTTTCATAGGTCAGCGGTAGTGGATGAATTAGCGGCTGCTGAACGGGCTGGGAGGTGCTCATTTCGTTACAGGTTCCGATCGCTTTTCGTGGGTCAAGTGCATCTTCAGCAGGAGGAAAAAGCTGTAGGCATCGAGGAAAGTAACGCGCTCGCCGCCGGGTGCGGTTTGGAGCCCGGCGATGGTTTCCGCGTGCCACGTCGGGCTTTTCAAGACGGTTCGCGCCATGAGGAACTGCGGCCCTCCGGTGAACCTTGTCTTTTCCTCCGTGACGCGGGCCATCAAAGCTGCACCGGCCTGCGCGGGCGCGCCGTCGAGGTCCATGCGATGGCCGATGATGGGGAGCGCGCCATGCAGCGCGACCAGCGATAACGATGGCTCCGACGTTTGCAGCATCATGCCATCGGGAGCGAACCGCGCATAGGCATCCAATCCGCGCTTTCCCATGAAGGGGCCGAAGCCTTCGATGATGAAGCCCGCGATGCTCAAATCGTAGCGCCGTAAATAGGCTTCGTTGCGCTTGGTCCACGCATCCCACCCATCGCCGATGGCTGGGTCGAGCCGCGGCGCGGTGAGCATTCCGGGATTGAGATAACCCATCCCACTGTCGCCGCTGATGAACCAATCCGTCGCGGCGGCTTGCGTGCGCACGTAGTCCACAGCGTGTGGCGCGCGGCGGTCGAGGATGGGATTGAAGGCCCAGTTGCAAGTGACTTTCCCGTGCTGTGGGTCGGCCCACCATTTCGGGATGTATTGCTGGAACCACGAGGCGGCATCGTAGTCGCCCATGTAAAGCGCCACGTAGGCATCGGGTCGCACCGTGCCATCGGCTTGGATAAGTCCCCGTTGCTTCAAGTCCTCCTCCGTCGGCTTCCTCTGCTGCGGGTAGCGCTCTTTGAGTGGATAGTGTTGGTAGAAGCTGGCATTCGCCATGCCGCCCATCGCGTCGGCGTCCATCATTCCATTGTAGGCGGAGATGAGCCGCGCGAATTCCCACTCGCTATGCACCGGATGATGCCCGCCGCCGGAACCCGCCCAGCCCGGCAAAGGTCCGCTGTATTTCCACAGCCACGGCACCATGCCACCGACGGTGAAAATATCGCCCCGGCTCCGCTCCGACATGCTGCGCAGGATGCCTCGGAGGGTGACCGCATCCGTGCCGGGCCTTTGGCCGGGATCATCCACCGGCGCCTCCTCCGGCCACACCCCGAGGTCGAAGAAAAACGCGCGCTGACTAATGAAGAAATCATGGTTCGCCAGCGTGGTGTTGGAGAGTCCCTGATTCGGCCCCTGGCTCGGAGGCGCGGGATTGGTGAGCCAGTGGCTGTCCATGTAGTAGGCGAGGAATTCGCGGCTGCACTTGCCCGCATCCAGATACCGCGCCTTTGCCCAAAGATAGGCGTCGTTCTTCGCACTGCCGGTGGAGTCCAGAGTCGTGTCGGGAATCTTTCCCTTCCCCGTGAACAACGGAGTGCCATCCGGCTGAAAGAGCCGCACCACGTCCTTTGGAAACTCCGGCAGCTTTGCTAACTGCGTGGAAACAGCATCCGCCGCCGGGTCGTGACGAAGGGCCATCCGATTCTCGACTCCGGCAATCGTGCTGGCCAGCAACGCCGTCGCCGCGACCTGCGAATCATACAGCACGACGCCTTTCAGCTTCGGCGCAAACGTCTTCACCGCGTCCGCCAAATCCCGCAGCTCAATCACCGGCCGCCCGTGCAGCCAGTGGCCCTCCGCCCGCAGCCAGTCCCACCAGAAATCATCCGTCTCCGGCATGTGCCGGAGGAAAAGAACCGCCCCCTCGCGATTCACGATCCCCTGCACCGAAGCCGCCGCATGAAGCGTGTCCCACGCCTTCCGCGCCGCCGTCGGATTCGTCAGGTCGAGTTGATTCAAGCCCGAGACATCGAGTCGATAAACGGGACGCGGCTCCAGCGCGGAGCACTGGGACGCGAAGCCCGCGCACGCGAGGGCCAGTATGAGGACGAAGCGGCTAGTCCACATACGCGAATTCGGCGGAGGCGTGGTGGCGGCTGTGGAGGACCGTATAGCAATGGAGGGCGAAAGAGGGGCTGAGGACTTGCGCCACGGATGAGAAGCTATGTTTCATTTTCGTTCTTCAAATTTGATCGAATACAGGTCCGCGTCCCGCATCACGAAGCGGAGGCGCACGGGTTTGCCGGCATGGACACTCAAGTCCGGGTTGTCTTTCCACATCGCCGTCCGGGCGACGGTGTCGCCGTAGAGTTCGATGCTGTCTGCGAGCGTGAAGCCGGGAACGAGTTTGCCCTCGGCGTCCTGAATTTCCACCCTGAGCGAGCCGAACGCGGAACTGGCGAAATTCATGGAGAGCTGGGAGCCTTTGAAAATCAGCGGAGGGGTGAGCAACTCGCCACCGGCAATCGGCGCGTGGATCGAGGCGAAGCCATCGAGCCGCAGCGTGTAGCGGCGGAGTTGCACGTCGCCAATTTCATAAAATTCGTTGCGGTAAAGCGTGAGTTCCGGGGCGGCTCCCTCCAAGTCTGATGCTGTTTCGACCAAATGCCACGCAACCATATCGGCGTAGGTGTAGGTGCCTGACCGCTCAGGCCCCGGCGGCAGGAACGTGGATGGGGCCAGCTCGAAGGTGCTGCCGTCGCGGCTCCACATCAACTGCACTTCACTGAGCGGGCCGGGACGCTTCCATGTCGCGATGTTTTTGCGACGTTTCTCGGTGTCCGGCAACTGCTCCATGGCGGGCGACCAGGGACGGTCTGCATACATCATGGGAAGGCCGATGTAGATGTGCGGGGCGCGGTGGTAGTTGCGTATGCCGTTGGTGTAGAACTCTGCCGAGGGCGGATTCACATACCTCAAAAGGTTACTCGTATCGGCATGACTGGCTGCTGGCCAGTCAGTGAAGTTCGGTGAAGTCACAACCTTGATGTTACGGCCTGAAGGAGTCCAATCGCTGAGCACCGCCCCCGACCACCGGTGATAGACTCGATACGCTTTGATGTTCGCATCCCAGAACGCGACATTATGCGAATCCATCGCGGCAGAGGGGCCTTTGTGCGTCAGGATGCCCTCCTCCCGCATCATCGTCCAATGGATGCCGTCGGGCGACTTCCAGATTGTCAGTTCCTTGTCGGCATTCACCCAATCGCCCCCTTCGAAAGGATGGGTCCGGGGAGCCACTGCCTTGTAACGCGCGTCAGCCGCAGCTTCAGGGTTCTCGTCGAGGAAGGGGCTGAGTTCGGAAAGAAGCCACCCTTCCGGCACAGCGGGTTTCGGAATGATGTTGTTGTCTTTCGACCCCTGAAATTCCACCAGCCCGAGTGAAGGCCTCGTCCAGTGGATTCCATCGGGACTTTCCGCATAGCAGTCAAAGGAGTGATTCCCCCGTTTTTCGCCTCCGGAACTTCCGGATTCGTTCCCGGCGCGGTAATACATCCGGTAGCGGTCGCCGTCCTTGAAGACGGTGACAAACGCACAGGCGTTGCCCTCCCACGGCTGGTCGAACTTGATGACTACCTCCCGCGGCACTGGCCGATGAAACACCCGTTGGGCACCGCTCACCATGCGCTCGACCATGACATTGTCCAAAAACAACTCGCGCCGCCCGCCGACGTTGACCGGGTCCTTGGCGAAAACGATGCCGCCAAGAATGGAGTGAAGCAGGAAGTAGTGGACGAGTTTCATGGGTCGGCGACTTGGATGGCTGGGGAGGGCGCTCAAGGTCTTTGGGCAGCGGCTTGTTGGAATAACTCCCGTGCCGGGTCGTCGGTCAGCAGGGCGGTTTGGAGGAAGGAGCAGTCGCGGGAGATAATGCCTTCGTAGTCGGTGGGCGTGCCGTCCCATTTCAGGATGGAGTAGGCGGGTTCTGAGCCGTTCACGACCCCCATGTAGAAGCCACTGCCGTTGGGGAAAATGCCTTCGTGCTGTCGCTTGAATATCTGCCGCTGGATGATCGCGGCTTGGTCCTTCATGCCTGCTTTGGTAAAGGCGGTAATCGCCGTCACGGTGTCCGATGGGAAGATGCAGCCATTGCAGTAGTAGGGAAATTCGTGCAAGCCGAAGTCCTGAAAGTTGTAGGCATCGGGCACGTCTTCGAGGTTGCCGGGGATGCCCCAATACAGGCCGGTGTAGTTGCCGCTTTTGGCATCCATGTAGTCCACCATCTTGCCTTTCGCCGTGTCGCGATACTCGGCGGCATCGAGCGCATCCCACAATGCCTGCATCACGTCTTTGTCGCTTCGTTTGAGGCCGGTGTCTTGCTCCAGACACGCGGCGATACCGTAGAGCACGGCGTTCGCTTGGATGAGGGGATTCGAGTAATCGTGACGCTTCCCGTCTTTGCCAATCCACCAAATGTAGCGGCCCTTCTCGGCATCGTAGAAGGTCTTGTTGTAAGCCTTCCGCAGCCGCACAGCGCGTTGGCGGAAGTCCTTTGCCAGCGCATTGTCGCCGATGCTTTCCATCATCTTGGCCACGCCGAGAAACGACTTGTAGGCTTGCCCATTCACCAACGCGTTTTTCCAGCCAGAGCTGATGGTGTCGTAGCCCGTGTCGCCGAACTGA
Organism: Chthoniobacteraceae bacterium; assembly: GCA_031409335.1. Taxonomy (GTDB): domain Bacteria; phylum Verrucomicrobiota; class Verrucomicrobiia; order Chthoniobacterales; family Chthoniobacteraceae; genus JANLQB01. Next base: position 12,500 of record JANNWY010000014.1, on the reverse strand, counting down.
TTGTTCCCATTGCCATCGCGGAAGGTCTCGATGAGGCCGTCGTCGTCGAGGTCGCGGGCGATGAAATAGTTCACGGCTTTGAGCAGCACGGCCTTGTTGTCGCGGACGAACGCGGTGTCGCCGGTCGTGAGAAAATAGTCGGTCGCGGAGTTGAGCACGCCCGTGTTCGAGTCAGCGGAGATGTTCCCTTTTTGCAGCACGTAGTCGAGCGAGCCGTCCTCGTTCATCCGGTGGTTTAGCCAAAACTCGATGGTGCGTTTGGCGATGCGATTCAGGTTGATACCCATCACCGTGGCCTTGTCGCCAATGCCCGCGAGCCACTGGAGATTGCGGTCCATGTTGCACGTCACGGGGTCGGAAATCACGTTATTGCCGAGGATGCCGCCGGGCGAGCCGAGCCAGCCGGAGCCGTCTTCAAACGGCACCATGTAGGGCGTGACTTGCAGCAGCGAAATCAAGCCGCGCCGAATCTTCGCCCACTCCGCATCGGTAAGGCTGGCGTTTGGTTTCTCCAGTCGTGCGGGAGCAAAGACGAGGCTGCGTGCGAGCGTGGTGCCGCTCAGGACTTCGACGCGGAGGTCTATCCGTTTACGGTGCCGGCTACCGATGAAAGTGCAGTCGAGCCGTGGGTCCGCGCCGTCGTTGCGGAGGTGGAGCTGCCCCATGTCGAGCGCACTGATGATGAGCGGTGCTTTCACGATAGTTTCCGCGCCCCATTCCTCCGCTAGCACCGTCGTGCCCATCGCCCGTGGGTCGAAAGGGATGAGCAGTTCCGCTTTCGCGAAGTTCGGGCCGCTCGCCGCAAAGCTCATCCGCAGGTTTTGCCCATCGAGCCACAGCACCCATTCCGCGCTGATTCCCTCCGCCGGGCTGAACGCATACTTCACCCGCTGGGCCCCGATTTCGCTCGTCGCCGCGACGTGCGATGACTCCAGCCGCGAGCCGTCTTTCATCGTGAAAATCATCCGCATCGGCTCCTTCAGCAGATTCAATTTAGCGCGGTCGCCGCCCTCGGTATCGAGTCCGAAATCCGAGATGGCCGCCACGCCTTTCATCGCCCGCAGATTATAAATCGCCGTGCCGTCCGGCGTCCAATCCCGGCCCGTGTTCGACGGTTTCGGCGTGAAGTTTCCAATCTGCACCGGCGGCTCAAACGGATGCGCGGTGAACGCCACGGCAATGGGCAGCTTCATCTCCGGCCCGCCGATGACCCGCAGCGGCCCGGCGGGATTCGGCTCGTTCGCTTTCCACACCGTCACGTTTGGACCAGTGTGATTCACCGCGTAGAGCAATCCATCCGGCCCCCGCGACAACCACACCGGCGTCGCCAGTCCGTGCGCCCACTCGACATTCTCCTTCCCATCGAACCGCAGAATCCGCTGCCGTCCCGTGCTCCAAAACGCCCGCCCCTCCGCATCGAAAACCAAGCCCCAAGCCGCATCCCCGTCGCTGTGCGTCCACGCCGGAGCCATCGCCTCGGTGCCTTTCAAGTCGGACACACGAATCATGTGCGTGATAAAATCCGTGAGAAACAACCGCCCTCCCTGCATCGCGATTTGCGTGAAGCCGCCGGGCGAAGCCTTCGCCACATCCGCCTTCCAAGCGCCCGTCTTCCCATCGAACCGCTTCACGATTCCATCGCCCTGACTCGCCACCAGCAAATCGCCCTCATGCCAAGTCATCCCCGTCGCCCGCGCCAGATGCCCCGGCTGTCCCGCCGGAAGATTGATGAACGTCCCGAGCCGCAGCCCCGTCTTCGCATCGAACCGCTCCACCGTCCCATTCTGCCCCGGCACGCCCGTGGAAACATAGAGCCGCCCATCCGGCCCTTCCATCAGCGCATTCGGAGCAGGCAGCCCGCTGATAAATGTGCCCAGATGTTTCCCCTCCGCATCATACCGCTCCACCTTCCCGCTGTCGTGCATGAGCACGAGCAAGTCGGCGGTCGGCGGCGGCGCGAGCGGCAGGCCATACCATGCGAGGCCGATGTCGCGGCCAAGGTGGTCGATGCTTTCGCCTCCCGCCGCGTCATAGACCATCGCGAGACGGTTGCCGACTTTCGTCACCGTCGCCATGCCGATGCAGCGTTTGCTCCATGTGCAATTCACGCCGTCGAGCGCGATGGCGCGATTTGCCGACGACCAGCGCTCAAGGTCTTTCGTCCAGAACACCCAAGTGGCATCGGTGAACATCGGCGGCGTGGCCTTGATGTGATTGACGAACAGAAACCACGTCTTGTTTTCCGGCTCGAAGTAGAGCGACGAGTTTTCCAAGTCGAAATGCTTGTCGAACAGTGGCGCGGCGTCCGGCTTCCAATCGCCGAGCAAGTCGCGAGTCCGGGCGATGCCGATGGCTCCGGGCGAGCCGAAGAACATCAGGAATTCGCCATCCGGTTTCTTCACGATGTGGCCGGGATACGCCATCGTCTGCGGGTAGCCCGCACCGGGTGGCTTCGGCTTCACCGGGATGTAGCCCTTCGTTTTGACCCACGGCCCCATGAGCGATTTACTGCTGGCATGGCCTGAATTGTAAGGCCCCGCCGCGACAAAGCCCGGAGGCCCGGTAGTGCCCGCCGCCGTGACGTAATACATGTGCCAAGTGTCGCCCTCTTTGATGAACCACGGACTGAGCGCAGAACCCGCATCCGGCTCGCCGGGCTTCCCGAAATCCAGCACCGCGCCGTGCTTCGTCCACGTTTTCAAATCGCTGCTCGTCGCCAAACAAGCGAGCCAACCCTTTGGTCCGCCGCCGTCGTAAAAGAGGAAATACTTACCGTCTTCCACGATGAGCGTCGGCTCGCGAGCCCCATTGATGTCGCACTGATTCGGCCCATCGCCATGACGCAGGATGACGCCCACATCCTTCGCATCCAGCCGCAGGGTGGGCGTGTAACCGGGCGCCGCTGGCTCGATGGCAGCAGACATCGCTACGAGAGCGCATAGGAGAAGGGTAGTGAGTAACTTCATAGCTAAGTGCTTTGGCATAGGCAGATAGTTAGCAGGTGTCTCATTTGCTGTGCTGGAGCTTTTTACGGGAGGAAATGAGTCGCGGTATCGCTAAGTCTCACGGTGTCACGCCGAGTGGTGGCACGGACGATGGCAGCAGGCTCAGGAAACTGGCACCGATGATGAGTGCTCCGCCCGCGAGCATGGCCGGCGAGGGAGTGTCTCCGAAAATCATCCACGCGGCGGCGATGCCATAGACCGGCTCCAACGCCGCCACTACGGCGACCACGGCCACACGCACGCGCTGGAGTGATGCGGTGAAACAGGCGTGCGCCAGTCCGGTGAAAACAATGCCGAGCAAGATGAGCCACGCCCAGTCGCGCGCGGGCACGGCGGGTAACTGCGTGGCGGCCAGCGGCAACAGGAGCAGGCCAGCGACGCCGGTTTGCGCCGTCACGAGCGGCAGCGGAGACATGACGGCGGTCAGCCGGCGGTTGAGCAGCGTGAGCGCGGCGAACGTGAAGCCGGAGGCCAGACCCAGCGCCGTGGCGAGACCGACTCGCGAGCCGAAGTTCCAGTCCGGCACCACCAGCACGAGTCCGGCGACCACGAGCGCACACGCGCACAAGTCCACGCGGCGCGGACGTTCGCGCAGCAGCAGCCAGCCGAGCAGCGTGACGAACAGCGGATAGCTCGCATACGTCAGCAGTCCCAGCGCGACGGTGCTTTGCTGAATGGCGGCGAAGAACAGCCACCAATGCGCGGCGAGCAACGCACCGCCGGAGAGCAGCGCGCCGCGCCGTCCGCGCCAAGCCGCCGCGAGCCGTTCGCGTCGCAAGGCGAGCATGGCCGCGAGCGCGAGTGTGCCCACCAGCGAGCGCAGGCACGTCACGACCAGCGCCGGACTGTGGACGGCTTTGCCAATCAGCCCCGAGAGGCCGAAGAGCAGCACGGCGAAGTGCAGGGAAACGAGAGCGGCGCGTGAGTTCATTCGTTTTCTCCGGCGCGTGCCGAGGGCGGTGGCGGCGCTTGAATGCCCCAGAGTTTTTCGATGAGCGCGTGGCCCGCCGGGTCGTAGGCCTTCAGCCCCGCTCGGTCTTTAGGAAAATAATTCGCTCCAACAAAATACATCGCCGTCAGTTCCGCGAAGTATTCGAGATGATTCATCGCGGCGTAGTTTGGAAAGTGCGTGCCCTTGTCCTCGTCGCGCACGACTTGATAGCGGCCCGCCTTCATTGCGGCCTGCCACGTCTGGCGGATGTCCGGATAGTCCTCCGGCCAGTGCTCCAGATGTTGCGCGTGGCCGAACTCGTGGACGAGCGCCTTGAGCGCCCACGCGTCTGAGAGCTTGCAATAATTGGCCGCGTCGAAAATCACGATGCTCCGGCCCATGCGCGCATCCAGCCAGTCGTGATGGGCCGGTGCGTCCGCAGGGAAATACTCCAGCCCGTTGCTGCGCCCGCCCGCCTTCGCCTTCGTTCCGTAGAGGATGAACACTTTCGATTTCCGCAAATCCGGGAGCGTCGCAGGCGGAAGCAGCGCCGCTATTTCCTCCAGCTTTTTTTCCACCCGCCCGAGCGTCGCCTTCGCGGTCACGGCATCCTCATCGGCGAGCTGCTTTTCCACCAGCACCTCCCAGCCGTGCAGCCGGTGCGCGATGTATTCACGCGGCGGATGATTGTAATCCACGGGAGCCTGCTGGTGAACTTGTGGGGTGATGGCAGGAGCACCAAACACGTCTTTCACCGCATCCAGATAGGCATTTCCAGCGCGGGCTTCGGGTTCGAGATAGCCGCCTTCGCTCCACTCGTTCCATGCGTAGATGCTGACGATGCGTTGACCGGCAGGCAGTTTTGCGGCGCGGGCTTTGGCTTCGAGCAGAGCGGTCTTAAACTTCTCCGGCGAGTTGCCCGTGATGACGGGTGTGTCCGGGTAGCCAGCGCCCGTGTGCGGCTGGTCGCGACGCAGCCGGGGCGTGGGATCCCAGCCCATGGTGACGTGGGGAAAGTGAAGACCCGTGCGGCCCCACCATTTGTCCCAGCTCGCAAAGTAGGCGGCTTTCACCTCGTCAAAGTCGGCCTTGGGGAACGTCAGTTTTTCATAGGCGGCGGGGGCGTGAATCCACACGTAGCTCGTCACGCTGTCGGCGGCGAGGTCGCGGACGGGCACCATCGCGTTGGGTTGTTTGTTGAGTTCAAAGTCCACGAGATTGAGGTGCAATCCTCCAGCCCCGGCGGCCTCAGCTTTCTTGCGAAAAGCATCCAACGCCGCCCGAGCCGCAGCCGTCCCTCCCATGCCATCGATGAAGGTCATCGGCTGATAGATGCTGAAGTAACAACGGCCATTGATGCGCCAGTATTCCGGCTGACTAAAATAGTCGCGCACGATGACGTCGGTCATCTTATCAAAGACCTCCGGCGTCACCGCACCCATGCGACCGAGGGCCGCGATGTCATGGTTCGCCCACATGATGGCGAAGGGCATCCGCGCGCGATTGGTCGCCTTCAGATAGCCCTCATGCAAAGCCCGCTCCAAGTAGCTCCCCTGCGCGTGATAATACCAGCAGAAGACGAAGGCACTCAGCCCGTGCTCCGCCGCCACCGCCACTTTCTTCGCCATGACCGCCGGGTCGGACTCGTCTTCATAGCCCCAGAGCGGCTTCTTCGGCTGTTCATGGCCGGGGAAACGTGGAATGGCATTTTCCATATACCACCACTCGGCGAAGACCCGTTCCTTGTTGCCCGGTGGCCGCGTCCAGTCCGGGAAATAATAAGCAACCGCCTGCACCGCGTCCGCCTTGGCTCAGCGGCGGGCGCGGGAGAGGAGGCAGGCCACAGTAGTAGTAGTAGAGATACGAGTTTCAAATTCTTGAGCTTCATGACAGCACCTCCCGGATGACGCGCCCCTCCACATCCGTGAGCCGGTAGTCGCGGCCGGCGTGGCGGTAGGTGAGGCGCTCGTGGTCGAAGCCGAGGAGATGGAGAATGGTGGCGTGAAAGTCGTGGACGTGGACGGGATTTTCGACGGCGCGCAGGCCGTGTTCGTCGGTGGCTCCGTGGACGATGCCGGGCTTCACGCCCGCCCCGGCGAACCATGAGCTGAAGGCCCACGGATGATGCTCGCGACCTTTCGCATCGGCGGTGTTGTTGAAAGGCGTGCGGCCAAACTCGGTGGTCCACACGACGAGCGTGTCTTCGAGCATCCCGCGCTGTTTGAGGTCGCGCAGCAGCGCGGCGATGGGCTGGTCCACGTTCTTCGCGAGCGGTTCGTGCGTCAGCATATCGCCGTGGGCGTCCCAATTTCCCGACGAGCCGGTGTCGATCAGTTCGATGAAACGCACGCCGCGTTCCGCCAGGCGACGCGCCGCCAGACACTGCCAGCCGAAGCCGGTCGTCTGCCCGCGCTGCAAGCGGTAGTCGGCGAGAGTCGCGTCGTTTTCCCGGCTGAAATCGAAGACCTCCGGCACCGCCATCTGCATCCCGAAAGCGGTCTCGAAAGAATGCAGCCGCGCGGCCAGCAGCCCATCGCGCTGATGCGCGGCGAGGTGGCGTTCATCGAGCGAACGCAGCGCGGCGAGTTCGAGCGCCTGCCGGTCGGCGGGGATGCACGGCGCGACATTTGCGACCGGCGTGGCGCCGGGCACGACGAGCGTGCCCTGATGCGCGCCGGGCAGGAAGTCGCTCGCATACACCTGCGTGCCCGCATAGGTCTGCGCGGGCGCGAGCACGACGAAGGACGGCAGATTGCGATTTGACGACCCGAGGCCGTAGCTCGTCCACGCGCCGATGCTCGGGCGCGACTGCGTAAAGGAGCCGGTGTGCATGCCGAGCGTCGCGTTGTAGTGGTTCGAGTGCGACGTGTGCATCGAGCGGATGAGCGCGAGGTCGTCCACGCATTTCGCCATGTGCGGAAAGAGCGTGCTGACCTCCGTGCCGGACTGGCCGTGCGCGGCGAATTCCCACTGCGGCCTTTTCAAATAAATATGCTCGAAGCCGGGACGGTCTTTGATTTCCGGGTGGTCGAGCTTCAGCTCCTTGCCGTGGTCGCGGATGAGCGCGGGCTTCGGATCGAAGCTGTCGATGTGCGACACGCCGCCGGTCATAAAAAGGAAGATGACGCGCTTCGCCTTCGCCGGAAAATGCGGCGCGTGCGCGGCGAGCGGATCGCCATCGTCGGCCATGAGCTGCTGGAGGATGCCGGAAAAAAGCGCGCTCCCCGCGACGGCGGAGCGGAGGAAGTGGCGGCGTGAGCAGGTGGTGCAGTCGTTCATGGAATTATTCGACGTGGATGAATTCATTCCCCGTGAGCAGCACGCGCGAGCAGGCGGCCCATTTTTCTTCCGGCGTGCCGGGATAGCTTTTTAGAAAGTCCGCCGCCCAAGTCTGCTCGTCGTCGGCAGGCTCGCGCTGGAGCGCGGTGCGGAAGGCGCGGCGGAGTCGCGCGGCGTCGTCCGGCAGCGCGGTGAGGGAGGCGGCGAGGCGGGCGGCTTGGGCGTGGAAAAACGGGTCGTTCAGGAAATAGAGCGCCTGCGTCGGCACGGTCGTGAGGTGGCGCTCGGCGGTGCTGGTGTTCGGGTCCGCGCCGTCGAAGAGCGTGAGGAAGGGATGGCTGCGCTGCCGCTGCACCATTTGATAGGCGGTGCGTTTCGTGTCGTCGTAGAGGGCGTTGAACGGCGTGTGCTGCGTGAAGCTCCACGTTTTTTCCGGCGGAAAAGGATGCGCCTCGCCGGGCGTGAGATCGAGGTTGCCGCCCGCGGCGAGCAGGCTGTCGCGCAGCTCCTCGGCGGTGAGGCGGCGGCGGGTGAAGTGCGAGAGCAGGCGATTGTCCACATCGCGCGTCGCGGCCATTTCGCTCACCGTGTTGGCGCGCTGGTAGGCGGCGCTGGCCATGATGAGCCGGTGCAGCGCCTTGATGCTGCGGCCGTCTTTTTCAAAACGGGCGCACAGCCATTCGAGCAATTCGGGATGCGTCGGACGCTCGCCGCGCGAGCCGAAATCATTCGGCGTGCGGACGAGGCCGTGGCCGAAATGTCCCTGCCAGATGCGGTTCACCATCACGCGCGTGCTGAGCGGCGAGCGCACGATCCAGTCCGCGAGTTCGCGGCGTCCACTGCCCGCGCCGGGCGGCACCGCCTCGCCGCCGAAGATGGAGAGCCAGCGCCGGGGCACTTCCTCGCCAGGCTTCTCCGGGTCGCCGCGCAGGTGCAGGCGGACATTCACCGGCACCGCCTCCACCACGGCGAAGGCCACCGGCGCGACCGGCTCCGGCCCGGCCTCGGCATCGCGCACGCGAATGATTTCCGACTCTTCGCGGGCGAGCGCGCCGAGGCCCGCCAGCGCCGGGCCGCCGCCCGCCGCCGCGATGTGCTCCAGCGAAAACGCCACGCCATCGCCCCCGCCGGGATGCGCATCCGCCACGCAGCCCGCGACCGCGATTTCGCAATCGCCCGGACTCACCCACGCCACGGCCACCGCGCCCTGCGGCCCCGGATGCACGAAGAAGCTGCGCGGCGGCAGACTCGTCCACACGGCCACGGGTTGGTCGGAGGTGTTCACAAAAACCAGCGGGGCAGCACCGCTGCGCCACGATTGGAGTTCGGCGCGGCCCTCCATCGCCTCCACTTTTTCGCCGAGAAATGCCGGGCCGTCCTTCATGTCGAGAAAGCACCACGGACTGTCCGCAGCGGGATTGCCCGCGAGCAGCGTGGGAAGGAGGTCGCGCAAACTCCAGCGCCGCGCCGCGCCGCCGAGTTCGGTTATTTCCCATTCCACCAGCGTGCTGTCCTCGCCGTGACTGGCGCGCGGGTCCACGACGAGTTGCAGGATTTCCCCCTGCCGCACCGCGATGCGATCCAGCGCCAGTTTTTCTCCCTCGCCGAAAGTCACCGAGCCGCCTTCGCCCACCTTCGCCGCCGCCAGCACGCGCTTCGCGGCGGTCATGTCCTGCTTCAATTGCGTGCGAACCGGTTGCGCTTGCGCCGTGATTTCCTTCAGCCGCGGCTCGCTCTGCGCGAGGCGATCGCTCCACGTTTTTTTGAAAGTCACGACTTCCGCCGGAGTGAGCATCGTCGCGAGATCGCGCGGCTGGCCTTTCGCCTCGCAACCCGGAAACGAGAACCGGCTGCTCGCGAACATTCCGTAGAGCGCGTAATAATCCTGCGCCGTCACGGGGTCGAATTTGTGATCGTGGCAGCGGGCGCAGGCGATGGAGAGACCGAGGAAGGCTTTGCCCACATTGTCGATCACGTCCTCGTGCATGAGATGCACGTCCTTGTCGCTGTCGTGGCCGAACCGGCGGGCGACCGCGAGATAGCCCGTGGCGACGATGCCCTCCGCGTGCGCCGCGCCACTTTCACCGGCCCGCAGCACGTCACCGGCAAGTTGCAGCCGCACGAATTCATCGAACGGCAGATCGCGATTGAACGCCTCGAAGACCCAGTTGCGATACCGCCAGATGTGCGGCAGCGGACGGTCGGTATTTTCGCCAGCGGTGTCGGCATAACGCGCCACATCGAGCCAGTGGCGGCCCCATTTTTCGCCATAACGCGGTGAGGCCAGCAGCCGCTCGACGACCTTCGCAAACGCATCCGGCGCGGCGTCGCCGACAAAAGCCTCGACCTCCTCCGGCGTGGGCGGCAGTCCCGTCAAGTCATACGTCGCCCGGCGAATGAGCGTGCGGCGTTCCGCCAGCGGTGCCGTCTCCAGCCCCGCGCCCTCCAACCGCGCGCTGATGAAACGGTCAATGTCTTTGGGCATCGGCACAGGCGGCTCGGCAATCGGCTGAAACGCCCACCAAGTCTTCGCGTCCGCCGCGTTCATCCCGCCAATCTTCGCCGCCACCACCCGCGGATCGTGCGCACCCGCCTTCACCCACGCCTCAAAGTCCGCGACCTCCCGCGCAGAAAGTTTCCCGCCCTTCTTCTCCGGCGGCATTTTCAAATCCACATCCGTGTAACGCAGCGCCTTGATGAGCACGCTCTTCTCCACCTCTCCCGGCACGATGGTCGCGCCGGAATCCCCGCCCTTCATCCACCCCTCGCGCGAGTCCAGCCGCAGCCCGCCCTTCTGCTTCTCCGCGCCATGACACTCGATGCAACGCTCAATGAGCACGGGGCGAATCTTTGCTTCAAAATGCGCCACCGCATCTTCCGCCGCAGCGGAGGAAGACTGAAAGATGGAAGACAGCAAAATGGGGAGCAGGATGAAGCGCAGCCACGCCCACTCCGCGCCGTGATTTGATGTCTTTTCATCCATTTTTTGTCTAAAATTTTTCTGTCTAAAATCCGACCCACACGCCTCACGGTCACTAGAAGAAAATCTGCGGGAGTTCATGGATGTTTCGGCGCGAAGACATCCTTGATCGCTTCCAGATAGGCATTTCCCGTTCGCTCCTCGGGTTCGAGATAGCCGCCTTCGCTCCACTCGTTCCAGGCATAGATGCTGACGATTCGCTGGCCTGCCGGCAGTTTCCCGGCGCGGGCTTTGGCTTCGAGCAGAGCGGCCTTGAATCGCTCCGGCGTGTTTCCAGTGAGGACGGGCGTGTCGGGATAGCCAGCGCCTGTGTGTGGCTGGTCGCGGCGCAGCCGGGGCGTGGGGTCCCAGCCCATCGTGACGTGGGGAAAGTGGATTCCCGTGCGTCCCCACCATTTGTCCCAGCTCGCGAAATAGGCGGTCTTTACCTCGTCGAAGTCGGCTTTGGGAAACGTCATCCGCTCATAGGCGGCGGGTGCGTGAATCCACACATAGCTCGTCACGCTGTCGGCGGCGAGGTCCCATACGGGCACCATCGCGTTGGGTTGTTGGTTGAGTTCAAAATCCACGAGATTGAGATGCAGGCCCCCGCAGCCAGCGGCCTCGGCTTTCTTGCGAAAGGCATCCAAGGCCGCCCGCGCCGGGGCGACTCCGCCCATGCCATTGATGAAGGTCATCGGCTGGTAAATGCTGAAGTAACAGCGCCCGTTGATGCGCCAGTATTCCGGCTGACTAAAATAGTCGCGCACGATGAGGTCGGTCATCTTGTCGAAGACCTCCGGCGTCACCGCTCCCGTGCGACCCAGCGCCGCGATGTCATGGTTCGCCCATGGGATGGCGAAAGGCAGCCGTGCGCGGTTCGTCGCCTTCAGATAGCCCTCGTGCAGCGCCCGCTCAATGTAGGGCCCCTGTGCGTGATAATACCAGCAGAAGACAAATGCGCTCAGCCCGTGCTCCGCCGCCACCGCCACCTTCTTCGCCATCACCGCAGGGTCGGACTCATCTTCATAGCCCCAGACAGGCTTCTTCGGCTGGTCGTGGCCGGGGAAACGCGGGAAGGCATTTTCCAGATACCACCACTCAGCAAAGACGCGGTCCTTGTTACCCGGCGGACGAGTCCAGTCGGGAAAATAGTAAGCGACCGCCTGAACGCCGTCCGCCTTGCCCTCAACGCCGTGCGAATGAAATGCAGCGAGCCACACAGCCAGCGCGATCAGGTGAACTAAGTTTAAGCTTCTTGGGATCACGCCACCACCTCCCGGATGACGTGCCCGTGAACATCCGTCAGCCGACGGTCGATGCCGCTGTGGCGGAGGCTGAGTTTTTCATGATCGATGCCGAGCAGATGGAGAATCGTCGCGTGAAAATCATAACTCGTCGCCACCCCCTCGACCGCTTTCCACGACCACTCATCGCTCTGACCGAGCGCGGTGCCGGGCTTCACGCCCGCGCCTGCGAACCACGAAACAAAGGTGCCGCCATTGTGGTCGCGACCCGTGCCGCCTTGGCTGAAGGGCATCCGTCCAAACTCTGTGGTCCAGACGAGCAGCGTGTCATCGAGCAGACCGCGCGCTTTCAAGTCGGTGAGCAGCGCGGCGGCGGGCTGGTCCATGCTGCGGGCGGCGCTGCCGAGTTCTTTGGCGATGTCGCCGTGGTTGTCCCAATTCCCCTGCCCTCCGCCGTGGCCGCTCCACACCTGCACGAAGCGCACCCCGCGCTCGACCATGCGCCGGGCGAGCAGGCAGCGTTTGCCAAAGTCGGCGGTCTCCGGCTGGTCGAGGCCGTAGTGGTTTTTCGTCGCGTCCGTTTCGCCTGTGAGGTCGAGGAGTTCCGGTGCGGAAAGTTGCAGCCGCGCGGCGAGTTCGTAGCTCTCGATGCGGGCGGTGAGCCTTGAATCGCCGGGGCGTTCGGCGGCATGGGCGGTGTTCATTTCACGTAGCAGTGCGAGGCCATCGGCGCGGCTCGCGGGCGTGATGTGCGTGGCATTCGCAGGCGGGCGCAGATGCGTGATGGGCTGTGGCGCAGCGGCGTTGATGACCGTGCCTTGATGATTCGCGGGGAGAAATCCCGACGTGAACGCGCTGCGTCCATTGTAAGGCAGGCCGCGCGCATCCGGCAGTGCGACAAAGGCGGGCACATTGTCCGCGAGGCTGCCGAGCGCATACGAGATCCACGCGCCCGCACACGGAAATCCCGGCAAGAGGAAACCGCTCGTCTGCAAATAGGAAGCCGGACCGTGGACGTTCGACTTCGACTGCATGGCCATGAGAAACGCCATGTCATCCACCTGCTTCGCGAGGTGCGG
>JANNWY010000013.1:0-13080 GCA_031409335.1 Chthoniobacteraceae bacterium | reverse complement strand
CCCCCCCCGGGTCCACCTCCTATGGGGGTGGGGCGCGCCCGCTTCCCACCGCAGTCCAAAGTGCGCTTTCGTCAGCCATCATCCCACGGCTGACGGGGCACTAGCAGGCTTAGTTTTGCCGCTGCTCGGTTTCGGACTGGTAGTAAGCGGCGCTAGCTCAGTTGCGTTTTCTGATCCGGGATGGAATTACGCCGGGAATCTGCAATTGGCCAATATCGTGATTGTTTTGGGCGGGGCACCTTTCTTGACCGGCGTTCACCCTTTCTTCTGCTGCAAGCCGAAGTCTTGAAGCTCCAGAGCATGTTCGCAAACCAACTTACTGCCAAGCCTGAAAGGCTGACACAACCCAGCCCAGGGCAACGCCCGGGGTGCGATGAAAAAATGGCAAAAGCCCTGAAAGGGCGAAACATCCCGGATTCATCGGTTCTCCCGCCCTTTCAGGGCTTCATTTCGTTGTATCTGCGAACCCAGGGCGTTGCCCTGGGCTGGGTTGTGTCAGCCTTTCAGGCTTGCCGAGGTTTGGTCTGCAATCGGGTGCTAGTAACTTCCACTCAATTTCGGTTGCAGGATTTGCCAGCCGAGCAGTGAACAAAGAGACGATGATTTCCCGCATTACAGGTCAGGTTTCGTTTGATGATGACCTGCAAATCGAGGCGCACATGAAGCTGTCAGCCAGCCATATTCAAGACGCGCACGAGTTCATGGTGCCCGGCTGGAAGGGCTGCCATCTCGGCATTCATCGTTCCGATCGCGGTGAGTTCGAGACTACGGCTATTGTTGATTCTGAATCCCGTGTTCAGTTGGTTTTGCTGTCCCATTTTCATTCCTTCTACCGATCCGGCACGCCCGCCGATGCCGAGCGCCGGGCCTTTCACGAAGGCGTGATCAATGCGGACCTGGGTGGCCAGCGTGAGTTTTCGTGGGGGCGCATGTATTGCCGCTTCGAGCCTGCCACGAACAAAGACTTGTTGATCGTAGCCTACGCGCCCGGACCACATGTGCCCATGTCAGACTACCCTCTTCCGTCCTTCCTCGAAGAGCATGAACCTGAACCCGCTGATGCACTCGGACGGAGCAATGACCTTCCCCGCCAATGACTGAAGCCCGCGACATCCTGAAGAAAATCCGCCGTCTCGAACTGAAGACGCGCGGGATGGTGAATGCCGTTTTCTCCGGGCAATACCGTTCCGTTTTCAAAGGACGCGGGATGAATTTTGAGGAAGTGCGCGAGTATGCGCCGGGGGATGAAGTGCGGACGATTGATTGGAATGTGACGGCGCGTTACGGGGAGATGAACGGGGAGGCTTATGTAAAGAAATTCACCGAGGAGCGGGAACTCATCGTGATGCTCGTGGTGGATGTGAGTGCGTCGGGGAATTTTGGCAGCGTGAGTTTGAGCAAGCGCGAGCTGGCGGCGGAAGTGGCTTCGCTGCTGGCTTTCAGCGCGATCCGCAACAACGACAAGGTGGGACTGATTTTGTTTTCGGATCACGTCGAGCTGTTCATCGCGCCGAAAAAAGGGCGGCTGCACACGCTGCGGATCATTCGCGAAATTTTGTTCTTCGAGCCGAAGGGGCGAGGGACGGAGCCGGGGATCGCGCTGAAACATTTGAACCATGTGCTCCACCGGCGCGCGGTCGTTTTTCTCGTGTCGGATTTTCAAGCGCCGGACTTTTCCAAGGAACTCGGCGTCACCGCGCGACGTCACGATTTGATCGCGATCCCGATCGTCGATCCGCGCGAGGAGGAGCTGCCCGATGTGGGGCTGGTGACGTTCGAGGATGCGGAGACGGGCGAGCAGTTGGAATTCGACACGTCGAGCCGCAGCGCGCGGATGGCGTTTCTGAAAGCGGTGGATGCGCAGACGAATGAACGCCTGCGCCAATTCCGCACGAAGCGCATCGACACGATCTCGCTGCAAACCGACGAGGATTATCTCCCCGCGCTCCGCACTTTTTTCCGCACGCGCGAGCGTCGGCTGATGATCCGATGACGTTCCTCGCCGCGATCAATCAAGCTCCCGCCGCGCCGCAGTCCGAATTGCCGGAGCTGCGCGACATCGCGCCGCCAATGGACATTTTCCCGTACCCGACGTGGATGGTCGTGCTCGCCGCGATCCTCGCGCTCGCGGTAATCGCAAGTATCGTGGCGTTCATCGTTAAAAAGCGGCGCGACCGACCCAAACCGCCGCCGCCCACACCGCGCGAAATCGCCGTCCGCGAACTCGAAGCACTGCGCCCGCAGGTCGAGCGGCAGACGCCGTATGATTTCAGCATTGCCGTGTCGGACGTGCTCCGCGGCTACATCGGCGCGCAATACCGGCTGCACGCGCGCGAGCAAACTTCGACAGAATTTCTGTCCGCGATTTCGCGCTCGGTGAAGTTTTCGGAGAACGAGAAGAGTTTGCTCTCCGGCTTTCTGGAACGCTGCGACCTGATCAAATTTGCGCGCATCGACGCGACGAGCGCGGACAGCGGGCAGCTTTTGGAAAGCGCGATCCAGTTTGTGCAAGGCGAACGGATATGAATTTTTTCGGCGAGTCCCTCAACTTCACGCACCCGTGGCTCCTGCTTTTGCTGCTGCTGCTGCCGCTGCTCGCGCTGCTGGCCGGGGCGCGTGGACATGCGCCGGCGGTCACGTTTTCCTCGCTCGCTCCAGTGCGTGCTTCGGGAAAAGCGCGCCGGGCGAAGCGCGGGAACATTCTACTCAGCCTGCTGCTGCTCGGACTGGCGCTGCTGATCGTGGCGCTGGCGCGGCCGCAGCTCGGGCGGACATTGAGCCGCGTGCAGGCGAGTGGGATCGACATCATGCTGGCGATCGACGTTTCGCGGTCGATGCTGGCGGAAGATCTTTCGATCGGAAATCAGCGCGCAAACCGGCTGGAGGCGGTGAAGAGCGTGACTCAGAAATTCATCGAGGCGCGGCCCAATGATCGCATCGGCATCACGTGTTTTGCGGGGCGGCCCTATCTGGTGAGTCCGCTGACTTTGGATCACGACTGGCTTTTGCAAAATCTCGAGCGCGTGCGGATCGGGCTGGTGGAAGATGGGACGGCGATCGGGTCGGCGATTGCGTCCGCCTCGAATCGGCTGAAGGACAAGGAGGCGAAGAGCAAGATCGTGGTGCTGCTGACGGACGGAGACAACAACTCGGGCAAGGTGACGCCGGCGACCGCGGCGGAGGCGGCGAAGGCGCTGGGGATCAAGGTTTATACCGTCGGCGCGGGGACGCGCGGCTATGCGCCGGTGCCGGTGCAGGACATGTTCGGGCGGACGGTTTACCAAAATGTGAAAGTGGAGGTGGATGAGAAGACGCTGACCGAAATCGCGACGATGACGGATGCGAAATACTTCCGCGCGACGGATGGGAAATCGCTGGAGGATATTTTCGGGCAGATCGACCAACTGGAAAAATCGACGGTGGAGTTGGATCAATACAAACAATTCCGGGACTTGTTTGCGTGGTTTCTCGTGCCGGGCTTTGCGCTGATCGCGCTGGAGATGCTTTTGGGGCAGACGATTTGGAGGAGGCTGCCGTGAAGAAGAGGATGAACATCGAACATCGAAGTCGGAGTACGCGTGCGATGCGCCTCCGCACTTCGATGTTCGATGTTCGATGTTCGATGTTCGATGTTCAAAAAGGAGATCACGCATGACCTTTGCGCAGCCACTCTGGTTCTGGGCGCTCGCGCTGCTGCCACTGCTCGCGATCGTGTTTTTTCAAAACGAGCGCCGTCGCCGCGTGCTGCTCGGAAAACTGATCGCGACGCGGCTGCACGAGCGGCTGGCGGGGACGGTGAGCGTGCCGAAACGGCGGTGGAAATTTGCGCTGCTGCTGCTCGCGCTGGCGGCGCTGATCGTGAGCCTGGCGCAGCCGCGCTATGGTTTCACCTGGCAGGAATCGAAGCGGCGCGGGCGCGATGTGATCATCGCGATCGACACGTCGAAAAGTATGCTGGCGACGGACCTCGCGCCGAACCGGCTGACGCGGGCGAAACTCGCGGCGCAGGATCTCATCACGCAGTTGCAGGGCGATCGCGTCGGTGTGATTGCGTTTGCGGGCGGCGCTTTTCTCCAGGCGCCCCTGACGGCGGACACGAATGCGATTCTGAGTTCGCTCCAGGAACTCGACACCGAGATCATCCCGCGCGGCGGCACGGACATCGCGGGAGCGATTCGGACGGCGATGGATGCGTTTGGGAAAGGCGAGAGCGATCACCGCGCGCTCATCGTTTTCACCGATGGCGAGGAGCTGGATGCGGATGGCGTGAAGGAGGCGGAGAAGCAGAAGGATGTGCTGAAGATTTTCACGATCGGGCTCGGGTCGGCGGAGGGCGCGCTCATCCCGATGCCGGGGGCGCGCGGTGGCACGGAGTTTTTGAAGGACAGCGACGGGCAAATCGTAAAATCGCGACTCGACGAAGATCGTTTGCGAAAAATTGCAGAAGCGGGCGGAGGCTTCTACCTTGGTCTCCTAAACAGCCGCGAGCAGATGGGGCAACTCATCCGCGACGGCCTTGGATCCATGACTGAAACCGACATCGACGCAAAAGTTTCCCGCCAGCCAATCGAGCGCTACCAATGGCCGCTTGGCGCGGGCATCCTGCTGCTGGCAGTGGCGATGCTGATCGGCGAGCGGCGCAGGGCCGCGGCGGTGGCGATGCTGCTTTTTTTGAATGCGGCGGCGTTTGGGAAAAACGCGGGCGTGGAGGCTTATGAGCGCAAGGACTTCAAGGATGCGGAAGCGCGTTTTTCAAAACAACTGCGGCTGCGCCCAGAGTCGCCGGAGCTGCATTTCAATCTCGGGAGTGCGGCGTATCAGAGCGGCGATCTCGACAAGGCGCTGGAGGCTTTCAGCAAGGCGGTGACTTCGCCGGACCCGAAGTTGCACGCGAAGGCGGAATACAATTTGGGGAACACGCTTTTCAAACGCGGCGCGGAGTTGAAGGACAAGGAGCCGAAAATTCAGGAGTGGGAAAATGCGCTCCAGCATTACGACCAGGCGCTGAAGGTGGAGCCGCAGAACGCGGACGCGAAATTCAATCGGGACGCGGTGTCCAAGGCAATCGCTGCGCTGGAAAAGCAGCAGCAGGAAGAGAAGAAGGAGGACAAAAAACAGGACAAGAAAGACCAAAGCGACAAAGACAAAAAGGACTCGAAGGACGGCGAGAAGAAGGAGCAGGAAAAGGGGGACAAATCCAACCAGAAGGAGCAGGACAAGAAGGATGGCGAGAAGGGCGACGAGAAGGATGGCAAATCGGAATCCGGGGAAGACGGGGAGAAAAAGGATGCCGATCAAAAAGAAGGAAAACAGGGCGAGCCGAAAGATGAGAAGGGCAAAGACGGCGAGCCGCAGCCCGCCGAGCCTGGGAAAAAGAAGGAGGGTGAGTTGAAGGAAGCGCCGCAATTCGACAAGGACTCAAAGGAAAATCAGGAGGCGATGGAACAGGCGGAAGCCGAGGCTGCCGCGGCGGAGGGGCGGATGACGGAGCGGCAGGCAAAGAGTCTTTTGGAGTCGCTGAAAGCGGAGGATGCGAAGGTGCATCTGCTCGATCCGCGCGAACAAAAACGGCCGGGCCGTGTCATACGCGACTGGTAATTTCCGCATGATTTCGACACTCCGAATTCCGCGCACGCTCGTCGTTTTGATCGCCACCTGGCTGGGCATTTTTTGCCCGGCGACGCGCGCGGAAACCAAGGCAACCGCGACCCTTTCCCAGACGACGATGGCACCCGGCGACGCGATCGCGCTGACGATCGAAGTCTCGGGCGTGCAACAACTGAACCCGCCGGAAGCGGTGTCAGCCGAAGGCCTCGACATCCGCTACACCAGCCACCAGCAGCGCACGCAAATCACCAACGGACGCGTGGATCGCAGCGTGAAGCTGACCTACACGGTGTTGGGAAACACGGCAGGGGCGTTCGTCATTCCCGCGATCGAGATCAAGACGGACGCAGGGATGCTGAAAACCGACCCGCTGCAACTCCGGGTCGAAGCACCCGCGCCGGGAGCGCAACGGCCCGCGGGGGAGAATCCGGTGGCGTTTGGCGAGATCGAAGTGCCGCGCAAGACGGTCTATGTCGGCGAGTCGGTGCCCGTCACGGTGCGGCTGTTCGTGGACAAACGCATCCGCTGGCGCATCGAGGAAATGCCGGTGCTCGAAGGCGAGGGATTTACGAAAGTGAAATTTCCGCGACCGCGCGAGGACGTGCTTCGCAAGGACGGGCGCGACTACGACGTGCTGTCATTCCGCACGACGATCTCGCCGAGCAAAGCTGGCAAAGTAGTGCTCGGGCCGATGGAGCTGCCGTTCGTCGCTTCGATCCCCCGCGCGAAAAAGGCGCGGCCACGGACGCCGTTCGATCTTTTCGATGACGGTTTTTTTGACGAGCCATTCGGAGTCTTCGGGCAAATGGAACGCCGCAAGGTGACTGCGGAGCCGGTGGAACTCGATGTGAAGCCCCTGCCGGCTGCCGGGCGGCCCGCGGATTTTTCCGGCGCGGTGGGAAAATTCCAGCTCTCCGTCGAGGGCAACCCGAAGCAGGTGAAAGTGGGCGATCCGGTGACGCTGAAAATGCAGGTGTCCGGGTCGGGGAATTTCGATCGCGTGAATGCGCCGGAACTGGTGGATCGGAAGGGCTGGCATCCTTACGAACCGAGCAGCAATTTCATTCCGGGCGACGAACTTTCCACCAGCGGGACGAAGACATTTGAGATGGCGGTGGTGCCGGAGGAAACGAAGACGCGGATGCCGCAGGTGCGGTTTTCGTACTTCGATGCCGAGGCGGAAAAATACGTGATGCTGACGAGCGATCCCGCACCATTGAAAGTGGAAGGCGGCGCACTGCCGCTGCCCGCGCCCGTGTCAGTCGCGAAGACGAATCCCGAACCGGAGCCGCTGCCCGCGCCCGCTCCGGCGAAGGAGGAAGTGAAGGATATCGTGGGGCTGAAATATGAGTTCGGGGCTGCGCGGAATTCCTTTGAGCCGATGTATCGTTCACGCGCGTTTTGGATCGCGCAGGGCGTGCCGCTCGTCGCGCTGATCGGGTTGCTCGGCGCGCGGTTTTTGCGCAAAGACGAAACGGCGAAGCGCGCTGCGGCGCTGAAACGTGAGCGCGATGAACTGCGACGGAAAGTGCGCAGCGAGACGGATCACGCGCAGTTTTTCCAAATCGCCGCGCGGCTCGTGCAAGTCGAGACCGCGCTGGCGACGGGCCGGTCCGATGCGAGCGTGGATGCGCAGACGGCGCGGGCTTCGCGGAAACTGGATGAGGAAACGGCGGCGGGAATCGAGGAGATTTTCAGCAAACGCGCGGAGCTTCTCTACGCAGGATCGGCGAGGAGTGACGGGCGGGTTTCGGATGAGGAAAAAGATCGGGCGCTGACGGCGCTGGAGCGATATGCGAGCCGCTAGCCGCGAGATGCAGAGATTCCGGGTAGCATGCTCGTCCCGAGCGATGGTTTCGGCGTCCCGCCGAAACGAACTTCCGTGCCGTGTCACCGCGGAATTCGCGAACGAAATCCGAGACCATGCGTTTGGGAAGTCCACGCAGGCGGGACGCCTTCGCCAACGCTCGGGACGAGCGTGCTACCCGGAGTTTGCGCTCGCGCTTTTTCTTATACTGACAGGGTTTGTGCGCGCGGGCGATTTCGATGAGGCGAACCAGCTTTACGACGCGGGAAAATTTGGCGTTGCGAAGCAGAGCTACGAACGGGTCGTGGGCCGGGGTGAGTGGAGCGCGAATCTTTTCTACAATCTCGGCAACGCGGCGTATCGCGTCAGCGCGCCGGGCAAAGCGGCGCTGAACTACGAGCGCGCGCTGGCGCTCGACAGCGCGCACGCGGAGGCGCGGGCGAATTTGAAATGGGTGCGCGAACAGACCGGCGCGAAACTCGCGCCGCTGCGCTGGTGGGAATATGCGTATCCGGCGATGGCGGGCGATGTGTTTGCGATCGTCGCGGTGGCGGCGTTTTGGGCCGGCATCTTTGCCTTGATCGGACGGCGTTTTTTCGGATGGGCCACGGTGGCAATTTTGCTCGCGATGTATGCGGGCGTCGGCGTTTGGCGCGCGGAGCGGGAGAGTGCGATCGCGATTGTCACGGGAAAGGAAACGTCCGCGAAACTCGCGCCGGCGGATCGCGCGGCGCTGGCGGAACCTTTGCCGGAAGGCAGTCGTGTGCGGGTGCTGAGTGAGCGCGGCGAGTGGATTTATTGCGTGCTGCCGGGCGGCGGGCGCGGATGGATCGCGGAACAAAATTTGGAGAAAGTGCGGCTGAAAAAATCATGAAACGCGCAATCGCGATCGTGCTGCTGTGCTGGACGAGCGCGGCGCGCGGCGAGGACTGGCAGGCGAAGCTGACGCCGCCCGTTTTGGGCGCCGTCCCGCCGATGCGGCTGCTGCACGCGACGTATCGCTTTGGCTGGTCAAAGTTCGACGCGGCGGTGGCGGATTTCGATTACAGCAGGACGAAGGAGGGATTGCTGAAACTCGAAGTGAAGACGCGGACGGATGGATTTGTGCGCAAACTGTGGTCGATGGATGCGACGCACACCGGGCTTTACGAGCCGACGACGCTGCGACCGGTGAGTTCGGTGCAGACGGAAGTTTACAAAAAGGAGACGCTGACGACGACACTGGGCTTTGACGCGGAAGGCGTGTCGCGGCTGCGCGTGAGTGATCCGCCGGACAAAAATCCGCCAAAGACCAAGCGCTTCAAATTTCCCGCCGTGTTCGAATTATACGGCGCGCTGCTTTTCGTGCGCAGTCAGCCTTTGCAAAAAGGCGACATGGTGCGGCTGGTGGTGTATCCGGCGACGGACCCGTATCTGGCGGAGGCCAAAGTGGTGGGACGCGAGAAAATCGAAGTGGGGAAGAAAAGTTACGACGCGGTGAAGCTGGATTTGAAGCTGCGCAGGATCACGAAGAAGATGGAGCTGGAAAAACACGCGAAATTCAAACGCGCGACAGCGTGGATTTCCGACGATCGCGACCGGCTGCTGCTGAAGATTCAGGCGGAGGTTTCCGTCGGGAGTGTGTGGACAGAGATGCAGTCGGTGAAATTTACGGAGCCTTAGCGGCGGCTTTGCGGTCTTCGTCGAGGCGCTGGATGTTGAGTCCCGCAGTGTCGCCGAAGCCGCAGCCAATCGCCTTTCGGTACCAGATTTCGGCTTCGTCGAATTTCCCGAGGCGATGCAGATGCGCGCCGTAATCCATGAGCACACTGCCGCCGTTCGGATCGAGTTCGAGAGCACGCTGGAAGAGTGGGCCGGATTTTTCAAACTGCCCGAGCGCATCGAAGGCGTGCGCGAGCATGAGGACGAAACGCACTTCGCGCGGGGCGATTTCCAGGCCGCGCTGGCTGGCTTCGATGGTCTGCTTCCAGTGCTGCTCGCGAGCCGCGGGTTCCTCCGCCATTTCCGCGAGGGCGGTGGTGCTGTCGGCGAGGCAGAAATGGAGTTCGAGGTTTTTCGGATCGCGCAGGAGACCCTGCCGCGCCAGCTCCGCAGCCCGGTTCGCGACCGCGGGGTCTTCCAAAGAACGCCAGTCGGACAGGAGGACGTTCGACTGGGCGGCGAAATTTTCGGCGGTCCATTTCGGCAGCGCCGCGCAGGCAAGCCAGAGTCCGAGCGCGGGCAGGGCGAAGGGGGCGCCGCGGAGAAATTTCCGAGCCCGGTCCGTACCCGCTTTGGGATCGTGGTTCAGCACGCTGAAGGGATTCGCCAGCGATCCGAACAGGAAGGCCATGACGAGGGTGTTCGGCGGGATGTGGAGATTGAAGTCGCCGATGGAGTGGACCAGGCAGGCGACCACGCTGCAGAGCGCGCCGACGGTGAGGGCGAGGGAGTTGTTCCCGTGAAATCCGGGTGCCTCGCGATCCGCATCCTCGGTGCGCCCGGCGATGACTTCGGCGATGAATTTCCACCCGCTGCGCAGGTGCGCGATGAGGAAAAGCGCGAGCCCCGCAAAGCCCGCGAGGCCGAATTCCCCGAGCAACTGAAGCCAGTCGCTGTGCGCATAAACCGGGTCCTGCTGCACCGTCGCTTCGCGAAATAGGCGGCCAAAATACAGGTAGGTGCCGCTGCCCGTGCCGACGACCGGGCTGACGCAGAACTGTTTGAGCGCGGCCCGCCACAGCGCAAAGCGGAGTGGTGCATCGGTGCCCGCGTCCTGCACGCGCATCGCCAGAACATCGCTACTCTGGATGGCAAAATAAGCGGTGCCGGCCAGGCCGATGGTGGCGAAAACAAGGCTCGTGACGAGGAGCAGCCAGATGTCGCGCCGCAGCCACTGGCGCGCGAGCCGCAGGCTGATGACGGCGAAAACGAAAAGGCCGGCGACCGCGCTGGCGTATCCGCCGCGGCTGCCGCTCATCAGCAGGCCCGCGGCGCAGGTGAGCGCCACGTATCCCGCGAGGATTTTTCCCATCAAGCGCCAGCGGCTCCAGAAGATGAGGCTGAGGGACATGAGCAGGATGACTTCGAGGAAGCCGGCGAGATGATTCGGGCAGCCGTAGAATCCACTGGCGCGCGCCCCGTAGTCGGCGCGCGGGAGAAAATCGAAGGGCATGAAGTTGCCGCCCTTGGTGAACTGAATCGCGCCGACGATCACCTGCGCGCAGGCGAGCAGGAGGAAGGCGGAGATGAAGACGAGGCGCGAGGTCGGGGACGTGGCGCACAGGGCGGTGACGAGGTAGAGAATCAAGCCGCCGAGCACCATGAAGAGGTCGGGACGCGCGATGTATTCGACGGGTGAAAAAACGGTGCGGCAGAGGATGTATCCGAAAAAAAAGGCGCTCGCGACGAGGCAGGGCACGGCCCGCACGGAAAGTGCGGCGCGGCGCGCGGGAAGCCAGCCGCCCAGCGCGGCGAGGGCGAGCACGCCATAGGCGGGGATCAGCCAGACTGGACGAAGCCCTGAAATCAGCAGGGCAATGGCGATGGTGCCAAGCAGCGCGAGGGCTTGGACGGGGACGTTCATCGGGAATACGAACCGGAGACAACAAAAAGTCCCGAGCGCTTTAGCGCCCGGGACTTTTCAAAGCTGTTTTTTTCGAGCCGTCGATTTCGGTTAGGGAGGGGTCACTACGCAGGCTCCGTTGGTAGTACCCGACCGTGCCAAGTAGCGCGGCACTAGGTAATTCGGAACCTTGATGGTCCGGCCCCGGTAGCAAAGCGTGACGATCGAGTCACCACTCTGTGCCACGGCAGTGGCGGCAGCGCCACCGAGTCCGACGATGATTGCGAGCGAGAATAGGAAGAGACGTTTGGATTTCATAAGAGGAATTGAGTGGATAGTTGCCGAAGATAAAAGCGTTGTCCATACCAGAATGCAGATTTTTTTGACCTATTTTCCGGTGCGGGGTGCGCGGCTGAATCGCGGCCGTTTCTGACGGGATCGGTGATTCGCAAGTGTTTTTGTTAAAGCGCTTTGCGTGCTGCAAACCGGCGTGGAGGCGTGGGCAGAGTTTTTAGGTCGTCCTCGATCCTTCCAGCGCAGTCTTCGCTTTCGCCCCGACCGAGAGCCAGGTCGTTTCGTCGCTGCGGAGCATCTCGATCACTTCCACGAGCTGCAATGCGAGCAGGATTCGCATTTGATCCCCCGGATCGGGGATGTGCAGCGGGACTTGCTGGAGCGGTATCCTGCCCTCTTCGACGATCTGTTCGATCAAATCGGCGGCAAGTTCCAATTCCCGCGCATCGAGTCGCTGCCACGCGGAAAGATTTCCCCACACAGCGAACGTCGCGCGCGGGATGGCGAGCAGAAATTCGGTGGCGATTTCCCACGGCGATTTTTCGTCCCTCGGCATCTCGTTCGCGAAACGCTTTCGGGCGCACCAGGCGATCAGCAGGAGCACGCCGGCACTGTAGATGAAGAGGGCGGGCAGCGCATCCGGCGGGCGCGCATCCGCGCCGCGCACGACGCTCGCGAAGAGGAAAGCGAGCCAGTAGAGCAGGGCGAAAAGCAGGCACCAAATCCCCGCGGTGACGAGCAGCGTGAGAGCGGCGATGAGCACGACGAGACGATTGTGCTCCGCAAACCGCTTCCGCAGCCACGTGGTGCGCTGCGTCCGCGTGCCGGGGACGACGAGGGATCGCGCCATCTCAGCGCGCAGTTTAGCCGCCCGACCACCGCCGGCAGGAGGTGATGGTATTCGCGATGAGCATCGCGATCGTCATCGGGCCTACGCCGCCGGGCACGGGCGTGATCGCGCGGCATTTTGGCGAGACTTCGTGAAAGGCGACGTCGCCGACGAGCTTTGAGCCTTTTGGTGAAGCGGGATCGGGCACGCGATTGATGCCGACGTCGATCACGACCGCGCCCTCGCGCACCATGTCCGCTTTCACGAACTCTGGCTGCCCGATCGCCGCGATGAGAATGTCCGCGGCGCGGCAAACCGCCGCGAGATTTCGCGTGCGCGAGTGGGCGACGGTCACGGTGGCATCGCCGCCGGGGCCTTTGTTCATGAGTAAAAGCGCCATCGGTTTTCCCACGATCATCGAGCGCCCGAGCACGACGACATTTGCGCCGCGCGTCGCGATGCCTGCCTCGATCAGCAGCCGCTGACAGCCAAGCGGCGTGCAGGGGACGAAGCCATCCGCATCGCCGAGCACGAGCTTGGCGACATTCACGGGATGAAAACCGTCCACATCCTTGCGCGGATCGATGGCGTCGATGACGGCGCGTTCGTCGATGTGCGGCGGCGGCGGGGATTGGACGAGGATGCCGTGGATCGCGGGGTCGGCGTTGAGCTGCCGCACGAGCGCGACCACATCCGCCTGCGAAGTCGCGGCGGGCAGTTCGTGTTTCACCGAATGCATCCCGAGTTCGTGGCATTTCCTGTCTTTGGAACGCACATACGCGACTGATGCGGGGTCTTCGCCGATCAGCACCACGGCGAGGCCCGGCGTGAATCCGCGCGCGCGCAATTCGGCCACGGCGGCGCGCGATTCGTCGCTGGATTTTTGGGCGATGGCTTTGCCGTCGATGAGCTGCATGGTGGAAGACGATGCGGGTTTTAGCGTGAGATGCGCAATGGGATTTCGCACTGTGGCTGGCCGCTCCAGCGGCGAGCGGGAAA
>JANNWY010000012.1:0-78802 GCA_031409335.1 Chthoniobacteraceae bacterium | reverse complement strand
AGCGTCGGGCGTGGCTTCGGGTAACTCTCCTGCAAGCACCCAGAGTTCTTTTTGTTTTTCGCTGTCTTCGCGTCGCTCAAACATATTGCCTCTATCTATCCTTCTAGCTCTGCCTTGTTGGAAGGTTTTTCAACAGGCTGTTAGACGGTCACACGCTTGTCACGCTCAACCGTCGCGACTCGATTCACGCGCTAGGCAGATTCGGCCTCAGAGTATAATCCAGCAACATAGAAAGGAGGTTCCCATGCACGGGAACGAAGTCTTCCAGCGCGTCCGCAACGCGCTCGCTCAGGTCGAGGCCGAGCGGAACGTGCGCGTGCTTTTCGCGTGCGAGAGCGGCAGCCGCGCGTGGGGCTTTGCCTCGAGCGACAGCGACTACGATGTGCGCTTCCTCTACGTCCACCGGCGCGACTGGTATCTCTCGGTCGAGGACCGGCGCGACGTCATCGAACAGCCCATCGCCGATGATCTCGACGTGAGCGGCTGGGAGCTGCGCAAGGCGCTGCGGCTCCTACGCAAGGGTAACCCGCCGCTGCTCGAATGGCTGAAGTCACCGGTCGTGTATCGTCACGATCCGGTCTTCGCCGCCGAGTTCGGCGCGCTCGCGACGGAGTTCTATTCGCCGCGCCGCTGCTTCGCGCACTACCTGCACATGGCTTACGGCAACTGGCGCGATTACCTGCGCGACCGCGAGGAAGTGAGTCTGAAGAAGTATCTCTACGTCTTCCGTCCACTGCTCGCGTGCCGCTGGATCGAACGCCAGCTCGGCCAGGTGCCGATGCTCTTCGCGCAGCTCGTGGAGGGCGTGCTCGACGAAGCCGACGTGCGCGCCGCGCTCGCCGAACTCGTCGCGCGCAAGCAGGCCGGCGAAGAACTGGCCGTTGCGCCGCCGGTCGAAGCGCTCACGCGTTTCATCGAGGCCGAACTGCCGAGGCTCGAAACGCTCAATGAGCCAGACGATGCCGCCGGTGAAGTGGAGGATCTGAACGGCTTCTTCCGTCGCTACGCGCTCGCAGCTTAAAAAGCAAAGCTCCCGGCGGGGAAATTCGTCCCCGCCGGGATGACGCGGGTGCATGCCATGTCTCAGCACAGTGCCCGCCTACGAGACGGCTGAGAAAAGGTCCGCTTCGAGACGCTTAGTGGCTACTTCGCAATACTCCGCGTTCTCATCGCACCCCAAGAAGCGCCTGCCGGTATTTCGCGCCGCGACGAGCGTTGAGCCGCTACCGCAAAATGGGTCGAGAATCGTCTGCCCCGGCTGCGTCGTTAGCTCGATCAAAGCCTGCATGAGCATCACAGGCTTTTGCGTTGGATGGAGACCGGCTTCGCCGGACGAAAAACCAAACTCCAGGACATTGTTCGGCTGGCCGCTATATCGCACGAACGCGTCCTCGTTGTAGCCCCCGGTGCCGTGGTCGCGCGCGTTATCGGCAATAGTCGTTCCGATTGTGTAGGGTTTCGTGAACCACAGAATCGGCTCGAAGACTGGTCGCAGGTTTCCCAAACGCCATCCCTGCCACTTCTGAGCCATCTTTTCATCGCCCCTGCGCTCAAAGACGATACTCATACGCTGAGCGCGGTGCGGCGCACGGGGGCGCATCCACGCCAAGACATCCTTGAGTGTAAAGCCTGCGTCCTCGAAAGCGCAGATGCAGCGGTGCGAGAGCCTGCGACCTGCAAAGATGATGGCGGAGGAACCGGGTTTGAGAGCGCGCAAACACAACGGAGCCCATGTGGAGCACCAATCGTAGTATTGATGTGGAATCTGCCGATCCGCTTCCGACCAACCGTTGAGCGGCTTGCCACGCGCTTTGAAAATTCTTCCTGCCTTCTCCTGTGCAGGGCTGCTTCCGAGGTAAGCCGAGTTGGTATTGTCATGTAGCACGTCCCACTCTTCAGCGCCGATGCCGTATGGAATGTCACTCAAAACGCAATGCACCGAGGCAGCCGGGATTCTCGGGAGAAAGGATTCCGCTTGTTCGTTGGCGATGGTGTCGAGCGTCATAACGAGTCCTGCTACGCAAAGGTAAGAATGCCGGAATCAGCCACCGCGCGCACGATCTGCTCGCGACTGGTGATCTTGTGTTTCGCCACGAGTTCCTCAATGGCGACTTCGTGGGAAAGACGCATAATGCGTTCGCGCTCTCGCGCGAGATCGATCAGCGCCTCCTCCTTTGCGGCGGCTATCGAATCGAGGGCGGCTAGCTTTTCTTTCTGCCAGATGCCGACCACGGCTTTGTCTGCGTCCAGCATCGTTCGATTGATAGCCGTCCAATATTGCGTCGCATCTTTGGTCGGGTTGAGCGCGGCGATGCATGCCAAAACTTTCTTCAACGCGTCGATTGCAACAGCCTCACCCCGGCTTTTCGCCAATTGAACGAGCACGGCAAGGTGGGAATAAGTGAACACGCACACATCTCTCGCGATGGCCTGCTGGTAAATCTGGCTGGCCCGCGCCGGCAGTTGGTAAACAGGGCAGACGACAATTGCGTAGGGCTTTCCATGCTTCCACCCATCCATCGCCTGCACCTTGAAATCCTTTTGATTCTTGGCGGTCCTGCTCAGGCGGAAGGCTTTTGCATCTGCGACGAAACTATAATCTCCGGCAACGCACTCCACATCCGCGGAATCGGCTCGCTCCTGTAACACGAGGCTTTTCAGACCAAGGTGGCTGAATGCATGGGCAAGGACGGCATCCGTGTATTTCGAGTAGAGCTTTTCCTCGCTGCTGTCGTGGCCGTAGTCCTCGGGGATAGCACCGCAGAGCCGCAAGTGCGCGAGCACTGCGGCAGTCCCATCTTTGGCAACCTCAGCCTTCAATTCCCTGCTAAGCCTGCTGAAATTGTCGCCGAAATTGCCGCTCAGCTTTTTGATCTCCGCGACCCAGAAGGTTCGCCGCCGGATGTCCGCTTCTGTGATGATTGAAAGTTCCACCGTGGTTTATTTCTGTGCCTTCAACTTTGCGAACTGCTTCGCCCACGATTTCGGAGGGCACATACAGACCCTATCCGCACGCACGAACGCACACACACCGGGAGTGCGATTCTTGGCGCAAATGTCCGGATTCGTATGGCGGCAGCCGATCGTTCGCTCGGTGGCGTCGCCGGGGCGGAGCGGTTCGTGAAAGGCTTGAGCGTTTCGCATCGGCGGATTGATAAAGCTGGCGAGGTTCAGAGTCGAGAAGCGTCTCGTTGCTGAAGCCGTAAATTCCAATGGAAAAGGTTCGGACTCGATCGGCGAACAGGAAACGGCGCTTCCTGGCTGTATCCTTCGACAAAAAGAACAAACACCGCTGCTCCGCACTTGCAGTGTGCCCACACCCGACGCCCACCATTTTCAACACAACCAAAACCATGAACACCAAAGACCTCATCCGCCTCGGCGTGCTTGTCGGCGAGCCGATCAAGCTCGCGCACGAGTTCATTCAGAACTTCATCGCCCAGGGCAATGACGGCGCGCTGCTTGAGGGCGAGATTTTCAACGTCGTCGCCAATCCGCCGGCGTTCTTCGCCGATGAGCTGCGTGCGCCGCTCGCCCGCGCGATCTATCGCCCGGCGTTCACGCCGCGCGCGGAACTCGCGCCTTGGCGCCAGTGGGGCGAGGGGCTCGAAGCCGAGGCGGTGAAGCAGATGGCCAATGCGTGTGCGCTGCCGGTCGCGGTGGCGGGCGCGCTCATGCCGGACGCGCACGTGGGCTACGGCCTGCCGATCGGCGGCGTGCTCGCGACGGACAACGCGGTGATCCCTTACGCCGTCGGCGTGGACATCGCGTGCCGCATGAAGCTCACCGTCTATGACCGCAAGGCGAACACCCTCGCCGGCCAGCGCGACCGTCTCGCGAATCTCATCGAGAGTGAGACGCGCTTCGGCATGGGTTGCTCGTTTAAGGACCGCCGCGAACACGACGTGATGGACGAAGACTGGACCGTCTCGCCAGTGACGCAGCGCCTGCGCGACAAGGCGTGGTCGCAACTCGGCACGAGCGGAAGCGGCAACCACTTCGTCGAGTTCGGCGCGTTCACGGTCGAGCAAAACGATCTCGGGCTTGAGCCGGGCGAATACCTCGCGCTGCTCACGCACTCGGGTTCGCGCGGCACGGGCGCGCAGGTGTGCGACTTTTACAGCAAGCGCGCGATGGCCCGCCACGAGCACTTGCCGAAGGAACTCAAGCACCTCGCGTGGCTGTCCCTCGACGATGCTGACGGCCAGGAATACTGGGCCGCCATGAACTTGATGGGCCGCTACGCAGCAGCGAATCACGCGCTCATCCACCACCACATCGGGCGCAAGCTCGGCGCGCACCGAGTGCTCGACATCGAGAATCACCACAACTTCGCGTGGAAAGAAACCCACGGCGGACGCGAGGTGATCGTGCATCGCAAAGGCGCAACGCCCGCGGGTGCCGGCGTGCTCGGGATCATCCCCGGCTCGATGGCGTCGCCCGGCTACGTCGTGCGCGGCAAGGGTTCGCCCGAGTCGCTCAACAGCGCGTCGCACGGCGCGGGCCGCGTGATGAGCCGGACCAAGGCGATGCAGAGCTTCACCTGGAGCGCGACCAAGAAGCTGCTCGCCGAGCGCGGTGTCGAACTGCTCTCCGCCGGCCTCGATGAGGTGCCGAGTGTCTATAAGGACATCCACGCCGTCATGGCCGCGCAGACCGATCTGGTCGAAGTCCTCGGCCAGTTCGATCCGAAGCTCGTGAAGATGTGCCCAGCCGGCGACCGCGCCGAAGACTGACCACCGCGGAGGCGGGACGCCAACCCGTCTCGCCTCCGCATCACTCTCAACACTCACTTTTCAAATGAATGACATCCTCAACAAATCGACCGTGCTGGTGCTGAACCGGCACTGGCAGGCGATCCATGTGAAGACGCCAGCCGAGGCGTTCTGCATGATCGCCAGCGGCGCTGCGACCGCGCTCGACGTTCAAAGCGACGAATACATTTCGCCCGTGCGCTGGGACGACTGGCTGAAGCTGCCCGTCCGCGAGCACGACAACGCGGTGAACACTCCGCGCGGCCCCGTCCGCGTGCCGACCGTCATCGTCGCCGCCAACTACGCCAAAGTCCCGATGCGCCGCCCGCGTTTCGGCGCGCGTGGCATTTGGGAGCGCGACGGCGGCGTCTGCCAATACACCGGCCGCAAACTCGCGCCGAAGGAAGGCAACATTGATCACGTCGTCCCACGCTCGCGCGGCGGAAAGACGTCATGGGACAACTGCGTGCTCGCGCACCGGGAAGTGAACTCGCGCAAGGCCGACCGCCTGCCGCACGAAGCTGGCCTGCGACTGCGCAAGCAGCCCGTCGCGCCACGCGTGGTGCCGGCGAGCGCGCTGATCCGCAACCACCACGGCGTTCGCGACTGGGAGCACTTCCTCGGTTAGCGAGCGCCGTCTTAATCCGGCCTGGCGGCACCCTTGCTGCAAGAAAGGGTCAACCGTGCATGTGTGCAGCAGAACTGAGGTTTAGCCCGCACTCGTCATAGCTTGCCACTCTTTCTCTTCTTCTTTTCCTGTCACGCAAGGAGGAAGAACAAGAGGAAGAAGCCAGGCTGTGATCTGTTCCTGTCTCGGTGTGCTTCAACTGATCGGTCGTCCTCGAGACGGCGCAAAAATACCGGACCACACATTCGTCGGCATGGATGGCGAGAAGTCAGTATTGCGGACCGATCGTGGCGCCTTCGGCAGCCCACGCCTTATCATATCTATAGTCGTCGTTCTGGCCGCGGTCCTTGGTGTCGATGATCCATTGTGCGACCGCATCGCGCAGATGCTTCAATGCCGCTTGGTCGTCCGGTTTTGTGGAAGAGGCGAGGTTCACCGTCTCATGGGGATCGGCGACGGTGTCGTAGAGTTCCTCCTCCGGCATGGTTGGCGCGACGAGGAATCTTTGCGCTTCGGTCGTCAGCTTTCCATCGCGACCGAGCTGCTTGATAAGATTCCACGCGGGATACTGCTTCGCTTTGTAGTCGCTCCGCAGCATGAGCGGGCGATCTGGCGTGAAGTTGCGGATGTAGCGGTAGCGGGCATCGCGGGCGGTGCGAAAACGGAATGCCGTCTGGTCGCACCGATCCCGCGCCCCGAATGCGATTTCCCGCGCGGGCTCGGCGTTTGCACCGAGGAACACGCGGCCCTGCATCGCCGCAGGCTTCGCGACTCCCGCCCAGGCGAGCGTCTGCGCGGTGAGGTCGGTGGCTTCGAGGAGGCGGGCGCTCACCGTTTGCGCTTTGTAGTCGGCTGGAGGATTCAGCGCCGACGGCCAATGGACGATGAGCGGCACGAGCAGCCCGCTGTCATAGCAAAATTGCTTGCCGCGCACATGCGCCTGCCCGTTGTCGCCGAAGAACACGACGATGGTGTTTTCCGCCAATCCTTCGGCTTCGAGTTGCTGGAGAATCACGCCGACTCTGCGGTCGAGTTCCATCGCCGCGTCGAGATATCGCGCCCAGTCTTCGCGCACGACCGGATGGTCTGGATAGTAAGGCGGAAGCTCGACTTTCGCGGGATCGGCTTTTTTTGGCCCGGCGAATTCGCGGTGCGTCTGCTGAAAATTCACCTGCGCGTAAAACGGCTGATGGGTCTTCAAATCGGTCCACGCATCCGAGTCGAACGGTTTGCCCGCGTATTTGAAATTCCAGTCCGTTTTACCCGTGCCCTTGAAGTCGAACGAAGCGGGAAACTGCCGGACATTCGCCGTGAAATACCCCGCTTCCCGCAGCCAGTCCGTGAGCACTTTCACACCGTCCGGCAGGCCGGGTTTGTCCTTCTCCGCCGTGCGATGCTGATGCGCGCCAATCGTCGTCTGATACATGCCCGTCATCAGCGCGCTGCGGCTCGGCGAACACACCGGCGCAGTCGTGAAAAAGCGGGTGAAGCGCACGCCTTTCGCCGCGAGCGCGTCAAGATTCGGCGTGGTCACTTCCTTCGTGCCGTAGCATCCGAGATGCTGCCCGAAATCCTCCGCAACCAGCCAGAGCACATTTGGCTTCGCAGCGTTTGCCGCAGAAAATCCGATGATTGAGAGGAGGAAAAAAACGAGATGCTTCATGAGGCGGGGACTCAGGTTGATCGGGACGCTTGGATTTCGCAACGCGCGCTTTTCCCGGCTGTCGGATCCGCACTCTCTGCGCGAGCCTGCATCAGTAGCGGTGCGGCTCTGGCAGTGAAAAGGCGGCGCGGACGATGTTGAAAGTCGTGCCCGAGTCGTCGATGACGACCTCCACGATGTCGAAGCGAAAGATGATGTCGGGATTGTCGAGCAGCCGCAGCCAGGCGAGCGCGCCGCGGGCGATGAGCGCCTGCTTTTCCCGGTTCACCGCGGAGGCCGGCGAGCCAAAGTCGCGGGTGCTTCGCGTTTTCACCTCGACGAAAACCAACTCGTCGCCATCGCGGCAGACGATATCGACTTCGCCGCCGCGCGGCGCGCGAAAGTTCCGGTAGAGCACTTTGAATCCGTTCCGCCGAAGATGCCGCGCGGCGAGGTTCTCACCGCGGTGCCCGAGGCGGTGGCTGCGGTTTTCGATCGACTCAGCCGAGCCGCAGAAGCGCCTGGCGCACCGGGAGAAAACTGCGGCGATGGAGTTCGCAAGGCCCATGCATTTTCAAACGCTCGAGGTGCAGCGCGGTGCCATATCCTTTGTGCTGGGCAAATGCATATTGGGGGAACGTCGCGTCATGCTCGATCATCAACCGATCGCGGGTGACCTTAGCGATGATGCTCGCGGCGGCGATGCTAAAACTGAGGCCGTCGCCGCCGACGAGCGCGGTTTGTGAAACGGGAAACGGATGCACCGGCAGGCCGTCGATCAGCGCGTGATCGGGCACACACGAAAGCGCGGCCACTGCGCGGCGCATCGCCTCGTGCGTCGCCCGCAGGATATTCAGCCGGTCGATTTCCTCCGACCCGACCACCGCCACTCCGAACCGCACGCCGGGATCCCGCACGAGTTCGGCGTGCAGATTTTCGCGAACGCGATGCGACAGTTTTTTCGAGTCGGTGAGCAGGCTGTGCCTGAATTCGCGCGGCAACACGACTGCCGCCGCAACCACCGGGCCGGCGAGCGGGCCCCGACCGGCTTCGTCGATGCCAGCGACGCACAAGCGGCCTTGCGAATAAAGCCCGCCCTCGTGCTGGAAACTGCACTTCATCGCCGCGAAATCGGCGCGTTGCTTTTCCCGAAAACTAAACCTTGGCCTGCGCCTTCTCGCGCACCGCCATCGCCTGCTTGCCCTTCCGATTGCGGAGATAGTTCAGCTTCGCACGACGCGCCGTGCCGGCTGTTTCCACTTCGATTTTCGCGATTTTCGGCGAATGAATCGGGAAGACGCGCTCGACACCTTCACCGTAGCTGATGCGCCGCACCGTCAGGGTTTGATTCAACTGCGTGCCTTTGCGCGCGATGACGATTCCGGTGAAAATCTGGATGCGTTCCTTGTCGCCTTCGATGACCCGGGTGTGGACGCGCACGCTGTCTCCCACGTTGAACTTCGTCACGTCCTTCTTCATTTGTTCCTGTTCGATTTTGTCGATGATATTCATGGGTCGCGAGTGGTTGGTGGTGGAAAGGGACGGGAAAAGTAGCTTAATTCCCTGCGTGCGCAACCATATTTTCCGACCCTGCCATCATGGATGAAATCATCGATCTTCACAGCGACGCGCACTTTATGGGCGAAGCGCTGCGCCAGGCCCGCCGGGCTTGGGAAAGCGAGGAAGTGCCGGTCGGCGCGGTCATCGTGTACCAGGGGC
This sequence comes from Chthoniobacteraceae bacterium, assembly GCA_031409335.1. Taxonomy (GTDB): domain Bacteria; phylum Verrucomicrobiota; class Verrucomicrobiia; order Chthoniobacterales; family Chthoniobacteraceae; genus JANLQB01. The sequence continues at coordinate 70,059 of JANNWY010000012.1, read as the reverse complement.
GCGTGATCGCGCGGGCGTTCAATCAAGTCGAGACGCTGAAGGACGCGACCGCGCACGCGGAGATGCTCGCCATCACCCAGGCTGAAAGCGTGATCGGCGACTGGCGGCTGAATGAATGCGAACTGTACGTCACCAAAGAACCGTGCCCGATGTGCGCCGGGGCGCTGGTGCATGTGCGAATGAAGCGGGTGATTTTTGGCTGCATCGCCACAAAGGACGGCGCCGCCGGGGGCGTGATGAATCTGCTCCAGCATCCCGCGCTGAATCACGCGTGCGAAATCACCGCGGGAGTCCGGCAGGCCGAATGCGCGGAGCTGCTCCAGGCATTTTTTCGCGAACGCCGCTGACCGCGATCAGCACAGCTTCTTCGTGACGAGCCGGTGCGGAATGGTCGTCTCGATGAAAGTCTCGCCGTCCGTGGCGTATCCGGCAGTGCGGTAAAAATCGACGGCTGTTTCCCTCGCGTGCGCCACCATCCTTTCGTAGCCACGTTCCCCCGCGATCTGCTCGGCAAAGGCGACGAGTCGTTTTCCGACGCCGAGATTTTGAAAATTCGGATGCACCGCGACCTGCCGCATTTTCACGGTCTGTCCGTCCAGCGGTCGCAGCAATAGGACGGCGATCAGCCGCTCGCCATCAAAGCCGCCGAGGTGCCAGCAGTTGGCTTCGTCGGCGAGGTCTTCGCCCGTGAGCGACAGCCCCAGCGGCGCCCGCAGCACGGCTTCCCGCAAATCGCGCGCCTGCGCATACGCGGTCGTGCCGGGACTGAATTCCGCGAACGTCATTCCACCTCGCAGACGAGCCGGAAACCGACGTCGTTGGCGGAGCAGGCGGGATTGTTAAAATGCCGGGCCGAGGCGCGCAGGCTCGATGCTTTTGAACGCCAACTGCCGCCCCGGTAGATGCGCTGCGCGCCGTGGAGCGGGCCCCGCCGGTTGACGGAGTCCTTGCCGCGATAGGCTTCGTAGTAGTCGAAGCACCATTCAAAAACGTTGCCGGAAAGATCCTCGATTCCAAACGGGCTCGATCCACGCGGGTAACTTCCGACCGGGGCGGTTTCGGCAAAACCGTCGTTGAGCGTCACATCGCGCCAGGGAAAACTCGTATTTACGTCGGCAAAATTTGCGTAAATATTTTGATCCAATTCCTCGCCCCACGGGTAGGCGCGATCATCCAGCCCGCGGGCGGCGTATTCCCATTCCGCCTCGGTCGGCAGCCGGTATTTGCGGCCATCCCGCTGGCTCAACCAGACACAAAATTTTTCCGCGTCCGCGCTGCTCACCTGGATAACCGGGTGGCGCTCGCCTGCCCCGGCAGCGCGTTTGTTGCGATGCTGGGTGTCGAAACGTTCGTACTGCTCATTCGTCACCGGGTAGCGGGCCATGTAGAAACATCCGATCGTGACCAGCGAGACGGGCTGTTCCTGCGGAGTCGCGTCGGGACCCGTGCTGCCCATCGCAAAAGTGCCGCTGGTGATGAGGAACATCTCAGCCCCGATGGAGTTGGTGAAGTTCGGGTATTTGAGTTTCTCCTGCGATCGCGCGATCGGCGACGTATTGATCGTGGTGGGCTTTGGCAGCGCAGCCGGTGCGGCGGGTGCTTTCGCGGCGACGGGCGCGGGCTTTTGTGAAACTGGCGCGGCCTTGCCGGCAGCGGGAGACGCGGCGCCTCCTTCCATTTCCTCGAGATACTCGTCGATCAAATCCTCAGCCTGGCCCCCAGTCAGCCCAAGGCTTTCACCGAGATTGCACATCGTGTCGCGCTGTTCGTCGCTCATTTCCCCACCCTCATCGCCGAGGCGCGACATGCGGAGCAGCCGGCGAAATTCCGCCGACGGATCGCGCGACCCATCCGCTGCGCCAGCGCTTGCGGCTGCTGGCACCCAAACGGGAGCGGCGACGGGCGGGGGCGCATCTTTGACACGCACCGCCCCGAGCCGCTCGAGTTCCGAGTCGATCGCGGCTTTGGTCTCTTCCGCGCTGAGCGCCGTGCGCTGGCCTGCGTCGTAAAGCCGCCGTTCGCCGTCCTCCGTCAGCTTTTTGTCCGCGAGCGCAAAATTGATGATCTTTTTGAATTCCTCGATTGCCGCGCCGACGATCTTGCCGCGCAATTCGGAATCAATTTTCGCGCGTGCCGCGGGATCGAGCAGTTCCGTGCGCGCCTCGGCGAGGCGCAGCGGCGCGTCGTCGAGCCCGCCGCGGAGGATTTGGGCGATGGGATTGCTCGGCTGGTTCTTGAGCGGCAGTTTTTTCTGCCACCAGACGAGCAGCTTGCGGCAGTTGTCCTCGATCTGCTCGGCGTTCGCATTCGAGTCGAAGTCAAGGCAAAGCCGCTCGTAGTAGTTCGACGAGTTGTAATTCTTCCACCCGTCCCAGCGGGTCGGGTTATCAGGTAAGGGATTTGGCAGCGCCACGCTTCAAGTTAAAACGTATGCGCGCCAAATCAGACAACCTTGATTTGCAGAAGATCGGCCGTCGCCGTCTCGAGTTCCGCCTCGGAAAGGCCGGTATTGCGCGCGATGGAAACTTTGCTCTGCCGCCCGTATGCCTCGACGACGACTTCGAGAACCTGATTCTCGTTGTACGTGTAGGTCAATTCCACGGGCGAACCTTTCGGCAGAAACGGCGGCAGCTCAATGTCGCAGATGCCGAGCGGCGTGCATTCCCCAGGGACGGTGCTCTCTCCTTCCACGACCCGGATCACGGCGTTCTTCATGTTCGCTTTCGCGGTGCCAAAGGAATTCTTCATCTGCACCGGCATCGCCGTCATTTTCCGAATCATCGGGAAGGCATATTCCTCCGCTTTCGCATCATCCCAGAGCACGACGCCGAGCGTGTGCGTGGTGATATTCGTGACGCGGATGAGCGATCCGTCCGCGCCGGAAAACTGCTCGCGCACCTCCGTCGGGAGGTTTCGTTCGCCAGCTTGATCTTCCTCGGTGAGCATCGAAATGATGCCCTGCATCGCCGCGCCGATCGCGACCGTTTCATCCGGGCTCACGTCGTCCGCCACGGGGACATTCGAGAGACCGGTAATCATCGCCCGCACCGCCGGCATACGCGTCATTCCACCGGTGAGCAGGATGCGATCGATCTGATGCCACTGGAGATTCGCCTCCTGCATCACGATTTCGCAGATGGTTTTGCACTTCTCCAGCAGATGCCGGCAGTGGCTTTCAAACTGATCCCGGGTCAGCTCGAGCTTCACACTCTTGCCATTGTAGGAATGCACCACCGTCGTGCGCTGCCGGGTGGAAAGCTGGACCTTTGCGGTCAGCGCGCGGTTGTAGAGATCTTGATAGCTTTGCAGATCGAGCAATGGGTTTTCACCATGCTGCTTGTCGAATGCCTCGGCGACGAGATTGACGATGATATCATCCCAATCCTTGCCACCAAGCCGGTGGTCCCCATTGCTGGCCATCATGCGAATGTGGTTGTTTTCGATGCGCATGATCGTCACGTCGAACGTGCCGCCGCCGAGATCGAAGACGAAAACCGTCTGGTTGCTTTCCAGCTTGTCGAGGCCATAGGCGAGTGCCGCCGCGGTTGGTTCGTTGATGACACGCAGCACATTTAGCCCGGCGAGCTGGCCGGCGTGAAGGGTGGCAGTGCGTTCCGCGTCATTGAAGTAGGCTGGAACCGTGATGACCGCATCCGTCACTGGTTCCCCGAGATACTTCTCCGCATCGTTCTTCAGCTTCTTGATGATAAGCGCCGAGAGTTCTTCCGCGGAGTAGTTCTTGCCTTCAAACTCCCGGTGAAACTCTGGCTTGCTCTTGCCCATCTCGCGTTTGACGAAATCGACGATCTTCTCGGGCTCGGCCACCGCGTTTTGTTTGGCGACGGAGCCGACCACGGCGTTGTGCCCGTCAAACAAGATGACCGAGGGGGTGATGCGTTCGCTCTCCGCGTTGGGGATGATCTGGGGCTTTCCATAAGCATCGACGTGAGCGATTGCGCTATAGGTCGTGCCTAGGTCTATTCCTACGGCCTTCCGCGGCTGGCTGGGTATCTCTGTGTAACTCATAGTTATGGGTTGGTTTGCTGAAAACTAAAACTGGCTCTTTTACTGAAAGGGTTGGCGATACAGGTCATGGGTTCGGCGGTGCCGTGGCGGATCCCGCCCGCGCTTTGAGCTGAAAGCGTTTCACCACGACTTCCTCGGGGCGCAGCACCCGCTCGTGCCACAGGAAGCCACGTTTCACGATTCGGACGACGAGCGTGTCGTCCTCCGGATTCGTGGAAGGTTCGACGGCGACGGCGCGCTGGCGGCACTTGTCCAGCTTTCCCTCACCGCTCGGAAACTGGGTCACTTCAAGACGAGCCAGCACTTCGAGGATGAATTCCACGTTGTGCCCGAGATTCATCTCCATCGTTTGCATCCGGCTCAAAATCCGCTTTGTGCCTGGCGCGGCGCCAGCCTCTTCGCTGGCTTCGGCGATCGCCGCGGTGATCTGGCGGTGGATCTCCGTCAGATCATCGTAAACGGACACCAGATCGCGAATGATGGGTCGATAGACGGACTGAAGGAGGAACCCATCCTTGTAACCCTTCAACTCCTCGTGCAGCGCGCTGAACATGCTGTGGCTCACGCCATTTTTCATCTCCAGCAGCGCCCGCAATTCGGCCACGGCCTTTGGCAGCGCCTGCACACTCTCGTCGATGCTTTTGGAAACTGCGCCCAGGCTCCGCAGCGCCGCGTTGACCTCGCCAGTCGTTTCCCCATCGGGATCTAGGATCAATCCGGCCACCTCTGGCGTTACCAGCGGATGTTCCGCGAGTTTCGGCAGTCCATCGCCAGCGACTGGCTCCGCAAGCACGCTGGCACGCTTTCCGATTGCACGCTCGGCTTGTTGGAAAAGTCCCTGCATCTGCGCGTCGAAATCGACGTCGAGAATGTTATCACGATCGGACATAGGCAGCTCCCACACAGCCGATTTCCTGCCACGGCGGGAACTTTTTTCCCAATCGGAGACGATTACGCGCCGTAGAATTTCTGAATCGCCAAAATCAGCCCGGGAATGTCGTACTGCTTCGCCTCGACATCCACCTTCAGGCCGTGATCGCGCATCGTCTTGGAAGTCACCGGACCGATGGATGCCGTGGAAATTCCCGCCGGCAGCGGCAGCTTGAGCGCGAGGAAATTCTCCACCGTCGAGGAACTCGTGAACGTAATCAGATCCGCGCCTTCATTTTCAAAACGCGTACGACCGCCGCTCAAATCCTCCGTCTCCGGCACCGTCCGATACGCGATCCCCTCGTCCACGATCGCGCCGAGTTTCGTCAGCTCTTTTGGCAGGACATCGCGCGCCTGCTCCGCCCGCGCCAGCAGGATCGTGACGTTCTCGATCGACCCGTAGTCCTTGAACGCATCCACCACTGCCTCCGCGACAAACTCCTTTGGCTGCAAATCCACACCAAGCCGGAATTCGCGCACGCGCGCCGCTGTCGCCGGTCCGATCGCGGCGATTTTCGCACCACCGATCGAGCGCACGTCGTCGTACATTTTGAAAAACAGATCGAAGAACGCCGTCACGCCGTTTGGCGAAGTGAACACGATCCACTCATAGGTATGCGCGTCGCGGACGAGTTCCGCGAATCCCAACACATCGCTCGGCGGGTCGATGCGGATGGTGGGAATCTCAAATACATCGGCACCCAGATTTCGCAGCCCGGCGCTCAGCCCGCCGGCCTGCTTGCGCGTGCGCGTGACGACGATGCGTTTCCCAAACAGCGGTCGCGTCTCAAACCAATTCAGTTTGTCGCGCAGCGTCACCACATCGCCGATCACCGCGACCGCTGGCGCCTCGAAGCCAGCGGCGGCAACTTTTTCCGCGATGTCGCCCAGATTCCCGCGCAAAGTCTGCTGCCGCCCGGTCGTCCCCCAGCGCACCAGCGCCACCGGCGTCGCCGCCGCCGCACCGCCCGCGAGCAGCTTCCCGGTGATCGCACCGATCCGCTCCACGCCCATCAGCATGATCTTCGTCCCCGGCGTCGCGGCGAGTTGTTTGAAATCGAGCGAGCTTTCCATCTTCGTCGGGTCTTCGTGCCCGGTGAAAATGGTGAGCTGCGCCGTATGATCGCGATGCGTCACCGGGATGCCCGCGTACGCCGGCGCAGCGATCGCCGAACTGATCCCCGGAATGATCTCAAATCTCAACCCCGCGGCCGCCAGCGCCTCGGCCTCCTCGCCGCCGCGACCGAACACAAACGGATCGCCGCCCTTCAACCGCACCACCACCTTCCCAGCCTTCGTTTTCGCCACGAGCAGCGCGTCGATATCGCCCTGTTTCATCGTGTGCTGCCCTGCTTTTTTCCCGGCGTAAATGATCTCCGCCCCCGCTTTCGTCCACCCGAGGATTTCGGGATTGCACAGGTAGTCATAGACGATCACGTCCGCGCGATCCACGACCTCCTTCACCTTCAAAGTGACCAGCCCGATGTCCCCGGGACCGGCTCCGGCGAGATAACAAATTCCTTCCGCGGCAGACTTCTTGGTCACAGTCACGATTTCGCGAGCGCGTTGAGTTCGAGTTTCATAGAGCCGCACGGTGCTTCACCCAAACACGACCGTCAATCAAACGCCTCATGGCCAAAATGCTCTGATCCATCCCGTAAAACTCTGCGCCGGTTTTCCGATTGATTTTGCCAGACGCCGCCCCGAATCTTCCGCCGTGCCCTGCCCATGCTCGGTTTCTTAGAACGTCAGCGTCTCGTTAAAAAGGGACTCGCCTCCTCGAAGTTGCGCCGCAGGCGCACCGAGAGCGAACTCATGCATACGCTCGAGAGCGGCCTGTCAGCGAAGGTCGCAATCTTCGCGCTTTTCATGCTCGGGCTGTGCGCGCTGATTTACTCGGACAGCATCGATCAGCCGCTGGAAAAAGGCTTCATCGCCGGTCTCATCTTTCTCACCGCGCTCGCGCAGCTTTGGATCAATCACCAGCCATCCTTCGCAAGCAATTCCTGCGTCGCCCTGATCTTCACCGTCTGCCTCATGCACCTCGCCGCGATGAAGATTATTCTCATCACCGCCGACACTCAGGTGCTCCAAAGCGAGTTGGTGCCAGCCGGTCAATTCAGCGGGCTGGAAATGCATCAGCTCTGGCGGCTGGCGCTTCCCTTCTCGCTGGCGCCGCTCACCCTGTCCGTCCTGCTCGGTCGCAATCGCGGCCTGTTCGCCGCGACTTTCGTGAGCCTGTGGGGCGCGATGCTCCACCGCTCGATCGACGCGCGTTTCCTGGTCATCAGCCTCATCACTGGATTCGTCGCGGTCTTTGTCACGCTCCGCGTCCGGCGGCGCGGCCAATTGATTCGCGCCGGGCTGTTTGTCGGGTTCACCACCTTGGTGCTCGCGCTCATGTTCGACTGGATGGCACCGATCGCGTGGGATTCGCTCGGCGGCACCAATTGGAAACTGATCGGCTGGCAGGCAATCGTCGCCGTCGGCGGCGCGATTCTCACGGCGTTCGTCGTCAGCGGCGCGCTGCCCGTTTTCGAGTCAATGTTTCGCGTCACCACGGACATTTCCTGGCTGGAACTCGCCGACCTCAATCACCCCCTGCTCAAGCGCATGATGATCGAAGCGCCCGGCACGTACCAGCACAGCCTCGTCGTCGCAAATCTCGCGGAATCCGCCGCGGAGACGATCGGTGCAAACGCGGCGATGGCGCGGGTGTGCTCGTATTTTCACGACATCGGCAAGCTCGTGAAGCCCGAGTATTTCACCGAAAACATGCGGCGCGACCGCAATCCCCACGACGATCTCGCGCCGACGATGAGCGCGCTCATCATCATCGCGCATGTGAAAGAAGGCGTGGACCTCGCGCTCAAAAACGGTCTCAAGCAACAAATCATCGACATCATCCAGCAGCACCACGGCACATCGACGATCGCGTATTTTTACAAACGCGCGCAGCAGCAGCAGGAAGATCAGCGTGCCGGCGGCAAGATCATGAACATTCGCGAAGACGACATCCCCGAAGTGCGCGAAGAAAGTTTCCGCTACCCCGGCCCCAAGCCGCAGACCCGCGAGTGCGCCATCATCAGCCTTGCGGATTGCATCGAAAGTGCATCACGCAGCCTCGAACGCGTGACCCCGCAAAAGATCGATCAGCTCGTCACCGACATCATCGCGAAACGGCTCATCGACGGGCAACTGAAGGAATGCGACCTGACGATGCGCGAACTGGAAGTGCTCTCCGAGAGTTTCAAATTCACGCTGCAAAGCATGATGCACACCCGCGTCTCCTACCCGTCGGATCGCGCAGTGGAAAAGCACGACACCCCGGTCCCTCAGTCCAAAACCTCCCGCCCGATCTCAGCGGCGTGAAGCGGCGGGCGCTTCGGAATCGTGCTTCGCGCTGGTCGCCGCGCTGCTCGCGGAATCGGGTTTGTGATCGGTCTTCCCACGGCTTTCAAAACCGACAAGTTTGCGGTGTTCCTCATCCCACAGCCGGAAGCGGAGGGATTTCAGGCTGGTGCGCAGGGTGATGGGTTTCACGGCTTCAAACATCGGATGCGATTTGTGGCAGCGTTCGAGGCTGTAATTCGGGATGCGCGAGCTGAGGTGGTGGATGTGGTGGAAGCCAATGTTGCCGGAGAACCACTGGAGGATCGCGGGTAGTTTGTAAAAGGAGCTGCCCTGGAGTGCGGCGGCGGTGAAATCCCAATCCTCGCGGCGTTCCCAGTAGGTGTCCTCAAACTGGTGCTGCACATAGAACATCCACACGCCCGCCGCGCCGCCCGTCATCGAGACGATGAGTTGGATGATGAGGTATTCCTTGAAACCAAACACCGAACCCAGCGTGACGATCATCGCGACGAGGGCGAGATTCATCCACCACACCGAACGGCGGTCGCGCGGGCTGGCACCGGCGGTCGGGAAACGTTCGCGGATCATGAACAGGTAAAACGGCGCGACGAAAAGCAGGACGAGCGGATTGCGCACGACGCGGTAGCCGAAGCGGCACCAGCGCGACGAGGCGCGGTATTCCTTCACCGTCATCGTCCACACATCGCCGGTGCCGCGCCGGTCGAGGTCGCCGGAACTGGCGTGATGGATCGCGTGTTCCCAGCGCCAGTGGTAGTACGGCGTAAAATTCAAGACTCCGGCGATGAAGCCCGTGATGTCATTCGCGAGCCGGGATTTGAAAAACGAGCCGTGGCCGCAGTCGTGAAAAATGATGAACACGCGCACCAGCAATCCGCCAGCGAGCACCGCGAGCGGAACGGTGAGCCACCATGAAACCGCGAGACTCAAATACATCAGCCACCACACCAGCACGAACGAGCCGAACGTGTTGACGATCTGCCACGAGGCGCGCCATGCGGAGGGTTTTTGAAACTCGGCCACGATTTCCTTCCATTCAGCGACGCTGGGTTGCGGTCTTTTTTCGGCGACGCTTGGTTCGCTGATCATGAAAATGCGATCACTCGGGCGGGATTCGTGGTTCGGAGGTTTATGGGCATTTGACACTCATGCTCTACGAAGGAAAGGAAAGCGAGGATGAGCGCGAAAAAAGAAAGTTCACTGTCGGCGTCGATACAAGCAGACCTGATTCTTGCCGGAGCCGTCGAAACTTTGCAGGAGATCGTACTCGGGGCGCTCGCTTTCCAGTTTCTTGCGGTTTCCACCGCGCGCCATCACGTATCGCGCTTCCGCCGGAAGTTCGCGGATCGCGTTGGCATACGCGTATGGCGTGCGGAGGTAGAAGATGGCCGGCTGATATTCGGGATCGAAAATGTAGAGCCGCTCGCCAGCCGGGATCGCGCCGTCGATCGCGGCGGCGAGCGGGCGGAGATTGTCGGCGTGTTTGATGAACGGAACGGCTGCCGCGGCATAAATCATCGCCGCCGCGCCGAGGAGCGCCGCCGAGGCACCAGCGAGGCGCGTGGGACGCGCGAGCCTTTTTCTCCCGATAAAAATGACGAGACAAATAATGATGACTGCCGATGACGCGAGGATCGGCCACACGAGAAATGTCGCCGCGCCCCCGAAACGTTCGCCGACGACGCGCACGTGCCGCTGTTCGCCGATCGCAACTGCCGTCGGCGCGACGATGGCGAGCGCGAGCAGGCCGAGCGCGCCGCCGGAATTTGCCTGCCACCACCAGCGCAGCGTGTCGCGGGGCGGCTCGTGTTTTTCCTCCGCGACGGCGAGCGCGAGCAGCAGGGCGAGCGGGACGCCGAGCGGCAGCACATAGCGCGTGAGCACGCCGGGCACGAGCAGCAGCGTGAAAAAACACACGGCCACCGCGAGCATCGCGCCGCGCACCAGCGCACCTTCGCGTCCGCTCCACGCGCCGCGCCGCAGCCACAGCAAAGGCGCGAAGAGCAGCCACGGCAGCACGTCCGACAGGCCGCGCGGGATGTTTAGCGCGTAGCTCGCGGCGTCGAATTTATTCTCCGTCACGCGCCCGGCCATCTGGTCGTTCCACACTTTCGCCGCCTCGGGATGCGCTTGAAAATACGGCACGGCCCACAACGCCACGATGCCGAGCATGACCGCGATCCCGGCGAAATGCGGCACGCGGCGCAGCTCCGCGAGTCCCCTCGCCTGCCACAAAACCGCGACGACGATTGCGTAGAAAAACAGCAAATGCACCGGCCCTTTCGCGAGGCCGGCGATGCCGAGAAAAACGAACGGCACCGTCCACACCAGCCACGCCGAACGCCGCTGCTCCCACCACGCGAGCCACGTCACCATCGCCATCCCGGCGAGCGGCACGTAGATCCCCTCAATCTCCGCGCCCGCGAATCGCGCCTTCGCGAGCAGGCCGAATTGCGTCATCGCAAACACCGCCGCGACGAACGCCACATCCGTCGTGAACATCGTCCGCGCGCGCGCCCCGCTCACCGCGATCATCACTCCGCAGAACGCCAGCACACACACCGCCGACGGCAGCCGTGCCGCCCATTCGTCGCGGCGATCCAGCATTTTGAAAGACGCCGCGATCACCCAATTCACCAGCGGCGGCTTTCGCAAATACGCCCGTCCGCCGACGCGCGGCACGAGCCAGTCGCCCTCATCCAGCATCGTGATCGCGGGCAAAATCCGGCGGCCTTCCTCGCCCTTGATCTCCGTGGAACCCAGCCCCGGCAGATAGATCGCGGCCCACAGCAGCGCGACGATCGTGAATGCTCGGAGCCGCGTCACGCCACGCTCAATGCACGAGCTTGTTCAGCGGATATTCGATGATCCCCTCCGCGCCGAGCGCCTTCAATTGCGGGATGATTTCGCGCACCGTCTTCTCGTCGATGATCGTGTCGATCGCCACCCAGTCCGCCACCGCGAGCCGCGAGATCGTGGGATTGCGCAGCGCGGGAAGAGCCGTCAGCAATTCCCCGAGCCTCGCCTCCGGCAGGTTCATCTTCAGCCCCACCTTGCCGCGCGCATCGTACGCACCCTTCAGCATCAGCGTCACCGTCGCGATTTTCGCCTTCTTCCACGGATCATTTAGCGAGTCCTTGTTCGCGATAAATTGCGGCGACGATTCCATGATCGTCGCGAGGATGCGCAGCTTGTTCGCCCGCAGCGAGGAACCCGTCTCCGTCACATCCACGATCGCATCCACGAGGTCCGGCACTTTCACCTCGGTCGCGCCCCACGAAAATTCCACATCCGCCGTCACGCCATGCGAAGCGAGGAAGCGCCGCGTCAATTCCACCGCCTCGGTCGCGATTATTTTCCCCTGCAAATCCCGCACGTCATTGATCGGCGAATCCTCCGGCACGGCGATGATCCAGCGCGTCGGCTGATTGCTCACTTTCGAGAAAGTCATCTCCGCCATCACCTCCACGTCGGAGCCGTTGTTCGCGATCCAATCCTTCCCCGTCAGCCCGCAATCGAGAAACCCGTGCTCGACGTAGCGCGAAATCTCCTGCGCCCGCAGCAGCCGCACCGAGATTTCCGGATCGTCCACCGCCGGCTTGTACGAGCGGCTCGCCCCGGAGATGGTGTATCCGGCTTTGGCAAAAAGGGCGAAGGTCGGCTCCTGCAGGCTGCCCGTGGGAAGGCCGATGCGGAGCACGGGTGGTGCGGTTTCCATGGGAAAAAGGAGCGCGAAACTAGGGGCGTGAGTCTGACGGCGCGAGGAAAAACTCCCGGCTACGGCTTCTTCTCTTCCTTCAGCCGATACCCGAAACGCCACGCGTCGAAGAGCCCATACACCGCGGTCTTCTCCGCCCAAGTCCACGATTCCGTCCGCGTTACCAGCGTCTTCCATTCGCCGAAAGTTTCATCCTGCTCGACCGCGGTATGGTAAAACGCGACGGCTTTCACCCGGTCGCCGGTGCCCCAGTAGCCGAGCGACACAGCGTAGTAATCGTAGTAGCGCTCGTAGCCGGAGAGCCGCGCCGCTTCGAGCCATGATTCGAGCGCGCGGCGGTGTTCCTTAAGATTGAAATAGGACCACGCGATCCGGTTGAGCACTTTGTCATTGCCGGGCGCGAGGCTCGCGGCGCGTTGCAGATCGGCGATGGCGGCTTCCTTCATGCCGAGCAGTGCGAAGGCGTGTCCGCGATCCTGCAGCGCGAGCGGATTGGTGGGATCTTTTTCCACCGCATCGTTCAGCTGCGCGATGCGCGGACTCGGGAGCGCTTCGCCGATGAGCGGGGCGGCGCTGGCCGCCATCGCGCCAAGAAGGATCGTCGTCGAAAGGCAGAGCGCGGCGGATTTCATGATTTCCAGCTAACAGGACACCCGACCGTTTTCCATTCAGATTCCGTGGAAACGCGGAATCGAAATGACTTGCCGCGAACTCGTGCTTTCATGCGAGGTCCAAAAAACATGGGAACTTTTGAACGCAACAACTGGATCGTGCGGGTGCTTCGGCGTTGGAATAATTCACGCAGCAGCGCGCTGCTGCTGACTTTTCTGATCCCCGCCCGGCTTGCGCTGGCGATCGCGGCGCCACCGAAACCCGACAACCATTACCTCGACCAGAGCGCGGCATTTCCCCCGGCGATCGCGCGGGAGATCGCGGAGGTTTTGAAAAAATGCGCGCGCGAACAGGATGTCCACATCTACGTGCTGGCGGTGCCGACGCTCAAAGTCATGCCGTCGCGGGTTGAAGCGACGCTCGAGGAATTGCTGAAGGCGACGCGGGATGCGTGGCTGGAGGATGAGGTTGGCGCGCTCATCGTTTTCGACGACGAATCCGGGCACGCGACGATGGCGGCGAGTGAGAAAGCCATCACCGAGTTTTCCCCGGTCTCGATCAACGTGCTGCTCAAGGATCCGAGGCTGCAAAGCAAAATGAAACGCAGCGCTGCGGAAAAGCTCGCTGACACCGTCACGCTGCTGGTTGAAGGCTTCACCGAACTGCGCACGAGGCAGAAAGTTGCGGAGCGCAAACGCGAAATGACGCAGGTGATTTTCGCCTCGATTGCGGGTGGTGCCGCCCTGCTGGGCACCGCCTCGTTTGCACTGCGAAAGAGAACTCACCGGCCTGGCTAAAACCGCGCGAGGGAACCTCAGCGCAGCGCCGCGACGAGGTAATACATTCCCGCGAAGCACACGATCACGGATGCGTAACGCCGGATCGCAAAACGCGCGGTGGCGGCGGGATTCTGGCGAAGCGCTTTCAGGCCGAAAAAAAGCGGGAGCGCGACGACCTGATGACCGATTTCCACGCCGATGCTGAAGGCGACGATGGCCGTGGCAATGGCGAGTCCCGGCAAGCCTTCCATCGTATCGAGGAGCCCGCCGGCAAACCCGAGTCCGTGGAAAAGGCCGAAGCCGAATGCGAGCAGCAGCCGCGACCAGCCGCGGCTTTGATTTGGGAAAAAGATATTCTGCGCGGCGACGAAGACGATGCTCGCGGCGATCATCGGCTCGACGATGTGCGAGGACAGCCGGAAGATTTCCAGCACGGAAAGCGTGAGCGTGACGGTGTGCGCGATGGTGAATGCCGTGACCACTTTCACCAGATCGAGCAGCGATGAAACCGCGAGGACGAGCCCGGCCATGAACAGCAGATGATCGTAGCCCGTGAGGATGTGCATGATGCCGTGATGCAGGTAGTCCCACACCATCCGCCCGCGATTGATCTGCGGCTCGCGCGCCGGTGACTGTGCGGTCGTCCAGTCGCAGTCCAGGATGGCGGGCGTTTTGCTCGTGAGCAGGGAGCCGACCTGAGCGGTGCCGCCAGCTTGTGACATCGTCACGAGGAATGTCGCTTCCCACGGATTGCCGATCGCGAAATCGAATTCGTTCAGCAGGTTCTGCGTCACCGTCACGCGCTTCGGCAGCAGGCCGGCGGGCAGCGCGTATTCGAGATCGTAGCCGATGTGCGCGGTCGTGAATGCCGCGGGCGGCGGCGTGATTTTCAAGACGCGGCCGGTGAGCTTCGTGCCGTCGGCATCGACGAAAATGTGCTTCAGCAAATACTCGCCATGCCGCGGCCAGATCGCCGCGGTGTTTTCCGCAGGCGCGTCCTTCGCGAATCCCTCCGCGACGAAGGCCTGCTCGACGCTGACCCGCGCGCGCACTTCCACGCGATCGGGATGCGCGACGATCTCCACCGCTCCCTGCGCGACGGGATGGGCGAATAGATCGGACGCGCACAGACAGAGGAACACGCAGAGGAGGAACATCGAACATCGAACATCGAACATCGAACATCGAAGTCGGAAGACGACTGCGCGACGGGATTCCGAACTTCGATGTTCGATGTTCGTTGTTCGTTGTTCGATGTTCATAGCCATTTCATCATCGGTGGACGTGAAAGGTGTTGAACTTCGGGTTCACGCTCGCGGCCAGTTGCATCGCCGCTTTCCCGCCAGCGACATCACCCGTGGCCATGCGGATCATCGCGGCGTGGTAGAGCAAATGCGGATCGCGCGTGCCAGTCGCGAGCGCCTTTGCGCACTCGCTCGCGGCTTCCGCAGCTTCACCTTTTTTGTAAAGCGCCCACGCCAGCGCATCGTGCGCGTGGATGCTGCGGCGCAGCGCGAGATCCTTCCGCGCCCACTCGACGGCCTGCGCGGCGTCCTCCTTTGAATCAGAATAAAATCCCGCGAGGTGATGGTAAAAATGCACCGCGCCATCCTTCACGCTTTGCAGATAAGCCGCCTCCGCCCGCGCGTGCCATACCGCGGCTTTTTCCGGCAGCGCCGCGATCACGTGCAAATCGCCGAGCGCCTGGAAAAACTCGGGACGCGGAATCCGCGCGGCGAGCTTTTCGTACAGCGCGATGGCCTCTTCCGTCCGCCCCTGCGCGCCGCGCAGTTCGGCGATGTGATCGACCACGCTGTACCCATCCGGCCACACTTCGCCCGCCTTCGCGTCGTGCCGCTCCGCCGCTTCCCAATCGCCGGCCTTGAACGCCAGCTCGCCGAGTTGCAGGTGAAACCACGCGGCCACCTCCGGCTCCGTGGCCGCGCGCTCCGCACTGCGCGCGAGCCCTTGCTCAAAATGCTCCCGCGCGCGCTCCGGCTTGCCCTCGATGATCGCCAGCTTTGCCTGCCGCGCCGCGGCGGAAAACTCCGCGCCTGGGAGCTTCGCGAGTTCTTCTGAAATCTTCCGCGCCTCGTCGTAGTCGCCCAATTCAATGGCCGCGTCCGCCAGCAATTCCAGCGGTCGGATTTTCCCCGGCAAAATCCCGCGCAACTGCTCCGCCGCCGCGCGCGCCTCGGCAAAACGATGCGCCGTAAGCCGCGCCTGCGCGAGCGCCGCGAGTCCCTCGGGATTTTGCGCCGCCGGGATCGCCTTCAGCGATTTCTCCGCGGCCTCGATTTCCAGCCGGATGAAACGATCGTCGCCGGTCCGTCGCAATTCGCGGTGATACCGCTCGGCAAGTTGATTCCACGCGATGAAATCATCGGGATCACGCTGGACGCGATTTTCCAAAAAACGAATCCCGGAATCGCCCGAGTCCGCCGCTGCCGCGACGGAAGCGAAGGCAAGGATCGAACAAATAAAAAGGGGGCGCATGGCTGTACACGCAAGCCGCGCCGACCCGCGAATGGCGGACCGGCGCGGCACGAAGACTGATGGTTAGTTGCGCGTCCTGTCGTCGAGCGTTCCGTTCGGGTACGGCTGCTGCGGCTGCAGGATGTATGGGAATGACGCGCCGAAAACGCCGCCGTTGAGGTCGTTCGCGTTCGCGTTGTCGCTCAACGTTCCAGCGACGATGATGCCGAGGATGATGTCGATCACGTCGTCCTGGAGACGGCGTCCGTTCGGGAAGCCGGGAGCGGCGGCGGTATTGAGGCGCATGATGTCGCCGTTCGCGACAGCAACGCTGGCGAGCGTGCTGATCGAAGGCTGCGATGCGCCGAGCGCGGTCAAGATTGCCACGATGTCTGGCGCAAAGAGTCCGGCCTTATCGTCGGCCGGCGTCGCTGCATTGTAGCGGTTCTTTTTATGAAATGGGGTGAGCGCGACATTGACGGCGGGAATCCCCGTGCGGTCGATCTGGCGGAATGGTCCACTGGCCACGGTGATTCCGGCTGGAATCGGCGTCTCGATCGTGCGGCGGGCAGTCTGGAGATTCGCGCCGATCGACGTGGACGTCGAGCCAGCCGCCCTCAGGAGCGCGATCGGAACTCGCAACGCAATGGCCATCGTGTTGTAGCCCGCGAAGCTGTCGCGACCGCGGTTCAATTCCGCTCCAGCCGTCGGATCGGGAGGAGTCGCGGTGGCTTTGGCGACAAAGCGATTGAACCCGACGATGTCGAAGAAGAACGGGTCGTCCACTATACCGGCGAAGAAGTCGATGCCGAGATTCGAGAGCGGCGTCACCACTTGCGGATTGGCAACATTCGCCAGCGTGGGATTGGTGGCATTGGCGGTCAGCACGCGATTGATGCCGGTGATCGCGATCGTCGCGACCTGGGTTTTCGCACCGGGTGTGGCAGTCGCGCGAGGCGTGAAGGTCACGTCGATATTTTTGTCGAAGATGGCGTCGCCGGTATTCTCGATGGCAAAGCGGTAGCGCACGTTTGCATCGAAGACGCCGAAATTCCCCGCCTCGCTCGGCACGATGAAGCCCTGAAAGGTTCCGATCAGCACGACTTTCGTCGCATCGGTCGGATCCACGAAGAAGTAAAGATCGCCGATATCGCACGAGCGATCGAGCGAAGCAGAAGGGCCATCGCCGTGATCCGCGGCGCGCACCGAAGTCGGCAACGCAAATGGAGTGGCAAGGGCGAGGATCGTTCCGATGAGAAACTTCCGGGTATTGGTAATTTTCGTTTTCATGTTTGGTTTGTTGTGGTGGTTTTTCGAGATGAGACTTTTGCGTCTGCAGAACTATCGCTCCAAGACGCAACGATGGATGCTATTATCAAGAAGTCGGGAAATTGTCCCGGCTTATTTCACTTGGGGAATTGCGACGCGATCGGATTTTTGGATGCGTTTGATTTTTTGCCGCGCTCGGCCCGCCATCTTCGGCGGTTTCGCATTGCTGCTCGCGGCATGTTCGGAAAATCGCCCCGCCTCGGTCGAAACGCCCCCACCTTCACCCGATGCCGCAGAAACCCGGATCGCAGCCGCGCCACCGGAAACTCCGCAAACCATCCCCGAAGATCCGCCGCCATCCGAGCTATCCGCCGAACCCGAACTTCCCGCCGATGCGGGAGCGATTGAGCGGCGTTTCCTCACCGCGACGAATGATCCTCCGGCCCGAATTGCCGCCCTCCGCGAACTCAAGAACGCCGCACCTGCCAGCGTCCTTACCATTCTCAATCGTCTCTTTTCGGTCGAGCGCCGCGAGGACGTGAAATCCGAAATGCTCGCCGTCCTCGGCGACCTCGATCACACCAAAGAGCGCGACAACCAGCTCGCGCTTTGCACGAAAGCCCTCGCTGCCGACCAGCCCACGCGCATCCGCTACATCGCCATCCACACCCTCGTCGATCTGCACGATCCCCGCGCCCGCGGCCTCCTGCATTCGCTGAAAAACGACCCCGACCGGGAAGTCCGAAACGCCGCCGCGCAAGCCTTGAGCGACCTCGGCCAGTAAGAGAAAGAAGCGCACCCGACTGGACTCGAACCAGCGACCGCCGGATTAGAAATCCGATGCTCTATCCAACTGAGCTACGGGTGCCGCGTTGCGTACATTGCCACCGCTCGCGCGCGGCTCAAGTGGCAAAAATCTCATTGGCCATTTCACACTAAATTTGAGTTTCCGGTTCTGACCCATGGCGGGAATCGATACGCACCCCACGCGCGCGCCAGTTGAATGTTTCATCTTGCCGGGTGCGGGCGCGTAGCTTATGGCACGTCGCGTGTCGGGTTCCGCAATGGCTGTCGCTTTTGCATCCCCTCCTTCCCGTTGTCCGTTCATGAGCAGATTTCATTTTTTCATTCTCTTGATCGGCAGCTTCGTCCCTGTGCTGCGCCGACTCCGTGTCCGCGGCTTGGGAGGGTTTGGAGAATCGCTCCTTCCCACGACGGATCCGACCCTTTCCCGGCGAAGTTTTTCGACGTGGCCAGTCTCTCACCTGCGCATGTTTCGGCAGGTGAAGCGGCCACTGACAAACCGTGCACATTTCCGCCGCGCTTCCCTGCGAAGCGCGGCTTCCGTGCGCTTCGCCAGCACATCCACGTTACATCATCAGCAATTGCTCCATGCACCAAAACAACTCCCGGCAGTCTGGCCGCCGCTCAGGTCGCGGCCCGCGCCGGCCTTCCTCAAATCCCCGCAACGAATCGCGCCCAACTCCACCACCGCCTGCCAAACTCTCGCTCTGGCAGCGCCTGAAAAGTCTTTTCACCGGCGGCGGCAAAACCTCAACCGCCAGCGGCAGCGCCACGGCTCCCCGAACGCGCGACGACAATCGCGGCAATGGGCGCGGCCCAGCCCGCGCCGCACGTCCGCCTGAAGCGGTGGACGTCACGAGCCCGAAACTCTACGTCGGCAATCTCTCCTTCAACGCCGCGGAGAGCGATCTGTTCGAGTTGTTCAAAGGCGTCGGCGCGGTCCGCAATGCGGAAATCGTGACGAATAAGTTCAACGACAAATCGAAGGGGTTCGGCTTCGTGACGATGGCCAGTGTCGATGAAGCGAAGCGGGCCGTCGTCGAGCTTCACGACAAGGATTTCCTCGGGCGCAAACTCGTCGTCAGCGGCGCGAAATCCTCCGAGCGCGAGTACGATTGACGCTACGTCAGCCGCACCCGGCATATTCGAGAAGCCCCGCTGAAAGGCGGGGCTTCTTTTTTTGGGGAAGGTTCTTTCGTGTCTTTCGCGTCTTTCGCGGGCTTCATTCCCGGAGCTTTGAATTCCACTTCGTCATTCCTCATCCTCGGTGCCACCGCGGTCGGAAAATCCGATTTTGCCGTCGCCATTGCGGAGCGTTGCGACGGCGAAATCGTCAGCGCAGACGCGTTCCAAGTGTACGCCGGGCTCGATATTTTGACTGCAAAACCATCGTCCGAATTGCGCGCGAGGGTGCCGCATCATCTGATCGGCGAAGTGCCGCTCGGCGCGCCGTGGGATGTCGCCCGCTGGCTTGATGCCGCGCGTCAGCGGATCGGTGAAATCCACACACGCGGACACTGCGCAATCATCGTCGGCGGGACGGGACTTTACATTCGCGCGCTCACCCGCGGACTCGCCGCACTTCCCCCGGCATCTCCGGCGCTCCGTGCGGAATTGGAATCCCATCCACTCGCGACGCTGCAACGCGAACTCGCCGAACTCGACCCGGAAAGCGCGCAGCGAATCGACTTGCAAAACCCGCGCCGCATCATTCGCGCGCTCGAAGTCTGCCGGCTCACGGGGCGGCCATTTTCCAGCTTCCGCGAGCAATGGAGCGGGACACCGAGCGGCTGGCGCGGGATCACTTTGACGCGGGCCCGCGCTGAACTGTGCGGGCGCATCGACCGACGGACGGTGGAGATGTTCGAAAGCGGAGTCGTCGATGAAATCCGCGCAGCGGGCGAAGTCGGGCCCTCCGCGCAGCAGGCCATTGGCCTACGGGAAATTCGGGCCCACATCGCGGGCGAAATGACCCAAGCGGAATGCATCGCCGCCATTCAGCAAACGACGCGCCGTTACGCGAAGCGGCAAATGACGTGGTTCCGCAGAGAGTCGGAGTTCCGCGAAATCCGCCTGACCGGACTCGCCAGCGGACCATCGCTCGTCGATGAAATCTCCCGCGAAGCGCGCGCCGTTTAGAACAGCTTTTCCCCGGCGAGTTGTTTGCGCGCGAGTTTGCCCAGATACGGGATTTCCCACTCCGTGTTCGAGAACGCCTTGATGATCGAGACAATCCAGATCGCGAGGAAACCGACCCAAAAGACGACCGCCACCAGACCGATGACCTTGCTGATGAGCCAACTGAGGATCGGGACGTGGAGGACGGCAAATACTACGGAAACCACCGCGAGAACGATGGCGACGATGCACCAGACACCGCCAAAGAGCGCCGTTTGCATCGCCCAAAAACGCACGAACGCGTTCTTCTTTTCCTGCACGAGAAAGAAGACGCCACCCAGCAACGGCAACACGGCGCAGATGGTTGCGGCGAGGTTTGGAGCGAGGCCGGCGCCTGCTTCCACGGGGACCGCGGCGGCAGGCTCCACGGGTTTCGCGTCAGGACTCGGAGCGGGCGGTGGAGTGATTTCTTCCATGGCAGGGAATCGTAGAAGTTCGTCGCGTTTCCGCAAGGTCCGACTCGACCTGCGACCGCCGCAACGCCGCCGCTTTCACCATCACATCCCGCACTTCTCCCGCACCTCCGCCTGCGAAAATCTTGCGGTGAGCATGTTTGCAAGAAACGCGTCGCGGCCTGGCAGCCCGGCAGCGCGGGCAAGATTGCCGGGCGTTTCGAGCCGCGAAAAAATCGCGTAGGAAACGCTGCGCCGAGTGACGCGCTTTTCGCCGTACCCGCGCGGTTTGTTGCTGGACCAAAAGCGCACGTATTCCACGCCGCCCTCCGTTTCGGTTCCCAGAAATACCACCGAGTGCCCGCGTTCCTTCACGCCGATCTCATTGTTCCAGAAAATCTTCATGAAATCACCCGCGCGCGCCTGATTCCAGTCGGTGAAATTTTTCCCCAAATCGAGCTCGCGAAACAGCCGCGCCGTTCCCGGCCCGTTGGCATTCCATCGCCCCCAAATGCCCACGCCATCGCGCTGCCCCGTGACGAGCAAAGCGCGCAACGCCTCGTCGGAAAGCGCGAGATCTCCGTCGCGGATGAGCCACTGGCACACACCGGCAAAGACCAGATACGTCGCGCCGCTGCAGTAGCTCGGATTTGCGCGCGCTGGCTCGACACTGAGATTGCGCGGCGCGAGGCGGATGGATTCGGAAAGCAGCTTGCTGGCTGGTGATGCAACGCTGTAGCCGCCCTCGCGCGGCATCGACTGGATGACTTGAAGAATCAGCGCATTGAAGCCCGCCCCGTCCGCATCCGGTGGCGCGGCGCGGACCAAAGGCGCGATGCACAGAAGGGCGACGGAAATGTTGCTGAACATGAACCAGAACAAGACGCAAAGTGCTTCGGATGAAAAGGGAAAAGGCCGGTCCGGTGTGATTCAAACTGGGGCAAGCTCACTGTGCGCTTCCACCATTTCTTAAACACAGAGAGACAGAGGACATAGAGAAGCAGAGGCGGAAAATCGGTCTCGGAAGAATCTCTGTGTCGCTCCGTGTTCTCTGTCTCTCTCTGATTTAGAGGCGGAAAGTGCCTGACCGGCTCTAGCGCAGCTAAAAATTCTCAATATTCTCCCTGCCGTTCCCGACGGTTTTCAGTTTTCCGCCCAATCGTTCTTCCAAAGAACGATGAACTTTATTCCCAAGTTACAAATGCGGTCGCTGGCGGTGCGCGGCCGTGCCCCGCCGCCGACGATTTATTGCCCGAAGCACGGGTGTAAAGTCGAGCCTGTTTTTCACGGCGGTCCTCTCGCTCGACCCTCAATTTTCCCCTCGGTCCCCCGCTGCGCTTGGGAGCGTTCCGCTTCCAGCGAAGCGTCGCTGCTCATCGCGAAGCACAGCTTCGCGATCCCTCCTTCCCTGCTGCTGCTTGGGAGCGGGTTATACCTCCGAATTCAATCAAACTCAATCGTTAGGAACCAAACTCGGCAGCAACCCAATAAACAATACCATGAATACAAATCCTGAAAGCTCCTCCAATGTCCAATGAGCGGGGTCCACCTCAGAACTCATGGCAGAACACGACACCCGTCTCTGACGCATCGTGCGCCATGATGTGGCTCGGGCGCATGAGCGGCAGGATTGGAGCGCCGTGCAGGCGGTGGCCATTGACGACACGGCCACGCGCAAAGGACAGCGTTACGCCACCGTGGTGGTCGAGATTGATCCGCAACAAGAGCAACCCGCACGACTCTTGTTCATAACCCCTGAACGCACCGCGGCGAGTGTCGGCCAGTTTGTGTCGGCGATGCCCGCGCATGGAGCCCAGTCCGCACAGGTGCGACTCGCGGCCATCGACATGAGCGCCGCCTACCAGAAGGGAGTGCGCGAGCATCTGTCCAAGGCCCAGATTGTGTTTGACCGCTTCCATGTCATGCAACTGGCCGGCAAGGCCTTGGATGAAGTGCGCAAGCAACTCCAGCACGAAGGAGCGGAGCTGAAAGGCGCGCTCTCGGCCTTGCGTGGCAATGAGAGCCGTTTGAGCCAGGCGCAGCTCCAATTGCGCCACGACCTCTGTGCCCGGCACAAAGAACTCGGCCGTGCCATGGCGGTCCGAGAGAGCCTCAAGGACACCTGGGAATGGCCCGGAGCAGCCAGTGCCGAGGTCCATCTCAAAGCCTGGTGCCCTTCGGCCAAGAGCTCAGGGCCGAGTGGCTCGTGGGCGGTGCGCAGCCGCCTGGCACCCTTCAAGAAACTGGCCCAAACCCTCAAAAGCCATTGGGATGGCATCCTCGCCTATTGCCCTCACCGCATCACCTCGGCGGCCATCGAGTCCATCAATAGCATCATCCAAACCGCCCGCCGCCGCGCCCGAGGCTTCCGCAACTTCGAGAATCTCCAAGCCATCTGCTATTGGATTGCTGGCCGTCTCGACCTCCAAATCCCTTCAGCTTTTAGCCACCCAAGCTAGCGAAAAGCCGTTTTTCCGGGGGGCTAACAGTGGCAGTCAGGGTGGGTCATTCGCCATCCGTTCCGCTGCCAGCAGGATGCCCGCCGCTTTATCCAGCGTCTCCTGCCATTCCCTCGCAGGAATGGAGTCCGCGACGATGCCTGCGCCGACGTGGAAATGCGCGGTGCTGGCCTCCACGACGACCGTGCGAATGGCGATGCTGAACTGGCTTTCGCCGTTAAATCCGAACCAGCCGATCGCACCGGTGTAGAGGCCGCGGCGTTCGCATTCCAGGTCCGCGATGATCTCTCTCGCCCGCTTCTTCGGCGCGCCTGTGATCGAGCCTCCAGGAAAGCACGCCCGCAGCGCGGTGACATGGTCCACATCCTGCCGCAAAGACCCATCGACGGTGGAAGTCAGGTGAAAGACCTGTTCGAAACGTTCCAGCTTCAACAATTCCGGAACGCTGACGCTCCCAAACTCGCAAACCTGGCCCAAGTCGTTGCGCTCCATGTCCGTGATCATTACCAGTTCGGCGATCTCCTTTTGCGAAGTGATGAGGTCGTAGGCGGACTTTTCATCCGCATCCAATGCGGCGCGGCGCGGACGCGTACCTTTGATGGGCCGCGTGCGAATCGAGCGACCGGACATTTTTAGAAAAGTTTCCGGCGAGGCAGACAACACTGCCCGCGCGCCAGACTGGAGAAAGGCTGCGTGTGGCGCGGGTGAATAATGACGCAGTGCCGAGTAAAACGAAAACGCATCCCCGTGCCATTTGGCGGCGAGGCGATGGGCTAGATTTACCTGATAAATGTCGCCAGCAGCGATGTATTCCAGCGCCCGCGCGACCCATCCGCAGTAGTGCTCGCGCTCGACCGTGAGTTCAAACTTTGGACGGCTGAAAGGCTGCGCGGGGCTTGGTTCCGCGAACTGCGAGCGCAGGTCCCCGATTTCGATCCAGCTTTGGTCCCCATGCCGGTAGATGAGGGCGTCCTCGTAGAAGCCAAAGCGAAACGCGCCATCATACTCCACAACCCCCGCGGCAAAGCCATGAGGGATGGCATCGTCCCGCAAATTCGCGGTCTGCCGCAATGCCAACGCGGCCCGCAATGCCTTCCAGTCTTCCTCAGCGTGGCCTTCGATCACCCATTCGGGATTCGCGCCAACAATCGAGATTTCTCCAGCAGCAGCAGACTCCAGCGAGGTATCAAAAAACACCATGTCCGGCAGGTGACGGCAACGCGCAGCGACCTCGACCGGTGTGAGACCAAGGGAAAGTTTACGAATCGTTGCAGCTGCCGCGGGCATGGATCGAAGTGCGCGGGAAGGGCGCGCTTTTCAAATGAAATTTTTTGGCTACGGTCGGAATTTCTTTCGCTTATGACACGACTTGCCACCATTTCACCACTCCTTTGCTGGTTCGCCGCGAACGCCATCGCGCAGGAGCTTCCGGGCGAATCATTGGGGCTGATCCCCGAAACACCGCAGTTCGCGACAGAGCCAAAATCCAAGTCCGCTCCGCCGCCGAAAAAGAAATCCTCGACCGAGCAGGAATCCGATGATCTCCAACTAAGGATTCGCTACCGCGAGGCCAAGACGAAGGCGCTGCAAGATCCGAAAGTGCGGCATGAATGGGATCGGGCTCAAACGGCGAAGACTGATCCGGAAAAGCGCGATGCGCTAAAGGGATACTACAAATTGCTCTGCGATCGAATGGTCAAGATCGACTCGTCCGTGAAACCTCGCGTCGAAACTCTGCGAAAATCGCTCGCGTGGCATCTCGATCCCGATGCGCGCCAGCGAGCCAAATGGGTGAAGCCAGCGAATGAATTGGATGCTGAAGAGAGGGAAACACAAATCCGGTGAAATACCGTTTGAGCATTCCGCGGAGTCGCGCTACCATCGCGGCCCTCTTCTAAACGGCGCTATCGTCTAGAGGCCTAGGACACTGCCCTCTCAAGGCGGGGACACGGGTTCGAATCCCGTTAGCGCTACCACTTCCAGCACTTCGATACTGGCGGGTGGAATCCCGACGCAATCCGCGGAGTGCTCGACTCCTTCCCAAACATTTTGATCTTCAATCTTCCGTCGCGGCCGGCTTGAACAGCACACGACGGTAATTCTTTAGGTTCGACCATCGCGACGGATGGTCCTACTCGGTTCAGCCATTCTTCTTGCTCGCCCAGCGCCGTTTCGCACCCTCGATCATCCTCGCACGTGCTTCGGGGCTGATGGTTCTCTTGCCTCCATCCGCGGGGGCTGCTGCCTTCTTGGGGGCAGCCTTTGCCGCGGAGGGTTTGGTGGGTGCGGGTGCGCCTTTGCGCCGCGCAGCCCAGCGAGCCTTCATGGATGCCGCCAGCTTTGCCCGGCCTTCAGGTGTCAGGCCACCTTTCTTTTTCGGTGCAGCCGCCGGCTTTGAGGCTGCGGATGGCGCGGTGCCTTTGGCGCGTGCCCAGCGGGCGCGGGCCGCGGCTGCGATCTTCTCGCGGGCTTCCGGCGACAAGGTGCGGGCACCTGCTTTTGCGGGTTTCGTGGCGATGGTTTTAGGCGCGGAAGCAGGAGCTGCGCTGCCGAGGATGGATGCTAGTTCACCCTGAAGTTTCTCGATTTGTTCCGAGATAGTCAGAGCGCGTTTTAGTTGCTGGATGGATGGATTGTTGGTTGCCATTAGTAACGTCTAACTCCCAATTCTACATTTCGTCAAAGAGAAGATGCATGGAAAATGTGGGTGCGACTGCTAGGACACCGATGGGTAGCACGAAACTGGTGACTGCTGCCGACCCACGCCGGCACCAGCGCCGGGTCGTCCGGGAGGGAAGGACGGCCAGCCGGGTGGGGACGTGATGCTGACCGGATTTTGTCCCTTTCGAGGTCTGCTTTCCGGTCCTCGACCGTCCTACGATTGGCTGCGAGGCAACTGCCCTGCGCCTCTCCGACTTTCAAGAGCGAGCCTCCTCGTGGCGGTAAGAGTAGCGCAACCCACCTGAAAATTGGCGCGGAAACGCCGGGTGAGATCAGTCCTATGACATCCATCCCTCGCACTCCGGCGCGCCAAATACGGACCGAGGCATCACCCGAAAACAGCGACGCTTTCGCAAGCGCTCCAAGCTGCTCGACAAGCCGCGATTCTTGTCTAAGGTCCGCGTCCGCTCTACCAATGTTCTCAATCCTTGCCGACAAACTTCAGGACGTCTTCAAAGACCTGCGCGGTCTTGGGAAGATCTCGGAGTCGAACATTGCCGACGCTCTCCGCGAAGTGCGGATGGCGCTGCTGGAGGCTGATGTGGAGTTTTCGGTGGCGAAGGGATTTATCGCCCGGGTGAAGGAAAAGGCGACTGGCGAGCACGTGTTGCGATCAGTTTCCCCAGGGCAGCAGATCGTAAAAATTTTCCACGACGAACTCACTGTGCTGCTAGGCGGCAATGCCTCGCCGCTGAATCTGGACAAGCCCGCGCGCATCCTGATCGTCGGCCTCAACGGCGCGGGTAAAACAACATCTTCCGCGAAGTTGGCGAAGTGGCTGAAAAAGGAAGGCCGCACGCCGCTGTTGATCGCGTGTGACCTTCACCGGCCAGCCGCAATCGAGCAACTCGCGACGCTCGGACGGCAGATCGACGTGCCCGTTTTCATCCCAATCGCGGGCGAGACGGATGTGGTGAAGGTCGCGAAGCTCGCGCTGGAATGGGCGAAGGAGCAGCCGGGGAACGTCACCATTTTCGACACGGCCGGACGGCAGGAAATCGACGAGGTGCTGATTGCGGAGATTCGCCGGCTCAAGGAATTTCTGCAGCCGCAGGAAGTATTGCTGGTCGCGGATGCGGCGACGGGCCAGCAGGCAGTCAGTGTGGCGACACATTTCCACGAAGCGCTCGGGCTCACCGGACTCGTGCTCACGAAACTCGATGGCGACGCGCGCGGCGGCGCGGCGCTCTCGATGCGCGAGGTCACGCAGCAGCCGATCAAATTCGCCGGCATGGGCGAAAAACTGGATCAGTTCGAGCCGTTCCATCCCGACCGTCTCGCGGGCCGCATCCTCGGCATGGGCGACATCGTTTCGCTCGTGGAAAAGGCGGCGGCGGCGATCGACGAGGATGAAGCGCGGGCGATGGAGGAAAAGCTGCGCACGGCGTCCTTCGATCTGAATGATTTTCTGACCCAGTTCAAAATGATGAAGAAACTCGGGCCATTGGAAAATCTGCTTGCGCTTGTGCCGGGGATGTCCAACGTGAAAGGCTTTTCGGTTGACGAGAAACAGATGAAGCGGGTCGAAGCCATTGTGCTTTCGATGACGCAGCCAGAGCGGAAAAACCCGGACATTCTAAATGCCCGCCGCCGGCAGCGCATCGCCCGTGGAAGCGGTGTCTCGGTGACCGAAGTGAACGATCTCCTCAAGCGCTTTTCCGAGATGCGCAAGATGATGAAGAACATGGGCAAAATGAAGAAAATGATGGCGCGCGCCCAAGGCGCCAATTTCGGAATCAGATAACCAACCGCACACAGAATTATGTCCGTATCCATCCGTCTCCGCCGCGAA
Source organism: Chthoniobacteraceae bacterium (assembly GCA_031409335.1). Lineage (GTDB taxonomy): Bacteria > Verrucomicrobiota > Verrucomicrobiia > Chthoniobacterales > Chthoniobacteraceae > JANLQB01. The sequence goes on along the minus strand of JANNWY010000012.1, from coordinate 42,532 downwards.
GGCGCACTCAACAATCCCTACTACAAAGTCGTCGTCGCCGATCAGCGCAGCCCGCGTGATGGCAAATTCATCGAGATCATCGGCAACTACGATCCGAAGAAAGCTGGCTCCAACGCGAACATCGACCTGAGTCGAGCCGACTACTGGATCGACAAGGGCGCACAGCCCAGCGAGACCGTCCGCAGCATCATCAAAAAGCTCCGCAAGGCGAACGCCGCGGCGAAGTAAACCGGGCCGATTATTCGGCGCCACTCCCGCGATTCTCGTGGATCAGCCTCTCGCCATGCAGGAGTTCCTGGAATTCGTGCTGCGGCATCTTGTCGATTTCCCCGACGAAATGGTGCTCACGACTTCCGAGGCGAATAAGAAAACGATCTTCAAGCTCCGCGTGCGGCAGAGCGACATCGGGAAGGTCGTCGGCAAGCAGGGGCAGACGATCCTGGCGATTCGCAATATCCTGAACGCAGCCGCCGCGCGTTTTGGGGAAAAGGCAGCGTTTGAGATCGTGGAAGACGGCGGGGCGCGTTAGGGCAACGTGCGTGGCGTCGCCCCGCTCGACATGGGTTCCCGATGCCGAAGGCGCATTTCTTTCTATGTAAGGTGCGGTCGCGTGTTGTCTCATGGCGCGCGGAGCGACGCCATCCACCTCGCTCATTTCGCCGCCGTCGGCCCGATGTAGCGCCGGGCGAGGACCACGTTGTCGAAGGAAACGACGTTCACCGGATTCTTGGTCCAGTTGTCGGTGATGTAGCTCTCCAGCGTCAGCGCGTTTGCCTTGAGCTGCGCGGTCTGGCGCCAGTTGATGCCTTGCCAGTGGCCTAACAGCGCGCCATTGATCCAGAACGCCTGCTCACCATCACGCTCGCCGGGCGTGTTGTGTTTAAGCATGAACTCGACGCAAATCCAGCGGTCGCGCGGGATCACCGGCGCGTCGGGAACGGCGAACGAGTTTCCCCAGTATTTGCCGTCCTTGGATTTCTCCATCTCGTGCCAGTAGCTGTAAAAGTTCCAGCGTCCGGGCGGCGGAAATTTTCCCCAGTTTCCCCACGGCTCGATCGCGGTGGAAAAGCGTTCGCTGCCTTCCGGCTTCAAGCCCGCCTTGCCAAAGCCCGTCCACCTGTCCCCGCCGCGCAGACCCTTGTTGGCGCGCAGCGTCACAAAGTGATGCACGTAGTCGCAGGCCGTATCGAACTTCGTGTAAAAGCGAACAAAGAGCGGGTCAGCGGGCTCGAACCATTTCGTGAGCCCGCCGCCCGTATCCTTGCCGAGATGCGCCTCCACGCGCAGGCAGCGTTTGCCGAGTCCGGCGTCGCCTTCGGGAGCCACGAGTTGGAGCACCTTCCCATCAGGATTCCCCGTCTCATCCCACCCATCGCCGATCACCCCACTCTCGAAATCCTCCGCGAAAATCACATCCGCGTTACCTCGCAAACCCGTGTCGCCGGGAAACGCCGCCGCCAAGCCACTGGCAGATGGCAGCGCTTTCTTTGCCGCGACATTTGGCAGATTCGCGGGGTCATTCGCAAAGGCAGTGCCGATGACGCCGATGATGGAAATCAGGAACACGCAACGCATGGCAGTTGGCGGTTAGGGTTCCTTCAAAACGTCCTTGCCATCGCTCAACCAATCGAGCGTGAAGCGCGCGAAGACGATCCGCTTTTCCGCATCGGTCTCATACAGGCAGCCGATCGTGCCATCCGGCATCGCCGTCAGCACGCTGTAGCCAAAACTCCCCGCGAGCAGCACTTTTTTCACGGCCCAAGTCTGCCCGTCATCGTAGCTCAGACGCACCGTGCCATTTTCGCGCTTCGTACTGTCGGGGCCGCTGTAAAGGACGCGGCTATGTCCGCCGGACTTGGCATCGGTATAGCGAAAGAGGGATGCCTGGCAGCCCGGATCGCGCAGCGCATCATCGTCTGCGATCGTCGTCCACGTCGCGCCGCCATCGCGACTCACCGCCTTTTTTCGCACTGCGCGGCCAGCCCATTTCCGAGCGTTGAGCAGCACCGAGCCATCGGAACGCTCGACCATCTGCACTTCATTCACCGTGCTCGTGCCACCGCCCTTGCCATCCAGCAAAAAGCCACCTGGCGCGGGCTCGCCGATCTGCCATGTCTTCCCGCGATCATCGGTGAAAACGGCGAACAGACTCCATAGGCCAAACGGACCCTCATTGAACGGAATCACCAATCGCCCCGCGTGCTCGCCATTCGCGAGTTGGATGCCGATGCCCGGACCGCTCGCCACCGTGGTCACATGCCCCGCGCGCTTCGTGGATTTCGTGACATCCATCGCGGGCGACCACGCGCGGCCATCATCGTCCGACCACACGAGAAGATTCCGCACCACATTCGGCCCTTCGAGTCCTGGCTGAATCTGCCCGCTGCGTTCGCTCGCGCCAGCGGGGTAGCTTTGAAACATCACAAACACCCGCCCGGTCTCGCGCACGATCACGGCGCACGGATTGTTCAGCGAATTGTCACCGTCATCCGCCACCAATTGCGTCGGCTCCCAAGTCCGTCCGCCGTCGATGCTGCGCCGCAGGATCAAATCGTTCGCCGCCTGATCCGCATTCGCCGCGCGCCCCTCCGCGAACGCGAGCACGACGCCGACTTTGGTCGTGACCACCGATGGGATGCGAATGGATTTATACCCATCGCGGCCTGAGACAAAGACGTCCGAGACTTCTGGTTCCGCGGCAGTCGCAAGATTTGCGAAGACAGAAAGACTCAGCATTGCGAAGTAGAAGGCGGCTTTCATGAATCGGGAATGAATGCACCACACTCCCCCGTCTTCTTCCATCGCCAATGAATGCGTGAACACTTTCTTTGAACGCCCGCCGGAAAGCCTGTGTCACCGTCGCCCGCCATGTATCATGCCCGCATGAGTTTCCGTTTCGTTTTAATTGTAGTGATGTGGCTGCTCGCTTTTGGCGGCCCGGTGTCGGCGCAGTTTGGCGGCTTTGGCGATCAGGCGGGCGCGGTAAAGACGAGCATCGTTGCCGATACGAAAGCGATCGAGGCGGGCAAGCCATTCACCGTCGGCGTGCGGTTTGTGATCGAGAAGGAGTGGTACATTTACTGGCGATTCGTTGGCGACATTGGCTTGCCGACGAGTGTGGAGTGGGAATTGCCGCCGGGCTTCAAAGCCGGTCCGCTGCAATGGCCCACGCCACGACGGCACGAAGCAGCGGGCGATTTTCTGAACTACGTGTACGAGGAAGAGACGCTGCTTTTCGCGGAGATCACGCCGCCCGCGGTACCGCTTTCCGGACCGGTCGAAATCAAGGCGAAGCTCGCGTGGCAAATGTGCAACGCCGAATCGTGCGTGCCCGGCACTGCGAGCCTCGCGCTGGCGCTTCCCGCTGGCGCGGCGACTCCGGACAACGCGGATCTTTTCACGAAGTGGCGCGCGCAAATTCCCAAGGCTGATGGCGCGCCATTTCAGGTGAAGTGGCATCGCGAAAAGGCGAACGAGTTCTCGATCGACATCACCGGCCTGCCGAAGGATTTCACAGCCGAGTTTTATCCGCTGCCGCCGACTCCCAAGGCAAAACCGGGACATCCAAAGCTCGGCGAAATCGCCACCGATGGCGCGCGGACGATCACCTTTCCCGTGGAAGACGGTGCACCCGGCCTCGCGTGGCAGGGCGTGCTTGCCACGGCGAAGGGCGATGCGCCGCGCGAAGGCTGGCTCATCGCCGCGGGTGAATCCGTCCGCACGGAGACGATCGCGCCCGCAGCGGACGCCGCCGAGCCCGCGGGAAATTTGTGGGCAAAACTGTGGGCCGCATTTCTCGGCGGACTCATCCTGAATGTGATGCCGTGCGTGCTGCCCGTCATCGCGCTGAAAATCTTCGGCTTCGTGTCGCAGGCGCACGAAGAGCCGCGGCGCGTTTTCCGACTCGGGCTCGCATTCGTCGCGGGCGTGTTCACGTTCTTTCTCGGACTCGCCGCGCTCGTCATCGCGATCAAGGCTGGCGGCGGTCGGTTCAATTTCGGATTCCAGTTTCAAAACGCGGGCATCCTCGTCGCGCTCATCGCGCTCGTGTTCATCTTCGCGATGTCGATGTTTGGCGTGTTCGAAGTCACGCTCGGCAGCGGCGCGGCGACGAAACTAGACGCGCTCTCGGGCCGCGAAGGCTACGGCGGCGCATTCACCCACGGCCTTTTCACCACGCTGCTCGGCACCTCCTGCACCGCGCCATTTCTCGGCCCCGTGCTCGGCTTCGCCGTGGTGCAGCCGCCTCTCGTCGTCATCGCCATTTTCCTCGCCATCGCCGCAGGCATGAGCCTCCCGTATTTCCTGCTCACCTGGCAGCCCGCGTGGATGAAATATCTGCCGAAACCCGGCCTGTGGATGGAGCGTATGAAACAGTTCATGGGCTTCGTGCTGATGGCGCTCGTCGTGTGGTTGCTCGGGATTTTCGGCGGCAGCCGCGGCGTCGATTCGCTCATCGCGCTGTGCGGCTTTTTGCTGATGCTCGGCGTCGCGTGCTGGGCGTTCGGTGCGTTCCGCAACCGCGCCGTCGCGTGGCCCGTCGTCATCGCGCTCGTCGCGGCGGGTTGGTTTGTCTTCTTGGAAGACGACCTCAACGCCGCGCCCGCGAAACCGGGCAGCGCGACTGCCACCGTGAAACCCGGCGGCATCGAGTGGCAGCCCTTCTCGCCAGACAGCCTGGCAAAAGCGATCGCGACCGGGCAGCCGGTGTTCATCGACTTCACCGCGGAGTGGTGCCTGAACTGCAAATACAACGAAAAGTTCGTCCTCGAAACCGCGCCAGTGCAGCAGGCGTTTCGCGAGAAAAAAATCATCCCACTCAAGGCCGACTTCACCAACTTCGACCCGGCCATCACGGAGATGCTGAAGAAATTCAAGCGCGCGGGCGTGCCCGTTTACGTTCTCTACCTGCCGGGAATCGCCGAGCCTGTCGTCTTCCCCGAAATCCTTACGCAGGCAGTCGTCCTCGGGCATCTCGCGGAAATCAAGAGTTAGCGGACTCAGAGCGTTTCTCCCAAATTGAATTCAGATTCGTTCACCTCTAACGCAAGAACCAGCTTGGTGATAACCCATGTTGTCACGGTTACCGCCCTTCTCGTTTTGCCGTTTGCGTTTCGCCACAGACCCGCGCCACTTCACTACCTTGCGATTGCCATTATGATCGGAGCGCTCTTTCTGTTGGTTCTTCTCTTTGCTTGGCGCAGGCGCAGTTACGCATGGTCGTTCGTTGGATTGATGGTCCTTACCTGCGGTCACAAATATGCTGAGCGACAACTCGGCGCACCAGAATCGTCCTCTTACTTTTTTCAGTGGCTCTCAGTGGCTATCTTGATTGCCTACGGCCCACTTCTCCTGTTTCGCTCCCGTGCCATCGATTTCTGCCGCCTTAACGAAACCAAGACACCCTAACTTCGCTCATTCGCGACACAGACCAAGATTCTTGGAATAAACAGCCTACCCTTCCGTCTGACCCGAACCATTTACCCAAACACTTTTGCCGACTCCGCAGCGCGGGTGCGAAATGCGGAGGCGACAGATACCGCAGAAAACAAAAAACAAAAACAGACCCTATGAAACGCTACACCACGACCAAAACACTCCTCGCCGGCGCAGCCCTTGCCGGAATCATCTCGGGCGGCTTCGTCGCCAAAGTCAACGCCGCCACGAACGCGAAGAGCGACAAGTCCGGCACCTTCGCGGGGCAACTCGCGGACGAGAAAAAGGAAAAGGGCGAAACCCATGACTGCGCCGGCAAGAACTCCTGCAAAGGAAAAGGCGGCTGCAAGTCCGGCGACAAAGGTTGCGCTGGAAAGAACACCTGCAAAGGCAAGGGCGGCTGCGCTGTGAAAGACGGCAAGCCAGTTCATAAGTAAGCGCGTCCGACAAATTCACGGGGCTCCGGTCTTTCGAAAGGCCGGAGCCCTTTTGTCGAAAGTTCCCGCTTTTCCAAAAAATGCCTGCCAACCGTTTTAACAACCACACCGCTTACGGCGTCGGTATCGGGCTGCGCGTGCCGCATTACCAGCACATCCTGAAACGCAAGCCGGGCGTCGATTGGTTCGAGATCATTTCGGAAAACTACATGTGCGACGCGGGGCGGCCGCTGCATGTGCTGGATCAAATCTTGGAGCATTACCGTGTCGTCCAGCACGGCGTCTCGATGTATTTTGGAAACGCTGCGCGTCCGCAGCGCGATCACCTGAAGCGACTCAAGGCGCTCACGAAACGCACCGGCACGCCGTGGCTTTCCGATCATCTCTGCTGGGGCAGCGTCGATGGGCGCTACACCCACGACCTGCTACCCATGCCTTATACGTGGGAAGCGGTGGAGTGGACCGCGCGGAATGTTCGCGAAGTGCAGGACTTCGTTGGCTTGCCCGTCTGCGTCGAGAACGTCAGTAGCTACGTCGAGTTTCACGCCTCGGAGATGAGCGAGTGGGAGTTTTTGAATGAAGTCGTCGAGCGCGCCGACTGCGGAATCCTGCTCGACGTGAATAACATTTACGTCTCCGCGAAAAATCACGGCTTCGATCCCTACACCTATCTCGACGCCGTCCCCGCCGATCGCGTCGCGCAAATCCACATCGCCGGCCACACCAAGTTCGAGCGCTACATTCTCGATACCCACGATCACCCCGTCCTCGATCCCGTGTGGAAAATGTACGCGCACGCCATCCGCCGCATTGGCCGCACGGCGACGCTTTTGGAATGGGACGATCGCATCCCATCGTTCGATGACGTGCATCGCGAAGCGCTCAAGGCCAATCGTTTTCTCCCCCATGCCGAAACCATCGCCGCGTAGCAGCCGCAATGAATCGGCACCCTTGCTGCGCCAAGCCGGTGATGCACATCGCCACGGAGGGCCAAAGGCCCGCAACCATCCCAGCCCAGGGCAACGCCCCAGGAAAATTCGGTCGCAGGACCTGAGGGCTGAAAGCCCGACCTATCTTTGCGTGGTCGCGGCAATGGGCCGGGCTTTCAGCCCTCGCTCACTTCGTTTCGATGTTCCTGGGGCGTTGCCCCAGGCTGGGATGAATCGCGCCTTTGGCGCTGCCGACTTCGTGGTTTCGGGGCGTTCATCAACATGAAAAACTCCACGCCCCGGCTCGCCGACATCCAGCGCGCGATGGCTGCTGCGATCATGCGCCCGCTCACGCCCGGCGAGGGGATGCAGCGCGATAACTCCGAAGTCGCCGCGCGCATCATCAAGCCGAACGACCGGCTCGATTCCTTCCAACGCCTTCAGATCTACAATCAGCAATACTGGTGGCGGCTGCTCGGCAATTTTGGCGAAGACTTTCACGGGCTCCGCGCGGTCGTCGGGCAGAGGAAATTCGATCTTCTCGCCACTGCCTACATCCAGAGCTGTCCGTCGATGTCGTGGTCGCTCCGCGATCTCGGGGAAAAGCTCGAAGGCTTCCTCGCCGCGCATCCGCAACTCATCGCGCCGCACGAGAAACTCGCGCTGGAAATGGTGCGCGTCGAGTGGGCGCGCATCGTCGCTTTCGATGGCGAAGAGCGTCCGCGGCTCGACCCCGCGCGGATCGCCAAAATAGCGCCGCACAAGCTCAAGATCGGCGTGCAACCGTACGTCACTCTCATCGAAATGTGGCACCCGATCGACGAACTGCTCGGCAAACTCAAGGAGGCCACGATCGAAACCGGCAGCGTCAGCAACGCCGTCGCCGCCACCCGTTCGCGCCGTCGCAAACGCCTGCTCGCGCGCCCGCGGAAGAAGCCGCTCCACATGGCCGTCCATCGCCACGAACTTTCCGTTTACTACAAGCGACTCGACCCCGCCGCGTATCGGCTCCTCGTCGCATTGCGTGAAGGTGAGACCCTCGACTCGGCCTGCGCGCAGGCTCTCGCTGACTCGAAGGAACTTCCCGAACAATCCGCCGCGAAAGTGCAGGCGTGGTTCTCCAACTGGATGCGCCTCGGCTGGCTCTGCCAGCGCTGACCACCGCGTTACCCGAGCCGGTAAACGATCCGGGCCTTGTTCAGATCGTACGACGACATTTCCAATTTCACTCGATCCCCTGTCGTGAGGCGGATGAAACGTTTCCGCATTTTTCCCGAGATGTGCGCGAGCACGAGATGCTTGTTCGCCAGCTCGACGCGGAACATGGTGCCGGCGAGGACGGATGTGATTTTACCTTCGGTTTCGATGACTTGTTCAACTGCCATAAGTGAGACGACTGCGGTGCCGCGCTGGGCGGGCAAATGGTTTGGGTGAGGAAGGATTCCGCACCGGATTCAAAAAGCTTTCGAGAAGCGCTCCACGCCGCCAATTGGCTACGCGAAAGGGCCGCGACCATCGCGGGATTTGGCGACAATGCAAGTGTTTGAAATCGAACGGGAAGGCGAGGCTCTCGCCAAGCCATTCCCCAGCAGACCGATCAACCTGGAAACGCGATGGAGTTGCCGCGGAAGACGCCGAGGACACGGAGGACGCGGAAAGACAGGGTCTTGAATGGCGGACTCGAAACAAAATTCATCCGCGTTTTCCACGTCGTCCGCGTTCTTCGCGACAATCTCCATCGCTGTTTTTGGGATCAAAGCTCGGCGGGAGGCTCGCCCTCCCATCATTCCGAAAATAGAAAGTGCAGGTCGTCGAGTGACAGGCTTTGCGCGAATTTTTCTTCGCCGAGCACATCATCCGCGAGGCCGCTCTTTTGCTTTTGCAGGGCGCGGATTTTTTCCTCGATGCTGTTTTTGATCAACAGGCGGTAGGCGATGACTTTGTTCACCTGACCGATGCGGTGCGTGCGGTCGATCGCCTGGTTTTCGACGGCGGGATTCCACCACGGATCGAAAAGCACGACGTAACTCGCGGCGGTGAGATTCAGCCCAAAGCCGCCTGCTTTCAGCGAGATCAGGAAAACGGCGGAACCCTCGGCTGCCTGAAATTCTCTGACGAGATCGCCGCGATTTTCCGTGTCGCCCGCGAGGTAAAACATTGGCCAGCCGCGGGCCTCGATCGACTCGCGGACGATGCCGAGCATTTCCACGAACTGCGAAAAAACGAGGACCTTGTGGCCTTCCTCGATGAGCGGTTCGAGGGTGTCGAGCAGCGATTCGAGCTTGGCGCTTTCTGCTTTGGAATCGGGCTTGATGAGGCGCGGGTGGCAGCAGATTTGGCGGAGGCGCAGGAGCGAGGTGAGAAAGTGGAAGCGTTCTTTCGCGAGCTGTTTTTGGGTGTCCACGCGCAAGAGCATCTGCTGCGCGCGTTTGAGTTCGGCGCGGTAGAGCGTCTTCTGTTCGCCCTCGAGTTCGCAGTAGAGATCCTCCTCGATGCGATCGGGCAGATCCTTGGCGACCTGGCCTTTCGTGCGGCGGAGGACGAACGGACGGACGCGGGCGGCGAGGCGGCGGCGCGCGAACGGGTCTTCCTTCGCATCGTAGGTGCGGGCAAATGCGGCGCGCTGACCGAGGATGCCGGGCATCGCGAAAGCCATGAGGCTCCACAAATCGAGCAGGCGATTTTCGATCGGCGTGCCGCTGAGAATCAGGCGATGCTCGGAGCGCAGACCGCGCGCGAGCTTGGCCGTGGTGGAGTCGGGGTTCTTGATGAACTGGCCTTCATCCAAAATCACGGCTAGGAATGGGATCGCGATGATCTCTTTTTCAAGGCTGCGAAGCTGCGCGTAGTTGATGACGTGCAAATCGGCGCTGGCGGTTTCCTTCGGCAGTTTCCCGAGGTCGAGCCGGCCCCATACCCGCACGCGCAAGTCCGGCAGGAAGCGCTCGACCTCGGCGCGCCAGTTGTCGGCCACGCTTTTCGGACAGACGACGAGGGAGGGCGTTTTCTGGTTTCCAGAATCACGGAGCCACGCGAGCCACGTCAGTGTTTGCACGGTTTTTCCAAGGCCCATGTCGTCGGCGAGCACGCCGCCGAAACGGTTCGTGCTCAGGTAGGCGAGGAAGTGGAAACCTTCGAGTTGATACGGTCGCAGATCGGCGCGGATCGCAGCGGGGACCGGGGGTGTCACGCGCGTTTGCAGTTCGCTCGCGCGGCGCTGCACGCTTTCGTATTGCTCCTGCGGCAGGAAGCGTTTCGCCGCGGGATCGGCGAGTTGCAGCGCGTGCATGCGCTGCGGTTCGCTGGAAAGATCGCGCGGGTTCAGCCCGAGACGCGAGAGCTGTTCGTCGTCTTCGTCGGAGAGCTTGAACTCCAGCCTGCGCCAGCCTTTGTTGCCAAGCCGCACCCATTTTCCACCGGCATCGAGCAGCAGCTTCAACTCCAGTTTCGTGAGCTGCGTGTCGGAAACGTCGAGCACCACGCGCAGGTCGAACCAATCCAAATCCGCCTCCTCCACGCCGAGCCGCACCGAGCCGGATATTGCGGCGCTTTGGAACGATGCGAGGTCGCCCATCAGCTCGACGGCCAGTCCCGGCGGCAGGCCCGCGAGCCATGTCCCGAATACGTCGGCGAACTTTTTCGTCACCTTGAAATGAAAATGCCGCGCGAAGGAATCCCACTTGAGCCGCAGCGGCTCCAGCAGCGCGGGCACTCCGGCGAGCGCGGCGCGATCGTGGAAAATCAGCGAGTCTTTCTTCGCCTTTTCGGGGCTCGTCTCGACCCACTCGTCGCGAACGAATACAAACGTCGAACTCGCATCCTCGGACTCCGCCAGCACGTGGATGACGCAGGTTTCCTCCTTCGCCCCCGGATACGTCGGCTGGATTTCGCAGCGCAGTCGCGGCTTTACGACGACCGTGCGCACGCGCTGCTGGAGTCGCGGCGGCAGATCGACGCCGTGCTTTCGTAGAAAACGAACGCCGTGTCCGGTCTCGAGCGCGGGCGCGGGGATGCGCGCCTCCTCGCCCGGCGTGAGCGCGTGCGCGTCGAGCAGCGGCCCGCGCCAGAGCGTGTCGCGCGTGAGGTAAAGTGTGGGCGTGCCTTCCACGACGAGCAGGAAATTTTCCGCGCCCTGACCGTCGGGCTGCACCAGGCGCAGGCGATAGTCGCCAGACTCATCCGCCGCCGGATCGAGCTGCCAGCGCAGTGGCTCCGCCGGACGCGCGAGCGGCCGACCGGACTCGCCGATGAGCCGGCTTTCCAGCCACGGCACGCGCAGCATTTCCGAAAGCACTTCGGTGGCAGTCTGCTCGAGATACCGCAATGCTGGCGCGTAACCAAAGTCCGCGCGCTCCTCCAAAAGCTGGCGCAGCAACGCTGCCTCGGGCGTGAGCGCGCTGGTCAGCACATCCGGCAGTTGCTTGAACGCCGCCGCCTTCATTGGCTCAAACTCCGTCGTCCCCGGTCGCTTTGCCTCCACGACTGCCTCATCCGAAAAAAAGCGCACCCGCAAATCGTATTCGCCCGGCGGCATTTCCGGTTCCGCTTCCGGCAGGCGCGAGAGCAGCCTTTTCCAACGCTCCACTTCGAGTCCGCGCCGCCACTTTGCCACGCGCGCGCGCACCGCATCCGGCACTTCCAGTGGCCGCATCACGCGCGGCACGCTCGCGCCCGCCGCTTCGACGAAAAGCGCGATGTAGTGCCAGAATTCGAGTTCATTTGCCGGCAGCGACGGCCACGCGGCGACGCGATCCCAATGGAATCCGGGAATCTTGAAACCGAGCGTCGAAAAATCATTCACCAGGATGCCATGAGCCTGTTTCGCTTTGGCAAAAACGGACCCGACCCGATGGAGATATTCGTTTTCTTCCTCGTTCAACTTTCTGCCCGCAGCCTGCGCGAGTGCGTCCGCGAGCGGCCCGGTCGGAGGCGGCATCGGGGGTGCCGATTGCTCGGCGGCGACCGCCACGCTTTGGATGACCATCGTCTTCATCGCCGCGTAGCAGTGCTTGCACTGGATGCCGACCGGGCAGTCACACTCGCAATCCCACCGGCCAGTTTTCTGATCGAAAGTCGCGAGCACTTCGTAGTCGAGCGTGCCCGTGACTTCCGCGACGAAACCAATCCGCTCCTTCAACGGCATCACCTTTTGCACCCGCTTGCGCGAGACATATTCCTCCCCGCGCTGCACCATCGCACGCGGAAACGTGCGCAGGTAATCGAGCGCGGCGGAGCGCGCAAAATCGGGAATTCCAGACAACATCGGGGCGCGACTGTAAGGGACGAACCACCTCCGGCAAGGGCGAATGCAGCCGCGATTTCGAGCAGCCCCGGCACACCTTTGCGGCGGCGTTTTTTTCGCGCGGGCAGGCTCGGTCGAACGCTACTGGAATTTCTCGATCGTCACCTGCATCACCTTTGGCTTGCCCTCTTCCTGCATGAAATTCACCGCGAGTTTGACGCGCGGATTCTTCTCAAACTTTGCCTCGTAAACCAGCAGTGGCGTCTCGCCTTCGACAACCGATTGACCGGCGACCAGCTTCTTCGACACAAACTTCCCGAACTCTTTCATCGCGGCATTTTTGTAGAGCGCATCGAAAGTCGCCGGCGTTGCCACAGCGGCCAGGAGTTTCGCGTAGTCGGCAAAGAAGACCTTCGCGTCGCCGTCGTTGTAACCCTTCATCGCTTTGTCAACGATGGTGTCGAGCGGCTTTGGAGCGTCCGCCGCGGACACTGGCATTGCGGAAACTGCGAGAACGGCGGTCACGAGGGCGAACGGGAGGATGGATTTCATGCGCACTTCCTGAACGAATCGCGGCGCCAATGCAATCCGGGAAATACTGTCGTTCGGGTTTCACCTTGCCGCGGAACTGACCTCCAATACTTTCCCGGCGATGCCGCATTTTCCCTTTCCGATGACTGCGCGGCGATGGGCGTTATCGGCCGTCCTGCTGGGCGTTGGATTGGGGGACATTCATGCGATCACCGACACCGGCACGAACGCTCCAGGCGATGGCATCCCGGATGGGCTGAATGATGTGTGGCAGAATTTCTTCGACGGCTGGGGCCTTGCGCCGCTTGCGGACGAGGATGGCGACGGGATTTCCAATGTCGCGGAATCCATCGCGGGCACCAATCCCAAGGATCCGAACGACGGCGTGAAAGTGTCGCAGGTGGAGATGGTCGGCGAATCCATCGTGTTCAGTTTTGTCGCTGAGAGGACGAAAAAATATCGCATACTCTCGTCGTCAACGCCGGGCGCGTCTGGCTGGACGCCGGTGGAAGGTTCGACGTTTTTGAGCCCGCTCGATCATCAACTTTCCACCATTGCGATCCCGCGATTGCCGGTGCTGGCGGATCATTTTTTCCGACTCGAGGTGGAGGAAAATGACGCGGATGCAGATGGCGTCGCGGATTGGGCGGAGTGGCGGCGCGGCACGGATTCGGACACGCTCGCCGAAGTGACTGGCGAGTTTTCGCTCGACCCGGCGGATCAGCCTATCTTTGCCGAGAGCTTCACACACGGGTCGCGTTTTCAGTCAGATCGCATGGTGGCGCAAAACGGATTCATCTCTTCGCCTCCCGGCGAAAACTGGGCACAGATCACCTATTTTTTCGATGACCCGCCAGACGTGCGCGACGGCGATATCGTCGTCTATTGGGGATTCAAAAGCGTCGCCGCCGCAGGGCCGGAGGAGAGCAAGTTCTACATGTATTTGAACTTCACCGACGTCCCCGTGCTCACCTATCCCGAGCCGGCGCGCGTCGCGCTAAATGTCCGGCCTGGCACGTGGGGCGTGTTGTATTGCGACCCAGGCTGGCAGCTTCCCAACGATCCAAATTTATTTGTGGAGCCGCCGTTCGCCACGTTTCCGAATCCGCAAGTCGTCGAGAAATTCTGCATGATCGTCCACTGGGCTGGCGGCGACAGCGTCACCGTCACCCCCGCCATCTGGAATCGCACCGCCGGGCTTTGGCAGCCCTTCACGCTGCGGGATGAACCGCAACTCGGACCCGCCGTCATGAACCTGAGCATCGCCACGCATCTGTTCGGCAACACGGTTTTCAAATCGCTCTTTTTCCAAGCCTACGACACCTATCCGGAACTCGACAGCGTCCTCGTCACCGTCCGCCCCACGCCCTAACAAACTGCATGTCCCATCGCCTCCTGATCCTTCTCGCGAGCTTCATCCTGACCATTCCCGCGTTCGCCGCGGAGTTGGTGGGTGTGCCGAAAATCACGGTGGTGTCGGAGAAGTCGGCGGTCGTTTCATGGAAGACCGATGTCGAAACCGGGACGCGCGTGAGCTATGGCCTCGCGCCCGATCAACTCACCGAACGCGCCGAAGGTGGAGTGACGGCGGCCCATGAAGTGACGCTCACGGGATTGAAGCCCGGAGCCCGCTATTTTTTCGCCGTCGGCACCGCTCGCAAGAAACTGGCGACGGGAGAATTCGTCGCGTCGGCCTCAGCGGCGACCGCTGCTTCCGCGCCGTCGTCTTCACCGGCCACCAGCCCGCCCGTCGCGCCCCGGTCGAAGTCGGTGCTGGCGAAAATCTTCGCGCCGCAAGCCACGCCACCCACGCGCGAAACCTGGGGAAACATGGCGTCGCTGGCCGATCATTTCGCGCGGCACGGCGCGGATTTTCGCGCGAAGGATGCGGATGAATACGCGCGGATGGCGTGGCAGTTAGGGGAGCGATCGAAGCAAGGCGGGCTGCTCGTGAAAGTGGACGATGACGGGACGCGGCGGGTGTTCGATCCAAAGTCGGGAGCCTTCGCGGCATACAATTCGGATGGCACGACCAAGACTTACTTCAAACCAAACAGTCGCGATTACTTCTCGCGCCAGCCAGGTCGAGCCATCGCCGTTCCGAAGCCTTGATTTCGCCATGAAACACGTCTGCCCTGCCTGCCACTGGCCGCATTTGAAAGAAGCTCCGCGCACCAAGTCGGGCGGTGGGTCCTACGAGATTTGTCCGAGCTGCGGCTTCCAGCCAGGCGTCACGGAAGACGATGACGGGCGCTCGCCTGCCGCGTGGCGGAAGGATTGGGTGAAACGCGGGATGGCATGGGCCAGCGTCGGGCAGCCCGCGCCTGCCGGATGGGATCCCGCGAAGCAACTCAAGCAACGCGCGCGATAGCTGGGTTGTCCTGCCAGTCCAGCGTGGACTTTGAAGGCCGACCCGCCTAACAACCGGACCCATCCGCAATTAACTGGTTCAACCCATGAAAAACCTTCACCCATTCATCCTCCTCGCGTCAGTCGCGACCATTCACGCCGAGCCATCGCCGGTTCCATCCGGCGAATTTAGCCGACAGCACATCTCGAAACATTTTTGGGCGGAGGGCGCGGTGTTTGGCGATTTCAACAAGGACGGGAAAATGGACGTCGTTTACGGACCGCATTGGTGGGAAGGGCCTGCGTTCACGGAGTCGCACACCTATTCCGATGACTCAAAGACTTCGACAATCAAGAAGCCGGATGGGACCGAGGAGAAGATTCCTGGCTTCAAGGGAGCGTTGAGCAATGAGAACGATTACTCGAAAAACTTTCTGGCTTACACCCACGATTTCAACGCGGACGGCTGGACGGACATTTTGATTCTCGGATTTCCCGGCGAACAAAGCTGGTGGTACGAAAACCCGAAGGAAAAGGGCGGCGCGTGGACTCAGCACGTCGCGCTGGATGTGACTGACAACGAATCGCCGACTTTCGCGGACATCACCGGCGACGGCAGGCCGGAGATCGTCTGCAACTCGGGCGGCTATTTTGGCTACGCGGAATTCGATCCGAAGAATCCGGGTGAAAAATTCAAGTGGCACAACATCTCGCCGAAGGGCGCGTGGCAGCGCTTCACCCACGGCATCGGCGTGGGCGACGTGAACGGGGACGGGAAGATGGACATCCTGGAAAAGGACGGCTGGTGGGAGCAGCCCGCCTCGCTCGCGGGCGATCCGGTGTGGAAAAAACACGACGCGCTTTTTGGCGGCGGTGGCGCGCAGATGTTCGCCTACGACGTGAATGGCGACGGGAAAAACGATGTCATCACGAGCCTCGCCGCGCATGGTTACGGACTCGCGTGGTTCGAGCAGACAAATGAGGGCGGGGCCGTCGGCTGGACGAAGCATCAGATCATCGGCGAGAAGCCCGATCAGAATCCACAGGGCGTCGCATTTTCCCAGCTCCACGCGCTCGATCTCGTGGACATGAACGGCGATGGCTTGAAGGACATCGTGACCGGCAAACGGTTTTGGGCGCACGGCCCCGCGGGTGATCCCGATCCGAATGGAACGCCGGTGCTTTACTGGTTTGAACTGAAGCGCGAAGGCAGGACTGCGAGCTACGTCGCGCACCAAATCGACGATGCCTCGGGAGTCGGCACGCAAGTCATGGCTGGCGACATGAACGGCGACAAAAAGCCGGACGTGCTGGTGGGAAACAAACGCGGCCTGTTCGTCTTCCTGCGGAAGTAACTACGCCGGTTTTACCGCGTCGGTGTCACCCGTTTTCGCGACGAGCTTTTCCTTGATCTCGCTGAGGATCGTCCGCGACGGCTCCGTGTCGAACTTGTAGTCATCCACCACGAACTCGCCGCGCCGCCCGTCGATCTCGTACCGGATCCGCGCGATCCCTTTGGAATCCCATTGCTTCAGCCCGATACCAGTAATCGCGGAAAACGGCACGCGCGTCCCGGCGGCGGTGTAAACGGCTTCCCCATCGGTGCGAACCGTCCGACGAATCTGCGTGAACCAATAGATGAGCACGATGCCACCGAGCACGCAGAGGACGGACCCGCAGACGAACTGCCCGATCATATCCTTGCGTTCATACCGTTTGTGCGGCGGTTCCTCGACCCAACCCTGGGCTGCCGCGTAGTCCGGCCACTCCGTGAGCCGTTCCTCGACCTTGTGCTTTTCGTAAGCGTCCCAGCGCACGTTGCTTTTCGGCCAGGTTATGAAGCCGTCGAAAAGGAACCAGCACCCGAAGGCAATGACGAAAATGCCGACAAGAAGTTTCTGTCGCTTCCAGGTGGTTGAGATGTGTGCTTCTGCGGGCATGGGCGGGGACTTTCAAACGGGGTGCGGCGGCTGGCCAGCGAAAAGTTTTCGCGTTGATTGCGTCGCCGCGCGATTTGTGACTCGCGGGAAGCGCGATCTTCGCGGTAGGTTTTCCGCATGAAAACTGACGCTGACATTGCTGAATTTCCAAGTTCTCTTGGCCAGATTCGCGCCACGGCGACGGCGCGCGGAATTTCCGAACTGACGTTCGTTGATCGATCCACCGCCCGCGCGAGCGCGAACCCGCATTTGAAAAAACTGCGCGCCGAACTTGATCGCTACTTTGACGGGAAATTGCGCAAGTTCAGCGTGGCGCTCGATCTGTCGGGAACGCCGTTTCGCCTCCGGGTTTGGCGGGAACTGGCGCGCATCCCCTACGGCGAAACGATCTCTTACATCGAACTCGCCCGCCGCGTCGGAAATCCGAAAGCGAGCCGCGCAGTCGGGGGTGCGAACGGCGCGAATCCGGTGTGCATCCTCATTCCTTGCCATCGCGTGATCGCCGCGGATGGGACGCTTGGCGGATACAGCGCGGGCCTTTCGCGAAAGGAAAATTTGCTGGCGCTCGAACGCGGCGAATGAGTTTTCATCATTTCATCAAAGCGGAACCGGGCTGGAAAACGCTTGGCGACGAAATCCTGTTCGCCAATCCGCACCTCGAAATCCATCGCCCCACGGTCACATCGCCGACGCGTTCGGAGCCGTTCGTGTGGACGGTTTGCCATCGCAAAAGCGCGGTCGTCATCGTGCCGGTGACCGCGGATGGTGCGCTGCTTTTGATCCGCCAGGAGCGCGTGCCCATCCGCGCGACGATCTGGGAGTTTCCCGCCGGCCAGATCGATGATTTGGCGGAGCCCGACGCCATCCGCGCCACCTGCCTGCGCGAACTCCGCGAGGAAACCGGCTACGAACTCGCCCCCGGCGGTGATCTCCAAAGCCTCGGCCACTATTTCCCGAGCAGCGGATTTACCGATGAACACTGTCACATTTACCTGGCGCGCCCCGTCATTCCCCACGCGCACGGCCAGGATCTGGATGCCCACGAGGCCATCACGGAATGCCGCGCGTTCAGCCACGAAGCACTGCGCGAAATGATTGCCTCGGGCGAGGTGCGCGATGCCAATACGCTCGCGGCATTTGCACGCCTCGTGGCGATGCGGATCCTCCCGGGGTGAGTTTCACGGCCACACCGCGAGCCGACTCGTCCTCCGCATTGACATGGCAATCGGGCCGACCATACTCCGCCCGCCGTGCCTTCCTGTCCGCACCGCAAAGAATTCTGCGAGATGCTGCGACCTCTTCGAACAATTTTGGCACGACGTTTCGCTCTCGCGAGCGCGGCCCTGCTTCTGCCCGGGTTTTCCACATTCGCGGAAAACGTGGAACGAGCGGAAGAACCGACCGTCGTGCTGACGGATTTTACCGATATTGGCGATGCGCTTTTCGTCGCGCCAGCCTCGCAATCCGAGCAACGGGATGCGGTCGAGGAACTGAATCGCGCGCTCGGGCCGGAAGTTTCCAATCAGGAAGTTCCTTCGGGACGGTGGCGGGTCGCCCCCCATTTGGAAATGCGCGCGGCTTACGACGACAACATTTTCATTCAACGGGAAAACCGGGTGGAGGATTTCATCTTCACGATGGCTCCCGGGATCACCATCGGGATTTGGGATTCCGAATACCGGCACTCGGATCGCTTTCTCGACCGGCAGGAACCCGCGACTCCGTTCGAGGCGGGGCGGGGCAGCTATTTTGTGGTGGACTACACGGCGATCCTGCTCGGTTTCGCCCAGACGGATTCGCAAAACGCATTCGATCAGGACGGGCGCATCGCCGGACGCCTGCGAGCCGATAAATGGACGCTGGGAGCCAATCTGCGTTACGAGTCGAAATCGGAAACCAGCACGGACATCGGCGCGCGCATCCGCCGGAAACGGGCCTCCGCCGAGATCGAAGCGAGCTACCGCGTTTCAGAAAAAACGTCGATCGACACGAGCGCATATGTCCGCGCGAATGATCCCGAGGATTTCGTAAAGTCCGTGGGTTGGAATGCGGAGAGTTTCGCGTCCTATGAGTTGACGCCGCGGGTTCGGATCGGCGTCGGCGGTGCCGTGGGGGGAATCGCGGTGGATGGCGGAGCAGACGAATTCTACCAGCGAGTGCTGGCGCGCGCCGCAACCAAGATCGGCGAGAAGATCAACGTCGAGATGCGCGGCGGGGTGGAATTTCGCCAGTCGGACGGGCTCTCCGGAGATCGCGTGAATCCGATTTTCAATATCGCCGCCACCTACGAACCCTCCGCCGGAACGCGCGTCTCGGTGGAGGCATTTCGTTCGGTCGAGACTTCGGAATTTCGCCCGGAGGAAAGCTATGATCGGATCGGAGTGACGGCGAGTTTCCAACGCGCGATCAGAGCCGGTGTCCATGTTCACCTCCACGGTGGGTATCAGCAGTCGGACTACTCCGGCCTGGCGGGCGAGGAGGACCGGCAGGACGACTACTATTTCGTGCGTCCGGGGATTCTCTGGAATGTCGCCGAAAGAGCGAATGCGGGACTGACGTATGAATTCAGGAGCAACGACTCAAATCGAGAATCTTCCAGTTTCGATAATAATCAGATTGTTTTTCAGGTGAATCTCTATTACTAAGATGCTTTTTCGATATTCAACCTATCTACAATCATGGCTCTCGGTAAATTTATGGTTTTTTTGTCCGTGGCCCTGCTCGCAGGAGCCGCCCTCGCGCACGGCGAGGAGCCGCCATCCGCGCGCGCTGTGCCGGGTGAAAAATCGGCGACCTCGCCAAATCACATCCTCGCCGCAAACGAATCGATCCAAATCCGGGTCTTCAATGAACCTGAACTCGATACCTCGGTGCGGATCGCCGAGGATGGGAAGATCGCCTTCCCGCTGATCGGCGAGGTGAGCCTTGGCGGGCTCACGGTGCAAAAGGCGAGCGCGCTCATTCGCGACCGGCTCGCCTTGCGCTTCCTCGTGAATCCGCAGGTCAGCATCTCGTTGGTCGAGATGAACCGTCGGCTTTTCACCGTGCTCGGGCAGGTGCAGCGGCCCGGGACGTATCGCTTTCCCGATCGCGGCTCGCTGAGTCTGGTGCAGGTCGTCGGCGTCGCCGGCGGTTACACCCGCCTCGCAAATCCCGCGCGGATCACCGTGAAACGGCACCCCGGAAATCAAGTGTTCAAGCTCGACGGCAAGCGCATGGCATCCGACGCCGCGATCGCGCCGTTCCTGATCGAAGGCGGCGACATCATCACCATCGGCGAACGACTCTTTTAGAAAATCCTGATGCCCGACTCCACTATCCAGAAATCCACAGTGCTGCCCGCCGACGCCCGGATGTTTTTCCGGCTCGTCATGGAAAGGCTATGGATGATCCTCGCGATCACCGCTTTATGCATCGGCGCGGGTTTTGCATACCTCTCGAAAGCCCCGCGGATTTATGAATCCACGACGACCATCGAAGTCGATAGCGAGCAACAAAAGCGGATCAAACCGGATGGCCGCAACGAGGAAAAAACGAGCGAGGAACTGCTCAAAACCATCGAGCAAAAGCTCGTCAGCCCGCCGCTGATCGCCGCGCTGCTCGCGGATCCCGAATTGGTGAATGATCCCGATTTTCTCGCCGACGTGCCGCGTCCGGCTGGCGAGGCGGCCCTGCGCGGCGCGCTGAAGGGTCGCATTTCCTGCAAAGTCCGGGGCGGAACGCAACTCATCGACATCACGGTCGGAGATCGTTCTCCCGCGATGGCGCAAAAGTTGGCGCGGCTGACGGTCGAGGCGTTCATGAGCGTCAGCTCGGAGAGTGCGGCGAAGGTTTCACAATCCGCGAACGTTTTCTTGAAGGGCGAGGCCGAACGCCTGAAAGCCGCCGTCGCAAAATCCGAACGCGCCTTGCAGGACTATCGCGAGAAACACCAGGCGGTATCGCTGGAGGAGAAGCAGAACATCATTGGCGAACGCCTGAAGGAACTGAACGCCAAGGTGACGACGGCGAAGGCACAGCGCCTGAAACTTGCCGCGGACATCGCGCAGCTCGATCAACTGGCCAATGAGCCGCCCGAGAATCTGCTCGCGCTCACCAGCATCGCGGAAAGTGGCGCCGTGCAGGAGTTGAAAAAGACGATCGGCGAGCGCGAAGCGGAGATGGCGGGGCTGCGCCAGCGCTACAAGGAAGAGCATCCGCGCTACATGCAGGCGGCGAGCAGCGTCGCGGAATTGAAGATCGAACTCGTCCGGGCAATCCAGAAGGCCGCGATCCAATTGCACACCGCGCACGAGGCCGCTGGCGCGACTGAGCAAAGCCTCGAACGCGCGCTCGGCACCCAGCAAACGCTCGCCCTCGAACTCAGCGCGATCGCCATTCCCTATCAGGAACTCCAGCGGGAAGTGGAATCCGACCGCGTGCTGTACGACTCCGTCCTCGCCCGGATGAAGGCGACCGATGTCTCGCAAGGCGTCTCCCGATACTCGCTCAGCGTGGCGTCGCCGGCCGCATTGCCGGACAGACCCGCGCGGCCCAACAAAGCCGCGATCCTCCTCGTCAGCCTTTGCACCGGGCTCGCCATCGGGCTTTCCCTCGCGCTTGGCCTGCATCTGCTGGATGACACTTTCAAAACCGTGGATCAAGCCGAGGCCGGGCTCGGGCTGCGCTCGCTGAGCGCAATCCCAACCCGCTCCAAGCAACCGCTCGATCGGGTCCGGCGCGTCCTCGTCGATCAGCCGCAATCGGCCATCACCGAAGCCTTCCGCACCCTCCGCACCGCGCTCCTTTTCACCGGACGCGCCGGCGGCTATCGCAGCGTCCTTTTCACCAGCGCAGTGCCCGGCGAGGGCAAGAGCTTTTGCGCCTGCAATTACGCCGTCGCGCTCGCGCTTCAGGGCCACAAGACCCTGCTCATCGACGCCGACCTCCGCCTCCCGAGCGTCGGCGCGGCGTTCCTGGGAAAAGAGCGCACACCCGGCCTCGGCGACCTCCTCGGCGGACACGCGGACCTCAGCGCGGCGACCTATTCCACCGACGTCGAAAATCTCTCAGTCCTCCCCGCCGGCTCGCGCGTCAGCCTGCCTGCGGAACTGCTCGGCCGCGCGGATTTGGCAAAGCTGATCGCCTCCGCGCTCACGCGTTTCGACCGCGTCGTCATCGACACCGCGCCCGTCCACGCCGTCAGCGAAACGCTGCTCATCGCGCCCCACGCCGAGGCTGTCTGCCTCGTCGTCCATGCCTCGCGGACTCCGGCTGGTGCGGTAAAGCGTGCCCTTGAAAAAGTGCGCGAAAGTGGCGGGAACGTCGTCGGCTTCATCCTGAATGGGCTGCCGACTCGCAGCGGCGGTTTTTACTACCACTACCACTCGCCCGGCTACGGCAATGACGAGGTGTACGGAGCCAGCGCGGATCGCGCGCCCACCCGCAAGACCGCGTGAAATCGCGACATCGTTTGGGGATTCCCGCCGCCAGCGGGGCGCTGATCGTCGCCTGGCAAATCGCCGGAGGTTTTCGCCGGTGAATATCCTTTTCGTCACCGGCATCTTCCCGCCCGATCACGGCGGACCGGCGAGCTACGTGCCGCGGATGGCCGCCGCGCTCACCGCGCGCGGACACGCCGTGAAAGTGATCTGCCTCAGCGACCGGCTCGACCACGATGATGCCGCGCGAGCCTTCACGGTAATTCGCATCCGCCGCGGGATCTTCTGGCCGCTGCGCATCCTCAAGACGGTCTTCACGATCTGGCGCGAGGCCCGGGTCACCGCGCTCGTCTTCGTGAATGGCCTCGGCGCCGAGTCCGCCATCGCGGCGATGCTCGCGGGCCGTTCTGTGGTTCACAAAATCGTCGGCGACTATGCGTGGGAACGCGCGGTCGGGCGCGGCTGGTTCCGCGGCACGATCGATGAATATCAGACCACGCATAAAACCCGCGCGCTTCGCCTCCTCGATTTCATCCGCACCTTCCCGCTCCGCTGGGCGCGCCAGATCATCGTGCCGAGCCAATATCTGCGCCGGATTTTGACCGGCTGGAATTTGGACCCGCAAAAAATCCGCGTCATCTACAACGCCGCTCCACCGCTCGCGGAATCGCCCGACACGCCGCCGCCCTTCCCCGAGTGGGAGGGACACACGCTGCTCACCGTCTGCCGCCTCGTGCCGTGGAAAGGCGTCGATGCCATCGTGCGCTGCCTGCCACAGCTCCCCGGCACGCGCCTCGTCATCGTCGGCGATGGTGCATTGCGAAAAGAACTCGCCGCACTCGCCAGCACGCTAGGCGTCCAGGATCGCGTCGTTTTCACCGGGCTCCTCGCCGCCGCCCAAGCCCGCCAATCCATGCGCCAGGCGGATGCATTTGTGCTGAATTCGACTTACGAAGGCCTGCCGCACGTCGTCCTCGAAGCGATGGCCGCGGGCCTCCCCGTCATCGCGACCAATGCCGGCGGCACTGGCGAGGTCGTGGAAAATGACGTGACCGGCCTGCTCATTCCGATCGGCGATGACGCCGCGCTGGCGGGCGCGATCCGACGACTTTGGCACGAGCCCGCGCTGGGACAGAGACTCGCTGCCACAGCCGCCGCGCGCATTGCCGCGCACTTCGATTTCGAGACGATGGTCGATGCCACCGCCGCCACATTTCGCGACGTTGTCGCACGCGCGCCCGCTCCGGAGGTGACGCGATGAAAGGCATTTCGGTGCTCTCATTTGGCTACACGCGCGGTCTTTGGGACGGCGAAAACGCCGAGGATTTCCAGCGCATGATCGGCTACGCGGCGCACCTCGACGAATACATCGTCGTCGCCAATTCCTACAAACGCCACGGCCTCAAACCGCGCCACCTCGCACCGCACGTCGAGGCGATTCCGACCGATGGCATCGGCCCGCTGCACAGCCTGTGGCGGATGTTTTGGATCGGCGCGAAAATCCTCCGCGAACGCCGCATCAGCCTCATCCAGGCGCAGGACCCGCTCATCACCGGCATGGTCGCGGTCGTGCTCGGAAAAATCTTCCACCTGCCGGTCAACGTCTGCATTTACGGCCCGAATGTGTACGACCCGCACTGGCTCGCGAGCCATTGGTCGTATCGGCTGCTCGCGCCGGTATCGCGCTGGATCATCCGCCAGTGCCGCGGCATCCAGGTCGATGGCCAGCTCACCGCGCGCCGCCTGATCGCCGCCGGAGTCTCTCCCGAGCGCGTTGCGGTGAAGCCGGTCGTCCCGATGAATCTCGAAGCGTTCCTCCAAATCGAACGCGCACCACACACGCCCGCCCGGCTGCTTTTCGCCGGACGTTTCGCCGCGCAAAAGAATCTTGGGATGCTGATGGAAGTCGTGAAAATCCTCCGCGCGCGCGGTGCGTCGCCATTTGAACTCACACTCGTCGGCGAAGGCCCGGGCGCGGATTCACTGCAAGCGACGGTCGCGCGCGAGGGCTGGCGGGACATCGTGAAATTTCGCGGCCAGATGACCCGCGAACAAATCGCTGGCGCATTCGCCGATGCCGATATTTTTGTCCTCACGTCCGACTTCGAAGGCTTCCCCCGCGTCCTCATGGAAGCCGCCGCCGCCGCGCTGCCGATCGTCACCACTGGCGTCAGCGGCGCCGATGAAGCGATCGTGGACGGCACCACCGGATACATCGTCCCGGTGCGCGCGACCGAAGCCTTCGCCGAAAAACTCGCGTCGCTCATCGCATCGCCGGAACTGCGCAGCCGCATGGGAAACGCCGCCCGCGCACACATCCGCCCGCTGCTCGACCCAGCCACGAACGCGCCCGCGCAAGCCGCGATCTGGCGGCGCGTCGCGCGAGTCGATCAGCCCGCGGCATTTCCAAAACGACTGCTCCTCTTCAATCTCGTCACCGATGTGAAACATCCCGTGCTCGGTTTCACCACGCAGTGGATTCGCGAACTCGCGCGGCGCGTCGAGTCGATCGACGTCATCACGATGCGCGCGGGCGAGATCGACGTTCCGGCAAATGTCCGCGTCCATTCCGTTGGCTCGGAACACGGCTGGTCCGAACCGCGCCGCGCGATTGAATTCTACCGCATTCTATTTAGCATCCTGCGCTCGCGCCGCATCGACGGCTGCTTCTCGCACATGATCCAGATTTTTTCTGTCCTGGCCGGCCCCGTCCTGCGCATGAAGCGAATCCCGCTCATCACCTGGTTCGCGCATCCGCAACTCAGCACGTCGCTGAAGCTCGGCCACTTCTTCTCCAACCGCATGGTGACCAGCCTGCCAGGCGCTTATCCGTACCGGAAAAACAAACTCTCCGTCATCGGCCAGGGCATCGACACCACGCGCTTCACCGCCGCCGATCCATCGATTGCCGAAGACGGGCTCATCCTCTGCGCCGGTCGGATTTCGCGGGTGAAAAATCACGCCGCCCTGCTGCGCGCGACTGCGCTGATGTCGCGTCCGGTGCGCGTCGTCATCCTCGGCGCGGTCGTCGGCGTGGAAGACGAAGTGTACGCCGCGGAGCTGCGCGCGCTCATCACCGAACTGCGCCTCGACGAGAAAGTCACCTTTGCCAAACCAGTGCCGCCCGCCGAGCTGCCCGCGCACTATCAACACTGCGCGGTGCATGTGAATCTCACTCCCGCGGGCTTTGGCGACAAAGTCGCGTGGGAGGCGATGAGCTGCGGGCGGCCCTGCCTCGTCGCGAACGACGATTTTCGCGAGACCCTCGGCGAGCACCACGCCGCGTTGCTTTTCCACGGCGGCGATCCCGCGGATCTCGCCGCAAAGCTCAACGCGCTGCTCGAAAAAACTCCCGCCGAGCGCGCCATGATCGGCCTTTACCTCCGCTCCCAAGTCGAGCGCCTGCACTCGCTGCCGCGACTCGCCGAGCGCATCCTCGCCGAACTCGGCGAACTCCTCCCGCCTCCGCACGATCCGCCAGTCACGATGCCCGCGATCGCCGCGCAGCCATGATCACATCGCAAAAAATCATCTCGGCGCTGCGCGCGAATTGGTGGCTGAACGTCGTCGGCCTGCTGCTTTCCTTCGCCGCATCGGTCGTGCTCGTGCGCACGATGCCCGCCACGCTTTACGCAGAATACGGCGCGGTCATTGCGATCATCGGCCTCACGACGCTCGTCTTCGAAGCCGGCGCGAACAGCGGCCTCACGCGCTACCTCGCCGACGCCGCGCGGCAGCACGCGCGCGGCACATTTTACCGCAAGATGCAGACCCGTCGCTGGCTCGCCGCCGCGCTCTGCACGATCACCCTCATCGCCTTTGGCCCGCTCTACGCGAGCCACACGCAATTCGACCGGCTCAATGCGCAGCCGTGGATTTTCGCCGCCATCGCCGCCATCGTCACCGCCACGCTCGTCCGCCTGCTCGCGCACTACGGATTGACCGCGCTGTTTGAAACGCGGACGGCACTGCTGCTTCAGCAAGGTTTCCAAATCGCCCGCTCCGCCGCGCTGGCCGGCATCGCCCTCGCCGGCGGAAATCTCGCGCACATCGTCGCGGGATTGTTCGTGCTCTCCGCGCTGGAAGCCGTGCTCGTCCATCGTCGGCTCTGGCGCTTGATCCGCGCCGAACGCGCGCCGCTCGAACCGCGCTTCGTCAATCGCGCGCAGGGTTTTGGCATGCTCACGATTTTCGACAAAGCCTGCGCGATGCTCGGCAGCGGCACGGTCCTGCTGCTGCTGCTCGCGCCAAATCATCCCGCGACGACCATCGCCTTCCTCACGCTCGCGGTGGATCTCGTCGGGAAAATCGTCGGCCTCACCGTGATGCCGATGGGAAATCTCGTCGCGCCCTATCTCAGCCACACGAGCGATGCGCCGGAAGCGCAGGCGCTCGCGGTCGGGCGCGTGGTGAAATTTTCCAGCCTGCTTTACTGCTTCAGCGTCGGCGCGGCGCTGCTGCTCCTGCCGTGGTTCGTCCCGTCCGTCTATGGCGGCGACTATCGCTCGGCGGCGTGGCTCGCGGCGCTGCTGCTCGTTCCCACCGCGTTTGAAAACTGGATTCGCGGGAGCTGCTCGCCCGCGCTCATGCGCAATGGCCGCTACCGCGCGCTCGTGAAAGTGAACGTGCTGCAAGTCGTCGTCACGCTCGGCACCCTCGCGCTGGTGTGGCGGCAGCCGGTTGAGATTTTGTTGATGGCAGTCGGCGCCGCACGCTGCGCGGTCGCCGCGATCAATCTCATCCTTTTGCGCCAGCTCGTCCCCGCGCAGCCATACCGCATCCCGCTGCAAGCCGCCGCGATCGGCCTCGCTTCCTGCGCCGCCGCATATCTTTGGAGCACGATGATTCCCCTGCCCGCCGTCGCCAGTGCCGCGGCGCAATTGCTCATCTTTAGCACCATCTTTTATCTCGGAATGCGGCTGCTCATTTTCCGCGACGAAGACACGCTGCGCCTCGCGCACCGCATCATCGGCAGCCGGCTCAAAATCTTCACCCGGCTGCTGCCGCAAAACGCATGAGCGAATTCTTCTGCATCCTCGCCGCGATCTGCTCGGTGCTGCCGATCAGCTACGTCGTCGCCATCCTGCCGGCCTTTTGGATGAGCCAGTACGCACTGCTCGCGCCGAATCTCGCGATCTTCCAGGCCGGCCCGGTGGACGTGACTCCGGTGGACCTCGTCTTCGTGGCCCTCCTGTTGCGCTGGGCGTTCGGCGTCGCATTGAAACGGGAACTCACCGCCGACCGTCCGCTCTATGCCGCCGTCATGGTTTTCCTCGCGGTCAATTTTCTCGCGACCCTCTTCGCCGCGGTGAAATTCGGACAGGGCCATCTCCTGCGCTGCCTCACCTCGGAAGCCCGGCTCGCCTCCGAAATCGCGCTTGTCCCGGTGACCGCGTGCGCGATCAAATCGCTGCCGCAGGCGCGGCAATGCATCAAGATTTTGATCGGCACACTCGTCGTCATGGCGGCGATTCAGTTCGTCAATTTTTTCGGTGCGCGATACGGCATCATCATCGGCGAAGTACAAGGCATCGAGCGCGGCGAATTGCGTTACTTCGGGCCGGTCGGCGATTCCGTCGGCTTCGTCCTGCTGCTCGGCTACCTGGTTTCGCTTTGCTTCGCGAATGTCATCGGCGCAGGCGCTTTCCTCGGCGGCATCGTCCTCACCGCGGGCTTCGGTGCGATCTTTGCCGCAGGCGTGAGCACCCTGCTTTTCTTTGCGGTCGGATTGCGCTTTCCGGAAGTGCGCGCCCGCTCGCTGCGCCAGCTCTGGCTCATCCCCATCGTCGCGCTGGCAGCCTTGATTGGCGTCACCGTGCTGGCAAATCCATTCGCGAAAACGCTGCTCGATCGCTTCACCACCGGCAGCTACGTGACCAGCGGCGGACAGCGCCTCGCCAATGCAAAACTCGCCGGAGCCATGCTGGCCGACAATCCGCTGCTTGGAGTCGGATACATGGGTTATCAGGATGCGCTCCCGCACTACGGCGGCGAACACTACTTCAACCTCTCCCATCAGGACGGTGGCACCGCCAACGCCAACAACCAATTTTTCCAAACCCTGACGGATGGCGGGTTGCTGGGTTTCATTGCCACCGCCGCGCTCCTATTCTTTACCGCCCGTGTCCTGCTCGGTGTGGCAAAGCGCACCGACGATCCTTTTCTCAGCACCTTCTACCTTGGTGCGTTCCTCTGGCTGCTCGCGCAGATTTTTGGAAACCTTGCCGCCGTGTGGCTGATCCCTTCGTCATTCGTCGCCCGGTTTTTGTGGATCACACTCGGCATCGCCGTCGCGATTCAAAAACTGTCGGCGGAAGAAACCAACCCTCGGCAGATACCGCGCGGAGTGCCGCAACTCGTAACCGTATGAAAGTGCTTCACGTCATCACCGGGCTCAATCGCGGCGGCGCTGAGAGTCATCTCGTGGAGTTAGTGCGGCATCAGTGCGCATCCGGCATGGACGTCACGGTGGCCTACTTTCGCGGCAGCGGCTACTGGACAGCGCGCCTCGAGGAACTCGGTGCCAAAGTTCACCGTCTCGGATTCCTATTCTACGGCGACCCAAGGCCATTCATGGGGCTGCGCCGTATGCTGAAAAGCGCGCGCTTCGATCTCCTCCACGCACACCTGCCTCCGGCGGAACTCTATTCAAGACTCGCGCTGATTGGCATTGCCAGAACGTCACTGCCGCTGGTCGTTTCAAAGCACAATGAAGCCCCGTTCTACAACGGCCCAGGCCAGGGCGTTCTGTGCAGATGGGTCGCGCGCAGGGCCGAATGGGTCATCGCTATTTCGGACGCCGTGAAGCGCTTCATGGCCGGTCCCGAGTCCGGGATTCCAGCGGAAAAACTCCGGACCATCTACTACGGAATCGATGCCACTCCCTTCAACCACCAGGAACGCAAATCGCCCGACGAACTCGTGATCGGTTTCGTCGGCAGACTCGTCCCGCAAAAAGACATCGGCACCCTGCTCCGCGGATTCGCCTTGTTTGCCGCCGTGTCGGCGAACGCGCGACTGGTCATTGTCGGCGAGGGTCCGCTCATGGGCGCTTTGCATCGCATCGCCGACGAACTCGGCATCCAGGCGCGCGTGCAGTGGGCTGGGTTTCGCGACGACATCGCCGTGGTTATGGCTAAGTTCGACATCCTCGCTCTCACCTCGCTCTACGAAGGATTGGGCCTCGTCCTGCTCGAAGCGATGGCTGCTGGCGTGGCAGTCGCAGCCACCCGCGTCGGCGCCATTCCCGAAGTAGTCGCCGAGGGCGAAACCGGCCTGACGATCGAACCCGGCAAACCGCAGGAACTCGCCAACGCCTTCCACACGCTCAGTGACAGCACGCTGCGCACACGCATGGGAGAAGCCGGTCGCCGCAGAGTCCTTCAGCGCTTTACCCTCGAACGCATGTGGAAGGATACCGACGATCTCTACGCGCAAACGACGAACTCCGCGGCCTCCATGCTGGTCTTCATTGTGCCAGTGAAGAGCGCGAAGCTTTCCCGCTCATGGCCTCTGTCAAACCGCCTGCTGGAGCGCTGTCTTCGCTCCATCTGTCAGCAGACTTCCCCGCGTTTTCGTGTCGTGGTCGTGTGCAACGAGAAGCCGGAAATCCGATTCACCCACCCAAACGTGGACTATCTCGAAGTGGACTTTCCACCACCCGTGCCAGATCCCGGCGAGCCTGCCTTGCGCGGCTACGAATACGGATTCAGCCGGGACATTGCCCGCAAGAACGCCGACAAGGCCCGCAAGATTCGGACTGGCCTCGACTATGCGACGCGCTACGAACCGACACATGCCATGATCGTCGATGCGGATGACTGCGTCAGTTCACGCCTCGCCGCATGGGTGTCCGATCACCCACACAGCGATGGCTGGTTTTTCAATACGGGCTTCATGTATCGCGAAGGCGGGAGCTTTCTGTTGTGCAACGTCAGGAACTTTCACCACATCTGCGGGACTTCGCTCATTGTCGCCTTCGGGCTGACTCACACCGTCTTTGCGAACCCGGATTACTACAATCATAGCTTCGACGAGCCACCGCCCGGCACTTCCCTGGCTCCCCTACCCTTTGCGGGGGCGGTTTACAGCATGGAAAACGGTGACAATATCTACATGTCCCCTGAAACCCGGCAGCACATTAACGGAACCCTATTGAACCGGCTTTTCAGCGGGGAGGTTTTCGGCCTGATCCGCAAAGTGGCGAAGTATCGACCGGCTTTCCTAACTGCGGGCATCCGCGAGGAATTCGGCATTTACAACATCAACAAGTAACAACCCATGTGCGGCATTTACGGTGAAATCGGACCACGGTCCATCGACGAACGGCGAGCCCGCCTGGCGACGGACCGGCTGTTCCATCGCGGCCCCGATGAATGCGGGACGTGGGTCGGCGAAAACGTCTTTCTCGGAATGCGCCGCCTAAGCATCATCGACCTCTCAAGCGGACAGCAGCCGATTTGGAACGAGGACAATACGTGCTGCATCGTGTTCAACGGTGAGCTGTACAATTTCCTCGACCTCCGGCCCGAACTCGAAGCCAAGGGTCACGTCTTCCGCACGCGCAGCGACACCGAGGTCGTCCTTCATGCCTACGAAGAATGGGGCGCCGACTGCCTGAAGCGATTCAACGGCATGTTTGCCATCGCAATCTGGGACAAGACCCACAACCGCCTGTTCCTGGCTCGCGACCGGATTGGCGAGAAGCCACTTTATTACTATCACCACAACGAACGCCTCGTCTTCGCCTCCGAGATCAAGGCGATCCTGGAAGACCCGGCGATTCCGCGGGAATTGAATCCGCGCGGCCTGTCCAACTTCCTCGCTTTTGGCCATGCTATCGCGCCAGAAACGATCTACCAAAACATTCGCAAGCTTCTCCCCGGCCATTACCTGCTGGCACGCGATGGGAAGATCGCGATTCACGAATACTGGGACGTGGGTAGCGAGCCCCAACCGCCTGCAAGCGAAGATGAGTATGCAGAGCGCATCCTTGCCCTCGCGGATGACTCGGTCCGGCGACGGATGATCGCCGATGTTCCTGTCGGAGCCTTCCTAAGTGGTGGCGTGGATTCCAGCGCGATCGTCGCGCTGATGAAACGTCACGCGACAGGGCCAGTGAAGACGTTCGCACTGGGTTTCACCATCGGCGGTGCCTACAACGAACTCTCGGACGCCCGCGCAGTCGCGGAGCATCTCGGCACGGAGCATCACGAACTGAAGGTCGAACACGCCGACCTGGTCGAAACCCTCCGCACGCTTGTCTATCACTACGACGAGCCATTTGGCGACGCTGCCAGCTTCCCGCTTTACCTGTTGAGCAAGTTTGCGCGCGAACACGTCAAGGTCGTGCTTTCCGGCGATGGCGGCGACGAGCTTTTCGGCGGGTACCGCCGCTACTCCGCGGATCGTTTTGCATCGCTCTACCAGAAGCTGCCCGGTGTCCTGACCAAGCACCTGCTTCCCTCAATGGCGCAACGACTCCCGCGGATGCGCCGAATCAAACGGACGCTGGAGACACTGCCTATCACCGACCCGGCGCGACGCTATGCCTCCTGGCTTGTCACATTCACCCCGGAAATGCAGCGCGAGTTGCTGACCGCCGGCGCGCACAATCCCGGCCCGGATTACGACCCTGCGTGGGGCTTTCCCCATTACTACAACCATCTCAATGGCGCGACCGCGAACGATCATCTGAACCGGCTGATGTACGTGGACGTGAAGACGTGGCTTGCCGATACCTACATGGAGAAAGCAGACAAAGCGACGATGGCTTGCAGCCTGGAAGCACGGCTGCCGCTGCTGGATCACCGGCTGGTGGAGCTGGCGTTTCAGATTCCCGGAAAGTTCAAGATCCGCGGCAGGTCGATGAAGCACGTCTTCAAAGAGGCCGTGCGGGATCTCCTTCCGCCCGGTGTGCTGACCAAGCCCAAGCATGGGTTCGCAGTTCCCATCGACCCATGGTTTCGCGGGAAGCTGAAAGAGTTCACCTTCGACGTGCTACTCGACGATCGCACGAAGCGGCGCGGCTATTTTAACACAGCCTTTGTCGAACGCCTCTGGAGCGAGCACATCGAGGGCAGACATGTATGGGATCAGCAACTGTGGCTGCTGCTGAACTTCGAACTGTGGCACCGCATCTACATCGACGGAGAATCGGTATGAAGATCGCCCACGTCACCACTGTCGATGCCTCGCTGCGCGGGCTGTTGCTCAATCAAATGACCAGCCTGCGCGAGGCTGGCTACGATGTCTGCGGCATCTCAGCGTCCGGCCCGGATGTCCCGGCGATCGAGGCGGCGGGCATCCGCCACATCGCCGTGCCGATCAGCCGCAACCTCACGCCACTGGCCGATCTCGCTTCGCTCTGGCGGCTGTTCGGCACAATGCGCCGCGCGCGTTTCACCATCGTTCACACCCATACGCCGAAGGCAGGCTTGCTGGGTCAGCTCGCGGCGCGCATGGCTGGCGTGCCGATCGTGGTGAATACCGTGCATGGGTTCTATTTCCACGAACGCATGAGCGCGAAGGCGCGGCGCTTTTACATCGCGATGGAAAAGATCGCGGCGACTTGTTCGCACCTCATCCTTTCGCAAAACGCCGAGGACATTCAGACCGCGCTGAAGGAAGGTATTTGCGGACCGGACAAGATTCAGCTTCTGGGAAATGGCATTGATCTGACGCAATTCGATCCGGCCTGCGAACGCGCTCACATTCCTAGCATCCCGGAAGATGCGCCAGTCGTCGGCTTCGTCGGAAGGCTTGCGGCGCGGCGGAAGGGCTTCCTGGATTTTCTCGCCGCGGCAAAACAGATCGCGGCCCGTTTGCCAACGGCGCGTTTTCTGATCGCAGGCGATGCCGATGCGGGCAAACCCGATGCGGTGGAACCTTCCGCCGCGGCAAACTATGGAATCGCGGACCGCTGCGTATTTCTGGGTCATCGTCCGAATGCCGAGTTACCCCCGCTTTACAAACGAATGAACGTGCTCGTGCTGCCGTCGCTTTTCGAGGGTGTGCCGAGGGTTGTCATGGAGGCTTCGGCGATGGGAATACCGTGCGTCGTCAGCAACGTGAAAGGCAATCGCGAGGCGGTGACGCATGATCGCAACGGACTGCTCGTGCCATTCGGCGACGTGCCTGCGCTCGTATCCGCGATCACGCGCATCCTCACCGAGCCTGCGACCGCGCAACGCATGAGCCTCGAAGCGCGCCGCATGGCAGCGGAGCGTTTCGATGAGCGCATTGTTTTTGAAAAGGTGAAGGCGGAGTATGCGCGCCTCCTTCGCGAGAAAGGGTGCGCGCTCCCGTCGAGAACGGACAGCCAAGTGCAATGTCCCGCGTGATGAGCAAGTCGAAGATACTTCTAATCGGCTTCGGACTTTGCGGGCTGGGTGCCGCGGCACTTTACTTCGCGCACCCATCCGACTCGTCGCATATGGATGCGAACGCATTGCCGCAAGTGCCGGCGGGCTTCGAGGTGAAGCTCTTCGCGAAAGAGCCGATGGTCGGCAATCCGGGCGCGATGGCTTTCGATCGGAAGGGGCGGCTTTTCGTCGGCATGGGTCCGCAGTATCGCAATCCGACGCCCGAAACGCCCGGCGACCGGGTCGTGATCCTCCTCGATTCAGACGGCGATGGCGTCGCGGACAAGACGAAGGATTTTGCGACCGGCTTGAATTCGATCCAGGGGCTCGCGTGGCATGGGCGGGACTTGTGGATCGCGAATGCGCCCGACCTCACGATCGCGCGCGACCTCGATGGCGACGATGAGGCGGACGAATACGTGCGCGTTTACACCGACCTCGGAAATCTGGAGCACGCGCTGCATGGCCTGATCTGGGCGCCGGACGGAAAGCTCTACATGACGAAGGGGAACTCGAAGGGACTGACGCAGGCCGGAAACCTTGCGCCGAAGCCATTCCGCGAGCTGTGGGGCGTGAGCGCGCCGGATGGGTCGCCGGATTTCCCGCCGCCGCAGACTTTCAAAAAAGGTGAATACAAACATGCCTGGCAGGATCCGCGCGACGCCTGGGGACGCGAGGGCGGATTCCTTCGCTGCGACGACATGGGTGGCAATTTGGAGATCGTTTCGCGCGGGCTGCGCAACCCTTTCGACATCGTCTTCGACAGCGGTTTCAACTGGCTCGGGACCGACAACGATCAACACGAGGGCGACCGGATCGTCATGCCGTTCGCAGGCGCGCATTTCGGATGGGGCCACGCCTGGAGCGCGCATTGGACGGGCGAGCGCAATCCGCCGACGGTGCCGGTCAGCGGGCCGCTTTACGATGGGTCGAGCACGGGCGTGGTTTTTCACGATGCGCCGCAGTTTCCGCCGGAGTACCGCGGCGTGTGGCTGATGAACGACTACCAACGCAAGACGACGTTCAGTTATCGCCCGCGCTGGGATGGCGCGCTCATGCAGCCGGAGGGCGGTGCGTGGGGGGAATTCGTCACGGGCGGGCGATCGCTCTTTCGCCCGACGGATATGGAAATCGGGCCGGACGGCGCGCTGTGGGTGCTGAGCTGGGGCAAGATGTACAACCGTCCGCAGAAAGTCGTGCGTGGCCTGCTCGGAAAGACGGACGAACTCGAAGGCCGCGTCTATCGCATCGTGTGGAAAGGCGCGCCGCTGCTGGACTGGCGCACGGCGAAACGCGAGCGCCCGCTGGCGGGGTGGAGCTTTGCCGAAATCGCGGAAGACCTCGGCAGTCACGTCCCGACGTGGCGCGTGGATGCGCAGGAGGAATTGGTGCGGCGCGGTGCTGCGGTGAAAACGGTTTTGCAGCGCCTTCTCGAAACTCCCGGCCTGCCGATGGCGCAGGAGACGTGGGCGCTGTGGACGCTCGGGCGAATCGGCGAAATGCCCGCGTACGATCGCGGCGCGTCGCTGAACCGCCGCATCCAGACGCTGCGCATCCTCGGCGAGCGCGCGCGCCCGCTTCCCGATGTCGTCGCCGATGCGCTGCGCGATGCCGAACCGCGCATCCGCTTCGCCGCCTCGCAGGCGATCCGGCAGGCGCGAGAGACACGATTCGTCGATGCGCTGAAAGCGCTCGCCGCGACGGAAACCGATCGCGTCACATTCTATTCTGCATGGATCGCGCTGCGCGACATCGCGGGCAGTGATGCGCTGTGGGAAATGCTGAAAGATTCGCGCGACGGAGTGCGGCGCACCGCGCTGCTGGCGCTCGCCGATCTAGGCCAGATCAGCCCCACCGAGGCGACGGGGCTCATCGGCGATCCCGCCACCACCGAGGTCGCTGCGCTCTGGCTGGCGAAGCGCAGCGGCAATCCCTTCATCACGTTCGAGCCGGAGCCGGGCGAATTTGAGCGTGAGGTGACGGTGTACGTCACACCCGGTTTGAAGCCATCGGCGATCCACTACACGCTCGACGGCTCCAGTCCGACGGAGCAATCGCCGCTTTTTCCCGAGTCGGGGTCGATCATGCTGCGCGACACGACGACGCTGCGGGCCGCGCTCTTTGTGGAAAGCAAATCCATCGGCGAAACCGCCGATGCCATTTTCACAAAGCGCACGGGAGGGCCGGCTGCGGCCGCCGCGCTCCAGCCGCGCGCACAGCCGACGACTGTCGAACAGGCGCTCGCGGTGTTGAAAGCGGGGCACGCCGATCAGGGTCGCGCGCTTTTTACCGCCGCAGGCTGCGTGAACTGCCACCGCGCGGGCACGCTGGGAAGACAGTTCGGGCCGGACCTTTCGGCGATCGGCGAACGCAACGATCCCGAGCACATCGTCCGCTCGATCCTCGAAGCCAACGCGGTGATCACGGAGGGCTTCGCGCTGCTGAGCGTGAGCACGCGCGATGGGAAAAGTTTCGCTGGGATTTTGCGGGAAGAAACCGACCTGCATCTCACGCTCGCGCAGGCCGCCGGCCAGCCCGTGCGCATCGAGAAGGCGCTCATCACCCAGCGCGAAAGCCTGCACACTTCCGCGATGCCGCCCTTCGGCGGAATGCTCGCGCCGGACCAAGTCGCCGACATCGTCGCGTGGCTGATGTCGCAAAAAGCTCCAACGCAGAAACCCATCGCCGCGCAATGATTCGCAAACGCCTCTTCGACCTCGCGCTCACCATTCCCGCGCTGCTCCTGCTCGCGCCGGTGCTGCTCGTCGTGGCGCTGCTCGTGCGCTTGAAAATCGGCTCCCCCGTCCTGTTTCGCCATGAGCGTCCGGGTCTCGGCGGCAGACCGTTCATCCTTCTCAAATTTCGCACGATGACCGATGCGCGCGACGACTCCGGCGCGCCGCTGCCCGATGAAAAGCGCGTGCATCCTTTCGGCCAAATGCTGCGCCGCACGAGCCTCGACGAACTGCCCGAACTGCTCAACGTGCTCAAAGGCGAGATGAGTCTCGTCGGACCACGCCCGCTTTTGATGCGATACCTTCCGCGCTATTCGCAGGAACAGATGCGCAGGCACGACACGCTTCCCGGCATCACCGGCCTCGCGCAAGTGAGCGGGCGCAACAACCTTTCGTGGGAGGAAAAATTCGCGCTCGATGTCGAGTATGTGGACCACCGCTCGTTGTGGCTCGATTTGAAAATCCTGCTGCTGACCGTGCGCGCCGTCACCGGCGCGGAAGGCGTGAGCGCGCCATCCCATTTTAGCGCGCCGGAATTCATGGGTGTCGGGCGCGGCGGAAAGGAGACAGTATGACGGCTGCCGATCCGCGCTTTTCCGTCCTGCAAACCGCGCAGGCACAGGAATGGAACGACGTGCTCGCGCGCGTGGCGCAGCATGATTTCTATCATCTCGCGGAGTATCACCGCCTCGCGGAGGAACGCGGCGAAGGGACCGCGCATCTCTTCGCATATCGCGATGGCGAGCACACGATCGCGCTCCCTCTGCTGCTGCGACCCATCGAGCCGTCTGGTGACACGACCTCTTACGATGCCACTTCGGTCTATGGCTACGCGGGACCGCTCGCATCGCACGCGGAAATTCCTGCGGCCGCGGTGATGAGCTTTCAGGAGGCGCTGAAGGAGGCTTTGATACAGCGCGGCGTCGTAACCGTGTTTTCGAGGCTGCACCCATTGATCCCGCAAACTGGGATACTCGCCGCAATCGGCGATTGCAGGCCGGAAGGCGAAACGGTCTCCATCGACCTGACCCTCGCGCCGGAAATGCAGTGGGCGCAATACCGTGCCTCCTATAAGTCGAGTATTAACAAGCTCCGGCGCGCGGGCCTTGTTTGCATGCGCGATGAAGGCAAGCACCACCTCGCAGACTTCACGCGCATCTATCACCAGACAATGCGGCGTGTGAATGCGCATGAGTCTTACTTTTTCAAGCCAGACTATTTTACATGCCTCGCAGAACGCCTTGGGCCTGCGCTTGAGCTATTCGTCGCAAAACTCGATGGAGTGGTCATCGGTGCGGCGTTGTTCACGATCTGCGATGGAATCGTCCAGTACCACCTCGGTGGAACCAGCGACGACTTTGTGAAAATCGCGCCGACTCCCCTGCTCATCGACTCGGCGCGGCTGTGGGCAAACGAACGGGGCGCGCGAACGATGCATCTCGGCGGCGGGGTTGGTTCTAAGGAGGATTCGCTTTTCTTCTTTAAGTCAGGCTTCTCTCAGCGCAGGCATACCTTTCCCACTTGGCGATGGGTGATCGAGCCCGAGGCTTACCGAAAGCTCTGTGATGAAAAAACAGGCCGCAATGTCGCGGACGGCGTGCAGTGGACTTCCACGGATTTTTTCCCCCAATACCGGTGCCCGACGATGCCGGCAGGACGAAAGGATGGCATTGTCGTGATCGGCGCGGGCGGCCATTCCAAGGTAATCATCAGCACACTCATCGCCCGTGGCATCCATGTCGCGGCAGTCTTTGACGATGACGACGCCAAGTGGGGCAATGACGCGCAGGGCACTGTCGTCAGCGAGACGGAGCGCGAGCGCGGCGGCAGCGCAATCATTGCCATCGGCGACAACTCGAAACGCATGGAGATGGCAAAGGCGTTGCGCTTCGATTGGGAGACCGTCATTCATCCGACGGCATACGTGCATCCTTCGGCGAAGGTGGGTCGGGGCACGGTGATCTTCGCGGGCGCCGTGGTGCAACCCGATGCAGTGATCGGCGAGCACGTGATCGTAAATACGGGGGCGACGATTGATCACGATTGCGTCATTGGCGACTTCGCGCATATCGCGCCAGGTGTGCATCTCGCGGGTGCAGTGCAGGTCGGCGAGGGTGCCTTCCTCGGCATCGGCAGCGTGGCGATTCCCGGAGTCAAGATCGGTCGCTGGAGCACCGTCGGCGCGGGAGCCGTGGTGATTCGTGATCTCGGCGACGGCGTTGTGGCGGTGGGCAACCCCGCGAAAATTCTCAAGAAATGAACCCACGCATTTACCTTTCACCACCGCACATGAGCGGCGAGGAACTCGAACTCGTCAAAGAGGCCTTCGCCTCGAACTGGATCGCGCCGCTTGGGCCGCACGTGGATGGATTTGAAAATGAACTCGCGCGGTTTGTCGGCGTCGCGCACGCGGCGGCGCTCTCGTCCGGGACGGCGGCGATTCATCTCGCGCTGCGACTGCTCGGGATGCAGCCCGGCGACGAAGTTTTTTGTCCGACGCTCACTTTCAGCGCGAGCGCAAATCCGATCGCGTACGAAGGCGGGAAACCAGTCTTCATCGACTCGGAAACACGAAGCTGGAACATGGATCCGGCCTTGCTCGCCGAGGAACTCGCGGAATGTGGCGCGCGCGGGCGGCTGCCTCGCGCGGTGATCGTCGTCGATCTTTACGGCCAGTGCGCGGACTACGATCCGATCGTGGAAGTGTGCGCGCGCTACGAAGTGCCGATCATTCAAGATTCCGCGGAAGCGCTCGGCGCGACTTACAAAGGCCGCATGGCTGGAACGCAGGGACGCCTCGGTGTGTTTTCTTTCAACGGCAACAAGATCATCACCACGTCCGGCGGCGGAATGCTGGTCTCCGATGACGCGACGCTGATCGAGCGGGCGCGCTATCTGGCGACGCAGGCGCGCGATCCCGCGCCGCACTACCAGCACTCGCAGATCGGCTTCAACTATCGGATGAGCAACGTGCTCGCCGGGATCGGGCGCGGGCAATTGCGCGCGCTTCCGCAGCGGATTGCCGCGCGCCGGCGAAATTTCGAGCGTTACCGCGAAGCTCTCGGCGCGTTGCCCGGCATCGAATTCATGCCCGTCGCCGCGCATGGCGAGCCGAACTTCTGGCTCACCTGCATCACAATCGACCCGGAAAAATCCGGCGCGACGCGCGAGCAGGTGCGGCTCGCGCTGGAGGCCGCCAACATCGAATCGCGCCCGATGTGGAAGCCGCTCCATCTTCAGCCAGTTTTTGCGGGAAGCCGGACGCGCGGCGGTGAAGTCGCCGCGCGTCTCTTCGAGCGCGGACTTTGCCTGCCGAGTGGGTCGAGCCTGACCGATGTTGACCACTCCCGAATTTGCCGCCTCATAATCAACGCCCTCCACCAGCCCAAACCAAAACCATGACTCGAAACATCATTCGGACGATCCTCGTCACGATCCTGCGTCGGCCCGGAATCCGCGTTCTCGCGCTCGCCGGGATCTACACGTCGGCGCTCCTGCTGTGCCTGTGGTTCGCCTATCAGTTGCGGTTCGACTTCAACGTGCCGGACCGGTTTGAGCCGAATCTCATCACCATCGCATGCATCATCATCGCAATAAAATTGGTGAGCCTGTTCGTGTTCAATCAATTCGACGGACTCCTGAGCTATTTCAGCACGCCCGATTTGAAGCGCATGTTTCTGGCCTGCATCGTTCCCACGGCGGTTGTCGCGGTGATTCGCGCCGTTTGGGGGATCGAGTTCGCTCCGCCGCGCGGCGTGATTTTGACGGACTTCCTCCTGACCCTGCTCGCCCTCTCGGGGACGCGCCTTGGCTTCCGCTACATGCGCCTTCGCAAGTATCGCCAGACCGGCCCGTCCGCCGGGGAAATGTCCCGCGTGGCGATCATCGGCGCGGGCGATTCCGGCGCGGCGCTTGCCCGCGACCTGCTCGCAAAACCCTGGCTCGGAATGGTGCCCGTCGCTTTTTTTGACGACTACCGAAATCTCACCTCCAGCATTCACGGCATCGCTGTCGCCGGCCGGCCCGAGGACATCGCCGCACGCAAATCAGAACTTCGCATCGACGAGATCATCATCGCGATGCCGTCCGCCCCCGCGAAACGGATTCGCGACATCGTCCGCATCGTCCGCGAGACGCAGCTCCCCTGCCGCACGCTGCCATCGCTCGGCCAGCTCGCCACCGGACATGCCAGCGTCACCACGTTGCGACCGGTCGAGATAGAGGACTTGCTCGGCCGCGATCCGGTGCAAATCGAGAGTGCGGCCGTGCGCGAAATCATCGCCGGACGCTGCGTGATGGTCACTGGCGCGGGTGGCAGCATCGGCAGCGAGCTGTGCCGCCAGATCCTTTCCTTCGGTCCGTCGCTGCTGCTGCTCGTCGAGCGTTCGGAACCGCAGCTTTTCACCATCGAGCAGGAGTTGAACGAAGGCCGCACGGACGAAATCGTCCTGCCCGTGATCGCGGACATCGGCAATCGCGACCGGATGAATTCGATCTTCCGCCGCTTCCAACCGCAGGTCATTTTCCACGCCGCCGCGCACAAGCATGTGCCGATGATGGAGGCGCAGCCGGCCGAGGCGATCCGCAACAATGTCTTCGGCACGGCCCTGCTGGCCGAACTCGCGATGGCGCACGAGGTCGAGCGCTTCGTGCTCATTTCCACGGACAAAGCCGTGAATCCCACCAGCGTCATGGGCGCCACGAAGCGGCTCGCGGAAATGTTCATCCAGTCCCTCATCACGCGCTCGCACGGCACGAAGTTCATGGCGGTGCGTTTTGGGAATGTGCTCGGTTCCTCCGGCAGCGTCGTGCCCACCTTCACCCGGCAGATTCGCGCCGGCGGACCGGTCACCGTCACGCATCCCGAAGTGACGCGCTTTTTCATGACGATCCCGGAGGCCGTCTCGCTGGTCCTCCAGAGCGCGACGCTCGGCAGAGGCGGCGACATTTTCATGCTCGATATGGGGAAGCCCGTCCGCATCCTCGATCTCGCGATTCAGATGATCGAGCTCAGCGGTTTCAAACCGTACGAGGACATCGACATCGCCATCACCGGAATGCGGCCTGGCGAAAAGCTGCACGAAGAGCTGAGCCTGAGTCGGGAAAAAGCGACCGTGACGAAGCACCCGAAAATCTGCCGGCTCGACTCGGAGCCGCAGCACCACAGCATCATCCGCGCATTTGTGGATGAGATCGCGCGCGCGCTTGCCGAGGACGAATCGGAGAGCGCGGCATTGAAGGCACTGCTGAACCGGGCCATCCCGGAATACACGCCGGAGACTGCCCGGCTTCAAAAATCTCTGCCGCCGCCAGCGGATGAACTGGAATCCGACACGGGCACTGAACGAAGGTGCCCGGAGGTGTTGAATGCCACGTAAGCGGCGACCTCAATCCGCTGGCATGGGACTCGCTAAAAGTTTCCCATGCTCCAGCGACCGCGCGAATGCCACCATTGCGTGGGTCAGGCGTGCCCGCATCGATGCTGGCAGATTCTGAACGAGCACCGCAACGCGCTGCCGGACACGGCATTGAGAATCGAACCCAGGACGGCGGCGCGTCCCCGCTGCTTCATGCAGATTCGCACGCCGGAGCAGAGTTCGCTGCTGTTGTGAATGTGGGTGCGACGCCGGATGCGCTGCTTTGCGCCCAACCCCAATGCCTCCAACCTGCATATTTCCAAAGCCGCCGCTCTTCCTCTTTTTCTAAGAGCCCATCCGGAAAGCCCTTTAATATTTAGGACTTGTACGATCCATAGCATCCATACATCAAGCTTGGGATGCACTCATCCCAAAGCGATCCCAGCGACCTCAGCGACCTCGAATGGAAACTCCTCGAACCGCTCCTTCCCAAGCCCAGTACCGACGGGCGACCCATCACGCACTCGCGCCGGATCATTCTCAACGCCATCTTCTATACTCGCGCGCATCAAGAATTTAAGAAAACGGGAGGACTGTTACTTGGATTCCAAGTTACAACTGTGAGGGTAGTATAGTTAATAACTCGTCCGTGGCATAGACTACACTCTTACCCATAAAAAAGGAGCGGACCAGA
Source organism: Chthoniobacteraceae bacterium (assembly GCA_031409335.1). GTDB lineage: Bacteria > Verrucomicrobiota > Verrucomicrobiia > Chthoniobacterales > Chthoniobacteraceae > JANLQB01. Next base: position 99 of record JANNWY010000012.1, on the reverse strand, counting down.
GGTTGGTTCGCTTTGATGTTCGCGAGGTCTTGGGTCACGCGCTCCTTGAGTGATTCATTCCGGCGCAGGGGTTTCTTGGCCACCCCGTTGGTCTTGGCA
>JANNWY010000011.1:0-26847 GCA_031409335.1 Chthoniobacteraceae bacterium | reverse complement strand
AAATGTCGCGAACCCGCGCTCCAAGCCGCCAACCCAAGCCACTCCCCCCGATAGGTCGCCACATAGCGCAAGTGTTCCCCCACCAGTGCCGAACTCTGCAGATAATGATGTCGCACCACCTGTGCATCAAAATGAACCTGTTCCTGCGACTCGATCAGCCGCACCTCCAGCAGCTCCAAAACTTCCTGCTCTTGCGGGGCCGGACGCCGAAATCGAATCGCTGGTTTTTCCATGCCATTGATTTCAGCACCTTCGGGGAATCTTGTTCAGCGTTTAAGCTTTAACCTCTTATCGTCAGCCTTCTGCGCTAAAACTTAATTCAGCCCTATCCTCGACGCCTTTGAAGCGCAATAGTCTGCTGTGCGGGCGCTTTTGCGGCGATGGACAAAAGGGCGATGTGTGGCAAATCTGCCGTGCCCAATTCCCCAATGAATCCAAAACGCTTTGCTGTCGTAACCTCAGTCCTCTTCCTTGTTCTTGCCGCGATCGTTTTTCGCCCGCGCGAAGCAGCTCACATTGTTTCATCCAGCGCACCACTGGCAGCCGCGCCAGTGGTGGAAACTCCGGTCGCGTTTCCCGAGCCCGCGAAACCAACGGTGGCCGCGCTTCCTGCCGTCGCCGATTCGCTGGTCGCGCGCTTTCAGACTTGGACGCAGCAGTATCTCGCCGCGCCTTCGGCAGAACGCGCAAACCTCGAAACAGAAGGCGTGCGACTCGCCGAGCAGCGGCGGTCTGTTTTCAAAACGATGATCATCAGCGATCCGCGCGCGGCTTTGGAAAATGCGGTGCCGATGGTCGTGCGACAGCAGCTTCCAGCAGCGGTGCTCGCGCGGATTGAGGAGCGCGTGAATGGGCGCGGGGCGTTGCGGGTGTATCAGGGCGTCGGCGCGGATAATCGCTCGGCGGCGCCGACGGTGCGCGTGGCGGAGATGGCTTCGGGGAAAACCTACGAGGCTCGCGTGTACGGACGGCGCGGGGAGGATGTGCTTTCACGCGCGAATGCTTCGCTGCATGGCGTCGCGCTCGATCAGGAATTTGCCGTGAGCGAAGATCCGTTTCGCACGCTCGAAATCGGCGAGATTCCCGATTCGGCGAAGCCCGCGGTCGCGGTGTGCCCGGTGTCGGGGAAATCTTCGCTGCCAGCGGAACATCACACCGAGGCCATCACCGAGGCGACTCCGGCCATCGAAGCGTTTGGCGAAGTCGTGTATCTCTGCGACGGCTCGCACGTCACCGTTTATCGCGAGCAGCTCATCTACGCGGAAGGCGCCACGGGCGGGCCGACCGCGTTCACCGGCATCCTGCCCGCGGCGCCGACGCCTTCGATCGGCAATGTGCGCGTGCTCGTGATTCCGATGACTTTCGCGGATCAAAACGATCAGCCTTCCTCCGAATCGAAGCTCTACGAACTGATGCGCGATGTGGGCGATCATTACGCGAAGGCTTCCTACGGAAAACTCACGCTGCTCTCGACCGTCACGCCGCCGATCCGGCTGCCGCACAATGAGGCGTGGTACATTCAAAAGGACACGTCGAACGGCGGCACCATCGACGGGCTCGGGCTCGAACATTCGCACGCGCGCGCCGAGGCGCGGAAGCTCGGCTTTGATGACGGAGAATTCGATTGCATCGTGGTCCGGCTGCGCGGCGGGCCGCGGACGGCGGGTGGTTACGGCGGCGGCAGCAGCGTGTGGATTTACGGCGACGGCGTGGATGTGACCGCGCACGAAATCGGCCACGCCTTCGGACTCGCGCACGCGAATTTTTGGGACACCGCAGGCACGAGTGCGATCGGTGCGGGGGCGAACGGTGAATACGGCGGACACTGGGATGTGATGGGCGGCATCGGCCTGCCGAACGGCCATTACAATGCGCAGGGGAAAAACCAAATCCGCTGGCTGCCGAATGACTTCGTGAGCGAGGTCACGGCGAGCGGCGTGTATCGCATCTTCGCGCAGGATCAGGCGATCCTCGATCCGGCGAAACGCTTCGCGCTGAAAATCCGCAAGGATGGCGCGCGCACGTATTGGGGCGAGCTGCGCGGCCTTTACACCGGCCACGCGACGCGCACTTGGGCGGACTTCGGGCTGATCCTCGGCTGGAAATTTCCCGGCGCGGGCGGGAGCAACTGGCAGCTCATCGACACCACGCCGGGCAGCGCTTTTGGCAAGGACGATTCACCCGTCAGTCTCGGTCGCACCTTCTCGGATACGGAGGCTGGCATTCACCTCACCACGATCGCGGTGACATCCGCGACGGCGGGCGAACCGAAGAGCGTCGATGTGGTCGTGAACATCGGCGCATTCCCCGCGAATCAAGCGCCCGTGCTGGCTCTCGCGGTATCGGCGGCGGTCGTGCCGCTGAATGTGCCGGTCACTTTCACCGCGACGGCGAGCGATGGCGACGGCGATGCGCTGGCGTATTCGTGGCAGCATTTCGGCGACGCCAACTACCGCACGATCTCGCCGAACGCGGCGGTGATCGCGCGCACTTTTACCACGGCGGGCACCTACGTGGTGAGCTGCACGGTGTCCGATATGAAAGGCGGCACGGTGACGCGCAGCCAGCTCGTGACGGTGGGAAATGGCGGCGGAAAATTCACGATCAGCGGGCGCGTGACACTTGATGGCGCGGGCCTTGAGGGCGTGCTGGTGAATGCGAACGCGGCCAACGCGGTCGTCACCGACAGCGACGGGCGCTACACGATTCCGAATCTGACCGCGACGACCTACACGCTCTCGGCGCTGCTCGCGGGCTACAATTTCGCGGAGCTTTTTAACAACAACATCACCGTCGGGCCGAGTTTCGCGGGCGCGGATTTCGAGGCGGCGGCGACGCCGCGCGTCAGCATCGCGGCGAGCGTGCCGGTGGCGGTGGAAAACGTCGCGGCGAGTCCCGCGCAGTTCACGCTCACGCGGACGGGCGACGCTTCGCAAGTGCTCGCGGTGTCGGTCATCAGCCCGAAAGGCACGGCGGTCAGCAGCACCGATTACACGCTTACGCCCACGCTGGGCGCGGGCTCGCAAAGCTTTAGCACGCTGACTTTCGTGGCGGGTGAAGACACGCTGCTCGTGAACATCACGCCGACCAACGACGGCTCCGCCGAAGGCCCGGAGACGGTGATCCTCGAACTCGGCCCGGGCAACGGCTACCTGCTCGACGGACTCGCGCAGGCGACCGTGGTGATCAACGACGACGACACCGCACTGCCGAAAATCAGCCTCACGCTCGGCGAGGCAAAAACCATCGAAGGCTCGGCAACGCCCGCGTCCATCGTCTTCACGCGCACCGGCTCCACCGCATCCGCCCTATCGGTCCCTTTCGTCATATCCGGCACTGCCACGAGCGGCTCAGATTTCACGACGCTTGGTGGAACGCTGAACATTCCCGCCGGTGCCGCCAGCGCGCCGCTGCTCATCGCGAGCCTCAACGACGCGACCTCCGAACCGCTCGAAACTGTGATCGTGAAAATCGCGAGCACCGCCGCGCTGATCGCCGATCCCGTCGCGAACAGCGCGACCGCTGCGATCGTCGATGACGACGCGCAAATCCTGACGCTCACCGCCGCCGATGCTGTCGCCACGGAGCGCGACCTCAGCATTCCCGGCACTGCCGCCGACACGGCGACGTATCTCGTTTCGCGCAGCGGCGACACCTCGCAACCGCTGACCGTGTACTACGCGGTCGCAGGCACGAGCGGCGGCACCACGGCGACGGCGCTGCATGGCGTCGATTACGAATCGCTGCCCGGCGTGCTCACGATTCCGGCGGGTCAGGCGAGCGGCGCGATCACGATCATTCCGCGTTTCGATGGCATCGGCGAAGCGCCGGAAAGCGTGACGCTGCAACTCGGCGCGGGTCCGACCGACTACCGGCTCGGCGCGGTGAACACGGCGAACGTGACGATCAACGACGGCGGCGATCCGGTTTATGTCGAAGTGCTCGGCGTGGACAATGCGGTTGAGAGCGGCACCGTCGGGCGTTTTCGCTTTTCGCTGAAAGGTTCGGCGGCGGGAAATGTGGTCGTGAATTATTCGATCAGCGGCACGGCGACGAGCGGCGTGGATTTCACCGCGCTGCCGGGCAGCGTCAGCATTCCGGGGAATGGCGTGAACGTCGTCGAAGTCACGGTGACGCCAACGAACGACGCGCTCGCGGAGGATCTCGAAACGCTGACGCTCACGATCACGCCCGGCGCGGCGTATCAGGTTTTCGCCCCGAGCGGCGCGGCGACGATCTGGATGTACGACGATGAACAGCCGACGGTTTTCGCCGATGCGTACGCGGGCAACTACCCGCCAAGCCTCACGGAGACTGGATCGGCGGCGAGCTTCTTCCTTTCGCGCACCGGCAGCACGGCGTCGGCGCTGACCGTGAATTTCACGATAGGCGGCACCGCGACAAACGGCACGGACTACGCCGCCGTCGCCGGCACCGCGACGATCGCGGCGGGCGCGACCGGCGTGGATGTGCCGATCACGCCGACGAATGACGCGCTCGCCGAGGGCACGGAAACGATCGTGCTCACGCTCGCAGCGGGTGCGTACGGACGCGGTGCGCCCGCGACTTTTTATCTGAATGACGACGAGACTCCGGCGATCAGCGTGGGCTTTCCCACGACGAGCGCGACGGGCACGGAAGCGGCGGGAACGGTGAACATTCCCGTGACACTGAGCGCGAGTCCCGCGTCGCCGGTCACGGTGGAATATCTCGTCGATACCGGCTCGCGAAATTCGAGCACCGCGACTGGAGCCGCGCCTTCGCCGCTACCGTACTGGGTGCGCACCGAGCGCATCGGCAGCACGGTGAATGGCTACATTTCCCCCGACAATGTGACCTGGACGCTGGTGAGCACGCAGACCATCGCGATGGCGAGCGCGAGTTATCAGGCCGGGCTTTATGTTTGCTCGTTCAATACCGGCGCGCTTTGCACGGCGGTGTTCGACAATGTGACGGTGACGAATCTCTCCGCGGGCGGAACGCAGGGCGCGCTCGCGAGCGCGAACATCGGCAGCACCGCACTCGCGGGCAGCGTGAATGTGAGCGCGGGCACTTATACCGTCGCGGGCGCGGGCGACAATGTGGAGGGCACCACGGACCAGGGTTTCTTCGCGTATTTCCCGATCACGAATGCGGCGAATTGCACGATCACCGCGCGCGTCGTTTCGCAGACGAACACCAACGCGCTCGCGACGGCGGGCGTGATGATCCGCGAGGGAGTTCCCACAAATAATGTGCGGCGCGGCTACATGGCGGCGACGCCGGCAAGCGGATTTGAATTTCACCATCGCACTACCGCCGCCGGAAGTGAGGCGAAGGTGACGCTGCAACAAGGCGCGCCGCTGTGGACGCGCGTGCAGCGCGTGGGCGGCGTGCTCAGCACTTTCCAATCGGGCGACGGCGTTTCGTGGACGCAGGTCGGGACGAATCTCGACCTCGTGTTCGGTCCCGAAGTGCTCGCGGGCCTCGCCGTTTTCTCGCAAAGCGAAGGCACGCTCGCGACCGCGCTGATCGACAACGTGACGCTGACGCCCGGCCCGCTGCCGACGCTGCTCGGGCGCACCGTCGGCTTCACCGCGCTGCAAGGTACGGACTCAGTCGTGGGCGGAGTGTACACGATCACCGCGAGCGCCGATGGCGTGAACGGGACGAGCGACGACACGTATTTTGTCGCCGCGCCGGTGAGCGGCGATTTCACGCTGACGGCGCGCATCACATCCGTGCAAAGCACCGCTTCCGCGCCGCAGGCCGGCGTGATGGTGCGCGAAAATACGGCGCGCCGCGCCCGCTCCGTTTTCCTCGGCGGCACGCCCGGCACCGCGCCGCAACTCGTCTGGCGCAACACGACGACGACCAGCGCGAACGCCGCGGGCATCGACTTCACGCTGAACGAAGGCGTGCTCACTTTCCCCATCGGCGTCACCACGCAGAACATCCCGATCGCGATCCAAAACGACACGATGCCGGAGCCGGACGAACCGGTGATGATCGTGCTGCGCAATGCGAACGGCGCGCGGCTCGGAACGATTTCGCAATTCACCTACGTCATCGTCGATGACGACTCACCGCCGTCGCTGCCCTTCGTCGCCTTCGCCGCCGCGAGCAGCAGCGCCGCCGAGGCGAATACGACCGTGCAAATTCCGGTGACGCTCAGCGTTCCCGCGACGATGGCGGCGACGGTGGATTACGCGATCACCGCAGGCACCGCGACGGCGGGCGCTGACTTCACCGCCGCGACGGGCACCGTCACTTTCAACCCCGGCGACACCGTGCAATTCGTGCCGCTGACGCTGCTCGATGAAGCCGCGATCGAGCCGAGCGAGACGGTCGTGCTCACGCTCTCGAATCCCGTCGGCGCGCTCGCCGGGACGATTGCGACGCACACCTTCACGATCACTGACAGCAGCAGTCCGATCATCACGATTTCCTCCGCCGACACGGACGCCGCGGAAACCGGCGACACCGCGAGCCTCACGCTCACGCGCACCGGCGCGACGACGGCGGCGCTCACCGTGAATCTCACGCGCACCGGCACGGCCACGGCAGCGACAGATTATTCGGGCATCAATACGACGGCGACGATTCCAATCGGTGCGGCGAGCGCGACGTTCACGCTCACGCCGGTGCAGGATGCGACGGTGGAAGGCGCGGAGACGGCGATCATCACGGTCGCGATCGGCGCGGGTTACGTCGTCGGTGCGCCGTCGAGCGCGACGCTCACCATCGCGGACGACGATCGCAATACCGTGACCATCGCCGCGACCACGCCGACGGCGGTGGAAGGTGGCGCGAGCGGCGTCTTCACGATCACGCGCACGGGCAATACGACCGGCGCGCTGACCGTGAATCTCACGACGACCGGCACCGCGACGAGCGGCGCGGATTTCACGACTTCGCCGACGCCGATCACCACGCTCGTGTTCAGCGCCGCGCAGACTTCGCGGACGATCACCATCCTGCCCGTCAACGACGCCGTGACCGAGGGCAGCGAGGCCGTGCTCGTGCAAATCAGCACGGGTTCGTACGATATCGGCGGGCTCGGTTACGCGAGCGTGAATGTGCAGGACAACGATTTGCCGCCGACCGTTTTCATCAGCTCGCCGGGCGCGCAGGGCACGGTCGTCGCGCCGGGAAATGGCGTCGAGTTTGCCGCGACCGCCGCGGACGACGGACTGCCGCAGGCGCTCACGTATGCGTGGACGCAGGTCGCCGGGCCGGGCGCGATCACCTTTGGCACGCCGACCGCCGCGAGCACGCCCGCGATTTTCTCCGCACCCGGAACGTATCTCGTGCGCGTGACCGTGAGCGACGGGCAGTTCACCGCGCGCGATCAGATTTCCGTAAATATCGGCGGCACCGCGAGCCTCGTGCCGGCGGACTGGATCACCGCAGACCTTGGCCCGAACACGCTTCCCGGCTACTCGGGCCAGTCGGGAAGCAGTTGGATCTTGGCGGCGACGGGCATTGGTTACGGGACGAATTCGGATCGCGCGCACGCCGTCACGCGGCAGATCACCGGCGACGGCACGATCGTCGCGCGCATCACCGGTGCGGGCGTGGAGGCAGGCGTGAGCATTCGCGATTCGATGCACCGCTACGCGCGCCGCGCCGCGCTAGTCTGGAGCGCGTCCGGCCAGACGCTGCGCTTCCGCCCGCGCGTCACGAACAACACCGTGGACACCGCGACGAGCGTCGCTGGTTTGCCGCTGCCGCTGTGGGTGAAACTGGAGCGCGTCGAAGCCACGGACACGATCACCGCGTCGTATGCTGCCGACAGCGCGGGCGCGCCCGGCGCCTGGATCGCGATCGGCGCGCCGACCATCATCGCGATGGATGCGAGCGCCGACTACAGCCTCACCGCCCACAGCGGCAGCGACACCGCCGCCGCGAGCGCCACGCTCGACAACATCGCGCTCACGCCCGCGCCCACCGGCCCGGCCACGATCGTCGAGGATTTCGGCGATGGCCCGCAGACCGGCATCTACTCCTACAACGCGGGGACCAGCACGCACACGCTGCAGGGCCGCGGTTCGCTCGATGGCTCGGGACTGTTTTGGGGACAACAATTCGCGGGCGATTTCATCCTCACCGTGCTGCAGCTCGACGCCACTTCCGGCGCGACCGACGCGCGCTCGGGCATCATGATTCGCGACACGATGGACAACGGCGCGATGGCTTTCGTGGGGCGCATTCCGACCGGCTCGTATCCGTCGTTCGTCTGGCGCACGAATCCGAAAGGCGGCACGAGCGGACTGAATGGCATCACGCAAAAAAAACGCTGGCTGCGCTTCATCCGCAGCGGCAATCAAATCACCGCGCTGCACGCGCCCGACGCCGCCGGAGTCGCCGGAGCGTGGGCGCAGCTCGGGCCGCCGCGCAATGTCTTCGTGCAGGCGACCGTGCAGGCCGGGCTTTACTGCGACAACGCGGGCGGCGGCGTCGGCCTGAATACCGCGACCTTCACCAACTTCAGCGTCGTCCCGCTGCACAAAGCGCCCGTCGTCAATCCCGGCACCGCGCCCGCGAATCCGACCTCGCCGCTCACCCTGAATGGCAGCGTCACCGACGACGGCCTGCCCGCGCCTTTCACGACGCTCTGGACCGCCGCCAGCGCGCCGGGCTCCGTCGTTTTTGGAAATGCGAACGCGCCCGCGACGACCGCGAGCTTCACCATCGGGGGCGCATACACGCTGCGTCTGTGGGCGGATGATGGCAACGCGCGCAGCTTCGCCGATCTCGCGTTCACCAGCTCACCTTTCGCCGCGTGGCAGCTCGCCAATTTCGCCGGAGGCTCCACCAATCCCAACGCCGCCGCGAACATGAATCCCGACTTCGACGCGCACGACAACCTTACCGAATACGCACTCGCGACGAATCCCAACTCACCGAACGCGACACCGATCACCACGGATCGCGAGAACATCAGCGGCAGCGACTATTTCCGCCTCACGATTCCGCGCAACCCATCCGCGACCGACGTGCAATACGCCGTGGAATGGACCAGCGACTTCGCGCCCGGAAGCTGGTCCAGCTCCGGCCTCGTCATTGAGCAAAACACCGCCAGCCTGCTGATCGTCCGCGACAGCGTGCCGATCGCCGGACAGCCGAAGCGTTTCTACCGCGCGAAATTCACGTTGCCGTGACTTTGATGAAGCGGAAGCGCTCATCGTAGCGCCCGCGATTGTGCGCGCGGCAGCAGGCGAGGCACGCGCATTTCCGCCGCATCGGTCGCGCGCGCGCGACTTCGGTACCGCAATGGGAGCAGCGATACAAATGTTGCCGCTGCATCCGGCGGCGCGGCAGCGGCAGATCGTGGCAGCGCTTTTCATCGTACAGGCCGAGTTCCTCGCACGCAGTCCGCCACTCGCGCCCGTGCGCGGCGATGCGCCGACGGCCCGCGCGATGATGTGCGAGCAAATGCGCGAGTTCGTGGCGCAGCGTGCGGTCGATTTCCTCGTCGCCGAACTCGCGCAGGCGCGGATTCAGATTGATGAGCGCCTTGTTCGGATACGCGTTGCCCGCGGTGCTGCGCATCCGCGCGTTCCATCGCACGATGACTTTCGCCGCGAGGTCCGCGCAGCCGATCGCTTGCAAAAGCGCGCGCGCTTTTTCCTGCCAGGGATCGTCGGAAACCGGCGGTGCGACGGGCCGGAACGCGCGCTTCGCGGCGGCGGTGAGTCTGGAGAAAAGTTCGAGCTGCATCGGCTAAACGTCCGCAGTTTGCAGCCGCGCAAAGATCGCCGGCAACCTCGCAATCGTCGTTTCGATTTCGGCGGCGGTCGTTTCCTTCCCAAGTGAAAAGCGGACGGTCGCGCGCGCGAGTTCCGGCGCGACGCCCATCGCGAGCAGGACGTGCGAGGGGACGATCGAGCCGACCATGCACGCGGAGCCGCTTGAAGCGCAGATGCCCGCGAGATCGAGATTGATGAGCAGGCTTTCGCCGTCGAATCCCGGGAAGCTGACGTTCAGCGTATTCGCGAGCCGCGCGTTCGGATCGCCATTCATCACCGCCACGGGCAATGCCTCGCGAATCCCCTGCCAGAGCTGGTCGCGGAGCGATGCCTGCCGCGCGCGTTCCGTTTCCATTTCGCGAATCGCCAGCTCCGCGGCGCTCGCCATCCCAACGATCGCCGCCACATTCTCCGTGCCTGCACGGCGTTGATTTTCATGCGAGCCGCCGTGCTGGAGTCGCTCGATGGAAATACCCGCGCCGAGAAACAAAACGCCCGCGCCTTTCGGCCCGTGAAACTTGTGCGCCGCGAGCGACAGCGCATCGAATTCGCGCGCCACCAGCGGCTCCTTTCCGAACGACTGGATCGCATCGCTATGAAACAACGCGCCACGCTCGCGGCAGATCGCAGAGATTTCCGCGAGCGGATGCAGCGTGCCCGTTTCGTTGTTTGCGGACATCAACGAAACGAGCGTCGTCTCGCTACCAATCATCTCGCGAAGCTGCGCCAAGTCGATGCGCCCGAGCGCATCCACCGGCAGTCGCGTCACGCGAAAACCTTCGCGCTTTTCCAAAAAATCAAACGCGTGCAACACCGCGTGATGCTCCGTCGCGCAAGTCACCAAATGTTTCCCGCGCCCGGTCAGCGCCCGCGCGAGCCCGATGATCGCCAGATTATCCGACTCCGTCCCGCCGCTCGTAAAAACAATCTCATGCGACTTCGCGCCAAGCAGCCGCGCTATCCGATCCCGCGATTCATCCACCGCCGCCCGAGCCTCGCGACCGGCAGCGTGAATGCTCGAAGCATTCCCAAAATGCCGCTCCAAATAAGGCCGCATCGCAGCGAGCACTTCCGGCGCGAGCGGCGTCGTGGCGTTGTAGTCGAGATAGATCATCGGTGCGTCAGCGATCTTGCTCCTGCTCCTGCTCCTGATCTTGATCTGGATCTTCTTTTTCCATCGGAGGGATCAAGATCAAGATCAGGATCAAGATCAAGAGCAGGAGCAGGAGCAGGAATGGGGATCAGATCACCCAATCCTGCACCCATTCATCGGGCCGTTTGTCTTTGTCCAAAATGCGGAGCGAGTGCTCTTCGTACACGACCAGCGAACGCGGCGGGACGGTGTGCGTGAGAAAGACATTCGCGCCGATCGTGCTGCCCGCGCCGATCACGGTGTCGCCGCCCATGATCGTCGTGCCAGCGTAAATCGTGACGTTGTCCTCGACCGTCGGGTGCCGCTTTTTTCCCTTCAGCGCCTGGCCTCCAGCGAGCGAGCGGCCAACGAGCGACACGCCTTGATACATCTTCACATGCGCGCCGATCACGGCTGTCTCACCGACGACGACGCCGGTGCCGTGGTCGATGAAAAAGTGCGACGCGATGTGCGCGCCGGGATGGATGTCGATGCCAGTGCGCGAGTGCGCCCACTCGGTCATCATGCGCGGGATGATCGGGATTTTGTGGGAGTAAAGCAGGTGCGCGGAACGCTGGATCGCCATCGCTTCGAGATACGGATAGGCGAGGATGATTTCGTCGAGACTGCCGGCTGCGGGGTCGCCGGCAAATGCGGCTTCGACATCGGTGCGCAGGAGTCCGCGGACGTGCGGGAGTGATTCGAGGAAAAGCATCACGACCGCGCTCGCGCGGGCCTTTGGGCAGTCGGGTTCGCCGAGGCGCAGGCTCTTGCAGACTTCCTCGCCGAGCCGGTTGGCGATGGTGAAAAGGCGGTGGTGGGTGACGCGGCGGAGGTGCGACGAGTGGATCGGCTCCGCATCGTGAAACCCGGGAAACAAGAGCTGGAGCAGGTCTTCGCAGATGGCTGCGAGGGCGCGCTTCGACGGCAGATTCGTGCCGTCGATGTTGTTCATGCCGCCGCCGGTCTCGTACGACGACAGGATGCGTTCGGTGATTTTTCCGAGGTCCTCGTCCATTTGCGCAACGAACTAGGCCGGCATCGGCGAAAAGTAAATGCCTCTGCGTTCGATGTTCGATGTTCAAAGTTCGATGTTCGACGTTCAGCCCCCGGCAGGGCCGTTCGTGGTCCGACGGGGCTTTCCCTTTTCACCGACGCCTGCGGCGGGCTGAACATCGAACATCGAACTTTGAACATCGAACCGGGGGCACGGCCAACGACGCTTTCTCACGCTTGCCGCAAGTAATTTGAATAGGCATTTCAATAGCCAGTCGAAGCTGGCAGATTCACCACACCATGACCTCACGTTTTATCCTCATCACGACCGCGGCCATTCTCCTCGCTGGATGCGATCGTCGCTCCGCTGAAGTCGAGGCCGCAAAAGCTGCGGAGATTTCCGCGCAGCGGCAGGTGGAAGTCGCGGCGAACGAAAAAATCCGGGCGCTCGAAGACCGTCTCAATGCCGCGGATCAGCAGAAGGCTGCGGATCGCGAGGCGGAACTGGCGCGCGTGAAGGAAGAACTCGCGCAGATCAAAATGGACAAGGAAGCGGCGGCGACGCGCATCCGCGAATTGCAGGACGAAGCAAACAAACCCGCACCCGCACCTGCGCCGATCGCGGAGGCTCCGCGAAAAGCGGACGACGATCGCGGCGTGGCAGTGCGGGCCGATCTCGAGCGGGTGGCCGAGGAAGATGAAGAGACGGAAGTGGAGCCAAATGAGCGCGAGCCGGTTTACGTCGGGCGCGTCGTTCCCCAGACGCAGCGGGTGACGCGCGTGGAATCTTTTTACGAACCGCTCGATCCTTACGGCGACTGGATCGAGACCGATGACTATGGCTACGTTTTTCGCCCCGAGGTTTCGCGGCGGAATGACTGGCGGCCTTACACCGATGGGCGCTGGGTTCACACCGGCCACGGCTGGACGTGGCAGTCGAATGAAAATTTCGGCTGGGCGACTTATCACTATGGCCGCTGGACGCGCATCTCCGGCTCAGGCTGGGTCTGGATTCCCGGGCGTGAGTGGGGGCCTGGCTGGGTCTCGTGGCGTCGTGGAAAAGAGGAGTGCGGCTGGGCACCGCTGCCGCCGGAATCGCGCGGGCGTCACAGCTTCACCGCGACTGTCGATCGCGACTACGACATCGGCCCGGCGGCGTACGTTTTCATCGCGCTGAGCAATTTCGGAGCGCGCTCCTACGCGCCGGTGATCGAGCGGCCCGAGCGGAACGTGACGATCATCAACAACACCGTGAACGTGACGAACATCACTTACAACACGACGACGACGAACACGGTCGTTCACAACGGCGGGCCGAACTACGAGGTGATCCGCGCGCGCTCCAAGCAGCCTGTGGAAAATGTGCTGGTGAATTTCCAGCCCGGCAATCCTGGCGGAGATCGCGGCAAAATCGTGAACTTGCGCCAGGGAAATTCCCTCCAGGTCGCCGCGCCACCCGTCGCGGCGGCAGCCATCGCCGCGCCGGCGCGCGTGAAGGAGCGGCTCGGAAAACCGAAGGTGGAAAAAGGCTGGGAAGGCGTCGCGCCCGCCCAGGCGCAACAGGTGAAGCAAAACATCCTCGCGACTTCCAAGGAACGTCCTCTGCGGGCGCGCCCGATCAATGCGGTCGCAAATCCGAACGCCGCCAAGCCCGCGACACCGCCGACCACGGTCCCGGCTCTCGTACCGCCTCCAAGCCGACCCGTTCCACCGGCGACCGGTGCGCAAACTCCGCCAAAGCCCGAAGCAACCACGCCGCCCACGGTCGAGCGCCCGCGCGCGCTGAATCCAGACGCAGCCCGGCCACGGCCCGCTCCCGAAATCCCGACACGCGCCGACAAACCCGAGGCACCCGCGAAACCCGCCGACCCCGAGCCTCCGAAAATGCGCGAGCCCGAGCCCGCTCGTCCAAAGCCCGCTCCCGAAATCCCGACACGCGCCGACAAACCCGAGGCGCCCGCGAAACCCGCCGACGCCGAGCCTCCGAAAATGCGTGAGCCCGAGCCCGCTCGTCCAAAGCCCGCTCCAGAAATCCCGACACGCGCCGACAAACCCGAAGTGCCCGTGAAACGCGCCGACCCCGAGCCTCCGAAAGTGCGTGAGACTCCACCCGCACGACCACGTTCCACTCCGGAAACTCCGAAGGTCGATCGCCCGCGGAATGTTGAGAACGATCTGCGGCGCGCTCGTGAAAATGGCGACGCGAAACCCGCGCAACCCGAGCGCGTGGTTCCCCGCAGCGTCGAAACTCCACCACCTGCCGCGACTCGCGAACGTCCGCGCCCTGTCGCTCCAGTCCCGACTCCCGCGCGTCCCCGCAGCGTCGAGCCGCCAGCCCGCGTGAAACCGACCCAGGAAGCACCTGCGCGCGTCCGCCCCACGGCTCCCGAACGGCCCGCCGCGGTACCGCAAGTGCGCCGCCAAGTCGCGCCCGCCCCGGAAGTCCGCCCGGTCGTTTCACGCCCACCCGCCCAGCCCGTCCCGCCGCGCGTCGTCCAACCGCAACCACAGCCGCAACGCCGCGTCGTCGAGCAACCGCGCCCGCCACAACCCGCGCGCGCGCCGGAGGTGGCACGCCAGCGTGTCGTGCAACCCCCACCACCAGCCGTCGTTCAGCGTGGGCAGCCTCCGCCGACTTCCAAAAAGTCCGACGAGGAATCCGACAAGCGGAAGAAAAAAGAAGATCGCGATTAGGCCCGCGGCGTCAGCCCAGTTCGTGAAGCGCGTTCGCTTCATAAGCCTCGATCAGCTTTTCCAGCGCGCCGATTTCACCGCGCAATTTCGCGCCGCGCTCCGTGTCCGCGATCGTGCGTGGCTTTGCGTAAGTGCGGATATGTTCGATCGACGGGATGATGTCCGCGCCTTCGTGAATCGCATCCGACACCGACTCGAAATGATGATGCCGCGCGAGCGAAGTGCGGTCCGCATCGAGCACGAGCGTGTAACCCTGATCGCCGTAAGCCTGCGAAAAAGCGCCGTCGATCGTCACCGCAAGCCCGCTGCGTTTCAGCGGGGATTCGCCCTGCTCGAGCTTCACCGGCACGTGGCCATTCACGATGAGCCCGCGCTCGGGGTCGCAGCCAAATTCCGCAAGCACATTCTGGCAAAACCACGGTTCGTGAATCAGATCGAAGTATGGGTTTTTCGTTTCGTGATGCGTGTGTTTGTCCTCGATGAAGTAGCCCTCGAAAGTCGCGACTTTGTCCTTCCCAAAAACCGGCGAGAGCGGCCCACCCCAAAGGTACCAAAGCAGATCGAGACAGTGCGGATCGTTGGTCCGCACCGCGCGCTGCACCACGAGATTCCACTCATCGAAAAGCTCACGCCCGCGCAGTTCACGCCCGTTGATTTTCATCGGTAGAAAATTGCCGCGCGCATCCACCGGCACGCAGCCGTGGAAGATCAGATGATCGTCGCGCACGAGCCACATCGAGCCCTTTTGCGCGAGATAGCGCATCTGCTGCCACAGCATCGGGCTTTGTAAAAATGAACGCCGCAATCGCTCGATGCACGCGGCTTCATTGGCGGAAAGCGCGTTTGGATTCGACCAGTCGATCGTCGGCAAATGCGTGTCGAGCAGCGCGTGCGTCTTGCCGTCGAGCGTGATCGTACCGGCTTTCGGGTCGATGAGTTTGAAGAGGTTGCGATGCTGCAAACCGAAGTCGGGATTCCGCTCGATCATCTGCCCGTCGAGCTTGAGCTGGATGATCGCGATCGCCTTTTGCATTCGCGCCAGTTGCAGCGGATCGCGCAGCCCCTCGCCGCGCGCGGTGAAGCGCGTCGCGGGATCATCGGCGTAATGCTGGCGCACGAGACGTTCGAGCGGCGCGAGGGGAATGCCGTAGCCCTCCTCGAGTTGCGAGAGTCGCCGGTAGCGGAGTGAAAAGCGCAGCACCGTCGCGATCAGCGCATCGCTGCCGAGACACGCGCCGAGCCACGACGCGTCGTGATTTCCCCAGGTGATCGCGACATTTGGCTGATGCATCACCGCATCGATCACGCGATCGATCCGCGGACCGCGATCGCCAAAATCACCCGCGACGATCAACTCGGAGACGAGCAGATTCCGAATCACGCGCGCGATGTGCCGCAGAAAATCCAGCTCGTCGCCGTGCTGTACGATCGGCTCCAGTAGCGCGTCGATGAATGCCCCGGTGCGATTGAAATAAACGCCGAACAGCAACTCGCGAAATGTCGCCGCGAAACTCGGCGGAAACGCGCGCTCGACCGTCGCCATGTCGTAGCGCTGCGAAAGCACGTGCAGCAGCTCGAATTTCAACATGCAAGTCCGCCGGACAAACGCGCGCCGCGCGGCTATATCCGCGAACTTCCGCTCCATGAAAGTCTCGCGCGGATAGTAGATGAGGTTGAGCAACTCGAGCTTCTCCGGCGGCGTGAGCCGGTCGCCAAAGGTCTCCTCCACGAGCGGGCGCAGGCTGCCTGAAGCATTGCGGAGGATGTGCGCCAGCTTCACATACTCGCCATGCACATCGCTGATGATGTGGATCGTCCGCTTCGGCAAAGTAAGCGCCGCGCGCATCCCGGAAATGGCCGCCAGCGCAGACTCGGCCGTGGGATAACGGTCGCGCATCGCGCGCAGATAAGTGAGCGTCTGCTCATGGAATTGAGGCATGGCTCAACGATGCCGGGAGGCGCGGGGATTGTCACGAAACACATCTTCCCCATCTGCGGAACGCAGCGCCATTTCTAAAATACCGATCCCCTTTTTCTTCGTTTTGTGGTTCGCAACGGCGAGATTTCATGACCTCGCCTCCTCCCTCCTCGATCGTGGCGCCGTGTGCGACCCTTACATTCGAGAAAGTCGCTCCTGCTATTCGCCCCGGGTGATCGGATCGCTTTTCATCTTCTCGGTATAGGAACCACGGAGGAAATAGGTGAGATCATAAGTCCCTGCCGCGGTGGGCGCCGGGAATGTCATCGTGCCGCTGGCTGCCCCATTGGTGTAATTCCAGCCCAAGAGTGTGCTGCGGTCATCCGTGCTATAGAGACCGATCCAGTCAAAGGCGTCACTTCCCTCGGGTGCGGTCCAGTTCACGGTGATCGTCCTGCCAGCTGAGATCGTGCTTGGGGAGGCGGTGAGATTGTAGCCATCGCTTGACGCCTTTCGCTGAGTCCCGATCGTCACCGTGTTGCTAGTTTTTGTGCCAGAGAAGAAACTGCGGGAGTGATACGAACATTCGTACGTTCCCGGAGTGGAAGGCGCGGCAAAAGTCACGCTGCCGCTGGCTGTCCCGCCCGTGTAGTTCCAGTCCAAAAGCGTGCCGCGGTCGGCTGTATTGTAAAGCCCGATCCAATCAGTTTCGCCACCTCCCGCGGGTAGCATCCAGTAAACCGTGATCACCTGTCCCTCACCGTGGTTCCCCAGACTGGCTGTGATGCTGCCATCGGATGGAGGAGCAGCATAGGCACCCACATCCCACGGCTCAGTGCGCGGGTCGCCATTGCGATCGGTTGAAAACACCTCTGAAAGATTGAACGCTCTCCCGATGGCAGGCGACCCACTTTGTAAACGAAGATCCTCTGCCGACAATACCAGAAGGGGATCGGCAATAGTGCTATGAGTGTCAAAGCCCAAGCCTTTCCATTGGGTCTGCGAAATAAACCTTCCGTTTAGCCGCCCCACCCAATCCGAACCATAGGTGGTATCGAACAGATTGTAGTCTGAAGTGAACCCTGAGACTTGGTCCACGTCGTAGCAGTTTCGCATCCCTTGCAGAATATTGTTCTTAACGGTCACGTTTTGGCTGTGTTCCAGCACGATCGCCGCGGACATCCCTGGATCCGTGCCCCGCATCGTATTGTTATATATCGCGGTCGATCCATTCGAGTTCTGGTTCACATTGATGAGTGCTTTGAAAAGATTCGCTGTTGAAGGCCTGTCGCTGTAGCTCAGCGCGTTGTTGTAAACGACAAAATCTCCGTTATTTGCCGCGAGGTAAATCCAGGCAGTCATCCCGGCAGTCCCGACCGAGGACGACCGCACCACACTCCCAAAAAATGTATTGCCATGAATCCTGCCGCTCACTGACTGCGTCATGTCGTTCGGTTCAAAGCTGGTGAAAATCTGCACCCCATCGCCATGGACTGCATAAACAATCATTGAGGACAGATCATGGATCCGATTCCCACCGATCTCGACATTGTTGATGACCGTGCCAGGGGCTGCCGTGGCGATGGTGATGGGCACGGCGGAGTCCGAGATGTCGTTGTTTTGGATCGTGATATTGTTCTGCGTCGTTCCGTCGTATGCGACTACATAGATGGCGCGCCAGCAGTATGGCTGTATCCGGTTATTCGTGAGCGCGAATTCCTGGCAGTTTTCCAAATGGATGCCGTAACTCCGAATGGCACTCCCAGCGGTATTCACGTTCCTCAGAGACAGATCGTTGATGATCACATAACGTTTTCTTGATCCCCTGATAAGCTGGGTGCCGGTCCCGCCTGCGTCAAACACCGGTTGCTCCCACGACCCGCCGGAATACCAATCGTGATCCGTGGTGTAAATGTCGGGACTTTCGGCTTCCCCGCTTCCCACTATCGTCATGGGCAGCGCCGAATAAGGCCAGATGACGCCACCCTTGAAGATAAACCGGTCGCCTGCCTGATGGCTATAATTTGAAGAAAAACCATTCATCCCGGGACCGCGCTTCCACGGAGCCGTCGTGGACCTTCCATCGTTCGCGTCGTTCCCGTTTTCCCAGTCCACATAGTACGTCGTCCCATTGGCGAGCGGAGGGGTCAGCGCCGCGCTGTTGGCAAGAAGTGCTACCATAAGCACGATGAATGATGTCAGAATTCTGGTGGGCATAAGCCCGCAACGTTGCCCGGTTTTTCGAGAATGCACCTAACAATTTGAGCTGAATGGTTTCAGCGACCCGCATTGGGTCATGGAATGCTGACTTTCAGGTGGAGGAAACGTCTGGCTGCGGAGCCTGCGGGAAGTCTCACGGTGACGGATTCTTCGCTGGTGGAAGGGAGACGGGAGTTTCCTGGATAGCGCCCACGCTGCTCCAATCGTTGGCGAGGGTGTCCGACCATTCGAGCTGGAATGCGGCCGCGCCGGGTGCGGTCTTGCGGCCGGTGTAGGTGTATTGGATCTCCGATGCGTTTCTTGTAAGTGCGGGCTGGAAGGGAGTCGGGATTTTGGCGTCGAGGCGGAGCGCCCATTCGAGCAGATTGCTCAGGCCGTCGCGGTCGGGGTCCGCGGCGGGGCCGATGATGGCAGCGTCGTTGATGCCGGGCCAGGTCTGCGTTTGCCAACCGGCGAAGGTGGCGGGATCGGGAGCAATCACGGTGATCGAGACTGTGGCAATTGCCGAGTTGGCGGTGCCGTCGTTCACCCGAAAGGTGAAACTCGCAGGTCCGCTGTAATCTGCCGCAGGCGTGTAGATCAAATTCGGTGCGGCGCCGCTCAGCGTGCCGCTCGCGGGTGGGGTGACGATGGTATAGGTGAGAGCACTGCCTTCCACATCGGTGCCGGTCAGGGTGATGGCTTTGGCGGTGTCTTCTGCGGTGCTCACACTTTGGGCGGTAGCTACCGGCGCGAAGTTGGTGGTGAAGTACCACGTCGTGTCATTGGTGATTCCGGCAAAGCCGTTGCCGGCCACATCGTCAATGGCGGTCGCGTCGATGCGGATGGCGTAGTTCTTACCCAGTGCGAGATTCGCGATGGGGTTAATCGTCAGGACCGGGCCAGCGGCGGTGACTTGCGTGGTGTCGGTGGCTGGGATGATGGATTGCGTCGTGTCAGTCAGATTTTTGAGCGTGATGTAGCCGGGGCCAGCCTTGATGGCCTCGTTCAAAGTGAGCACGAGATTGGCACCGTTCGCCACGCCCGTGGCACCGTCAGCAGGACTGCGGGAAGTGGTCGAGGGCGCGGTCGTGTCGGGAGTAACGGCGGTAAAGTTCCAAGTCGTGTCGTTGGCGATCCCGGCGAATCTGTTGCCTGCCAGATCGTCGATTGCAGTCGCCGCGATCTGGATGGCATAAGCCTTCCCCGCAGTAAGGTCCGCAGTCGGGTTGATCGTCAGAATGGAACCCAACACGGTCACTTGGGCATCGGTGATCGCGATGGTGAACTGAGTCGCATCCGTCAGGTTTTCCATCGTGATGTTACCAGTGCCGACGCCAATAGGCTCGCTGAAGGTGACGACGAGGCTGCCATTCTTTGGTGCGTTTGTAACGCCATCGGAAGGGCTGAGGTTGGTGATGATGGGTGCGGTGGTGTCGGGGGGCGAAGTGGTCAATGTCCACGTTGTATCATCGGCGATTCCGGCAAAGCTATTCCCCGCCGTGTCATCAATGGCGGTCGGGTCGATGCGAATGGCATAGGTCTTCCCGGATACCCGATCTGCCGTCGGATTGACCGTCAGAACGGCACCTGCCACCGTTACCTGCGCGCGAGCCCGACTTGGCGGATTCGCGCATCTTTGAGGCGTAAGTCGTTGATTTTCAAGGAAGGTGTCTGAAAAGTCTGCACTACAGGGCTTTCATTGGTCGAGTTGGCCGGCGGCGGTGATCCGGGGCGGGGCCTGCTCGGGAAGTTCGAGTTTGAGCCGTCGCAGCAGGAGTTTGAGTTCGTCTTCGGGTTGGGTGTAACGCGAGAAGATGACTTGGCGGCCGTCGGTGGTGGGCAGATGCACGTCGATCATTTGCATGGCACCGAACTTCTCGAGGACCGAGCGGGCCGTGAGTCCGGGCGCCAGATCGCGCAATCTCCGGGTTAGGGTAACTTGCAGGCAGTAGGCCAGGAAGGCGATGAAGATATGTGCCTCGATACGGTCTTCGCGCTGATGGTAGATGGGTCGAATGGCTAGATCACCCTTGATGTTCTTAAAGGCTTCCTCGACTTGGGTAAGTTGAATGTATAACTCCCAGAGTTTCACCGGCAGCCGATCACATAGGTTGCTGCGTAATAGATAACGGCCTTCGCGGCGGCGCGCGATCCGCAGCTTGGCGCGGTTGAGTTTGTAGGTGAAGGTCTGCGCGTTGACGGCTTCGCGCGCCGCGGGCAGCCGGATGTCCACCAGGTGATAGGCGCGTCCGGCGGCGGCCTTGGCTTCACCGATTTTCATGAGCAACTGGTCGCGCTTGAGTTCCATGGCCCGAAGCTGGCCAAAACGAGTTAGTAGCTTGCGCAGCGCGCGGCGGCGCATGGCGCGCTCTTTATTGATCCGGTCGCGGCTCTGGGCAAAGACGTAGAGTTCGCCTTCCTGCGGCAGGAGTTTGACTTCGATGCCTTCACGCACCCTCTCCCACGGAAGCGAAGCCAGCTCCGCTTCCAGCTTACTCAAGCGGCCCTTGGGCGTGCCCACAAGGTAGTGAATGGGTGGGTCGCTCGCCCGCATCTCGGCCAGCACTTCCTCAGTAGGGATGCCGCGATCCATCACCCAGATGCGTTCGGCCTTGCCATACTGTGCCTCGATCTTGCGCAGGAACTCACGCAGCGTTGTCTTATCGCTGGTGTTGCCGGGCATGACTTCATAAGCGAGTGGGAAACCTTCCGGCGTGACGACCAGCGCGATGACTACCTGGACGCAGTCCGGCCGTTTGTCGCGACTGTAGCCGAACTTGCGCTTGTCGTTTTCCGCGAAGGGTGGGTCGCTTTCAAAGTAAGTGCTCGTGAGGTCGTAAAGCAGCACCTCGAAGCGAGCGTTGAAGAGATCCTTCCAGCGCGTTTGCAGGTGGGTGAAGAGCGCGGCCTTATGCTCCAGCAGCAACCCATGGCACTCATAGAGCTTGTGGATTTCCACCAGTGCAAAATCCTTGCCGAGCAAATCGGCCATGGCACTGCGCTCATACCACTGGCGATGCAGCCGCCACTCACTGCCCGGATCGATCGCGCCGGTAAGTGCATAGAGTCTGCAAGATGAGATCCCATCGCGTCCCTTTGCGGCTGGGTGGCAGGCGCTCGGCAAAGAAAGTATTCAGTTCGAGTTGCTCATAGAGATGGCAGGCCAGCCAGCACGCGCCCCATTGCCGGGGGCGGCGCAGTTCCATCTCCGAGAGCCGAATGCGGACTATGTGTTCGTTGTTTGGCGGGTGCTCTTCTTTGAGTCCCGTGGCCGCGAACTCTTGCTCGGGGAGCAGCGCGACGGTCTTTGGATGAGGCTGCCCATCCTCGAAGATTTCGATCGTCTTCTGCCAGGCCTCCTGCTGGCCGCCGTCGATCTCGCCCAAATAAAGCACATGGCGCTGGAGCACTCTGCCCCCGGCCACGCGCCGGTTCTCGACGATGCTCCAATAGCGATGTGATTTTCCGTTTTTCTTTCGTGTGCTGCTGCGCAGAAACATAACGGCTCGCGATCATGGCGATTTTTTGCGGTCTGTGAATAGGGTAGGTCTGCACTACAGCCACTTTTGGCTGTTTTCCGAGGATGCCTGTGCTGAAAATCAACGACTTGCGCCGCAAAATATTTTCAACTGCCCGCGAATCCGCCAAGTCGGGCTAGGGATTACGGGTGGTTTGTGTCGCGTCAGTCAGGTTTTTGATGGTGACGTTACCCGTGCCGACCACGATGGGCTTGGTGAAAGTCACGACGAGGTTGCCAGTGAGGGAAGAGCCAAAGGCACCCACGGCAGGGCTGACGGAAAGGACCGCAGGCGGGATCACGTCCACGGCACGTCCGCTCGGAAAGTAGAGATTGAGGATCGACCGTACTTTCGCCTGCAACGCGGTGGCAGAGGCTGCGTTATAGGTGTCCCACTGCTGGGCGTGCTCCTTTTCCTCCTGAAATCCGGTCAAGAGCGGCGGTCCAGCCCACCAGCTCGTCATAAATGTTTTGTAGGCCGCGTTATCGGCTGGCACCAGGGATTCGTATTGGACGAGCGTGTCGTAGATCGCAGCAGAGGCGGGCAGATTCGCCGCAGCGATGGATGCCCCCAGCGTCGTGTTATTCGTGGGAGGGACGCCCCAGAAATGGAACAGCGGACGCATATCTGTCCCCACATTTTTGGCCAGGCGAAGAAGGAGGCTGTCCACCGTCGTGCCGATGGTGACGCTGGCTTCAAAGTCATCGTTGAACGAGGCGAAATACTTGTTCACTTTTCCCCAGCCGAAAAGCCGAGCAGTATCGACAAACTTCGCGTGGCCCTTCAGTTGATACTGCTTTTCCACCTGTTCCATCGCGACGCCATGGACGAAGTTGAAACAAGCCATCCACGCCACCGCAGTATTATTCAATGTGCCGACGCTCGTGTAGCCGCCGCTCGATTTGTAAAATGCCTGGTTCAGCGTGTTGCCGAATTTCTGATGAAAGACCGGCACATGGAGCAGGTTGACGGTGGACTCCACTTCACCGGGAAACTTCGGGAAAAGGAATCCATGGCCTTGTTCATGGAGTTCCCAATACGGCGCATTTTGCGGCCCCCTGACAAGGTGCGAACTCGCGGAGCCGCCGTAGTTGGTAGCAGGATTGTAAGTGTTATTTACCGAGGGATAACCCGGCGAGTATGCGCTGGCGCGAATCAAAACGTCCACTTGGGGATACATGGTTTCCTTGCCCCGGAGAGAAGGGAAGCCCATCAAGTCGTTGGTCGTATCCGTGGCAGTGTCCCAATCCTGCATCATTTTGGTCGGATCGGGCATCGCGCTGATCCAACTCGTCGGCACCTGCATCATGAATTTGTCCACCTGGAAATCCGCCCAAGGCCCCGGGTTCTCCCGTTCCGTCAACCATTGGGCCGGAGTCGTGGTGTGAAAACTTTTCGCCAAAAATACGGCGAACGCACCGCATTCTTGATCTGGACGCTCACCACTCCGGCATTCGCGGGAAAGGGCACCTCGATGTAAATACCACCGCCCAAGGGGCTCGCAATCTTCGTCGTGGCGGCAGTGATGCTATAGACAAGCGAAACCCAGTCCAGCCGCTTGAACTCAGGCTTATTAGAGAAATCCCACGAGTGGGCACCGACCCGGATTCTGAACCCAGACCCCACCAACGCCGCTGGCACCGTGACCGTCGCAATCGAGCCGGGGGCCAGGTAACAACCGGTCGGCTTTCTGGCATAAGTCCCCGACCCATCCCCAAATGTCGAGTGCCCAAAGGTGTCCAGATAGCTCGCACTGAGCGTTGCGGTCAGAACCGCATTCGGGTCCGCAGGCGGACTACACGCACCTGGGAAATTCGACGAACTCCCAAACTTAAAGCCATTCAACAGCGACTCATAGCTTGCGATAGTGGCCGACTTGTAGGTCAAATCCATGATGTCCTGCATCACCGTGTAGAGGGTAAAGTGAATGTCATTCGTCACCGAATCCCGCGCAGGCAAAGTCCGCGCGACCCACAACGGCCCGAGCACGGTGTCGTAGGCTCGCACAAGATCGAGGCTGGCCGCAATGATCGCACTGCTGGAGGCAAAGCTGGTATCATTTGCATCAATCGTCAGCTTCCGCGTGTCAACCTCGGCTGCCGTCAGCGTGATGGTGCCATTGATGTGGCCTTTCAGCTCGTTAAGCGCCGCCAGCAGCGAAGCAGCGTCGGCATAGGCTGCGGTGTGATGCAAAGCTGACAGCAACATGAATCCAACGATGCATAATTGATGCATCAGGCTGGGGAAGGGGCGTGTGTTTGGTTTTATGGGATGCTGACTTTCAGGTGAAGAAAACGTCTGCCAGTAGAGCCTGCGGGAATTCTCGTGGTGACGGATTCCTCGCTAGTCGAGAGGGAAACGGGAGAGTCCTGAGTAACCCCCGCGCTGCTCCAATCGTTGCCGAGGGTGTCCGACCATTCGATCTGGAATGCAGCCGCGCCGGTTGCGGTCTTGCGGCGGGTGTAGGTGTATTGGAGTTCCGAAGCGTTTCTCGTTAGAGCGGGCTGGAAGGGGTTCGGGATTTCCGGATCGAGGCGGAGCGCCCATTCGAGCAGGTTAGTTAGACCGTCAAAGTCGGGGTCCATGGTTGGGCCGATGATGTTCGGGTCGCTGTTACCGGGCCAGGTTAGTGCCTGCCAACCAGCAATGGTTGCGGGATCGGGAGCGGACACGGTGATGGCAAGTGTGCGGGAAGTTTCCGCGAAGGAGTTGGCAGCGGCGAGTTCCAGCAGGTAAGCTCCGACTTGGTTGAAGGTGACGTTGCTTGTGGCGGACGCGGCATTTGAAAACGAGGCGTTGCCGGGGCCGGAGAGCAGACGCCACTGGCTGGAAGTGGCGAGCGAGACCGAGCCGCCGAGCACGGCGGGTGAACCGATGAATGCGGCTGGTGCAGCGCCGGGATTGACCGTCGGCGCGGAGTTTCCTGTGAAGCTGAGCCGGAGCACGGGCCGGTTGCTTTCCAGCGAATCATCGTCGCTGGCGATGCGGACGTAAGCGGTGCCGGCAATCGTTTCGTTGGCGGCGGAAAGGATGAGATTCAGCGGCTGCGCGGCGGCATGGGCAGTCTGCGCAGCGGTGGTGAGCGCGGGGAGCGTGACGGTCTGGCCGGGCACGGTGGCGTCGAAGCCCGGTGTTTCGGATAGGATAGCCGCAGCGAAATCTCCGCCCGCGCTCGACCAGAGATCTGATGCCTGACTTCCGCCAGTGCGCGTGGTCCAGGTGGCACCAGTGCCGGTGCCGAGGTTTGCCCCGGCGGTCCCATCGGAGATGCCCGTGCCCTCCACGGGGGTTGCGGATAAAGCGCGGAGTTGCAGCGCGCCCACCGTGCCCACGCCACCGCTGACGGTTTTCAAAACCAGCGCGGCTGAGCTGATGATCGCTCCGGATGCCAGCGGCGAAAGGTCGAAGGAAAAGAGCGAGCGGAAAAGCGCGGTCGTGCGGCCAACGAGCAGTTGGTTGCGGGAGCCTGCATTCCAAGTGGGTTGGTCGCTGCGGATGATAGTAGCGGTGTATTGGTAGCCACCGATTTCCTGCCGGAGCGGGATGGTGACGGGCGCGGCGACGCCGACATGGACGCGGTCGGTGCTGGTGCCGCCCGCGTTGGTGGCGGCGCATTGCAGGGTGTAGGTGCCGGCTGCGGAAAACGACGCGTTCGTCTGCGCGGCAGCAGGTGCGGAAAACGTCACGCTGCCGGGGCCATCGACGAGCGACCATACGACGGAAGACGCGCTGACGCTTGCTTCCAACCGAAGTGTGGTGGCCGAATCGGAAAGGGTGACGGCGGCGAAAGTGGGATTGACGATGCTGACGGTCGGCGCGGGGAAAGGTTCGTAAAAGCGGGCGTAGTCGTATTGCGCCAGAGCCGGGAGCTGGGTGTCATCCACGCTCGTCGTGCCACCCAGATTCGCAGCGATGGACGTGAGCCAGATGTTCACGTCGTCGTGCGGGAACTGTGTCGCATCCACGGTCTGCACGAGTGTGCCGTCGAAAAAATACTTCAGCGTTGCCGCCGTGAATTCGCAGCCGAAGACATGAAAATCCGCGGTCAGCGAAGGTGTGGTGACGGACTTTGCGCCGAAGCTCTGATGCGGCCCCGGATTCCATCGGTGCGAGTTCACGCCATACTTCAGCGGCGTGATCGAATCGTTCTCGATGACATCGATTTCCACCGCCGTCGCGGTGGTTCCCGTTCCGCCCAAGCCGTCATGCTTCATCATCCAAAACGATGTGTGCCAGCCTGCACCCGGCGGCGTCTTCATCCGCGTCTCGTAGTAACCGTAGCGGACGAGGTTCTTACTAATCACGCCGGCCCCGGTGTAAAACACGGTATCAACGGTTTCCTTTTTCAAATGAAGGTTCAGGAGTCCGCCGGAGACGCTGACGTTCGCCGGGAGCTGTTTGCTCCATAGTTTGGTGTCCGTGCGGTAATTCCATTTCGCCGTGTCGAGCACGGTGCCGTCGAATTCGTCCTGCCATGCAAGGCGGTAGCCCGCAGGCGGCGCGGCGAGTGCCATCCCGCTAACAGCCTGTTGAAAAACCTTCCAACAAGGCAGAGCTAGAAGGATAGATAGAGGCAATATGTTTGAGCGACGCGAAGACAGCGAAAAACAAAAAGAACTCTGGGTGCTTGCAGGAGAGTTACCCGAAGCCACGCCC
>JANNWY010000010.1:0-7461 GCA_031409335.1 Chthoniobacteraceae bacterium | reverse complement strand
CGGCGCTCCGAAGAATGCGACGCACGGGATTCTCAAGGCACTGCATCACGCGCCGAAGGCAAAGCGGGTGATCTACCTGCACCAGTCCGGCGCGCCGTCGCACATCGACCTCTTCGATTACAAACCGAAGATGAAGGAATTTCACGGTCAGGAATTGCCGGACTCGATTCGCAAGGGGCAGCGGATCACCGGCATGACTTCCGGGCAGGCTAAGTTTCCGGTCGCGGCGACGAAGTTCGCGTTTTCGCAGCACGGAAAAGCGGGCATCTGGCTGAGCGAACTGCTGCCGCACACTTCGCGCGTCGTCGATGATGTCTGCTTCATCCGCTCGATGCACACCGAGGCGATCAATCACGATCCCGCGATCACGTTCATCCAAACCGGCAGCGAACAGCCAGGGCGCCCGAGCCTTGGCGCGTGGCTCAGCTACGGCATCGGCAGCGAGAATCAGGATTTGCCCGCGTTCATCGTGCTCATCTCGCAGGGCACCGGCGAACTCAACGATCAGCCGCTTTTCTCGCGACTGTGGGGCACGGGGTTTCTGCCGCCGTCGCATCAGGGCGTGAAATTTCGCAGTCAGGGCGATCCGGTTTTGTATCTGAAAAATCCGCCCGGCCTCGACCGCGCCGCGCGCCGCGAGATGCTGGATGCGCTCGATGAAATCAACCGCACCGCCGCGCGCGAAATCGGCGACCCGGAGATCGACACGCGCATTCAGCAATACGAAATGGCGTATCGGATGCAGGCCTCGGTGCCCGACTTGATGGATATCACTCAGGAGCCCGCGAGCACCTTTGAGCTGTACGGCGAAGACGCGCGCAAACCGGGGACTTTCGCCGCGAACGCGCTGCTCGCGCGGCGGCTCAGCGAGCGCGGCGTGCGCTTTGTGCAGCTCTACCATCGCGGATGGGATCAGCACGGCAGCTTGAATGAAAAACTCCCGAAGCAATGTCGCGACGTGGACCAGGCCAGCGCCGCGCTCGTTGCCGATCTGAAACAGCGCGGAATGCTCGATGAAACGCTCATCATTTGGGGCGGCGAATTCGGACGCACCGTGTACGTGCAGGGCTCGATCGACAACGCCGGTTACGGACGGGATCACCATCCGCGCTGCTTCACCACATGGCTCGCGGGTGGCGGGGTGAAGGGCGGGATCGTCTTCGGCGAGACGGACGACTACTGCTACAACATCGTCGAAAACGCCGTGCATGTGCATGACCTCAACGCCACGATCCTGCACCTGCTCGGCCTCGATCACGAACGCTTCACCTACAAATTCCAGGGCCGCGATTTCCGGCTCACGGATGTGCATGGGAAAGTGGTGAAGGGAATTTTGGCGTAGCTGCGACGCCTCGTCGCAGGAAGTGCCAGCGGCGCCTCGCCGCCAGAACGGTCGCGCGACGAGGGCGTCGCGGACACTCTCCTGCGACGGGGCGTCGCAGCTACGACGTCGCAGCTACGGCTTGCCCCCGCCCGCAGCCTTCCGCTACACCCTCGCGCAATGAATTCATCCCCACGCAACAAACTCTTCCTCATGATGGTCCTCCAGTTCTTCATCTGGGGCGCATGGTTGCCACTGATCTTCGGGTATCTGCCCGCGATGGGGCTCTCGGAGGCCGAGCAAAAACTCATCCTCAGCGCGTTCCCGGTTGCCGCGATCATCGGCATGTTTTTCAGCAATCAATTCGCGGATCGAAATTTCGCGGCGGAGAAATTTCTCGCCTTTAGCCATCTCGTCGGCGGGCTCGCGATGGCCGCGCTCGCGTGGGTGAAATTCGACCGTCCGCCCGTGCCCGTCGGTCAGTTGGCACCCACGCTTTACGATGGCGCGTTCTGGATGTTCTTCCTCTTGATGGCCGTGCATTGCCTGCTCTACGTGCCCACGATTTCCATCACGAACTCGATCGCTTTTTCCCACATGAAGGATTCGCAAAAAGAATTCGGCTTCGTGCGCATGGGCGGCACCATCGGCTGGATTCTCGCCGCGTGGCCCATCGCCTACATCCTGTATGGAAAAGCGGCGGCGGAAGTCATCAAGGCCACCAGCGCCATCTTCGTCATCTCCGGCGTCGCCGCGCTGGCGCTCGCCGCGTTCAGCCTCACGCTCCCGCACACACCGCCAAACAAAGCCAGCGGCAGCGACAGTCTCGCGTGGCTCAAGGCCGCGAAGCTGCTCGGCATCCCGGCGATCCTCATTCTCTTCATCGCCACTTTCATCGACGCCACGATTCACAACGGCTACTTCGTCATGGCTGGCGGCTTCATCGGGAAAGTGCTCACCGCCGCCAACATTGATCCCGCTTGGACGACGGTGGTGATGAGCCTCGGGCAGGTCGCGGAAATCCTGACGATGATCGTGCTCGGCACTGTGCTGGCCAAGTTCGGCTGGCGCGCCACGCTCATCGTCGGCATCCTCGGCCACGCCGCGCGGTTCGCCGTGTTCGCCTTTTTCCCGCAGCAGACGTGGGTCATCATTGGGGTGCAATTGCTCCACGGCATCTGTTACGCCTTCTTCTTCGCGTCGGTGTACATCTACATCGACGCCGTTTTCCCGAAGGACATCCGCACCAGCGCGCAGGGGCTGTTCAATTTCCTCATCCTCGGCATCGGCGACCTCGCGGCAAAGTGGCTCTTCATCCCGCTTCAGGGAAAATATCTCACCGGCGACGGACTCGCGGGCTACGAAAAACTGTTCCTCGTCCCCACTGGCCTGGCCCTCGTCGCCGCCGTGCTGCTCGCGCTCTTTTTCCATCCGGCGAAAGTGGCCGCGCCCGCTGTGGCGGCGCATTGATTTTCGGAGAAACGCAGGTCGCACGATCCGAGTAGCACGCTCGTCCCGAGCGTTGGTTTCGGCGTCCCGCCGAAATGATTTTTTTGCACCGTGAATCGCGGAAGAATTCATCGCGTCACGAGCAGCGAACGCTTTGAAAAGTCCACGAAGGCGAGACGCCTTCGCCAACGCTCGGGACGAGCGTGCTACCCGGATTCCGCCCCGCGCAGTTCCTCAGGCTTCCGGCCCTGCTCCCGCAGTGTCCGCAGACTCAGCGCGTCATTCCGTTTCGCAAGTCGGATGCCTTTCTCATCAGTCACGAGCGGGCAGTGAAAAAAGGCGGGCTCGCGCAGGCCGAGGGCGCGGTAGAGCAGGAGTTGGCGGCATGTGCTGGTGAGCAGGTCGGCTCCGCGGACGACTTCGGTGATCTCCATTTCCGCGTCATCCACGGTGCAGGCGAGTTGGTAGCTCGGCAGGTCGTCTTTCCGCCAGACGAGGAAGTCGCCGAAATCGCGGCCTGCGATTTCCGTGTGCGCACCGAGCGCGCCGTCGATGAAGGAAATGGTATCGCCATCGGGAACGCGAAAGCGCCAGTTCTGCGGAATTGCGGATTGCGGATTGCGGATTGCGGATTTTTCGCCGGATCGCGGACGGCAGGTGCCTGGGTAAATTGGCTCCTCTTCGCCGAGATGCGGCGCGTCGAGCGCGCGGAGCACATCCTGCCGCGAGCACGTGCATGGATAGATAAATCCCCGCGCGCGCAGCATTTCAAACGCGGCGATATAATGCGGCATCCGCGCGCTTTGGTGATACGGCCCGTCGCTCCAGCGCAGTCCGAACCACTGCATATCCTCGATCATCGCCGCGACAAATTCCGGCTGGCATCGCGCGCGATCGAGATCGTCGTTGCGCAGAATCAGCGCGCCATCCGCAGCCTCGGCACGCTGCTGCGCGATCCAAAAAGTGCGTGCATGGCCGAGATGCAAAAAGCCGGTGGGCGACGGCGCGAGGCGTCCGCGATACCCGTCACTCATACGTTCGTTGCGGAAAAGGTAACGCCGAAGGCTCTGGGACTGCGGTGATTCCTTCACCGCTTTGGCCCGCGCACACCGCATCCCAGAGCGGTGAAGGAATCACCGCAGTCCAAAGCCTTCGGCTGAATGCGAAGAGACGCGTTCACTCGGATGGACCGTTCGCCTCCGGCGCGGCTGCGCTGCGATGAAGCTGGAGCTTGCTTTGCACGTAGGGATTTCCGCTCACCCCGCGCAGGCTTTCCGCGAGCCGATCGAGCTTCGGCTGATAAGTCGCCTGCTCATCGCGGCTCAGCATTTGCATGGCATCCGCGAGCAAACAGAACGCGTGCAGCCGGGCAACAGTCGCTTCCGCCGCGCGACAAGTATCGTCGCTAAGGTCGGCATCGTGTGTGAGTAAATCCGATAGCAGAACAGCCCGTGCGTGACGCAGAGCGCCCGCTGCGGCCAATGCGTCGGCGACGCCTTCCGGCGAGGTGCGTTTTACAAAATCGAGCGTCAGCCCGACATGCTCCTGGCAGATTGCATTCAAGTCCGCGCGCGCCTCGTCGTGCAGACCCGCGTCGCGTTTGGCCACGATGCTCACGAGCATCTTCGCGACCTGCTCCACCAGCCTCATCACATAGTCGCGAACCATGCGGCTAAAACGGGTTCGCTATTTTCCGGCGGCGACCGGCTTCAAGTCAGTGTCGTACACGATCACCTTCCCGATTTTCTCCAACTCCGCCTTGATGTCTTTCGCTTCGCCGACCACGCAAATCGCGAGGTTTTCGACGCTGATGTATTGTTGCGCGAGTTGCTGGGCGATCGACGGCGTCACGGCTTCCATGCGTTTTGCGTAGCGTTTGTAGTAGTCGGGGGCGAGGCCGTAGAGGTCGATGTCTTGCACGCGCTGTGCGTTGCGCGAGGCGTTTTCGAGCGACAGTAGATAGTTGCCGATGTTGTACTGGCGCTGGAGTTCGAGTTCGGCGTCGGGCACGGGCTCGTCGCGGAGGCGCTTCATTTCGGCGAGCGTCTCCTTGATCGCGGGCGCGGTCACTTCATTCCGCGTCTCGGCGCTTGCCTCAAATGCGCCGCCGAATTTGTTCATGCCAAACGCGGAATACGCGCCGTAGGTCCAGCCGTTTTTCTCGCGCAGATTTTGGAAGAGGCGGCCGCTGAATCCGCCGCCGAGCGTGGCGTTGACGACGTTGAGTTCCGCGCTGTCGGGGCTGTTGCGGGCGGGGCCGGTTGCGGTGATGCCGATGCTGCTCTGCACGGAGCCGGGCCGATCGACGAGATGCACGGTGAGGCCTTTCACCGGCGCGATCTCGGGCAAATTTGGCATCTTGATCCCGCGCGCTTCCCAACCCGCGAGCGCCTTTTCCACGAGCGGCACGATGTCATCCGCCTTCACATCGCCGACGATGGCGAGCGTCGCATTGTTTGGCGCAAACCACGTTTTATGAAACGCCACAAGATCGTCGCGCATGATCGCGTTCACTGTCTCAGGCGTGCTGTAGCTGCCATACGGGTGATCGCCGTAAACCACTTTTCCCTGCAACTTGTTCAAGAGCGAGGCGGGCTGCTGTTTCTCCGCGGCGAGCTGCGAGAGCGCCTTTTTTTGTTCCTTCGCAAGCTGGTCGGCGGGGAAGGCGGGACGCAGCACAGCGTCCGCGAAGAGTTCGAGTATCTTCGGCGTGTACTTCGTGAGCCCGCCCGCGCCTACAGTGATCGCGTCGTCGCCCGCCCCAGCTTCGAGTTTCATGCCGATGAAGTCGCACTCCTGCGCGAATGTCGCCGCATCGCGCGTGGCCGTGCCGCGATTGAGCAGCCCCGCAGCAAAACCGGCGACGCCGATCTTCGCGCCTTCCCGCGCCGAACCGCCTTTGAAAAGCAAGCGCAGCGAGAGCGTCGGTTTGCGGTCGTCTTCGATGACGAAAACCTTGAGCCCGTTTTTGAGCGTCACCGTTTTGTAGTCGGGAAACGCGGCAGCGGGTGCGGGGTCGGGCGCGGGTTTTTTTGTCCGGTCGATCGCAGCGTGGAGCGGGCTTGCGGCGCAGATGGCGAGGATGAGAATTGGAGTGAGGTGACGCATGGGACTTATTTGGATTCGGGTGCTGCGGGAGCGGCGGGCACGGGATAGCGGAGGACGTTGCGGCCTTCCTTGGTAAAATACTTTTTCGCCACGCGCTGCAGATCTTCGCGCTTCACGGCGAGATAGCGATCCAGCTCGGTATTGATGAGATTCGCGTCGCCAAAGAAGACGTGGTAACGCGCCAGATTTTTCGCCCGCGATGACATCGCGCCGGAGGCGGACGCAAATGCCACTTCCTGATTGTTCCGCGCTTTCTGGAACTCCTCCTCGATCACGCCCTCCGACTTCACTTTCTCGACTTCCTCCTCGATCAGCTTGTCGAGTGTCTCGAGCGCCACGCCTTTTTGCCCGATCACATACACGCCGAGCATCCCCGCTTTTTCGAGGAGGAAGGGGAACACCTCGGCTTGCAGCGCGACCTGCTCCTTTTCCACGAGCCGCTTGTAAAGCCGCGAACTGCGCCCGGTCGAAAGGATGTTGCCGAGCATTTCGAGCGGGTAGGAATCCGGGTCCGTCTCGGTGGCCGCGCGCCAGGCGTGCAGTGATGCGGGGAGCGGCGTGTTGTCTTTCAACACGTCCTTCGAAGCGCCGGGCACGTCGAGTTTCCAGTCGATCTTCGGACGCTGCACCGGCGGGCCTTTTTTGATCGGGCCGAAATAATCCGCGACGAGTTGCTTCGTCTTTTCCACGTCGAAATCGCCCGCGATGGCCAGCGTCGCGTTGTTCGGCATGTAGTACGTTTTGTAGAAGTCGCGGAACTCCTCAATCGTCGCCTGGTCGATGTATTGGAATGCGCCGATCGGCACCCATTCGTATGGCGTGCCTTTGAAAACGAGCCCGGCGAGATTCTCGAACAGCGTGCCGTATGGCTGATTGTCCACGCCGCGCCGTTTCTCCTCCTTCACCACCTGCCGCTGCGTCTCTACGCCCGTCTGGTCGATCTTCGAATGCATCATCCGCTCGCTCTCGATCCACAGCGCGAGCTTCAGTTGATTCGCGGGCACGTTGAAAAAATAATCCGTCTGATCGAACGACGTGCTCGCGTTCAGATTGCCGCCCGCGCCGGAGATATATTTGTCGATCGTCTTCGGCGGAATGTTGTCGCTGCCCTCGAACATGAGGTGCTCGAAAAAATGCGCGAAGCCCGTGCGATCGGGCCGCTCGTTCTTGCTGCCAACATGGTAGAGCACATAGGTCGAGACCACTGGCGAGGCGTGATTTTCGTGAAGGATGACGTGGAGGCCGTTTTCCAAATCGTATTCAATGAACTTGATCGGCTTCAGCACGAGCGGCGGTGGTGCGGCATCTTTCGCCTGCGCGGTGAAGAAGGGAATCGTGATCGCCGAAGCGAGGGCAAGGAGGCGGGCTGGAGTCATGGGTCGGGATGAGACAAACGGGAGTGTGCTGCGTTCACTGTTCGCGTGGCAAGTGCGGCGAAGGGCAGGGATTGCTCAACAGGTATTGACAACGAGCGGGAGAAGCTGGCAAGCAGAGGGAATGAAATGCCAACATTGTGAAAGTGAGGAAGTGGTCAAGAACGGGAGCAGCCGGCATGGTCGGCAGCGCTGGCTGTGCCGAAGGTG
>JANNWY010000009.1:0-24904 GCA_031409335.1 Chthoniobacteraceae bacterium | reverse complement strand
TAATGTGGAGTGCTCAATAATGTGGAGTTGGGCGGCGGGAGCTTGTGCTGGCGGGCTTGGGGCGGGGGTTGGAGTTCACATTATTGACGGGCCGATTCCGCGTCTCAGAGCGCTTCCAGCCAGGCGATCAGGTTTGGATCCTTGCGCCAGTCGGCGAGGTGGCGGGTTTTTTTGAGCAAGGGTTTTGCCTTGGCGAGGGCCTCCCGTTTGGCCTCGAGGTCGATGGCGAGGTATTTGTGGGTGGTGTTGATGCTGGCGTGGCCGAGCCAGTGGGCGATGGTGCTGAGATCGACTCCCGAGCGCAGGAGATGGATGGCGGTGCTGTGCCGGAGCGAGTGCGGGTGGAGGCGCTTGTTGCTGAGGGACGGTTTCTGCCGGGCTGCTTTGACGATGTATTTGTGGAGGATCGTGCGCACGCCGAAGCGGGTGAGCCGTCCGCCGCGGGCGTTGAGGAACACGGGTGCGGACTGGTTCGACGGGAGGCCGCGCCGGTCGATGAGGGTTTGGAGGAGACGCGCGGTTTCGGGCCAGAGCGGGCAGGTGCGCTCTTTGCGGCCTTTTCCCCGGAGCAGGACGCTGCTGGGTGCGGTCAGGCGAAGGTCGTCGGTGTGCAGGCCGGTGATTTCGCTGACGCGTGCGCCGAGGTTGAACATAAGGCTCAGGAGTGCGAGGTCGCGGTGGCCGTTTGGGCGTGCGACTTCCACGGCGGTAAGCACGGCTTGGATTTCCTCGAAGTCGAGGTGGGCGATTTCGCGGGTGCCGGTGCGTTTGAAGGGGATGGCGAGGATGCGCTGGACCTGCGCCAGATGCCCGGGATGCTCTCCACCGAGATAGCGGAAGAAGCTATGGATGGCGCTAAGGCGGACATTGCGGGTGCTAACTCTGTTGTGCCGGGCGCTTTCGAGGCTTTGCAGGAATGCGGTGATCTTTTCGACGGTAAGATGCTCCACGGTGAGCTGGCTGGGATCGCCTTTCTTTCCGGCGGCGAACTTGAGCAATAGCTTGAGGCTGTCGCGATAGCTCAGAAGGGTGTGGGGACTGAGCGCGCGCTGGCGGGGTAGATAGTCGGTGAAGAAGCCGCGCAGCGTCAGGGCAAGGGTGGCTGATGGGTTCGTTTTCACGCGAGGCCTCCGGTGTTGAAGAGTGCGGCGAAGCGCTGGCGGAAGCGTTCGCTGGCGGCTGCGCCAAGCTCTGGAGTGAGTGTTAGATAGTAGTGGGTGCTCGCGGCATTGGCGTGGCCCAGATAGGTGGCGAGATGCGGGAGCATGGCCTGGACGTCCGCGCCCTGCGCATACCAGCGCTGCAGCGCATTGACGGCGAAGCTATGTCGCAAATCATGCAGCCGGGGCGGATGGCCGCGACGATCCAGCACGCCGGCGCTCACACAGAGCTGATGCCAAAGATTGACTAGCTGTGTGGCGCAATAGACTTCCGACGACCGCGGGCTCCACAGGAGGAATGACTCTGCGGAGGCGGGCGCTTTCCCGCTGCGTCGCTGATCGAGATAGCGTCTGATCTCGAGGGAAACGGACGGCGAGAGCGGAACGAGTCTGGACTTGTAGAACTTGGTGAGCCGGATGCGGAGCACGGTTTCTCCGGCCTCAAAATCGCCGAGGCGAAGGCGCAGGAGTTCGCCGCGCCGCAGCCCGCAGCAGAAGAGCAGGAGCACCCCGATGCGGATGGTTTCCGCGCGCAGGGGATGGCTGGGCGTGCGGGGAAGCTGCCGGGTCGCGGCGAGCAGGCGACCCATCTCCGCCGGAGTGATGAGACGCGGAGCGACGACGGGGACTGACTTTGGGAAAGTGAGCAAGTCAGGGATGAAGGTGCCGGCGTGATCGCGGGCGTAAAAGACAAGGAAGCTCCGGACACGGCATTGATAGATGCGCTGGCTGGTGGGACTCATGCGGCGGAGTTCCCTGGTCCATTCCGCAAACATATAGCCGCGCACTTTTCTGGAACGCGGATACTCGCGTTGCACAAAGTCGTCCCATTGTCCCAACACCGAAGCTTCACCAGTAAAGATGCGGCCCAGCGCTCGCTTGAGATCCACGTAGCGCTGAAGGGATGGCGCGAGCCAGCTTTGAAAGCGTGCTGACAGTCGGAGTAGTGGACGAGCAGCTCTGATCCGCGGAAGGCTTTTCGAGGCGACTAACTCTACGGCAACACCGCATGGCTCCGCGGACGGCACCGGCTGGGCCGCCTCGCGCAAGTCGTCCACCGCCAGACGCAGATAGACCGACGTGCTTTCCATATCCCGATGGCCCAGCACCTCCGCGATCCCTTTGATAGCCACACCCTCCTGCATCATCCGCATGGCAAAGGAATGCCGCAGGACGTGCGCTCCGCAGGCTGGCAGATCCAGGCCGCTGGCACCCATCCGGCGAGCCATCACCGCATGCACCGCCGTTGGTTGTAACGGCCCTCGCGGCGCAGTCGCATGCAGGAATAACTCGCGATGCGCGCTGTGCGGACGACCCTCGCGCAGATAGCCGATCAGCACCGTCGCCGCCTCATCAGTAAGAGGAAGCAGCAGCGCCTGCCGCGTCTTGCTCTGCCTCACCCGCAGCGTGCGGGCTTGCCAGTCGATATCATCGAGTTTCAAAGCCACGAGTTCCCCGCTGCGCAACCCATACGCCGCCGCCAGATAGAGCAGCGCAAAGTCCCGCTGTCCGCAGCGGCCGCACCGCGCGATCGAACCCAGCAGCGCCTGTACCTGCTCCCACGGAAGAGCCCGCGGCAACCGTTCTCCGCGCCAGATTCGCGGCGTGTCGATCCGCTGATGGAGAGGCTCCGCCAGCTTTCCCCCGGCATAACGCCATTGCAGGAAGGCACGCACCGAAGCCACAAAATGCACCATGCTCAAACGGCAGTTCGTCCGCGCAGCCTGACGCAGAAACGCATCAATGTCCCGTGACCGAAGCTGGCTCAAGCGCGCCGGGTTATGCTCGAAACGCAGGAACTTCAGGAATGCCCCAACCCGTTGCCGATGCCCCCGGATCGTCACCCTCGAAAGCCCGCAAGTTTCGCATAGGTAGGCAGCGAAACGCGCAAGCTCCATCTCGGTCGGAGATGGGATCGGCAACGCACCTTCCGCGACTTTTCCGTTGGCCCGCAAAAACAGCTCCAGGGTGCGAGCCGCATTTCTCGCCGTCGGGTTGCGGCCAAGGAAGCTGCAATGCGCCGCCTGCAAATCCCGCAGGGTCAATCCCGAAAGAGACTCGATCCCCCGCCGCCGCAACCACCGCACCACCCCGGACACCCCATTCAAATAAACGCTCGCCGTCGCCCGCGTGTAACCGCGCTCCACATGCAGCCAGCGCACAAAGTCATCAAGGATGGAACCGAAGACCGGCAAAGCCCGCCAACGGAGATGGGATTGAGGCCGGAGTTGAGTGAGGATGGATAAAGTTAGGTCATTCGGCCAGCAGACAAAGCCGCGGCACCCCCGTCAATAATGTGAAGTCCAACCCCCGCCCCAAGCCCGCCAGCACAAGCCCCCGCCGCCCAACTCCACATTATTGAGCACTCCACATTAGTCGATTTATGTGGAGCTCCACATAAATCGACGAATCCGATCTGGAGCTTCTCAGCGTGGGCGTCGAGCGCGAGCTGAGCTATGTCCTCTGCCGCAGCAAGCTCGCAGAGCTGCTCGAAAAGGTGATGAAAGCCGAATTGATCCGTCTCGGCTGGATTCTCGAAAAGACCCACGATCTGCGCAAACTCGGCGGCTATCTCGCCGTGCGGAAGTCCGACCTCATTGCCGAAATCCGCCCCCTCTGCGACACCCTCGCCGAGGCTTACTTCAGCGATCGTTACCCCGGCTTCGATCTCGAAGATCCCGACTGGCCCGCCCTCCGCGCACAGCTCGAAAACGTCACCGCCCTCGCGGCGAAAATCCGCTCACGGCTCACTTCTCCTCCGCCCCGATGAAACCTCCGAGCGTTTCAATTTGTCACTTGCTCCTCCTCGCCGGTGATAGTAATGCCATCTTGGCAGATCGCCGGTTTTCCATCACCTTTCAGCCATGAGCACCATCGCCGCTGAACTCCACGCCCGCCTGCAAAGCCTCGACCCCGCCGCCCAGGCGCACGTCGAAAAGCTCATCCGCGAGGCTCTCGCTCTGGCGGAGTCCCGTCGGGAAAGCGCCGCGCAGGGGTGGCCGCCGGGTTATTTCGAGGCGACGGCGGGGGCGCTGGCGGGGGCGCTGGCGGGGGAGCCGTTTGAGCGTCCGCCAGAGGGGGAGTTTGAAGTTCGGGAGACTTGGTAATGGCGTTCCTGCTCGATACCAACGCGTGGATTCACTACCTCAAGAATTCCCAAAGCCCCGTTCGGCACCGGCTCTCGCTCCACTCCCCGGCGCAAATCGTCTCCTGCTCGGTCGTCCGCGCCGAACTCCTCCACGGGGCGAGTAAATACGGCCAGCCTGAGCGGCGCCTCGCCCTCGTCGCGCAAACGCTTGCGCCTTACACCTCGCTGCCTTTCGACGATGCCGCCGCGGAGCGTTATGGCGAACTGCGGCACCGGCTCGAATCCGCCGGGCAGTGCATCGGTCCGCACGATTTGCTCATCGCCGCCATCTGCCTTGCGCACGATCACACGCTCGTCACTTCCAACACCGGCGAATTCAACCGCGTCGAAGGACTGCGCGTCGAAGACTGGATGCTGCCGGTCGGGGCATAGCCCTTTCGCGTAGATGAGACGTCGGCTTGCTCCAGCCGGGATTCTTTCACGGCGCGCGTATCTGGAGGCGCAATTTCTCGGAGAGAGGGGAAAAGCAAACGCACTTCCGATGCACCGCGGGTCACTTCCACAAACGACTTGCACGGCGGCTTTCTTGTCGTCTTCGCCACCGCTTTGTGCGAAAAACGGGGGCGGAAAACAGAAACCCCCAAGAACCCAAATCCCATGAGTCAGAATCTTATGCGCCTGCGGGCGGTTTTCGGTCGGATCGTTCTGGTCCTTGGCCTCTCGTTTCCGGTGTGGGCTCCCTCGGCTTCGGGGCAGGTGTATGAGAAGATGTTCGACTTCGGACAAGCGCGGGAGGCCGAAGCTGCCAACAAGGGAAAGGCCCCTCGTGCAGCGATGGTGCAGGACAGCGACGGCAACTTTTACGGCACGACTTACTTCGGCGGCGCGAATGATTCAGGCACGGTGTTCAAAATGACCCCTTCGGGCGCGGTGACCACTCTTGTTGAGTTAGGCAATGGAGCATCGAGCCCGCGCCGA
Organism: Chthoniobacteraceae bacterium; assembly: GCA_031409335.1. Taxonomy (GTDB): domain Bacteria; phylum Verrucomicrobiota; class Verrucomicrobiia; order Chthoniobacterales; family Chthoniobacteraceae; genus JANLQB01. The sequence continues at coordinate 19,678 of JANNWY010000009.1, read as the reverse complement.
CTTCCTGTTCCGGCGTTGGTAAAGGGCAGCGACGGCAACTTCTATGGGACGACGGAACAAGGCGGCGCGATCGGTTTTGGCACGGTGTTCAAAATGACGCCTGCGGGCGTTATGACGACCGTAGTGGAGTTCACAGGAAACGGGGCGTCTAACAAGGGAAGGTCTCCTGCCGCGGCACTGGTGCAAAGCGGCGAGGGCAACTTCTACGGGACAACCGAATTCGGGGGCGCGAGTAACTTTGGAACAGTGTTCAAGATGACGCCGGGAGGCGTGCTGACGACTTTGGTAGAGTTCACCAGCAACGGGGCGTCGAACAAGAGCCGTCAGCCTTTTGCGGCGTTGGTGGAGGGTAGCGACGGCAACTTCTACGGGACGACTAAAGCGGGCGGCGCAAACAATCTTGGCACTGTGTTTAAAATGACGCCTGCGGGCGTGTTAACGACCTTGGTGGAATTCACCGGCAATGGGGCATCGAACAAGGGCAGCCGCCCTTTTGCGGGGTTGGTGCAGGGCAGCGACGGCAACTTCTACGGGACGACGGAACAAGGCGGCGCGATCGGTGTTGGCACGGTGTTCAAAATGACGCCTACCGGTGGGGTGACGACGTTGGTGGAGTTCACCGGGAATGGGGCGTTAAACAAGGGGCGTTTTCCACTCGCGGCGTTGGTGCAGGGCAGTGACAGCAACTTTTACGGGACGGCTTCAAACGGCGGCGCGAACAACCTTGGCACGGTGTTCAAGATGACGGCTGCGGGCGTGCTGACAACCTTGGTGGAGTTCACTGGCAACGGGGCGTCGAACAAGGGTGAAGTTCCTTGGGCTCCGTTGATTCAAGGTAGCGATGGCAGCTTTTACGGGACGACGGAACAAGGCGGCGCGAACAACTTTGGCACCGTATTCAAGATGACGGCTGCGGGCACGCTGACGACTTTGGTGGAGTTCACGGGCAGCGGTGCGTTGAGCACAGGCAGTCAGCCTTATGCGCCGTTGGTGCAGGGAAGTGATGGCACCTTCTACGGGACGACTCACTCGGGAGGCACGTTTGGTTCTGAAGGCATCGGCACGGTCTTCAAGATGACGCCAGGTGGCGTGCTGACGACGTTGGTGGAATTCGGGGGGGCGAACAAGGGGCGATTTCCTAATGCGGCGCTGGTGGAGGGCAGCGACGGAAACTTGTACGGGACGACCGAGTTTGGCGGCGCGGCGGAACGTGGCACAGTGTTTAAGATGACGACTGCTGGCGTGCTGACGACACTAGTGGAGTTCACTGCAGCCGGGCCCCGTCAACCTTATGCGGGGTTAGTGGAGGGCAGCGATGGCAACTTCTACGGGACGACTTATTACCACGGCGCGAACCAATTTGGTGCGGTGTTCAAGATGACGGCTGAGGGGTTGCTGACGACTTTGTTGCAATTCACCGGCAACGCGGCGCCTTACAAAGGCAGCGGCCCTTATGGGGCGCTGGTGGAGGGGAGCGACGGCCACTTCTACGGGACGACTATAGCCGGCGGCGCGAATGGCCTTGGCACGGCGTTCAAGATGACGCCCGCGGGCGTCCTGACAACTCTCGTGGAGTTCACTGGTAATGGGGCAGCGAACAAGGGCAGTAACCCTTATGCTGGGTTGGTGCAGGGCAGCGACGGCCACTTTTACGGGACCACGGACCAAGGTGGCGCGAACGACAGTGGCACGGTGTTCAAGATGTCCTCTGCGGGCGTGTTGACGACCTTGGTGGAGTTTGGTGGGGCGAACAAGGGCCAAGGTCCGTATGCGTCGTTGGTGGAGGGCAGCGACGGCCACTTCTACGGGACAACCCGATTTGGCGGCGCGAATAACGCTGGCACTGTGTTCAAGATGACGCCTGCGGGCGTGCTGACGACCGTCTGGGAGTTTCTTTCGTTCTCGGAGGGTGGTCTTCCAATGGCGGGCCTCATCGCGGCTGCCGATGGAAATCTCTACGGAACGACAGTTGGGGGCGATGGAACTGTCTACCGGCTGATATTCCCCGGCGCACCGCTGGTTGTCACGGGGAAGGCCGTGACCCAAGGCGGTGCGGGTGCCATAGTCGAGGCCAGGGTCAATGCACGTGGAGCGGCGACAACGGTGTCGCTCGAATACGGGACCGACGGAGCGAATTTCCCAAACGTCGTGCCCATCGCGATCAATCTGACCGGCTACCAAACGACGCTAGTCGGGACCACGCTGGATGCTTTGGCGCCCGGCACGACCTACTACTACCGCTTCCGCGCGGTGAGCAGCGCTGGGACGATGGTCAGCCTGGTGGCGAGTTTTTCTACGTTGGCAGAACCGGTAGTGGCGATCAGCCTAGCGAGCGAGATCGCGCCGACGAGCGCGCGCTTCAATGGCACGGTGAACGCGCGAAACTATAATGCGACAGTGACCTTTGAGTGGGGCACGGATGGGAACAGCTTCCCAAACTCGGTGCCTGCAGTGCCAGGGACGGTGACGGGGAATGCGCCGGTGTCGGTGAGTGCGGCGGTGGCCGGACTGACCACGGGGACGACGTACTCCTATCGGATCAGGGCGACGAGCGCGGGAGGGACGGCGGTGAGCGGCACGGCGAGCTTCACGACGCTGATCGCGCCGATTGCCACGGTGGGCGGGAGTTTTGCGCTGACGACGACGAGCGCGCGAGTAAATGGGACGGTGCGGGCGCGCAACTCGAATGCGTCAGTCGAATTCGGCTACAGCACCGATGGTTCGAACTTCACTTGGATATCCGCGGCGCCGGCCTTGGTAACGGGCGATGCGGTTACGCCGGTAACGGCGGACCTAGTTAACCTGACGGCAGGTGTGACCTATTACTACCAGGTGCGGGGGATGAGTGCGGGCGGGGTGTCGGAACCGGGCGGTCTGGCGCAGTTCAATCTGGACGGGATTTCGGGCTTCCTCCAGCAGACCCCAACGGCGGTGCCAATCGAAGACCGGCAGGGCGGCGCCATTGTAACAGTGCTGCCCAACGGACTCGTCGGCGCAGGATGGCGCTTTGCGGGCGAGCAGCAGTGGCGATCTTCAGGAGTGCCGGTGTTTGGACTGACAACGAGTGACCGAGTGATCGAATTTCGCCCGGTCCCGGGCCGTGTCACACCTTCGCCGGAGCCGGTAACGATCATCAGCGGCGGAGAGGCAACGTTCGTGATGGCTGAGTATCTTGCCGCAAGTGGTGGTGAAGCCAATGGTGGGATGACGATCACCATCAAGCCTGACTCATTGACAACCCAGACACTTCCCGTGAATCAGCGCGCGCAGTGGCGCTTGCTCGGCGAGAATGACCCGCAATGGCGCGATAGCGGGACGACGCTCTCGGAATTGGCGCCGGGAACTTATCTGGTGGAATTCAAGCCGCTATCAGGAATCACGCCTGCCCGAACGACTCCTACTCCGATCTCGGTGAATGTGATCGAGAACGATACCACTCCGGCGACAGCGATCTACTATCTGGCTCCAACGCAGTCGGGCGTGGTGCCGGGAGTGCTCTCTTATGACACGGTGACGACAAGCCCCGGCCTGCCTTACCAATGGGTGGGGCAGCTCCGCAGCGACGTGGGGGCTGGGAGCGGCTTTGTGGTGAAGGCGCACGTGGTGGCGACCGCGGCGCATGTCGTCTTCGACGACGGGACGCTCTCGGCGGCGACCGGCTTGCAGTGGCTTTTCCAGCGCGACAAAGGCAACTACGAACCCGCACCGCAGATTCCGCGGGGTTTTCATCTTTTTACGAGCTACGCGGAGCGACGGGAACTGGAAAACACGCCCGGCCAAAGCTCACCCGTGTCACAGAACCTCGATGCCGCGGCAGTCTATTTCCTCGAAGACGCGGGCCGCGGCGGCTACAGCGGTTATCTCGCGAGTGATTCGGTCCAAAACGAATGGCTCACGTCCTCCGCGCTAAAAACTCTGGTGGGATATCCGACCGATCCGGCGGCGGAGATCCTTTCCAATAACTACGGGCGGATGCACGGCACGCCACCCGTGAGCACGGCGCTGACAAAAGCGCACGATTTTACATACTCGACCACTGCGATGCGCAGCGGCAATGGCAACTCCGGCGGTCCTCTGTGCGTGCAGTTCGAGGGCGGTGCCTACTACCCTGCGGCGATATTTCTCGGCGGGACGGGGCAGACGGTGGTGCGCGCGATCGACAGCGGCGTCCTGGAACTGTTCAAAAATGCTGAGATCGGGGGGGGTCTTGGAGACGATCAGGGTGACGGGGGAATTTCCATTACCTATAGCTCTCTCGGGAGCGGTACTTCCAGACTGACAGTAAATCTGGCGCCCAGCACAGCGCAGTGGACCTACCTGGGCATGAACTACAATAGCAGCGTGACGAGAACAAATATCATTACGAATCCGGTTTCCATTTCCTTTACCAGCGTGGCTGGGTATCTCACCCCAGCCGCCAAGAGCATCGCCATGAACGACAGCACTCATCCGACGCCAAATTCGGTCACGGTCACGGTGAGCTACAACGGAATCACGTCGCATCCGGTGAATCTCTCGAAGGTGGCTTTCGGCAACGCGAGCTTTACCGTCGGTGTCGCTGGAACGCCGTTGACTGGAACAGGCTATCAGTGGCGGCGCAACGGCGTGAATTTAAGCAACGGCGTTAATGCCAATGGCACGACGATTTCCGGCGCGACGGCGAGGATTCTAAACCTCAGTAATCTGAAAGACGCCGACGAGGGCAATTACTCTGTCGTGGTGACATGGTCGAACGGCTCTCTGACGAGCAACGCGGCGAGCCTTACCGTCCAGCCAGCGCCGCAAACGATAAGCTTTGCGGCTCTTTCCAATCGGGTAATTGGCTCAGCCCCATTCACGCTGAATGCCACAGCCACTTCCGGGTTGCCTGTGAGTTATCTCGGCATCTCCGGTCCGGCAACGATCAACGGCAGCACCGTGACCCTCACCGGCCTCGGTGCTGTGACGATCCGTGCCCGACAGACGGGCAACGCCAACTATGCCGCGGCCACTCCCGTGGATCGCAGCTTCCAAATTACGCTCCCAAGCATTGTCGTGCCGCCCGGCGGATCGATGACTACCGCCGGCGGCACGTTTGAGAGCATTGTCATTGGCGCCGGCGGAACGCTGACGCTCGAATCCCCACCTGCCGTTGTGGACCTTCCAGATGTGGCGATGATTCCGCAAGAAATGGAAACTCCCATGGACTCCGCGGGTGGAACCATCTCGGGACGCAATATCCTGGCCGGGGGCGGTGATCACCAGTACACCCCGATTTTTACCTTGACCGAGACTCTTCTGGAGAAGGTGCCAGTCTTCAGAAGTGGGGGTTCCATTCGATATGGGAAGCCCGTGACGCGGCACTGGCTGCGCGCGACCTTGGTGGCAGATCTTTCCACGTTTTCCTTCTCTGAAATCGACGAAAGGATGCCCGTTGCGGTGTCCATCGGTGGTTTCAGCTTTACGGGAATGCTCGGCGACGACGCAGGGCGTCGAGGTGGACGCGCTCAGGGACACAAACCATTCGATGCCAAAAAGCCGAGCGCGATCTTCTATCTCACAGAGAAGCTACCGGGGATTGCGGGATCGCCTCGTTTGAGGAAGGTTGGTTATGTGAGCTTCTCTTGGGATTCCAGCCGGCTCCGGATGCGCGCGGTTATCTGGGATGCGAAAGCCGCAGGAGTGAGTGGAGCTTTCGATCGGAATGCAATTCTCGCGGCCGCCGGTGTCGATTCCGCCCAAAGTGGCGTAACCCGATTCTATGATGCGCCTATGCAAGTGAGACTGAAATTTGGATCAGCAGAAGGAGCGCGCACGCTCCTCGGCAGTGGAGCGATTCGGAAGACTTCCACTGAGAGCGCGCGAATGCTCAAATTGAACTCGTTTGTTGGGGTAGTGAGCGAGCCGGATGGGTACAAAGGCGTCAGATGAATCCCCGAACCACAGCCCACTCAGCAGTGTCGCTCATACGATCCGCGGGACTTCAAGGTGTGGAGGTCTGCGAAACAAATGTGCGGAGGCGGTCTTGAATGATTGTGAGGTGCGGACGAAGCCGCTCAAAACGCGGGTCGTTAAGCCATTCGCCGACTTTCGTAAGGCTGGCTTGATCCCGTTGCATGAGTTCGTTGCGCGATAGAGTGACCGTGGGCGTGAGGAGATTGTTTGAAACCATGTAGTTGGCGTTCGGGAAGATCCCGGAAAAGGTTTCGAGTTCCTCGGCGGTACGGCCCTCGTCGATCAGATAACGCTCGACGATCATTGCCTGCTCTGGATCGCGGACGTCGGCCCGCGCGACAAAGTTGGCCCTCGTTTTCTCCCGGCCGGTCATCAATTCCGGGCGATCGACCAGCGGTGCCAGGGCGCGTGCGGGAGCTGCGAGCGTGAGGCGATCCAGCGTGAGATATGCGGCGTATGCCACGCCACGGCTGTCCCGGTCGCGCGCCAGCTTCGCGAGGTCCGGCACCAAATCGAAGTCCTGCGTGTGAACGATCACGTCGAACGCTTCGAGATACCCGACGGACGGTTTTTCGCGCCATGCGTCGTTACGGATCAGCTCGCGAGTTCGCTCCCGGAGAAATGCGTGGCTCTCGGCTGACGGATCGGCCCAAGCGTAATTGCGGAGGCTGACCGCCCATTCATCGGGAGAGCTTTTCGTGCCGAGAACTTGCACCGCCAGTTCGCGCGCGGCCTGCGCGTCGATCTGGCCAAGGTAGTCGAGAAGGAAAACCCGCAATGTGGGGGCGTCGGCAAGTTTTCCGCCCTGCGCCAGTGTGAAGTCGAGTTGCGTGCCGGCATCTTGCTGCGAGGCGAAGAACGTCGTCACGATCCGGATCGCACTTTCCGGTGGCAACGCGCCAAGCCGATCGCGCAATTCACGAAGGATGGCGCGGCTTTCCTCAGCGTTTTTCGCTGTCGCAAGCTGGGTGAAAGCGAGCTCGATGCCATCTTCGTTATCGGTTCCCCCGCTGCGCCGTGCGGCCGGTGCCGATTCTGTTTCGACGAATGGTTTTCCGGCAGGTGAAAAGGATGAAACCGGTGGACCTTTGCGCGAGGTGCCGCCCGCTTCGCGCCAGCGCACTACCACTGCTACGATCACGGCACCCGTGAAGATGGCCGCTACAAGACGGACCCGGCGGGATCGAGGATTAGCAGGCGACATCGCAGCGGAGACGTTCGTCCGGATTGGCGCGGCGTGTCGAGCCGGAAGGAACGGCTTGCGTCCTGCGCGGCGTTCTGGAAAATCCACGACTCAAGCCGTGAGCGACACTCCTCCCGAAAAACCATCCGATCATCGCGACGGCTCATTCGTCACCACTCGCTGGTCGCTTGTGAGGATTGCACTCGATGCGGACGGAGCACTTTCACCGAAAGCAAAAAGGGAGCTCGATGATTTGTGCAAGCTCTACTGGTATCCGCTCTACTGCTACGCCCGCCGGCACGGGCATCAGCCCGAGGATGCGAAGGATGCGGTACAGGGATTTTTCTGCGTGCTGCTCGAAAGGGAATTGTTCGCCAAAGCGGACCGCGAGAAAGGGAAACTGCGGGCCTTCCTTCTAAATGCCTTCAAGAACTTTCTGGCGGATGAGTGGCGAAGCGGCCAGGCCGCAAAGCGCGGCGGAGGGAAGGAAATCGTTTCGTTCGATGCCCTGGACGCTGAGACTCGCTACGCTGCCGAACCAATCGATGTGGAATCGCCTGACCAACTATGCGATCGGCGCTGGGCGATCACCCTCCTGCACCGGGCAATTGATGCGCTGAAGGATGTTTACCAGCAGGAAGGGAAGGAAGAACTATTCGCAATTCTCAATCCCTACATTCTGGTGCCGCTGGATCATGAGAATGTACTGCGAATAGCGAAAGCGCTCGGCGTCACAAACGAGAATACGAAGATGATTCTATCCCGGTTGAGGGAACGCTATCGCAAGGCGTTCCGTTCTGAGGTTGCGGAAACGGTAAGTAGCGAAGCGGAGGTAGAAGAGGAGATGGCTGCTCTGCGGGCCGCTTTGGGCTAAGGCCAGCCCCCACGGCAGGCCACGCGGCCAGACCGCATTTTCGTTTGGGCGCCACTACACTGTGCGGTCAGCCTGCGCCATGGTCGCGGCTCAATTGCTGTAGGAACGGGAAAAACATTTGCAGGTCATCCGTATCCGCTACCGGGAAAGTTCGGAGTAAGGAGGGGAATGGTTTTCTGAATCGGACCCGGGGCCTGCGTTCCAGCAAGTCGGTGCAGTTCACTCGGTAGGCGGCGGTGAACAGGGCCAGCGGACATGGGTCCGCTGGCCCTAAGACCGCATCGACACCGCCCTAACAATCCAACTCATGAAGATCATTCTTATCACACGCGCTGCCGTTACCCTCATTGTCATTGCCCTCTTCCCATCCATCGGAAACACATCGCAATTCGACGCCTCGCCAATCCCTCTCGCGAATCCGCCTGCCTCACAGGATGGGTCAAAGACGACATCATCAGTGGCAATATCTTTCGGCAGGCCCGTTGAGCCTCCAACTGCGCCAAGCTCCGAAGTCGAACCGGTCGGAACTATCGATCCGAGCGAAAGGAATTTCCGTTAAATGAACCGCACTCCAATTCCGCTGCGCTTGGACGGAATTCGTAGCATTTTCCCGATTTTTCAATTGACGATCGGAGCCGCGCTGCGGCGAATGGGCCTGCGGTGGCGCACTCCTCTCATTATGAACCGATCCGAGGCAGACTCCTCCAGTGAAAGTGATCCAACCACTTTGCCGGCGGACCCTGCACGGTGCGCCTATTGCGGGGTGCTCCTGGACGCGGACGCGATAGGCGGGGTATGCCCGCGTTGCATGTTCGATGCCGCGATGAACAGTTCGGAAGTTGCGGCCAAAGCAACCGAACCCTCTGCACCTGCTATTCCCGGATATCAAATGGTCCGGGAACTTGGACGAGGCGGAATGGGTGTAGTCTGGCTCGCGTTCCAAACGGCGACCGAGCAACAGGTGGCCGTGAAGATTTGCCTGGGAGTGAGGGTTTCCTTTGACGGTGCTTCTCCGCAATTTATGCGCTTTCAGCAGGAGATGCGATTGGCCGCACGTTTTCAGTGTTCGCAGTTCGCACGCATTTTCGACGGAGGTGAGTGCGAAGGCGTGCCGTATTTTGTGATGGAGTACATCGAGGGTCAGGACCTCGGGGATTACGTACGGGAACGGAAGTTGTCTCACGATCAAATCATCGAGCTAACGGAAAAAGTTTGTCGGGCAGTGCAATATGCACATTCCGAAAAGATTATTCACCGTGATCTCAAGCCAACGAATATTCGGGTTACTGCTGCGGGCGAACCCAAGGTTTTGGATTTTGGCGTCGCGAAGGTGCTGGCCGATGATCAAGCGATTGATCAAGTATTTACTGGCACCGGGCATGTTGTCGGGACGCCAAAATACATGTCTCCAGAACAGGTGCGTGGTCAGGCGGTCGAGCCAGCCAGCGACGTATTCAGCCTCGGGGTGATTCTGTATGAACTAATCACGGGAAAGCATCCGTATGGGGTGGGGAAAAGCGAGGAACTGATGCATCGTATCGCAACAGAAGAGCCGAAGCGACCGCGCGAGGCCAATGAGCGTGTCAATCGCGCGATTGAGTTAATCATCTTAAAGGCACTCGCGCGTGAACCGAAATTTCGCTACGAAACGGCGGGTGCGCTGGCTGATGATCTGGCGCGCTGGCGACGGGGCGAACGGCCGTTAGTCGGAGGGAGCGGAGCATGGCTGTCGGTTCTGTCCCGGCGATGGCTTCGCACCCATCGAACGTTGGCGTGGTCGGGAGGAATCGCAATTGCGGCATTTGGTGGGTTTGCCGTGTGGCACGAGTGGGAGGAACTGGCGCGGCACCAGAGGAGCGCAGCGCAAAGTGTGGAGGTGGCGCGAATGGAGAGAGATAGGAAAGGGCGACCCGAGGTGGCGTTCATGCAACTGGCGGACGCGCTGACAAAAGATCCCACCAGTCGTGTGGCCGCGACTGAGGCTTATACGCAACTGCTTCGTACGCGAGACCAGATCGCTCCATGGGCGCTTGAGCCACCGTTGCAACACGCCGATCGGGTGTGGCTGGCTGCTTTCAGTCCAGATGGGCGATTCATCGTAACGGCCAGTGCCGATGGTACCGCGCAGGTGTGGGACTCACGAACTCGTAAAAGCGTCGGTCCTCGATTGCAACACGAGTCGGCAGTGGTAGCTGCTGCATTCTCGCCGGACGGCAGGTTTGTCGCCACGGCAAGCAACGATGGTTCAGCGCGGCTTTGGAACGTCGCAACCGGCACACTCCGCGGCGACCCACTCCGTCATCGCGGTCGCGTGACAAGTATCGCCTTCAACGTTGATGGCACCCGTTTTGCCACTGGTTCAGAAGACAACACAGCACGTTTGTGGGATACCAGTAATGGACAGCCCGTTGGTCCATCAATGGTGCACGCAGATGCGGTGAACACGGTAGCTTTCAGCCCGGATGGTCGGCGGATGCTCAGTGCGAGTTCCGATAAATCAGCGCGATTCTGGGACTCTGAAACAGGCGCGCAAATTGGCCCGCTGCTGCCGCACAATGATCCGGTCTCGCGAGCCTGCTTCAGCCGTGATGGCCGGCAGGTGCTGACAATATCGGACCGCCGGGCGCAAATCTGGGACCCTGTGTCCTGCAAGGTCTCAGGCCTGGCCCTTGAGCATGACACAACGATCAATGCCGCATCATTTTCTCCCGACGGAACACGCATCGCGACCGCATGTACCGATGGCAAGGTGGTGATCTGGCACGTTGGTGGCGGCGGGGATTCAGAAGCACTGGGGATTGCGTTGCAACACGCATCCGCGGTCATTGACGCACGATTCAGCGGCGATGGATGCCTGATCGTCACAGCAACCGAGGACGGCACGGCGCGAGTGTGGGATGCCGTGAGTGGTGAACCGCTCGGGCTGCCGTTGCTTCATGAGGGGGCGATTCGGAGTGTGGAATTTAGCGCCAACGCGCTTCAGATTTTGACCGCGAGCGACGATCACACTGCGCGGTTGTGGGATTGGTCTGTGGGACAATCCATAGAAAATACATTCCACCACGACGGCCCGGTGACACGCGCCGTTTTCAGTCCCGATAATCGACTTTTACTCACGGCATCCTGGGACGGCGGAGTGCGGGTGTGGAATGTCGAAAACGGACAAGCGGCGCTTGCGCCACTGCGACATTCCAAGCGTGTAATGTGGGCGGAATTCAGCCCGGACGGCACCCGCATCGTTACTGCAAGCGGATCGGAGGCGACGCTCTGGGATGCGAGGACCGGCGAAGCGATCGAGCCGCGCCTGCTGCACGACGCACAGGTTACGAGCGTCGCATTTAGTCCCGATGGCGCTCGCATAATCACCTCCGGTGAAGATGGCGCGGCGCGACTCTGGGACACAAAGACCGGGGAACCGGCCTCGCCGCCGCTGGTGCATCCAGATTCTGTCCGACGCGCCTGCTTCAGTGCCGATGGTCGCTGGATAGTGACAGCGTGTTCGGATCTCACCGTTCGCCTGTGGGATGCGCGCACTTTAGCCATCGCCACGGAATGGAAGCAGGATCGCGGCAATTTGCGGAGTGCAGTTCCGAATGAAAAGGGCACGCGCATCGTGCTTGCAGGCTCGATTGAAGGCAATCCCGGAGCGCTGCTTTGGGAGCCGAAGAGCGGTCGTAAAATCGGCTTGCAGCATGGCTCGGAAGTCTCCAGCGCCACCTTCGGCCCGAATAGTCGGCTCATCCTTACGGCTGGATTTGACGGCGTCGCGCGGCTGTGGGACGGGCTAACCGGAACGCCGTGGGGTGCCCCTCTTTGCCACGCGAGCGCCGTGAACGCCGAAGATCAGGCAGTGGACATTGCCAGCGCGACGAGTCGCGAAGCGTGGGACGCCAATTTCAGTTCGGATGGCCGCTGGATTGTGACCGCCGGGGCAGACGGTGACGCCCGCCTGTGGGAACATCGCATCCCGGAAGGCCCGGCCCCCACCTGGGTGCCGCGCCTTCTGGCGATGCTTGCGAGCCGCGAATTGACTCGTGAGGGCCACGAACGCTCGCTAACACCGGTTCGACGGCAAAGTGACCGGGAATGGCTGCTTGGTGTCCGCGACGATGGCGGTGCATGGACGCGGGCCATGCGCTGGGTGCTGACGGATCCGCGAGCACGGACGATTTCGCCGAACGGATCACCGTCTGTCTTGGAATACATCGAACGGGAAATTGACTGGATCGTTGCGCAGCGTGCCGCCGACCCGTCGGCAGACGACAGACGCGGACTCGATCGGTGCGCCAGCGTGGCGCGTAAGGCCTATCGGATTGACCCCGCCCATCCGCTGGTCCATCTCGCTTTGGGGGCTTGTGAACCAGCAGATCGCGTGCGGGCGGAATTCCTCTACGAATACGGCATATCGCACCTTCCATCAGACGAAGGCGTCTGCCTTCACGCGGAAAAGATTCTGCGTTTGCTTGGTGAATCGCTCCGCGCCGATCAAGCAGCGGCGAAAGCGACTGCTGCGAAGAATCGCGCCCGGGCACGGTAAGCGAATTTGGAAGCGCCGCCACTCGGGAGGAGTGGGCGCAAAAAAAACACTCGATCGGGTGTTACCACACTCGCGGTTTTTCGGAGACAGGGGCGAGGACGGGCGCGTGACCAAATCCACGTCACCGGCCTCGGAACAACTCAATCAAAACTCCTACCTATGAAACCGACAATCCGCACCACCTCCAAAACCCAAAACCGCACGTGCCTTCTGCTCCTCTGCGCTTCGCTCATGAGCTTGCTGCCCGCAAGTGCGTCAGATCCACGGCCGCAGTCCCGCGCTGCGAACCAAAGCGCCACTGCCAGACCGCAAAAAAAGGAGCGTAAAGTCGAGGCAGATCAAGGCTTCGACAGGACCATCCCGCCGTCCATCGGAATGACGCGCGCCCAAGTTCGCGCCCGCTACGGTGGACCGAAATGGACGCAAAACTCTCCTCGTGGAGAAACCTGGAGCTACACCTTCGACGCATGGAAATTCCGCATCCCTTACTACAATCTGGCGGCGAAGATGAAAACCGGGATGGTTACGTTTAATGCCGCCGGGCGGGTGACTGACTACCAGTGGGGCCAGTCCCGCTCCGCGTTCATGATGGGGATGTAGTTTTCACCGCTGAAGCACTTACCGCGTCAGTTTCTCAACTCTGGTTCACCACTCCACAACTACTCAACAGCAGACCGCATCTCAAGCTTCCGTCGCTATGATACGCCCTTACTTCCTTTGTCTGTCAATCGCCTTCGTTTTCGCCAGCACTATGCACGGCCTCGTCGTCGGCGATACGATCCAGGCTAACTCAGCTTTGAACATATAACATCATGAAAAACCAATATCTATCATCCTTCATAGCCCTGCTGATAGCTTGGGTCACTTTGTCTGTTTCGCACTCGGCGTCCGGGGCTCCGAGCACCCCGACGAATCCGAGTCCGGGAACGGCGAGCAGTCCGGGACCGATTCAGGCAAGCAGCACGGTGACGATGAGTTGGAGCGCGTCGCCCGGAGCGACGTATTACGACATCGGCGTGCGCGATATTGCCACGGGTGCGCTGGTGGTGGACACCACGACGGCCAATGCGAGCTACACTGCCACGCTAACGGCGGGCAAGGCTTATCGCTGGAACGTGGCGGCGGGTAACGCGACGGGCCTCTCCTCTTACACCACCGTGCGGTATTTCCAGACGCCGACAGTGGTAGTAATTCCCGCCACGCCGACGAATCCGGTTCCGGGAACGGCGAGCAGTCCGGGGCCGATCCAGGCAAGCAGCACGGTGACGATGAGCTGGAGCGCGTCGCCCGGAGCGACGTATTACGACATCGGCGTGCGCGATATTGCCACGGGTGCGCTGGTCGTGGACACCACGACGGCCAATGCGAGCTATACGACCGCGCTGACGGCGGGCAAGACGTATCGCTGGAACGTGGCGGCGGGTAACGCGACGGGCCTCTCCTCTTACACCGCCGTGCGGTATTTCCAGACGCCGGGAACGAAGCCCCTAAAACCGACGAATCCGAGCCCCGGAAACATTACAACCGTCACCGCACCGTCCTCGCTCACTTGGAGCAACGGGGGCGGGGCGACCAGTTATCGGGTATATTTTGGAACGGACGCGACTCCGGACAGCGGTGAAGAGCAAGGAACGCAGGCAGGCGCGAGCTTTGCTCCGACCGGGCTGAATGCCGGCACGACGTATTACTGGAAGATCGATGCCATCAACACCGCCGGGGAAACGACAGGCGACGTTTGGAGTTTCACCGTCGAGCAGATCCTGACAGCGCCTACCGTCCGCACCGATTCTGCGACGAATGTGAGCGCGACTGGCGCGACATTGAACGCGACCGTGACAAATACCGGCGGTGGAGCGATCACCGACGCGCGGTTTGAATACACGTCCTCGAGCTTTCCTGGCACGGTGATCGACACAGTGCCTGTCAACGGCACGTCCTTTAGCCATGCGTTGACCGGCCTGTCGCCAGGCACTACCTATACCGTCCACGCTTTCGCGAAAAACTCCGTCGGCTGGAGCGCGGCAAGTAATAATCTCAGCTTTGCAACCGGCGTGCCTCCGGCAACAGACTACCCGGGAGCTACATGGGCTGCCGCTGCAGTGGGCAACTATGAGACAGGCAATCGCAGCTCATCTACAGTGCCCTGGATCATCATCCACACCACAGATGGATCCGCGGCGGCGACAATCTCGTGGTTTCAAAACCCGGTAAGCAAGGCTAGTGCCCACTACATGGTCGCACGCACGGGAGCAGTTACTCAGTTCGTCCGCGAGGGAGACGTAGCTTACACTGCCGGAAACTACTCTTACAACCTTGCGTCAATCAACATTGAGATTGAGCAGTCTGGTGTTGAAACACCGACTTCGATCCAGTATTCGGTTGCTGCGGATTTGGTTAAGTCGATCCAACAACGCTTCAGTGTCCCAACGACATTCCCGACGGGGATCATGCTGGCGAGTCCTGCGAGCGGTTCTGGAATCATCGGTCACAATCAAGTGCCGGACCCGACTAACGCGGGACTTGGTGGCGGATTGCACCATCATACCGACCCGGTGAACTGGGATTGGGCCGTCTTCCGCGGCTATTTCAATACTCCGCAGCCGGGCTCTCTGCGAGTCACGCTGACACCAGCGGACGCGGTGAATGCCGGGGCGCAATGGCAAGTGGACGGCGGGCCATTCCAGAGCAGTGGCGCGACGGTGAACGGATTGTCGGCGGGCAACCACACGGTTGCGTTCAAGGCAATCACCGGATGGACGACGCCGGGCAACCAGGCGATCGCAGTAGTCGCAAACCAGACGGCGGCGGCGACGGGGCCTTACATCTTGATACAAGTTAAGGGCTCAGCGATGCGCACATTGCCTTCATTTGGCTATGCGCCCGGCGCAGCCTTGTCGGTCGCGATTGCTGCGAACCCGGCAGCGTCAGTGTCGAGTTATGCGGTGGAAGATGCGCCGCCTGCCAGTTGGACAGTAAGCAACATCTCACAGGGCGGCACCTTGGACACGGTCAATGGCAAGGTGAAATGGGGGCCGTTCTTCGATAACGCCGCGAGAACGCTAACGTATCAGGTGACTCCGCCAATCGGCGAAACCGGCGCGAAGACCTTCGCGGGCAGCGCCAGCTTTGACGGACAATCCGCGCCTATCGACGGTGGCAGCTCGCTGGACAAGTCGAATCTCCAGTTCCACCCGACTGACACGAATAACGACCTCCAAATCGTGATCAATGAACTCACAGCCTACGGCTCGGCGTGGAAGACAGGTTCATCGTGGCCGGTGTCTCCAAATCCGATCGACGTGAACTATGTGACCCGAGCCGGGTATCTGTGGAAAAACGGCGAGCTCTATCATTACGATTCCAGCCAGACTGCACCATTATCATGGCAGACCGGGTCCGCAGCGGCCGCGCAAAGCGCCCGAAGCCAGGTTACATTGGCCCCGGCGTCAACCGCTTCGGCAATTCGCGGTCTTCCTTCTTCCTATGCGGCGGGTAGCCCAGTGAATATCGCGATTACTGCGAGCCCGGCGGCTGGCACTTCCGCATATGCTATCGAGGACGCCCCGCCAATCGGGTGGACTGTGAGCAACATCGATAACGGTGGAGTTTGGGATGCCGTGAACGGCAAGGTGAAATGGGGGCCGTTTTTCGATAACACCTCGCGGACATTGAACTATCGGGCGACACCGCCAGTCGGCACCGCCGGTGTGCGGAGCTTCAACGGAACCGCGAGCTTCGATGGCGTGGGGGCAATGATCGGTGGCACTGGGAATATCACCAATGCTTCGCCTCAGCGCTACACGCTGAATCTGAATCCGACGACGGGAGGGAGCATCGGAGTTAATCCGCAGCCGGGCACTGACGGAAAGTATGCGGATGGAACCGTTGTCACGGTGACAGCGATACCGAGCAATAGTGGTATCAAATTCATATTCAGTAGCTGGAGCGGCGATGCGAGCGGGATGCAGAACCCGCTTTCGGTGACTATGAATGCCAATAAGGCCATCACAGCGAGCTTCATTCACGTCGACGAGTGGTACACCCTGAACATCAACGCAATCAACGGCACGGTGGCAAAGAGCCCGAACCTGACGAATTACAAAAGTGGGACCGTGGTTGCGCTCACCGCTACGCCGGCCGACGGCTACCAGTTCACGGGCTGGGGCGGAGATGCGAGCGGAGCCCAGAACCCGCTACAGGTGACGATGAACACTAGCAAGAACATCACGGCAGTATTCAACTCCGAACGTCGAAGCGTTATTGAATTCGGCTCGTCAACCTACCGGGTTGTGGAGGGAACACCGGACGTGACGATTCCAGTTATCCGAACCGTTGGGACGGAGGCAACTAGCGTAACACTTCGGCTCACGCCGGGAACCGCAAGTGCTGACGATTTTGCTGTGGATGAAATCACAGTCGCTTTTGCAGAAGGACAAACGCAGAGAGACGTTCTTGTGCCGATAACGGACGACAGTGAAGTCGAAAATGACGAAACGTTCGTTGCAACGTTGTTGAATCCCACGAACGGCGCAACTCTGGGTGCGGTCAATCCCGCAACAATTACCATTACCGAAACCGTCAAACTCGATGGAGCAATCGGCATGTCAGCCGCGCGCCTTGTCGGTTGGGGCGTGATCAACAACGATGCTGCTGGGCAGGAAATTGTCATCAATGTGGCTCGCGGCACAAAGCGCACCGCGATCTATGCTCCGAAGAACATGGGAGCCCAGCCAACATCACTGCTCGTTCGCGGGACTGCACGCGTCGCGGGAAAGTTCAGCGTGCGATATTTGCGCGGTCGCGAGGACATCACGGCCCAGGTAATCGAGGGAAAGTACCGTTTTGACGGACTTGGCTCTGAGGAATACCTCCCGATCAAAGTGGAGGTTGGAGTGAACAGCAGCGTCCCGCACCGGCGAATTCACCGAATCATGCTTACAGTGTCTTCACCAGAGGATTCGTCGGTGAGTGACACTTGCGCGCTGCGGGTACGCGCCTGGCAGAACGATACTTCCGGACAAAAGCAACAGCCTCTCTCCCGATTACGGGAGAGGGGCTTGCTCTTGATTGTCGCGGTGCAAGCAAAGCAGGACAGCAATGATTGCGTCGTCTTTATCGGAAAGCTAAAACCGGTGGCAGGGGCGATGTTGCGAGCGCTAACGACGCGGGTATCGGGGCGAACGCGGAAGACACGCTTGCCCTCGCGGTATGCACCGGGCATCACGCGTCCGATGTTCAGAGAAAGGTTCGCGAGATTCGATTAGATCGTGTTGCAGACTTCGCGCTGCTCAATTTTAGAACGCAGGTATGCAGAAAAAATGCGCTCGCGACCTGTGCTGTGTGAGGCAAAAGCGAATGAAGGTTGCGCAAGACAGTTGTTGAAGTTTTGCTAACTTGTCCCGATGAAAACATCAATTTCCGCAGCAACGAATGTGCGCAAACCGGTGGGAATCTGGATTCGGGTAAGCACGGAGGAACAGGCGAAAGGGGAGAGCCCGGAACTTCATCAGATTCGGGCGCGCGCGTATGCCGATTCCAAGGACTGGGAGGTGGTTGAGGTTTACGATCTCGCGGGCGTTTCAGGAAAATCGGTCGGAGAACATCCGGAAGCTCAGAGAATGCTCCGGGACGTGCGGAAGGGGCGGATTTCGGGGTTGATTTTCTCAAAGCTGGCGCGGCTCGCGCGGAACACGAAACAACTTCTGGAGTTCTCGGAATTGTTTAATGAACACGGCGCGGATTTGATTTCGCTCGGGGAGAACATCGACACATCGAGTCCCTACGGTCGGATGTCTTACACGCTTATCGCCGCGATGGCGCAGTGCGAGCGCGAGGAGACGGCGAGCCGTGTGAAAGCTTCGGTCGAGACGCGCGCCAAAATGGGCCGACCGGTAGGGAACGTGCCCGTATATGGATACCACTGGAACGAACGGAAAGAATACGTCCCGAAACCCGCGGAAGCCGCGGTGCGGAAGATGATCTATGATCTCTTTCTGGAAACTCGCCGCCTCAAAACGGTGGCGACGATCTTGAATGAGCGCGGTTACCGCACCCGCAAAGGGGCGATGTTTTCTGACTCGACGATCAAGTTTTTGATCAAAGATCCGACCGCCAAAGGGCAGAAGCGGACGCTTTTCACGACCACGGAGAACAGGAGACGCTGCGTAATCAAACCGCGGGATCAGTGGCTCTGGATCAAAGTGGAGCCGATCGTGTCGGAGGAAATCTGGGAGCGGTGCAACGCAATTCTGGATGAGCGGAAGCGGACATCCCTGCCACCCGGCAAACGGCCAGTCCATCTCTTTGCCGGCCTCGCGACCTGCCAGTGCGGCGCGAAAATGTATGTTCCGACGGCGGTGCCGAAATACACCTGCTTCCGGAAAGGATGCCGAAACAAAATCCCGGTGGTCGATTTGGAAGCGGTGTTCCTGGAGCAACTCAAGGGCTACTTTCTCGATCCGACACAGGTGGCCGCAAGTGTTGCGAAGGGAAATGAAATGCTCCACGAGAAGCAATCCCTGCTCGAATCCATGCACCGGGAGCGCGAGAAAATCCGGACCGAAATGAATGAGATCCTGGCACTTTTTCGGGAGAAGCAGATCAAGCGGGAAACGTTCGCCAGTCTGTTCGGTCCGCTGGAAGAGCGATTGGAACAGGTCACCTCGACGCTGCCCAAACTCCAGGCGGAGGTGGACCTCGCCAAAGTGGATCAACTTTCCGTGGATGGCATCCTCGCCGAAGCGGCGACGCTGCACGATGCGTGGCCAAAATTGAGTCGGGAAGAAAAGCGCCAGATCGTGGAAAGCCTCACGGAAAAAATCATCGTGGGCGAGTCGGCGATCGAGATAACCCTCACAGGTTCATCAACCTGTAAAGAACTGACAAAAAGGCAACATGACCTGGGCGTCACAGCCTGTGCTCCCGCCACCTTCGCCCCCACCGCCTTTCCGCACAGGCTGCGCCGCCCTCCGCAGTCGCTGAGCTTGGGGTCGTTGATATGGCTGTCTTTTTTGCAACAGGAAAATAGGATTTCTTCATTACTTGGATCGAGTAACTTTGCGCTTGGGGATGGGAACCGTGGCCGGGGAATTGGAGCGGCGAGTCAGGCGGGTGTCTGGTCCCCTGCGGTTAGTCGGCTGATATGCGTGCG
>JANNWY010000008.1:0-28131 GCA_031409335.1 Chthoniobacteraceae bacterium | reverse complement strand
CGGCGGTGTTGATTTGCACCTGCGGATTCGTGATGTCCGGCACGGCGTCAATCGGTAGCCGCAGCGCCGCCCACCCGCCGACGCCGATGAGCAGCACGGTCGCAAGCAGCACGGCGGCGCGTTGCCGCATCACGAGTTCGATGAGTCGGTGCGGCATCAGTGTGGCACAGGCGTCCCGCCTGCATTGCGTGTGTTGTGTAGCCGCTGCGGGCAGGATGCCCGCTGGCCCCACAGGCAGGATGCCTGTGCCACTTTGTTGTCGAGCAGGCGGTGCAGCATATCAGAGGCCGCAGGTGCAGGCTTTGCCGCCGCGCAGGACTTGGAGTTCCGCGAGCCACAGCGACATCACGGGCGACGTGACGATTTGATCGCCCGCGTAAAGGCCGTCGGTGATTTCCGCGTGTGCGTCGCCCATCGCGCCGACTTTCACCGGAGTCCGCACGTAGTATTCGCCGTTCACCGCATAGACGAAATTGCCCTCCGCCGTCTTGAGCAATGCCGAGCGCGGCACGGAAGCCACGGCCTCGCCAGCAGGGGCGCGAAAGGTGGCGAGGATGCGCTCACCCGTTTCCATCGCCGCGGAGGTTTCTACGGCGACCTCGAAATCCCCCACCGATTGATACGGCGATTTCTCGATTCGTTTCACCACGCCGGGTGCTTTGCCGCGCAGTTCGACCTCCATCCCCGGCTTCACAAGCGCGGCCTGTTCCGCCGTGAGCCAGCCGGTGATTTCATTCGCCGCTGCCGAAAGCGCGACGGTGAAGGACGGTGCGACTTTCTCCTCGCCGACCTCCGCGACTTGGAGCGCGATGGCTTTCTTCATCGTGTCGGTGAGCGAAAGCCCCGTGTTCTTTTTGAACTGCGCGCCATTCTCCGGCGGCTGTTCCTGCATCTTGGCGTCGGCGGGGCCGCAGCCGCTGAACGTGAGGGCGGTGAGAAGGGCGATGGCGCCGAGGATGAGCGTTTTCATTGGATGAGTTTGGTTCCGGTGAGCAGTTCGATTTCGGCGAGCGCGTTGAGCGCGTCGGCTTGCGTCGCGTAGATGGCTTCGAGGGCTTCGAGGTAGCTCGATTGCACTTCGAGGTAAGTGGCGAGCGGCACCGCCCCGAGCCGGTAATGCCGGTCGGCGAG
Organism: Chthoniobacteraceae bacterium; assembly: GCA_031409335.1. Taxonomy (GTDB): domain Bacteria; phylum Verrucomicrobiota; class Verrucomicrobiia; order Chthoniobacterales; family Chthoniobacteraceae; genus JANLQB01. The sequence continues at coordinate 27,000 of JANNWY010000008.1, read as the reverse complement.
CGTCGCCGCTTCGCGCAGTTGCTCTGCGACTTTCGGATTCCAACGCGCCATTTCCTTTCGATGCAGCGCGTAATCCGCAGCGTGCGTGCGCAGCTTCCGCTCGATGTCGCGCTGCATGAGCCGGAGTGAAGTCTGCGCCTGCAACTCGCGCGCCTTCGCCGCCGCGATGTTGCCCGCGTTGCGATTCCACAGCGGCAGCGGCAGCGAGATCGACACGCCCGCGACCGTTTCCTTTTCGCCCGCCTTCTCCGTCGAGAATTGCGAACCCAGCGTGATGCCCGGCCACGCTTCGTTTTCGCTGAGCCGCACTTTGAAGCCCTGCTGCGCGAGTTCGATCCCGCGTTGCCGCAATTCAAAATTCCCCGCCGCCGCCCGGCGGATCAGTTCCTCGACCGCAGGCAGCTCGAGGAAATTCGACGCGCTTTCGAGGATGAGCAAGCGCTCGCCGATGGGCCGCCCGCGCAATTGGTTTAGTTCAAACAACGCCTCCAGCGCTTCGTGCGCCGCTTCGCTCGCCGCCCGGCGTTGCGTGATGACCGCCGCCTCGATCGCGCGCATCTCCACCAGCGGTGCCACGCCCGCTGGCTCGCGTTGCACGATGGTGGCGACCAGTTCCTCGCCGCGCGCCGCGATTTCGCCCGCCGCCGTCTCGCGCCGCTGCGCGGCAAAAAGCGCGTAGCCCTTGTGCCGGACCTGCGCCGCGAGCGCCGCGCGGAATTGCCCCAGCCCCGCCTCGGCAAATTGCACCTGCCGATCCGCGATCGCCTTGCGCAATGACACGCGCCCCGGCCATTCAAAGCTCTGCTGCACCGACACCGCCCACGCCGTGCCTTCGGCGGAGACATCGCCGCGCACCCGCTTGCGCCCGACTTCGCCGGAGACGTCGGGATTCGCCCAAGCGCCCGCCGCGCGCCGCCCGCCCTTCGCCGCGTCGATCTCGGCTTCGTAAAATTTGAGTTCGGGATTCTCCGCGAGCGCCTGCGCGACGAGCGCGTCGAGCCGCACCGCTTCGGCGGCACCGAGCGGCGCGAGCGGCAGGAGGAGGAAAAGGATGAGTAGGAATTTCATGGAAAGGATGAGGACAAAATGGGGACAGCCGCGGACGCGCGAAAGCGCGCCGCGAGGGCGAGACAGCCAACCCGGGCGGGCGGCTGTTTAAGCTGCGAGCGAAGGCCCGCGCACCGGGAGCGCCGTGCGGGCCACAAACGTCCAGAGCCGTTCTATCGGCGGCGGGGCTTCCCTCGCCGGGCAATGCGGCACTTCGCAAGCCTCGCGCGTCATCGTGCGCAGAATCCCGCTCAACCACGCACTTTCCACGAACTCAGGAGTAGCCACCGTGAACTGCTGGAGTTGCGAAAGCTGAAAGCCATTCTCCAGCGTCACGCATTGATCGCACGCCGAACTTTCCTCCCCGCTTTCTTCCCGGCAGCAATCCGAAAAATCTCCCGGAAATGCCGCCACCAACAGGCAGGAACTCGTCGCGGGCATCCATGCGAGAAAAAGCAGCGCGGCGATGAGGATGCGGGCGAGCGGCATGGGTGCATTTGGGTAAATGGGATCGATGATTTTGCAAGGCCGAAGTGCCCGCCCCATGCACATCGCCTCACTGCGGCGGAAAACCTTGCGCTCCACCCGCGCGCAAATCATCACTTTCACCATGACCTCGACGCTCTGGTGGACGCTCACCCTTTTCCTGATGCTCGTCGGCGTGATCGGCACCGTCGTGCCGCTGCTGCCGGGGACGACGATCATCCTCGGCGCGGCGATCCTGCATCACTTCATGCTCGGCGAGGCGCACAGCGTCGGCTGGTGGACGATCGCCGGGCTGGGCGTGTTGACGGTCGTGAGTTTCCTACTGGATATCGTGTGCGGCTCGCTCGGCGCGAAGTGGTTTGGCGCGACGCGCTGGGGCGCGATCGGCGGCATCCTCGGCGCGATCGTGGGCGTGTTCTTTTTCCCGCTTGGGCTTTTCCTCGGGCCGATGATCGGCGTGCTGCTTGGGGAGATGCTCGGCGGGAAGGAATTGCTCCCAGCGGGGAAATCCACCTGGGGCACGCTGCTCGGGACGACGGCGGGGATGGTGGGAAAGCTCGCGGTCGCCGTGCTGATGGTCGCGTGGTTCCTCGTCGCCGCGCTGGTGCGCTGAATTACATCAAATTCGCCGCGACCTCGGCCATCTCACTGCGTTCACCTTTGAAAAGATTCACGTGCGCCATGAAGGGCTGCCCCTGCATCTTATTGCGCGTGAAAACGAGGCCGTTGGTGTGCGCATCGACGTAGGGATTGTCGATCTGCGCCAGGTCGCCGATGAGGATGATCTTGCTCCCCTTCCCCATCCGCGTCACCAGCGTCTTTGCCTCGTGGGGCGTGAGCTGCTGCGCTTCATCCACGATGAAAATCGCGCGCGGCAGCGACCGTCCGCGGATATGCGCGATCGCCTCGACCTCCAGCATCCCGGACTGGAGCAGCGCCTCGTAGGGTCGCGCGGTCTTGCCATTCTGCGGCGCGACTTCGGCGGATGCCGAGTGGCTGTAGTGCTTCCGCGCGCTCTGTTTTTTCTGCTCAAATTTCTCCGGCTTCCGCGGCCTCGCGAGCAATTGCTCCAGCGCATCGTACGCGGGCTGCACCCACGGCTGCATCTTCTCTTCCATCTTTCCCGGCAAAAATCCGATGTCCTTCCCGGTCGGCATGATGACGCGGGTGATGAGCATCTTCTCATACTCCCCGCACTGCACCTGCTCTAGCGCCGCGCCCACGCTCAGCAGCGTCTTCCCCGTGCCCGCTTTTCCATACACCGTCACCAGCGTCAGATCAGGATCGAACAGCGCATCCAGTAAGAAGTGCTGCCCCAGATTCGCCGCCGTAAAACTCCGTCCACCGCGGATATTGATCCGGTCGTGATGCAGCCTCTGAAATTCCCCATTCGCGATATGCCGCGCGGGCACGCCATGCGACGGCTCCTCCTCATTGCGCAGCAGCACATATTGATTCGGCAAAAACGCGCGCCCGCCCGTCAGCGTGATCCGCTCCTGACTCGCAAACGCCTGCAACGTATGCCCCGGAATATCCATCGCCTCATAGTCCTCCTGCCCGCTGCGCCGCTGCGTGCGCCGGATGTCGCTGTCTTCCACGCGATCCGTCCGGTAATCCTGCGCCTCGATCCCGAGCGTCCGCGCCTTCAGCATCATGTTGATGTCCTTCGTCACCAGGATCGTGTGCGGCGAGCGCGTGTCCGCGAGGTACGCGGCGCTGGCGAGGATGCGATTGTCGGTCAGCGCCAGGTCGCTGAAAATCGTCCGCACCAGCGCGGCGCGGGCGGATTCGTGGAGGAGCTGCATGTTCCCCTTGCTGTCGAACTGAATGTTCGGATTCACGCACACCTGAAGGTGCCCGCCATTTTCCAGCTTCACCCCGACTTTCATCTGCTCCGTCGTCTTAAACCGCTCGCTCAACTTCCGATGCACCTCGCGCGCATTCGCCCCGCGCGTCGTCGATTCGGATTTGAAACGATCCAGCTCCTCGAGCACTTCCACGGGAATCCAGACGACATTGTCCTCAAACTGAAACATCGCCTGCGGATCGTGAATGAGCACGTTCGTATCGAGAACGTAGTGCTTCGGGGGCGAGACCTCGGGCTTCTTGGCGGCGGTGGATTTCACAGGCTGGAGAAACGCGGGCACGCAGGCAGCAGCGGCATTGCGCTTGAGGGTTCGAGGTCACCGCGGACCGGGCGAAGAAAAACTTGGGACACCGCCGCGAAGATTCCCGGATTCGTCCCAATAGACAACCGGATAATCACTTCGGAGCCGGATTGTAACCGAGCACCGGCGCGGCCTTGGTGCGGGCAGCCTCCTGTTCGTCGGTCACGGCCTTCAGATCCGCATTGTATTTGAGAATCTCCTCGGTCAGCGCGCGGGCACCCGCCTCGTCCTTCAGATCGAGCGCCGCTTTCCGGGCGCGCAGCGATTGCTCGCGTGTGGCCAGTTCCGCCATGCGGTCCGCATTGGACACCTGGATCAGCGCATCTGGCACCGCCACTGCCAGCGACGGCGCCAACTGATTGAGTTCCAGCGGGATCAGTTTCGTCAATGCAAGCCCGCCCTGATTCGGCAGCAGCAGCACCGCGGCCAGCATCAAAACGCCAATGACGTTCACGAAAAAAGCGCGTTTCACATCGGCCCACGCCACAAACAGAAACACGAGCGCGGCAAACGGAACGAACAGATAGCAAAGCCCCCACAAAACGCTGCGCTTGAAAGCAACAACGATCGCCCAAATGGCGCCGACCACGATCAGCAACAGTCCCAACGCGATAAGAATAATGGCAGGCCACGTAAGCATAATGACCCCGGATTTAGCACGAAGCAGGCCCACCCTGCCGCGCCTGCTATGCCGCCGGGCTTTTTGGCAGCGGGAAAACCCACTTGTGATAGAGGAAAAACTTCAGCCAGCTCAGGAAAAACTGGGTCGCCACGATGTCCAGATCGAGCGGGAATTTCCCCAGGCTGAACGCCATCCGCGCGTCGAAATGTTTTAGAATGAGGAGCAGCCCCGATGACATCATCCACATAAAAACGACGGCCATCAGGTAACGCCGCAGAGCGTCGCGCTTCCGCGAGTCGGTGCGGAAATTGATGAAATAATTCCACAGAAAAAAGAACGTCGCGCTCACCGCCAGGCTGCACGGCACCACCACCCACAGCGGCAATTCGGTATGCGCCCGGAGATATTTCAGCGGCGTCGAGATGAGTAAATAATTCACGCCCGCCCCGGCGAGGAACCACAGGAACCGCTTGCGCACCATCTGGCGCTGCTTCGGCGGTGCGACATCGGAGAGGTCTTTCATTCGCCTGTCCTTATGCGGGAACGCCGCCGCGCAACAAACAGAAATGCCGGTTGCGGATTCCGGCGCGCTCGTCGAAACACCTGCGCCTCATGCCGACCACCGAAGTTTTCCAACCGCGCCGCGTCGCCGTGACGGCCCTCGGAGTGGTCAGCCCGCTTGGCTCGGGTGCGGCGGAAAACGCGGCGTCACTCCGCGCCGGACGTGACTGTGTTTCGCCGGTCACGGCGTTCGATGTTTCCAAGACGCGGGCGAAAACAGCAGGGCAGATTGGATTGCGGATTGCGGATTTTGGATCGCGGATTGGAAGGCGGCTGCATCCGGCGAGCGAGATGATGATCGCTGCGGCTCGGGAGCTGGCGGCAGGCGATCCGGCGTTTGCACCGGAGCTGATGGTCATTGGCACGACGAGCGGCGGGATGAGTTTTGGGGAACAATTTCACCGCGCGCTGATCGCGCAACGCCGCCCGCGCGAGGCGGCGTTTTGGCTGGCAAATTACATGCCGCAAAAGGCCGTGCTCGACGCCACGAGCGATCGCCGCTGGAGCGCGCCGAGCCAGATCATTGCCAACGCCTGCGCCTCCGGCACGAACGCGATCGGCCACGCTTTCCGCCTCGTGCGTGCGGGAAAATACCAGCGCATCCTCTGCGGCGGATACGATGCGCTTTCCGAGCTGGTCTTCGTCGGATTCGATGCGCTCCAGGCTTCGACCGCCGACAAGATTCGCCCATTTGATCGAAACCGCACCGGCCTCGTGCTCGGCGAAGGCGCGGCCCTTTTCGCTCTGGAGGAAATGGAATCCGCCAAACAGCGCGGCGCGCAAATCCTCGCCGAAGTCACAGGCTACGGCATCTCCACCGACAACCATCACCTCACCCAACCGCACCCGAGCGGCATCGGCCCGCGGCAGGCGATGGAACGCGCCCTCGCCGACGCCCGCCGCGCGCCCGCGGAAGTCGATTACATCAACGCCCACGGCACCGCGACCGCGTTCAACGACGCCACCGAAGGCACCGCCATCGCCCAGATTTTCGGCGACCGCGTCCCGGTCAGTTCCACGAAATCCATGATGGGCCATTCGCTCGGCGCAGCGGGCGCGATCGAAGCCGCGTTTTGCATCCTCGCCCTGCGCGGACAATTTCTCCCGCCCAATATCAATTACACCGAAGCCGATCCCGCATGGGCTTTGAACATCGTCGCCAACACCGCCCGCGACGCCCGCGTCCGCTGCGTGCTTTCCAATTCATTCGGCTTCGGCGGCACCAACGCGAGCATCATCCTGGAGGCCGCGCCATGAGCGTTGGCATCGCTGGCATGGGCTGGGTCACGCCGCTCGGCACCGATTTGGAAAAAGTGTGGGCGCAAATCCGCGATGGCATCGTCCCCGAAACGAAAACGCTCACCAATCCCGAAAGCGGTCGCCTTTATCCGATCTTCACCACGCCACCCGAAGCCATCGCCCATCTCGCGCGCAATCCGCGTCTGCGCCGCTCCAGCCACGTCGGCACAATCGCCGTCGCCGCCGGCCTCGCCGCGCTGGAAAACGCCGGCCTCGCGATGACGCCCGAAACCGCCGCAAACACCGCCGTCGTCTTCGCCATCAGCGACGGCGTGGTGATGTACACGCGCAAGTTTTACGACCATATCGTGAAACAAGGCGCGCACACCGCGAGTCCCCTGCTCTTCCCGGAAACCGTGTACAACGCCCCCGCCAGCCACCTCGCCGCGCTGCTCGGCATCGACGGCGCGAGCTACACCCTCGTCGGCGATGCCTCCGTGGGAATGTCCGCGCTGCACTTCGCCGGGGAGCTTTTGGAAACGAGCGAAGTCGATCAAGTCGTGGTCGTCGGCGCGGAAGAGTGCGACTGGATCCTCTGCGAAGCCTACCGTGGCTGGCGGCTCGCCTGCACCCCGCTCGCGGAAGGTGCCGCCGCCGTCGTCCTGAAACGCGAAGGCCGCTGGAAATTCACGACGCATCCCGGCGCGCCGTTTTTCCACCAGCGCGACGCCGCCGCAGCGCTCGCGTCCGTGCTCGCGCATTTCGCAGACGCGAAAATCGAGCGCGTGATTTGCAGCGCGAACGGCACCTTCATCGACCGCGCCGAAGCCAGCGCCCTCGCACCGCATTTTCCAAACGTCCCCGTCTTCACCCCCAAAAAATCGCTCGGCGAATCCCCCGGCGCGAGCGCCCTCCAGCAAACCATCGCCGCCGCCATGACCGGCGAAAGCGCGCTCGTGACGGTCGTCGGATTCAACCACCAAGTCAGCGCCACCCTCGTCGAACCTTCAGCAATCGCTGCCGGCTAATACCAATTCGCCATCGAGATCGGGCCGATTGGCAATGCCAGCGCGCGCGAGGCGCGCAGGTTCTTGCCGATGTGATCGTGGTCGGCCATGAGCTTTTTCAGGTCGAGCGGCGCGGTGTTGCTGAGTTGCTGGCCGGATTTCCACAGCAGTGGCGGCTCGGGATTCAGCCGGGCCTTTTCGCGCAGCGCCTTCTCCGCGAGCACGGTGAACGCGGGATGACCTTACCGTGTGCGGACTACTTCCAGTCGCCACGCAGCAAATCGGCGACGGACCAGATGAACGAAGAGAGACTCGGGTCAGTCATGCCAGTGGATGATTGCGGGAGGAAACTGAAGATCATCAAGCTGAATGGCAGACCCGCATTTCACGCCTGGAAATGCTGACATTGCGGGGTTTGCCCGCTCGCAGGAGTTCGTGCAATGTCCGCGCCTTCATGAGCACTATCGAATGCCACGGCCTCACCAAAGTCTATCGCACTTACAAAAAAGCGCCGGGACTTTGGGGTGCGATCAAGGGGCTTGGGCATCGCGAATATCAGGAGGTGCGCGCGGCGGACGACGTCACATTTTCGATCGAGGAAGGTGAGTTCGTCGGCTTCCTCGGGCCGAACGGCGCGGGAAAAACCACCGTGCTGAAAATGCTCTCCGGCCTGCTGAATCCCACGCACGGCACGGCCCGCGTGCTGGGCTTCACGCCGTGGGAGCGGAAGGATGAAATGAAGCGGCAATTCTCGCTGCTGATGGGCCAGAAGAACGCGCTCTGGTGGGATCTGCCCGCGCGCGAATCCCTCGAACTCAACCGCGCAATCTACGGTATCGCGCCCGCGCGTTTCCGCGAGATCGTGGAGGAACTCACGGTGCTGCTCGATGTGAAGGACAAGCTCGACACGATGGTGCGCGAACTCTCGCTCGGCGAGCGCATGAAGATGGAGCTGATTGCCGCGCTGCTGCATTCGCCGCGCGTCCTTTTTCTCGATGAACCGACGATCGGCCTCGACGTGACTTCGCAGAAAAAAGTCCGCGAGTTTTTGCGGAAGTACAATTCCGAAAACCGCATCGTGACGATGCTCACGAGCCACTACATGCAGGACATTGAGGAGCTTTGCCAGCGCGTCATCATCATCGACCAGGGCCGCATTTTTTTCGATGGCCCGCTGAGCGACATCATCGACCGCTTTGCCACGCACAAAATCCTCGACCTCGTCTTCGCGGAAGCCACGGCCGCCGACTTCGCAGCCTTCGGCGAAACGCTCGAACGCAGTCCGCAAACCGTGCGTCTCAAAGTGCCGCGTCCCAACGTTTCCGAGACGTGCCTCGCGCTGCTGACGAATTGTAATGTCACCGACATCAGCGTGCAGGAGCCCCCTGTCGAGGAGGTCATCCGGGAGTTGTTCGCGGATCAGCGCGGGGCGGGAAAAGTGGAGAGTTGAGCGCGGCGTCCCAGCGTCCCAAATTGAGCGGGGGATTGGCCCGCGACCTCGTAAAAGTCCGCTGGCGGTTGGGTCAAAACGCTATTCCCAGCGACCGCACACCGCGCTTGGCCACGATCGTCCGGCGCGGGGGATTTGTAAGTGGCGCATCACTGCCAGGGAAAAGGCTGACCCGGAAGTCACGAAACCCGAAACGCCAAGGAACCCTCCCGATTTTTCCGTTATATCTTCTCCCGCAGCGCCTGAAGATCGGGATCCGTCTTCGCGAAGTCCCGGAATTTTTTGTCGAGCTGGAAGCTGCGGTCGAGGTGGACGCGGGCGAGTTCCATGTTGCCGAGGTGGCATTCGTAACACGCGAGATTGTAGTGATAGGTGGGCTCGGAGTGGAGCGTGGCCGGGCCGGTGAGCAGGACGGTGCGGGCTTCGGTGGTTTTGCCGAGTTCGTGCAGGCAAAAGGCGGTGTGGATGTAGCCGATGTTTTTGTCCGGCACGGCGCGGGTGAGCTGGCGGCTGACGGTGAGCGCGTTTTTCCAGCGACGCGCCTGCATCAAAATCCCGAGGCGCAGCTCGATGGCGGTCGGGTCGCGCCGCGCTTTGTCGGGGAGCGTGTCGAGTTCGGCGAGGCCGTCGTCGAACATGCCGAGTTCGGTGTATCCCTGCGCGGCGAGAAGCGTCTTTTCGTGGCCTTCCAGCATCAGCCCAGCAATTGCTCCAGCTCGTCCACGCGCTCGGCGAAAATGCGCAGCGTCGCCTCGACCGGCGCGGGGCTGGACATGTCCACGCCGGCGTCTCGCAAAGTCGGAATCGGATATTTCGAGGCGCCACTTTCCAGGAAACCGAGGTAACGCCGGGCGTCGCCGGTTTTCAAAACCTGCTCGGAAAGCGCAACCGCGGCGCTGAGGCCGGTGGAGTATTTGTAAACGTAGAAGGCGCTGTAAAAATGCGGGATGCGGAAACATTCCAGCTCCAGCTCCGTGTCGATGACGAAGCCGGGTCCGAAGTAAACATCGAGCAATCCGCGATAAGCCTGGCGGAAGGTGTCGAGCGTGAGCGGCTCGCCGGCTTCCTCCATCGTGTGGATGATTTTTTCAAACTCAGCGAACATCGTCTGCCGATAGACCGTGCCGCGGATGTCATCGAGCTGGCGATTGATGAGATAGGCGCGCATCGCCGGTTCCTGGGTCTCGGCTAACAGGTGATGCGTGAGTAACTCTTCATTAAAAGTGCTGGCGACTTCGGCCAGGAAGATAGGGTAGTTATATTCCTGAAAACGCTGGGAACGCTGTGCGTACCAAGTGTGCATCGAGTGTCCGGCCTCATGCGCGAGCGTGTAAACGTCGCTGAACACGTCGGCCTTGTAGTTCATCAGGATGTAAGGCGGATTGCCGTAGCTCGACGAACTAAAGGCTCCGCTGCGCTTGCCTTTGCTTTCGTAACGATCGCACCACCGGGCCGAACTCAGCCCATCGGAAAGCGTGCGGCAATATTCGTCGCCGAGCGGCGCGAGCGCGCGGATGACTTTAGCGACCGCTTCTTCCCACGAAGTATTCACGTCGATGCTCACGACCATCGGAACATAGGTGTCGTAGTGATGGATTTCGTCCAGCTTCAGGACGCGTTTGCGCAGTTCGTAGTAGCGGAAAAGCGGCGCGAGATTCGCGCGGACGCTGGCGATGAGATTGTCGTAAACACTCACCGGCACGTCGTCGCCGAAGAGCGCGGCTTCGAGGGCGCTGGGGTAATTGCGCGCGCGCGCATTGAACACATCGGCTTTCACCGAGTTGGCGAGCGTGGAGGCGACGGTGAATTTGTGCGCGTCGAACTCGGCGTAGAATTGTTTGAAGGCGCGCGCGCGCAGGCCGGGATCGCGTTTGACGAGGAACGAGGAAAAACTGCTCTGGCTCAACTCGCGCTCGACGCCCTCTTCGTCGGCAAGTTTGCCGAACTGCATGTCCACATTCGTGAGCTGCGAAAACGTCTCGTCGTGTCCGCTGAGCGCGCTGTGCGCGAGGGCCATGAGCCGCTCCTCCGCGGCGCTCAATGTGTGCGGCTTGAGGCGGCGCATTTTCCGCAGCGAGATCACCCACTCAGACAACACGGGATCAGCGAGAAAGGCATCGAATTTCCCGTCGTCGATGGACTGGAGTTCCGGCGTGACGAATGACGACGCCTCTCCGATCAGCGTCAGCAGATTCTGCATCTGCGCCTCCCGCGCGAGATTTGCGGCATCGGAGCTGTCCTCGGCGCTTTTTAGCGAAGCGAAATGATACAGCCGCTCGATCTGGAGGCTGAGCGCCTTGTCGAATTCCATCACCTCGCGCAGCGTCTGCGCGGAATCGCCGACGCGCCCGCGAAACTGCACGACACCCTCGTAGCGCCCCTGCAAGGCGGCAAAATCCGCGCTCCACGCTTCGGGCGTGGGATACAAGTGCGTGAGGTTCCACGTATCGCCAATCGCGACTTGATCGCGGGTTGGGATTCCACCGCCATCTGGTTCGTCTTTGTCGAAAAAGTATGGTTTCATTTTCAGGAAATCTGCGCGTCACCGACGTTGTCGCCGCCGCGATCGAGTTCGATGCCAAACTCGCGCACGCCTTTTTTCTGGCGGCTGAGTTCGATCTGCTGGCGAAACTTGGCCCCGAGATCGAGCGCGGCGGGGATGTAATCGAGGATCAATTGCGGCGTGGTCGAGTCGGTGGTGATGAGGTGCAGATTCTTCAATCCCCACAGCCGCAGCCAGAATGGTTCCAAAATCTGAAGGTCGCGAACGCGGTAAAGCTCGAGCGTTTCGGTAGCAATATTGAATACGCCGCTGCGAATCATCAGCCGCTCGCTCGTCAGCGTGTAGATGCGATTCTTCGTCTTCAGCCACGCCCAGATCGCCCACGGAATCGGGATCACGAGCAGGCACGCGACGAAGAGCCAGAAATTTTTTACTTGGGAGGACGTTCCCGTCCAAATGTTTTGCTCAGACATGGGATTTCAGATTTTGGATTTCAGATTTCAAATTGGAAACTCGTGCAGCGTCGAACATTCAATCTGAAATCTGAAATCCGACATCTGAAATTCTCTACTCTTCCTGCACGACCACGACATCGTTTGGGTGCAGCCGACAATATACCTTGTCGCCCTTGCCGAAATTCTCCTCATGCGCGCTTTCGTTGGCGGCGCACACCGTCAGTTCGAGCCCGTCATTGGTCGAAATCGTCAGGTCATCCGTCGCGCCTTTGAAAATTTCCTCGCTGATCGTCGCTTCAAAAATGTTGTCCCGCTTCTCGCCGACGATCGGCGTTTTTTGCAGGTGAATTTTTTCCGGGCGGATCGAAATCAGCAGCGATTCCGCGTCCGGCGCGATGCCGTCGTCGTCGATCACGAGCGGCAGTTTTCCGTCGAGCAAAACCATCACGAGTTCGCCCTCGCGCGATTGCACCGTGGCCGGGAGGATGTTCGCCTCACCGATGAAATTTGCGACGAACGTCGTCCGCGGGCGGTGGTAAATATCGTTCACGCCGCCGAGCTGTTCGATGCGGCCCTTGTTCACCACGGCGATCCGGTCGCTCATCGTCAGCGCCTCCTCCTGATCGTGCGTCACGAAGACAAATGTGATGCCGAGCTTTTGCTGGAGCCGCTTCAGCTCGATCTGCATTTTGTGCCGCAGCTTCGCATCCAGCGCCGAGAGCGGCTCATCGAGCAGCAGCACCTTTGGCTCGCAAACGATTGCCCGTGCCAGCGCCACGCGCTGCCGCTGCCCGCCCGAAAGCTCACTCGGCTTGCGCTTTTCAAACCCGCCGAGCGACACCAGATCGATCCCACGCTTCACGCGATCGGCTATCTGCTCCTTGGGCGTCTTGTTCATTTTCAAACCGAACGCGATGTTATCCTCCACGGTGAGGTGCGGGAAGAGCGCGTAACTTTGAAACACCTGATTCACATTGCGCCGGTACGGCGGCACGTGCGTCACGTCCACGCCATCCAGCCACACGCTGCCTTGGGTCGGCGTTTCAAAACCGGAGATCATCCGCAACAGCGTCGTCTTCCCGCAGCCCGACGGTCCGAGGAGGGTGAGAAACTCGCCCGCCTTGATGTCCAGATTCACATCCTGCGTGGCGACGAAACTGCCGAATCGCTTCGTCACTTCGCGGAGTTCGACCATCGGGCGGGCGGCTTCGGTGCTCATTGTCTTCCGCAACAAATCAGCCCGCCGTGATGATCGCAAGCGGGAAGGACGCCGTCGCGAATGGGCGGCGAGCCGGGCTTGTCATTTTCAAGCGGCGCGGATGTCATCGCGCCATGACGAAACTCCTCTTCCCCATCGTCGCCGCCGTCCTGCTGACTTCCGCTTTCGCGCAGGACGCCGCCCCGCCCGGCGACATCCGCCTCGGCCCGCTCAAAGACCTCGACGGTTACTTCCCCTTCAAAGTCCCCGCCACGCGCGCCGAGTGGGAGACGCGCGCGGAGGAAGTGCGCAAACGCATCCTCGTTTCGCAGGGACTTTTTCCCGAGCCCACGAAGACGCCGCTGCACGCCGTCGTCCACGGACGCATCGAGATGGATGACTACACGGTCGAGAAAGTGTTCTTCGAGTCGATGCCCGGATTTTTCGTCACGGGAAATCTCTACCGTCCGCGCGGCAAGGCTGGGCCTTACCCGGCGGTGCTTTGCGCGCACGGGCATTGGGAGGATGCGCGCTTTGCGATCCGCGGCGATGCGGAGATGAAAAAGGAAATCGAATCCGGCGGCGAACGGCTGCCGGAAAGCGGGCGCAGCATTTTCCAATCGCTCTGCGTGGGCCTCGCGCGGATGGGTTGCGTCGCGTTCATGTACGACATGCTCGGCAACAGCGACTCGCAGCAGATCAGCATGGCGCTCGCGCATGGCTTCAAAAAGCAACGCCCGGAAGCGAGCGCGCCGGATGGCTGGGGACTGTTCAGCGCGCAGGCGGAGTTGCGGCTCCAGAGCGTGATGGGTTTGCAGACGTGGAATTCGATTCGCGCAATCGATTTTCTCACCTCGCTCGCCGACGTGGACGCGAAGCGCATCGGCATGACCGGCGCGAGCGGCGGCGGCACGCAGACCTTCATCGCCGCGGCCATCGACCCGCGCATCACTGTCGCCATCCCGTGCGTCATGGTCTCGACCGCGATGCAGGGTGGCTGCACTTGTGAAAACGCGAGTCTTTTACGCGTCGGCACGGGCAACGTGGAAATCGCCGCGCTCTTCGCGCCGAAGCCACTCGCGATGACTGCCGCGGATGACTGGACGAAGGAGATGGAGACGAAGGGTTTCCCCGAACTGCAACAGCTCTACAAACTGATGGACGCGCCGGAAAACGTGGCGCTCTGGCCGATGCTCCAGTTCGGCCACAACTACAACTCGCCGACGCGCGAGCACATCTATTCGTGGTTCAACAAACACTTCGCCCTCGGCCTGCCCGAGCCGATCGTCGAGCGCGAGTACAAGCTGCTCTCGCGCGAACAACTCACCGTCTGGGACGCCGCCCATCCCGCGCCCGAGGGCGGCGTGGAGTTTGAGAAAAAGCTGCTGCGCTGGTGGGACGAGGATTCCAAAAAGCAGATCGCGGCAAAACCGGAGATCGTGAAGCCGGCGTGGCGCGTATTGATCGGGCGCGGGTATGAGCCAGAGGCAAAACTCACGCGCGAGGAATTGCCGCCGGGGCGGATCGCGGGCTACGCGCTTTCCGTGCCTGCCATTCGCGACACGGCGCGCGGGGAAGCGGTCCCATTCATCCAGCTCACGCCCGCCAGTCCGCGGCAGCGCATCGTCGTATGGCTGAACGATCGCGGCGCACCCGCGGCCCTGTTTGCCAACAAACCAATCGACGCCTTGCGATCACTCCTCGACGCCGGCACGCAGATCGCCGCCATCAATCTTTTCGGACAGGGATCGGCGAAGCCCGAGGACAAGGAAATCACCGCGCAACGGCTCGTCAAGAATCCGCGCGAAGCCCCCGCATACTCGCTCGGCTACAACGACGCGCTCTTCGCGCAGCGCGTGCATGATGTGCTGACCTTCCTCGCGCAAACGCGGCAGTCCGCCGGCAGGGAGACCAAAATCGTCCTCGTCGGCAACGGGCGCACCGGCCCCATCGCTGCTGCTGCCGCCGCGCTCGCCGGGGATGCCATCGACGGTCTCGTGATCGAAGCCGCGGAGAGCCCGTTCATGAAAATCACCGACTGGCGCGATCTGAATCTCCTGCCCGGCGCGGTGAAATACGGCGACCTCGCAGCGCTCATCAAACTGATCGCCCCTCGCCCCGTCATCGTCTTTAACAATGACGCCGAGCGCGCCGCCGCCATCGAGAAACTGGTCAACGCGGCGAACTGATTTCCACGCAGCACAGATTTCGTTAGCACCAGGCCGCTTCACTGCCACGCCGAGTTCGTTCTCGACCGGCTGCAACTTTGGCACCAAGAATCTGCGACTGACAGAGCGCATCAAGGAACGACCGAACCACAACTGCTGCCGCAATCACGCACCGACCATGAACCGAAGGCTATTCTTAGTGCTGATGCTTGCCGCCGCAGGCTTAATGGTGCCGCTGGCCAAGAGCCAGTTTTCGAGGCGAGGGCAACCCGCTTTCGATCGCGGCAACGTGCCCGAATGGGAACTGGCTCCGCGCTTCGCCAAGGATTGTTTCACCTTCGTGCGCATTAAGTATCGGTCCAGCCGTGATCGCAGTAGCTACGCCTGGTGGACGGATTACCCGGATGCGGATGTCAACTTTTCCTGGCGCCTTCACCAGATGACTTCGATGAAGGTGGATCCCAACGGCAAGGTGATTGATCTCACCGACAAGGAACTCTTCCGCTATCCCTTCGCGTTTATGAGCGGGGTGCCTGCCATCGTCATGAGTGACGAGGAGGTGAAAACGCTCCGCCGCTACCTGCTCGGCGGAGGCTTCCTGATGGTGGACGATTTCTGGGGCGAAGTGCCGTGGGAGCACTTTTACGACGAAGTCATCAAGCGTGTCTTCCCGGACCGTGAACCCGTGGAACTGCCTTTGGAGCATCCCATCTTCCACTGCGTCTATGATCTGAAGGAGAAGCCGCAAATTCCCAACGTCGGCCATGCGATGCGCTACCGCGGCACCGGCATCACCTGGGAAACCGAGGATGGGCAGACTCCGCACTATCGTGGCATCACCGACGACAAAGGCCGCCTGATGATGCTCATCTGCCACAACACCGACCTCGGCGATGGCTGGGAGGAGGAAGCCACCGATCCCTACTACTTCACCGAGTTCTCAGAACCCAAAGCCTACCCGCTCGGCATCAATATCATTGTGTACGTGATGACCCATTAGGTCAGCCTCCATCGCCAGACGAGCTAGTCCGCCGCAGGTGACGCCATTTCCCAGCACCAACAACCAACCGACAAACACACCATGCATCATCAATTCGCAATTCTAACTAAAGTGGCCTTCTGCGCGGTTCTTGCGCTGGGCGGCTTCACCACGGCTGCCGCTGACGACAAGGCGCCTTCCGCCACGGGAACCTGGACGTGGACATCACCCGGCCGAAATGGCGCGGCGGAAAGGACGATGACCCTGACCTTGACGCAGGACGGCGAGAAACTGACGGGAAAGCTGAGTTCGCCGGGCCGTGACGGCGGAGAGGCGCGGGTGACGGAAATCGCGGAAGGCTCGGTCAAAGGCGCGGACGTCACGTTCTCAGTGACGCGGGAGTACAACGGCACGAAGATGATTTCCAAATACAACGGGAAGCTCACTGCGGACGCCATCACAGGGAAGATCGAGTCGAAGGATCGTGACGGTAACGATCAGTCGCGGGACTGGTCGGCGAAGAAAGCGGCGAAGTAGCCGAAGGTCTGACCCGCCACCTCTTCGTGTGCGCGCCGGGACGCAAACCCAAATTCACTAGCGATTCCTTCGGAAATCGGGAAAGCCAGTCCGCCTGCCGGTTCGCACGCGCCGATCCGCGCCTGTTCCACACCCACGAGCGAATCCCGCCGCCTGCGCCCGCGGCAGCCGCTACGGCTGCTGCGGGGTGACGACTTGGTAGAAGCGTTTCGTTGTGCCATCGGGCGGAGTGTCGAGCGCGCTGAGAATGCCGCTGGCAGGCTGTGTGGCGAATTGCTGGAGCACTGTCCACGTCGCGGCGGTGAGGTCGTCTTTGTAGCGCACGGTGTAGCTCTTTCCGGCGGCGGCGTTGAAAGTGATCGTGTATTCGCCGGGCGTGGGCGTGGTTGTGGCGGTGGCGATGAAGCGGCTGTTCGGGTCCTGCGGGTTGGTGCCTGCGGTGTATTCCTGCGCGTTGCTCTGCCCGTCGCCGTCGGCGTCGAGCGCAGCGTCGGCAGGATCGTTTGGATTGAGGCCGTTCGCGGTTTCCCATGCGTCGGGCAGTTGGTCGTTGTCGGTGTCGAGGAAGACGGTCCATGTGGCGGTGGCATACGGTGTATCCTGCCAGAACGCGGCGCTGTTTTTTCCGCGCACCTCGAGCGTGTGGCTGCCGTCGGCGAGGCCGCTCAGCACGATGGGTGTGGGATTGTCGAGCATGGTGCCCGTGAACGGCTGGCCGGCCCAGATCGCGGCGGGGACGAGGCTGACCTCCGCGCTCCACGCGCCGCCGTCGAGCCGCCACTGATACGCCCAGATGCCGGGGCCGGCGACGGTGATGGTCCCGCCGGTGGCCGCGGTCGTTCCCGTAGGCTGGCCGCTGAGGCTCGCGCCGGACGGCACGATGGCGCCCATGTCGATGCCGTTCGGCCCCGTGCCGATGCACGGGCTGCCGGGCTGGAGCGCGAATTTCGCGAAGATGTTTGTGTGATCCACTCCGCTGGTGGAGACGAGCAGCGGGTCAGCATAAATGTTGCCGGTGTTCCCCGCGCCGGTTTGCAGAAATCGCTGGATGCAGTTCTTCCGCCGCGGGAAAAAGAAGCCGGCCTCCGCAGACGCGCCTGGCAGGACCGGCCATGGGTCGGTAATTGCCGCGTCTATTTCCGTGGCAATGTTGCCGTCGAAAATCGCGCCGTCACCGTAGGGGAATGTCAGGCGCCAGGGCTCGCCGAACATGATGATGCCGCTGGCTTCGTTGCCGCCCGGGTGAGTGTTGTCGCTGAACGGATTCGTCACCAGTTTGACAATGGTGTTGTTTTGCAGCAGCCCGGTCCCGTTGTCCTTTTCCATGAAGACATGCTCGGTGTTGTAAAAGACGTTGCGGCAAATCACGAGTTCGCTGCGGTTACCGCCGTCCGCGCCGGTGGTGATGGGATTGCTGCTGCTGGAGCGGTTGGCGTCCTTTTGCACGTTGAGGAAAATATTCCCCTCGATGTGCGCATCGGTGCCGTCCATGTCGAAGCAGTCGTCCACGCTGGCGAGGAAGATGTTGCCGATGAATTGCGCGATGGGGCCGGGACGGTTGCCGCCGGTGAAGTCAACGATGTCATTGTAGCCGCTGGTGGGCGGCACGCCGGGCAGGCCGAAGCGGCAGCCCTGGATGAGCGCGTGGCCGTTGGCGGGCATGTTTGAGAAATGGATCAGCTCCTGCGCGCCGATGGAGTCGAACTCGCAGTTGATGAGCCGGCACGACGTGTAGGTCAGATCGACCATCTGCACGTCAGTGTTCAGCCAGCGGCAATTTTCCAAATGCACCGATGGGCTGACGCTGACGGTGCCACTCCCGCGGATGGTGCCGGAGGTGTTCGCGCCGTCAAAGTCGCACCATTTGAAAACGCTCTCTTGCGTGCCGGAGATGACAATCCGCCGCCACGCGCTGCCCGCGCTCGCGCGAACGAACCGGATGGGCTGCGCCTGCGTGCCGATGGCTGTGATTTTCCCTGAGCAGGTAATTGCGTCGCTCGCGGAGTGGCAGCGTACTTCCACGCCGGGATCGATGATCAGCTCATCGTTCGCCGCCACGTTGAAAGTGGCAGTGAGCACGATGGGACTCTGCGCGAGCGTCCAGTGCTGCGTGAGCGGCGGCGCGACCGCGCGCGTCGAGAGGCTCATCTTTAACACGGCATCGCTGGAGCCGAGGTTCTCGTTCAGACACATCGCGGCGAGCACATAGGTGCCCGGCGGAAAGTTCGCGCCCACCGTGCCGAGCACCGTGCTGCGCACCGGCGACTGCGTGCCGTTGCCAAAGGAGCACTCGTGACTGCTCATCGTGCCGACCGGGACGAAAGCAGGCTCGGCGGGAGAACCGGGGCAGTTCTGGCTGTCCACAAACGTCCCGCTCATCCACGCGATGAAGCCGTCGTCGAAATCCGTATCGAGCACCACTTCATCCGTCGCCGGCGTGCCTGCCGGGATGGTAAATGTTTTGCGGATGTAAAAAGTGCGATAGCCAGCATTCACAGGCGTGGTCGTCATGCGCATGTCGCTCAGCGTCGTGCCCGCCGCGGTTGCGCCCGAGCCGTCGCCGTAGCCGATCCAGCCCGCGCCGGTGAGCCATGTGCCGTCGAGCGAGACATCGGGGGCCGTTTTCCAGTCGGCCTGGGGCGCGCTGGTGCCTTTGCGGTAGTGCCAGGTATCGCTGAAAGTGACCAGCGGCACCGCGACGGCGGTCTGAAAAAAGAATGCGAGCAGCAGTAGTGGGGGGAGGAGGGAGCGAATCATAATGCAGAGGCGGATGGCGTAACACGGCCTTCCCCGACTGTCCAACTGCGCAGTGGACTACCGGGGGGGCGATGGCTACTCGCCAGATCACGGCAATGGGGGTGTCACGAGCTGGTAAAAGCGACGCGCGGTTGCGGGGGAAGCCGTATCCGTAACTACCACGGCAGGTCGCAGCAAGGGTGCGGCCGCGACATCTTGAAGCTTCTGCCAGGAGCCGGGTTCGAGCGTCTCGGAATACATCACCGAGTAGGCTTTGTTCGGTTTGGCTTCGAACTGGAGATGAATCTCACCAGACGGAATGCGGGTCACCGAATCAATACGGAAGACGCTCTTGGAATCATCGGGAGCAGTCCCCGCGAGGAATTCCTCAAGGTTGCTGGTGCCGTCGGAGTCGAGATCCAGCGCGGCATCGGCGGGATCATTGGCGTTGAGTCCGGGGAACATGTTTTCAAAGTCGTCCGGCATCCCGTCGTGATCGGTATCGATGGGAACCGTGCCGGTGAGGGCGGGTTCGGAGTTGAAACCGGCGGCGATGAAATTGGCTCCGCGCACACGGAAGGACCATGAGGGATTTGACGCCAGCCCGGTCATGGTGGCCCCGGTGGCATTGGCGGGGGCGGTGCCCGCGGCGGCCCAGGCGACTCCGTCGGTCGATCGCTCGATGATAAACTCGGACTCTTTGTTGTCGGGATCGGTCCAGGAGAGTGTCGCCTGGCTCCCGTCAAATGACACGACCTGCAGATTCGCCGGCACGTCGGGCAATCCGCCGACTGGGAACTGAACGCCCATATTGTCACCAAATTGTCCGGTGCCGATGCAGGGAGAGCCGGGGAGCAAGCGGTAGTCGCGGTTGGCAGGATCACGGAAGAGGGGATTGGCATTCAGATTGCCGGTGCCCGGCCAATTCGCGCCGTGGATATCGGAATACTGAATTTCGATCACGGTGTCAGTTTCCGTGTCGATGGGAGTGACATTGCCGGAGAGAATGTTGTTGAAGCAGCCGGTGATGATTCCCCCGCCGGTGCCGGCGACCTTCTCGAATCCGTGCAGACCGATCTGCGAATCCACGATGGTGCAGTCCGTCACATGGGCAACGGAGTCCGCCTTGACCTGCACTCCTCTGGCCACGTTGAAGATCAGGCAGTTCCTGACGATGAGGTTCACCGTGTCGTCGGGCGCATCGCCGACGGAGACGCCCTTGTCGCTGAAATTGTACATGATGCAGTCCTCGATGACCACGTCGATGCAGGGAGCCCCGTTGATGGGAGAGGGGCCGGTGTCCACCGCATCCGTATTGGTGCCGGAGGGGCCGTTGCGAAACGTGCATTGCCGGATGACGGACCCCGGCGGAGCACCGTCGAAGTCCACCGCATCCGCCGTCGGCGCCTCGAAAAGGCAACGCTCAAGGACCGTGAGGGTAGTCACGAAGTTCGTCTCGGCGTAGTTGAACACATGGCACCGGCGCATGATGACAGAGACCGCGTCCAGGCTGTACACGATTTTGGAGGCGGTGGAATCATGGATCTTCGTATCCTCCATCAAGCCGGTCACCCCTGCCAGGAAGCGCACGATCCCGCCGGAGATGTCGGCGTGGCGGATGGTCACCGTCCCTCCAGCGCCGGTGGCGGACACCTCGCCCCATTCCGCCGCCGCTGCCCGGCGCAGGATGACGGGAGCCGCCGCCGTCCCGGCGATTTCGATGTGGCTGCCGTTGGTCGCCCGGATCGAAACGCCCGATGACAAGACTACTTCCACCCCGGCCTCAATCGTGAGCTTCCCTCCATCGTTGATGGTGAAGTTGCTCGTCAGAATGACGGGGCTGTCGGCAATCGTCCAAGTGATGTCCGACGGTGGAGGCGGGCCATCGACGAGAGCGAGATCGACAATGAGCGAGAAGTCGCCGCTGTTGAGTCCGCCATTGATTCCCTGCACGGCGAGGACGTGAGTGCCCACTCCGAAGTGAGTGGAGAGCGGCCCGAGATCGATCACCAATGGCGGATTGCCCCCTGCCCCGGCGGACGCCTCGTGGTTGGCCGTGAGGGTCTGCTGATCAAAGGGGTAAATGCTTCCGGGGACACCCGGAACGTTCGACGAACGGAAAACCTCCACACCGTCGAGATAAACGGTGCAGCCATCGTCATAGTCCACCGTGAGACGCAAGTGGCGGGCGGCGTCCATTGCCGCCGTGACGGCGAAAGCGGCGCGGATGTAAAGCGTGCCGTAGCCGGGAACCGGGGGGATGGTGGTCATCATCATATCACCCAGCGTCGTCGCATCATCGCCATCCCCGTAACCAAAACCCCCAGGCCCGGTGAGCCAGCTCGCGTCGAGGGACGCGTCCGAAACCGTGCCCCAGTTTGCGGGAGGTTCACTCGTTCCCTTGCGGTATTTCCAAGCGTCACCGTGAGCGACCAGCGGAGTGGGAGCCAGTTGAGCCGAGGCCGCAGGCGGCAGGATTAAGGCAAGTAGTCCGAGAAGAAAAACGGGGATGTGCCGAGCGGCACGAATGGTACGTGACATGTTTTTGGATATTTTGGGGAGGATTGCTCTGAGGACTTAAAGCCTGATTGATTGGATCGCTAGGGATTTTGATCCGCCCGACAGGCGGTGGACAGCGAATACATTCACGCGGCTGTGACCCAGTCGCGATTGATCGGTTGATCATTGACCTGACCCGGGACCGGTCATCGATCCGCGGAATTGACGGACAACGCGCTTGCGACAGGATCGCATTGAAATCCGCACGATGAGCCCTTCGCTACCAACTCGCGTTCACCGGCTTCGATTGCTGGCGCTGAGGACAAGGCGGCTTCCGCGGCTTCCGCCACGGGAACCTGGACGTGGACATCACCCGGCCGAAATGGCGCGGCGGAAAGGACGATGACCCTGACCTTGACGCAGGACGGCGAGAAACTGGCGGGAAAGCTGAGTTCGCCAGGCCGTGACGGCGGAGCCGCGCGGGAGACGGAAATCTCGGAGGGCGCTGTGAAGGTCGCGGACGTGACGTTCTCAGTGACGCGGGAGTTCAACGGAACGAAGATGACTTCCAATTACAGCGGGAAGCTGACTGCGGGCGCCATCACGGGGAAGATCGAGTCGAAGGATCGCGACGGTAACGATCAGTCGCGGGACTGGACGGCGAAGAAAGCGGCGAAGTAGCCGAGTGTCTGACCCTCCACCTTTTCGGACTGGACCCAGGAGATGTGGAAGGGAAGGATAGCTGACGGAGAAACATCAGAATGAAACCTCTATTCGTTTTGCCCAAGACACGAGGGCATCTATTCAGGAGAGTTGTGAAAGTGCTGGCGATCATCGCGGCAGTTTTCCACGTGTGTTCAGCCTGGCCATTGGAAAGGCAGGTTCCCCTCGAAGCAGAGTTAAATGACCGGGTCTCCCAGCTCATCCACCTCCATCGCTATACTGAAGCCATGGAACTGGCCAAAAAGACGGTTGAACATTACACGGCAACATTCGGGGTCCGGCACGAGGGTACGGCAACGAGCCTCCGGAATCTGGCTTTGTGCCACACCCGGATTGGGCAATATGGAGAGGCCGAGCCGTTCTATCTTCGCGCTGTGGAAATCCGGGAGCAGTTGTTGGGGCCGAAGAACATTCACACGCTGGAGGCCCTGGGGGAACTCGCGGACAACTACGAAAAGGCGGCTGAGTATCCAAGAGCGGAGGCCGTCCTCCTGCGGGTTGTAGAAGCCCAAAAGGAGTGGGGCGAAAAGCATATCGCAAGAGCCCGTACGTTCGAGCGGCTTGGTATCGTCTATACTGGGATGCACAAATTCAAAGAGGCAGAGACCCTTTTGCAGAAAGCGCTCACCATCTACGAAGCCGCTTACGGCCCCAAGTTTATCCAGAACGCCAAGTGCATCGAAGAGCTCGCCAGACTCAACCAGGAGATGGGGAACTTCGAAAAGGCGGAAGGGTTGTATTCGCGTGCCATCGCAATGGTGGAGAAAGGGTTCGGTCCGAAGAGTCCGGAGATGGCTCCGTTCTTGAACAATCTGGGAACCCTGTATTTCGCGATGCGAGATTACGGTAAGGCCAAGACGCACTATCAGCGTGCATACGACCTCCTCAAAAAGGCGTTTGGTCCCAAAGATCCCGATGCCTTGATCTGCCTGCGAAACCTCACGAGCGCAGACGCGGCATTGGGCAAAGGTGTAAAACCCCCACCTGAGTCGGGCGGGGCTACGCTGATCTGAGATTACCGTCCCTGCATCGATCTCAAGGGAGGAAAGTGGGGTCGTGAAAATATTCGATAGCGACGGTGATGGAGCCAACCTGACCTCACTCCCCGAGACGAATCCAACTGTGGCCCGTTTCCACAAAGGCGCACCGAAAGCAGATTCATCGCAGCCCGTCTGGACGTTTGTATCCTGGCGGCGACGAGGGCCTTCACGCCACCGTCAGCGGGCCGTCGAACATCGTCAGGCTGACGACCTCGGTCTTCGCCACGCGCAGGCCGTGCCGCACGCCTTCGTGCGGGCCTGACCAATGAAAAACCGCAACCAAAGCGGATAGCGCGCAGGGGGACAGGCGAGTCGCCTGCGCCACTGCGCTGTCGCACAAATGGGGGACTTGCCGCTGGCAGCCTTTGCCCGCATCGTTCGGATGCATTCCTCCAATTTGACCCCGAATGATTTCCACGATGAAATTCATCCTTCCAAAAAAATCACTGCAGCGCACCCGCTCCGTTGTTACCGCGCTCGTATGATTTCCTCCAGGCTGCGGTTGGTTGCGTTCTTCGGATGGCTCAGTGTCGGAGCGGTGCGCGCGGACTTGATCCACCGCTGGACTTTCGACAATGCGGACATCATCGGCCCGAAGGGAGCGGGAGATCAGATCGTGGCCGGGGCCAAACATCTCACTCCCGCTGGAGCGGACGGCGGCACCGGCATCATCCCTGGGCAGCCAGGTGCGTTTGGCGAGGCTTTTCAAGTCACGCCGGACACGGGCAATGCCTCCACGTTTTCCGGCGGGAAGGTCTATCTCGATGGTGTGGAACTCGCCGCGTTGGTGAACACTGGCACGGCCCCGACCGACACGATGAACACTGCGGACAGCTTCTTTGTCGTCGGCGCCACAGCCGTCGCCGGACCCAGCAGCGGCATCGGGCAGGGGTTCAACGGACTACTCGATGAGTTCCGCATTTTCGACCACACGCTGGCACCCGCCAAAGTGCAGACGCTCGCGCAAAGCCGCGTGCCCGCCGGCACTCTGGTTGCGCTGTCATGGTCGGCGTCTAGCGCCACCACGCAGCCAGTGCAATTACCCACCCCGCCGCCACCCCGGTTGTTCTACAGACTCGTTACGGAGCTGCCTTGATGGGTGCGCCACATGGAATTCAAATGATGCTTCGACGTTCTCTTCTTTCTCTTCTGGCCTTCGCTCTCACCCGACTGGTGTCCGCAGCCGAGCAACCGAATGTGCTCTTCATCCTCGCCGACGACCTTGGCTGGCGCGACCTTGCGTGCTATGGCTCGACCTTTCACGAGACGCCTCATCTGGACCGGCTCGCGGCCCGTGGCATGAAGTTCACCAATGCCTACGGTCAGCCGTTGTGCTCGCCCACCCGTTCCGCGCTGCTCACCGGGCTGGACCCGGCACGCACAGGCATCACGCAGCCGCACTGCCATGAGCCCCACGTGGTGCTGGAGCCGGGCCGCATGGAGAAGGCTCCGGCCAAGGAACCACTGCTCGGCGCGGTGCCGGTCACGCGGCTGAAGACGGAGTTCACCACACTGCCAGAGGCTCTCCGTGCCAACGGCTATGCCACTGCGCACTTCGGCAAGTGGCATCTCGGACCCGAGCCGTATTCGCCGCTCCAGCAAGGCTACGACATCGACGTGCCACACACCAATGCGCCGGGGCCGCTGCCGGAGGGATTCTTTTTTCCGTTCAAAGTGTGGAAGGACAAAGGCAAGCCCGGTGACAATCTTGAAGACCTTCTCGCCGCGGAAGCGGCTGCCTACATCCGGCAAAAACGTGACCGCCCGTTTTTCATGACTTACTGGGCATTTCAGGTCCACAGCCCGTGGCAGGCCACGCCAGCGCAGGTGGACCACTTTCGGGCGAAGGCAGACCCGAAGAATCCGCAGCGCAACGCCGTCTATGCCGGCATGGTGCAGAGCCTCGACAACGCTGTGGGCACGCTGGTGCAGGCACTGGAGGAAAGCGGGCAACTCAACAACACCATCATCATTTTCCTCTCCGACAACGGCGGCTACATCCAGCCCAACAAGCAATACATGCTGCCCGAGTATCACACCACGCCGACGACGAGCAACGCGCCGCTGCGCGATGGCAAAGCCACGCTCTACGAAGGCGGCATCCGCGTGCCGATGCTCATTTCATGGCCGGAAAACATCGTGCCGGGCACGACGAACGAAGCCCTCGTGGCGACGACGGATTGGTTCCCCACCTTTTGTGAAATCTTCAGCCTGCCCAAGCCCGCGGGCCAGCCGCAGGACGGCTATAGCTTTGCCCCCGCACTGCGCAGCCAGCCGGTGGCGCGAAAAAATATTGCGTTTCATTTCCCGCACGGAGCGAATGCGGGCAGCGCCGTCCGGGAAGGGAACTGGAAGCTCATCCGCCGCTATGCTGCGAACGGTCAGCCCGGCCTCGACCACGAACTTTACGACCTCGCCGCCGACCTCGGCGAAACGAAAAACCTCGCCGCGCAGCAGCCAGAGAAGGTGGTGGCATTGAGTGCGCAGCTTGATGCCTATCTCAAAGAAACCGGAGCCATCATCCCCGCCGCAAATCCCGCGTGGGTGCAGCCGTCGGCGAGGAAATAGCGCCCGCTGTCTCAAAAAGCGGCGGTGGCGCTGTTGAAGTTGTCTATGCGCAGACCAACTATGCAAACTCTCCGCAAACAGCCCGCGGTCGCGGTCCTGGCTTTGCTCTCCGCTGTCGGACAGCGTGCGCCAAGGTATGCGCCGCCGTTTCGCCCGAATAGCACCAAAGGCCGCGCCGAAAATACGGATATGACCGGCAGCCGCGCAGAGGCTGCGAAAACGCCGAAGAAGAACAACGCTCCAAAGCAGCAGGAAGAAGCCTCAAACCCATACCCATCACCCAGCATGTCCGGCATCCTCATTCGCTTGTGCTTCACCCTTTCGCTCGTCGTACTCCTCACAGCGGGCGCGTGCGGGCAGGGGGTTTCCGCCAAGCCACGGAACGTCCTGTTTATCTACGTCGAAGACCTCGGCCACTACACGAGCGAGCGCGCTGCGCGGGAACCGAACGCGCACATCACCGGGCTGAAGACGCCGAACCTCGACCGGCTCGCGGCGCAGAGCGTCAACTTCACCCGCGCTTTCTGCGGGCAGACCGTGTGCTCGCCGAGCAAGGCGGCGATTTACAGCGGCCTGCTGCCGCACGCGAATGGCATCTGGCGCAATGTCCACAACCGAAGCACGAAGTTCGGTGAGCCGGAGAAATGGATTCCATTGCCCAATCCGCTGACGAAGGAGAACGACCCGACGAACCTCGCCGTGCCGGGCATGCACGAGGACATTCCCACGCTGGTGCAACGGCTCAAGGCGGGCGGCATCTATTGCGCGCTCTCGGGCAAGCTCCACGTCCAGCCGGCGCGGAATTTTCCCTACGATGTGTTCGTGAAAGACGACGACCTCGACGCGGTCATCAAAGGTGCCGGGGACAAGCCTTGGTTCTTCTGGTGCAATCCCGGCGACACGCACGCGCCGTGGTGGAAGCATGTGCAGAGCAAGCTCACCAATCCCAAGGACAAGAATTCCGCGCCGAACGACGTGGACCCCGCCGCGCTCACCATGCCGCCGTGGCTGCCG
>JANNWY010000007.1:0-21468 GCA_031409335.1 Chthoniobacteraceae bacterium | reverse complement strand
TGCCGCCTCCGCACCGGAGATCCCCGTCGAAGCGATGTCCGACAGCAAGACCGCTTGCTCGTCCGTCACCCCGTCGGGAATCTTCGCCAGGTTCGCCTGAGCGGACGGCACGAGAAGATATTCCGCCTGTGCGCCGTTGATGGTGTTACCAAACCGCCACCCACCAAGAGCTTCGTAACCACCGCCGTGGCCACATTGCGAGAGGTGCCCGGACAAGCACCCGCGGCACTGGCCGCACGGGGTGATGGCACCGACCAGCACGCGGTCGCCCACCTCGTATCCCGTCAGCCCCGGCCCAAGCTCTTCAATGACGCCCACCGGTTCATGTCCGATGACCAGGCCCGCCTTCACCGGATACTCCCCGCGCAGGATGTGGAGGTCGGTGCCGCAAATCGTGGTCAACGTCACGCGGATCACTGCTTCGCCGACTCCGGCGTGAGGGCGATTCACTTCCTCGACACGGATGTTGTTTGCACCGTGAAACACGGTCGCTTTCATTTTTTTCATACAGTTGCGCGTTTTGTTCAGCCTCACGCCCGCGCGTATGCCCACTCGCCCGCGCCGCCCAGCGCGACGATCGCGGTGCGCACCTTGCGGAGCGCGAGTTCGAGCCGCGTTTTGATCGTGCCGAGCGGGATGCCCGTCTTCGTCGCGATCTCGCGCTGGCTGAGGCCGCGGTAGTAGGTGAAATTCAACGCGTCGCGCTGCGCAGCGGGCAGTGCGGCGATCACGCGGGCGAAAATTTGCGCCGTATCCGATGCCTCGGCTTCCTCGTCGGCGCCATGGTGCGGTGCTGGCTCGGGCTCCAGGCGGAGGCGCTCTTGCGCCATGAAATAAGACTGCTTTTTGCGCACCTTGTCGATCGCGCGGCGGCGGGCCAGCGTCACGATCCAGCCGAGCGCCCGGCCCTTCGCCGGGTCATAGCGCCCGGCTTGTTTCCACACTTGGAGGAAGACCTCCTGAAGCTGATCGTCCACATCGCAGGTGTCGTTGAGGATTCGCCCGATGAGCGTCCGCAGCAGCGCCGTATGCCGACGGTAGAGGATGGCGATGGCGCGATCGTCGCCGTTTTGGATGCGCGCCATGAGTTCTTCATCGGTCGGTTCGCCGACGGTGCTGATGGACGCAGGGGTTTCGAGCAGGTGATTTTCAAAGGCATATTGCATGGCCATCACCATTGCCTTGGCCGTGCCACGCGCGATTTACCCTGTAAAGAGCCGCGGGTGGCTGACATTTGTGTCGCGATGCAGGACACTCGTGTCGCGACACGCGACGCTAGATCACCTTCAGCAAATACAGAATGAGCAGGATGACGAGGATCGTGCCGAGACCGCCGCTCGGGCCGTAGCCCCATTTTGAGCTGTGCGGCCAAGTGGGTAGGGCTCCAACGAGCATCAGGATGAGGATGACGAGCAGGATAGTAAACATACCTTGATATCGGCACAGCCAGGCGCGCTGGATGTGCGTATTCTGCAACATGCCTCTCGCATCCGAACCGGTTTGGTCGCACTTCGCGCAGTTCATCCGCCAGCACACCCATGACGTGCGCAACGATCTCAACGGACTCGATCTCGAAGCCGCGCTGCTCGCGGAACTCGTCCCGGATGGCGAGGCCGCGGAAGGTGTCGCGCGGATGCGTGCGCAGATCCGGCGGGTCGCCGCGGACTTGCGCGCGCTGGCCGGGAAGTTCGCCGACCCACAACCGACGCGGGCGCTTTACGAAGCGCGCGAACTTTTCCTCATCTGGCAGGATCAACTCGCCGCGCTCGATCCCGCGCCGACGGTGCAGTGGAGCGACACACTCGCTGCGGAGCAGGTGAACGTGGACGCAACCGCGCTCGCGAACGTCTTCCGCGAACTGCTCGCCAACGCCCAAGCCTTCGGCACCGGCGCACCGCTGTTTGCTACCGCGCGCGTGGAGGATCGGCACATCGTTTTCGAACTGCGCGAGCCGAAGGAGGCGCCTGTCGAAACCGCGAATTGGGGCCGCGCGCCTTTTGCGACCGTGCGCCACGGCCACTACGGCCTCGGCCTGTGGGAAGCGCAGCGAGTGATCGCCGCTAGCGGCGGCGACGTGCAGCAGCGCTTCGCGCCAGACACGATGGAACTCATCACGACCCTGCTTTTTCCCGTCGCGTGACCTATCCGCGCGGGGCTCTCCGTCCCATGATGAATGAAATGACGGTCAGAATGAGGAAGACGACGAAGATGATTTTGGCGAAGCCGATGGCAGTGCCGGCGAGGCTGGTAAAGCCAAGGACGAAGGCGATGAGTGCGATGACGAGGAAGGTGATGGCCCAGGATAACATGGTGATGAGTTCTTTCGGTTTGAAGGTTGCGGTGAAGGTTCACCCACTGAATCGCGTCACTCGACTCGCCCGCGTGTATCGCCGCGGGAAAATCTTTTCCCCAAGGCGCCCGTGCATGATCTCAGACATGCGAGTGACTGCAAACCGACCGACGCGCGACCCAAGAATGCACATTGTCACACAGACGTTCCGCGGCGATCATTCTCTTGTTTCGTTCAGGACTCCTTTGCCAGAAGCGGCGAAGACGAAGATCGCTGCCACCGAGAGGCGCTCGAAATCCGATTCCGCAGCGCATGGACACACCTCTTAATACCAAACACATCGCCTTCCTCGGCAACTACGTGCCACGGCGCTGTGGCATCGCGACTTTCACGGCAGACATTTGCGAAGCCGTCGCGGCGGAGTTTCCGCAGGCACATTGCATTGTCGGGTCGGTCAATGATCGCCCGGAAGGCTATGAGTATCCGCAGCGAGTGCGCTTTGAACTCGCGGAGCAGGAACTCGACTCATATCGGCGCGCGGCGGAATTCCTGAACATCAACAACGTCGAGGTGATCTCGGTGCAGCACGAGTTCGGCATCTACGGTGGCGCGGCTGGCAGCCACCTGCTGGCTTTCCTCCGGGACGTGCGGATGCCGGTGGTGACGACGTTGCACACCGTGCTGCGGGATCCGAACGACGATCAGCGCGCAGTGATGAAGCAGCTCGATTCGCTCTCCGAGCGGTTCATCGTGATGGCTGAGCGCGGTCGCGATTTTCTGGAGACGATCTATGGCATCGCGCCGGAAAAGATCGACCTGATCCCGCACGGCGTGATCGACATGCCATTCATCGACTCGAACTTCTTCAAGGAAGAGCTGGGTGTGGAGGGAAAGACGGTCCTGCTGACCTTCGGGCTCCTTTCGCCAAACAAGGGCATCGAGCATGTCATCGACGCACTGCCCGCGATCCTCCAGCGGCATCCGAACATTGTCTATATCGTGCTGGGAGCGACCCATCCGCATCTGATCGCCCGGGAAGGGGAAGCCTATCGGGAGAAGCTGGAGCGACTGGCCGTCGAGCGCGGCGTCAGCGACCATGTGATCTTTCACAATCGCTATGTGTCGTTGGACGAACTCAAGGAATTCATCGGCGGGTCGGACATCTACATCACGCCTTACCTCAATGAAGCGCAGATCACTTCCGGCACGCTGGCTTATACCTTTGGCTCGGGAAAGGCGGTCATTTCGACACCATATTGGCACGCGCAGGAATTGCTCGCGGAGGGGCGCGGCATCCTTGTGCCATTCGCGGATGCGCCAGCCATCGCTGAAGGCGTGACCCATTTTCTCTCGAACCCGAATCTAATGACCGCGATGCGCAAGCGGGCCTGGAAGGCTGGCCGGGAGATGATCTGGCCAGTGGTGGCGCGGCGTTACATGGAGAGTTTTGAAAAGGCGCGCGCCGGCTTGAGCGTGCCATCGGTCGCGACCGCCGCTGCGCGCAAGGTGGAGAACGAAAACTATCCGATGCCTGTGCTGAAGCTCGATCATCTCTTCAAGATGAGCGACCACACCGGCATCTTTCAGCACGCGATCTACAACGTGCCAAACTACCACGAGGCCTATTGCACGGACGATAATGCGAGGGCTTTTATCTTCACGGTGCTGATGCAGGAGATCGAAGGTTTGCAGCCAGAGCTGGACAGGCTGTCGAGCACTTACCTCGCGTTCCTTTGGTATGCCTTCGACGCAAATACCTGCCGCTTCCGCAACTTCATGAGCCATGAGCGGAAGTGGCTGGAATTGCATGGCTCCGAGGACAGCCATGCGCGGGCGCTTTGGGCGGTCGGGACTGCGCTCGGCCGCTCGCACAATGAAGGGCATCGAAATCTGTGCGGCCTGCTTTTCCAGCGCGGGCTGGCCCCAGTTGGGCGCTTCAGCTCACCGCGCGCGTGGGCCTTTGCGATCATCGCGATTCACGAATATCTGCGGACTTTTTCCGGCGATCGCGTAGTCAGCCAGACGCGCGATGTGCTGACGACAATGCTGGCCGACCTATTCCGCGCGAACTCCACTCCCGAGTGGCAATGGTTTGAACGCATCGCGACCTATGATAACGCCAAGCTAT
Organism: Chthoniobacteraceae bacterium; assembly: GCA_031409335.1. Lineage (GTDB taxonomy): Bacteria > Verrucomicrobiota > Verrucomicrobiia > Chthoniobacterales > Chthoniobacteraceae > JANLQB01. The sequence goes on along the minus strand of JANNWY010000007.1, from coordinate 17,050 downwards.
CCCATGCGATGATTCTGAGCGGTCACTGGACTTCGCAACCGGACATCCTGGAAATGGGTCTCTCGTCGCTGCGCTGGCTGCTGAAGGCGCAGACCGCGGAGGCCGGACACTTCGCGCCGATCGGCTGCCACGGCTTCTGGGCGCGCGGCGGTGAACGGGCGCGGTTTGATCAGCAGCCTCTCGAAGCCTACGCGATGGTCTCCGCGTGTCTTGAGGCATACTCGGTAACGCGCGAAGCGTTCTGGTATAAGGCCGCGCGGCGTTGCTTCGAGTGGTTTCTCGGTCGCAACGATCTCGGTCAGCCGCTCTACGATCCCACCACCGGCGGCTGCCGCGATGCGCTGCTGCAAGATCACCTCAACCAAAACCAAGGCGCGGAATCGAGCCTGGCCTTCTACCTCTCCTTCGCGGAAATCACTCGTGTCGAAGGAGCGCGAATCAGTCTTACCCAAACATGCGCAGCCTAACCATCCATCCCACCGGCATCACCTTCCGACCCGACAACTCACGGGTATTGATTCGCCCATTCATCCCCGGCGATCCGGCGCGCATCGTAAATATCATCGGCCGCGCGCTGGCGCTCAGCGAGGCCGAAACCGCCGAACAGCTCACCGCTGTTTCCGCGGACTTCGACAGCCGGCACGTGGACATCCGGGCGATTTGGCGGCAGCACTTTGAGAAGGTCAAGGCGCACGTCTTCAGCAGCCGCCCGCTCTCCGAGGCCCGCCAGCTCTACATCGGCGCGCTTTTCTCAGGCGAGTATGCGCTGGAATCCGCCGCCCTCTTCAACCCGTCGATCGTCCCGCATCCAGACCAAGATGGCCTCGCCGACGGCGACCTGCGCTTCATCCTGAGCCTGCGCGCGACTGGCGAGGGTCACATCTCGTCCATCGAGTTTCGGACCGGAGTGATTCACGCGGATCATTCGATCACCGTGGAAAAACCGTCACCTTTCGTCAGCGCGCCCGCACTGAACCCGAACCCGACTTATCGCAAGAGTGTCTTCCTTCACAAGCTCATGGAAATGGGTTTCGAGAACGATTGGTCCGCCTTCGTCATGGAGTCGCTCGGCGAAGCCTTCACCCTTCACGAGTTGGAAAGGTCGATGCACCGTGCGATCAAGGGAAAGCAGCCGCTGCCGCGCGAAGTGCAGCGGACGATGGAGTGTGTCCGCTGGCTGGCGGAGTCGAACTACGAAATCCATTTCGCCCCGTCGGTCGCCGTCTCCGAGCGCATCATTTTCCCGGTTTCCTCGAATGAGAGCAATGGCATGGAGGACGCGCGCTTTGTTAGATTTGTCGAGGATGATGGCAGCGTCATCTATTACGCGACTTACACCGCGTACAATGGCCGCGCGATCCTGCCCCAGCTCCTCGAAACCACTGATTTCCTCCACTTCCGCGCTCTCACGCTGAACGGACGCGCGGTGCAGAACAAAGGCATGGCTTTCTTCCCCCGCCGCATCGACGGGCGCTATGCCATGATCTCGCGTCAAAACGATGAGGATCTTTTCCTCATGCTCTCCGATAACCCGCACTTTTGGAGCGATCCGAAAGTGCTGCGCAAACCGGGACAGCCTTGGGAAATGGTGAAGATCGGCAACTGCGGCTCGCCGATCGAGACGGAGGCCGGGTGGCTGGTCATCACGCATGGCGTCGGACCCATGCGTAAATACTGTATCGGCGCGATGCTTCTCGATCTCGATGATCCGTCAAGGGTGCTAAGTCATCTCAGTGAGCCGCTCCTAAGTCCCGAGGGCAACGAGCGCGAAGGCTATGTGCCGAACGTAGTCTATACCTGCGGTGCCTTGCTCCACCGCGGACGACTCATCATGCCCTACGCGATGAGCGACACGGCGGCGACGATCGTGACGATGGACCTCAACGAACTGCTCGCCGCGCTGGCGGCTGAGCGAAACTAGCAGGCAGTTGAGCAGTTTCGGGGGTTGGGGGCTGCATATTGGTTGGAAAGGTGGCGGCGGATGCAGGTGCCGTGACAGTCACGCCAGTTCGCTGGAGCGCGGGTTGGCCGTTCTGGTCATTTGGGGACAGGCAGTCCGGGAATCTGTGCCGGAGTTTCCGGGACGCGTTCGAGTCCGGGAATTTGTGGGTTTTGCGCCTTGGCCGGAACAGTGGTTGCGGTTGGCTTCGCGAGTTTAGATGTCAAAAGAATTTCTTCACCGTTCATGGTAGAGTGGGCGGGAAGCGACGGATTGAGAGGCCCGAGGGCCAATGACCGTCTGCTCCCCGCCCCTCATCAAACCGGACAGGCGGTTTTCCCGCATCCGGCTTTCCGAATTCCATTCTTACGCATCACTTTCGCTTTGCGCCATAGCGTGAATGGAAGCTGCCGAATCATCATGGGCGCTGATAGCTCCTGTGGAGCCGTCACCCGATCCTTCGCTTCTCCTCAGCGCATTGGGATAAGTGCCCTCCCTTGGCTCCCCGTGGGTTGTAGTGTCCCAAAGATCAACGCTACTATGGAGGACTCCGACTCCTGCCACGGCCCGCGCGGCCTCCCCCTTTGCAGGGGTTGCGCCGCTGGTTGAGTCTTCTTTACTCGCCATTGACAGGTCTCCCCGCTTACCCGCGCATCACTTCCCAGCATGTCGCCCACGCCGACCCCGCCGGTCTATTGTCGGTCCCCGCGACGGTTGGTCTGGGGATCGACTCTGCGGCCTTCGCCCAAATTCGAGGGGCTCGGCTGCCGGGAGGACTTTTTCGAGGCTCATTTATGTGGTTCATGTTCATTGCGACCTGCCGGTTCGACTCCATGCCTGCTCCCCACCCCGCCTCACGGCGACGCAGTTGGCACGGTCTTCGGTGCTGAACCGTCTAATTGCACCGGCGGGACTTTCACCCGCGTTGAGGCGCGCTTCACGGGCGCACCGGATTTCGAGATTCGCAGCTTCGGCAATTTTCTTCGCGGCACCCGCAATTGATATATTTGAGAGGTCAATACTCACGCGGGTAGCGTCATCTGTTGGCCCCGTGAACACGATGCTCACGCCAGTCTTCGCTGGGTCGAGATCGCGACTCTTGCGGGTTAGGAATTTTACCGCCTCAGGAACGGTCGCTTTGTTAAAAACCAGTTTTGGAAGCATTATCTGATCGGCTTTGGCCTGCTTGGGAGGAGGATCTGCGGCGAGTGCAGTGATGGTCGGCAATGTGCCAGCGATGAGGACGATTAAGTGCGATCTAGGCTTCATAGTGTGCAAAGGGATTTTGGATAGCCTGCCCTGCGGCTAAATTAAATGTGCGAGATCAATGTCCTTGGCGGGGATGATTTCGCTGGCGATGCGTGCCGCTGGGAAAATAATGCCGCCACCGAATTTCTTGGACACGGGATAGGGCAACCCGAACACCATGAACCCTGTGTCCAACACCCGCCCGTCCACCACTCACGAATCCCTTCCGGCCCCGCCTGCGGCGGCGCAGGGAGGGCGTTTTTCGCGCGGATCGTTGTCGAACTCTTGCGATTCAACCCCAACCGATTAGCCATCACGGAGCATGAATCCCAGAACCACGAATCTCTCTGCCTGCATCTTGCGCTTTCTCGTATTCGGCATCAGTTGCCTGATCGAGCCTGCAAACGGCGCGGTGATTGTTGTCCCGAACCCATCCTTCCGCATCCAGTCCGCCATCAATGCAGCGAATCCCGGAGATACGATCCTCGTCGGGGCGGGCACCTACAACGAAACGCTCAGCCTATCGTCCAAACAAGTCTTTGTGATGAGCATGGATGGAGCCGCTTCCACCAGGATCAGCGCCGGTGGTCTTGGCAGAGTCATCGCGATGACTGGCAATGGATCGACGGTCGATGGCTTTACGATCAGCGGAGGCAACGAGTCTTCCGGTGCGGGTATCAATATTGTCGCTGGAAGTGTTAGTAGCATCATCCGCAACAATATCTTTGAGAACAATGTCCAGAGAGCGGGTGGGTTTGGCGCGGCGATCGGCGGCAACAGTTCGTCCCCGGTCATCGAAAACAACATCTTCCGTGGCAATACCAGCGATTTCCAGTTTCTGTCAGGCGTGGTTTCCTTCGCGAATAGTTCTTCGCCGCAAATCATGAATAACGTGTTTTACGACAACTCGAGCCGGGCGATCAATCTCAGCCTGCCGTCGGGAGTCAATCCGCTGGTGCTGAACAATACGATCGATGGCAATAGTGTCGGTATCCGGTTGGACCGGCGCGTGATTTCCCTCGGCCATATCATCCGAAACAATGTCATTACCAATAATGGGATTGGGTTGGAGGTGGACTTCGGGACTGAGGCAAACAATCCCACATTTCAGAACAACCTCGTGTTTGGAAACACGACTAACTACGATCTCATCTCCAGCCAAACTGGTCTGAATGGGAACATTTCCGCTGATCCCTTGTTCCGCAATGCGGCAGCAAATGATTTCCGTCTGCTCGGCCTTTCACCGGCCATCGACGCGGGTTCTTCCTTGGGCGCTCCTTCCCGTGACTTTATCGGAAACCTCCGCCCCGCGGATGGCAATGGTGACGGTGTGGCCCGAGTCGATATCGGCGCGTATGAGGCAATTCCCGAACCTTCCGGTGTATTCACCGCGCTGGCGCTGATGGGTGTGCTCTGGCAAAGACGGGAGGGCATTTCATCGAGACGGGTTTGATCGAGCGAAAGGTGCGACGACTTTCGCTGCCTTCATGCTCTTTTTCGGATTCCGTCAGCGCAATGCACCCGCATTTTCCCGCCGTGCTCGCCACTCTTTTATCGCTCCGCATTCGCAATCTCGCGCTCGCACTGACCTTCATTTGGCGTTTGACGTTTGGCGTTTGGCGGTTAACCGCCGGCAGGGCCACCCCGACCCTGAAATTTGCACCACTTTCGATCACGCTCCCGCCCCTGAATTCCGCCGCTCCATCGACAAACCTCCGCGCGTAATGTTACGATTCTTGCTCGCATTTCGGCAGTGCCGGAATCGCGGCAGCAATTTTAATGAGCATCTTTTCCAACGGCTTTTCCCGCCACTTTCGCGAGCACATGCAGCAGAGCCCGCTCGCGCACCGGCTGCGGCGGCTCGCGGATGGGACGGTGCGGCGGATTCTGCGCAAGCCGCGGACGGTGACGGAGAGCCCGAATTTGCTGCCGCTCCTGATCCAAGTGCTGGCGGCGTTTTCCAAGGCGGACGGGCAGGTGCTCGAGGAGGAAATCGACTCTTCGCTCGGCTTCCTGCGTTACGATTATCCGGAGGCGGTTTATTCGGAATTGCGCAAACTTTTCCGCCAGGCGCTGAACGAGCAGCAGGACTTGACGGCGATGGCGCAGAAGCTCGCGGCGGAGCTTTCCGCGGAGCGGAAAATCATGCTCGGCGTTCAGCTTTACGATCTCATCTCGAAGGCGGGCATGGATCAGAAACAGGTCGTCGCTTACTACGGCTTCATGGCGCAGCTCGGCATGGCGGCGCAGGCGATCGACATCGTGTATCAGCTCAATGCGGCGGACGAGGCGGACAAGTCGATTTATCAGCACGGGCAATCGCCGCTCGAGTCGCTGACCTTTGGCGGAAATGGGACCGCCGATGTGAAAATGAAAGGGCTCGAAGGCAACGAGCGGCTGGTCGCATTTCGTTATCACGATCTCATCCTGCTGAAGAATCAAAGCTCGCGCGGAATCGTGGTCCGCGGGCGGCCGCTCGGGCCGGGCGCGTTTTGCCGCGTGTATTCCGGGCAGCGCATCATCCTCGGCGAGCAGGTGCTGACGTACCAGGATCTCGCGTATTATTTTAATGCGAAGAAGAACGTCTCGCTGACGCAGGTTTATCTCGCGATCGACAACAACGATGAGGTCGATATCGAGAAGGTGCGCAATCGCGAGAGTTCGCTGGAGGTCATTTTCGGGCTGAAAGTGCAGGTGCGTGCGCTGCGGACGGTCGATGCGCTTTTGAATGGCGTGGCCTTGCGCGCGGGCACGGTGGTGGAGGCTTCGCTCGACGACAAAATCGTCTTTCACAACGACTCCGAGCTGCCGCTCGCCGATCTGCGCCGCCGCGCGCGCGCGCTCGGCGGACGCTTCCAGCTCAAGGCCTACAAATCCGGCTATCTCGTCTCGAACAACCCATCGCTGCTCGATCACGACGACATCCTGCTTTCGCCCGGCACGAGCGGCGAAGTGCTGCTGAAAATTCTCTGTGACTACGAAAACAAAGTGGGCCGTCTCGAAGTGCTGCAAGCGGATCGCCCGATCATCGTCGGCGATCAGCAGGTGAAAGGCATGGTCGATCTGAAAGACGGCGACACCATCCGCATCGACACGGGCCAGGTGCTGCGGTGCAACTTTTCCGAGCGCATCATCGAGGAGGAGCGCAACATCATTTCCTCGCTGGAACTCCGCGATTTGACGCATCGTTTTCGGCGCGATGCGACCGGGCTCGACGGTATCAATTTTTCCATGCGCCGCGGCGAGATGGTGTGCGTGATGGGCGCGAGCGGCTCGGGAAAAAGCACGCTGCTGCGCTGCATCGCGGGCCAGCTCTCGCCGACGGAAGGCGAGGTGCTGCTCAACGGCCAAGCGCTCTACTCCGATCTCGAAACGCTCAAAACTTTCGTCGCTTACATCCCGCAGGACGACGCATTCGACGACCACCTCACGATCGAGGAGAACATGGAATTTGCCGCCGCGATCCGCTCGCCGCATTTGTCCGGACGCGACCGCTCGCGCCGGATCGAGGGGCGCTTGATCGAGCTCGGGCTGATCGAGCGGCGCGGATCGGTCGTCGGCAATCCGGTGAAAAAGCGCCTCTCCGGCGGCGAGCGGAAGCGGCTGAACATCGGCCTGGACATGATCTCCAGCGCGGACGTGTTCCTGTTCGACGAACCGACGAGCGGCCTCAGCTCGAAGGACAGCGAGCACGTCATTGAGATCATCCGCGCGATGGCGCACAATAAAATCGTGCTGGTGACGATTCACCAGCCGACCTCGAAATTGTTCCAGATGTTTAGCAAGGCGCTGCTGCTCGACAAAGGCGGGCGGCTGGTCTTTTACGGCACGCCCGGCGAGATGCTGAATTACTTCGCGGAAGCCGAGCACGAGCAGCATTTCGGCACGGAACTCGGCGGCTGTCCCGCGTGCGGCACGACGCGCCCGGAATTCATCTTCGACGTGCTCGAGACGCCGTTGCGCGATCTCAGCGGTGACATCATTTACGAGGAAAACAGCCAGGGTCAGCTCGTGCCCGCGCGCCGTTTCTCGCCCGACTACTGGCGGGATAAATACGAGAGCTTCCGGCTCTTGCAGGACGTGAAGCAGGTGAATCTGCGCAAGGCCGCCGCGACTTCCGTGGAGCCGATGGAGCGCGCGCTCATGGACCGAAAACGCCAGGCGATCCGCTGGCGCGATGAGTGGACGCAATTCCGCACGCTGTGGCGGCGCGCCTTCATCTCGAAGCTGCGCAATCGCGGCAATCTCTTCCTCACCGTCCTCGTCCCGCCCGCGCTCGCGCTGCTGGTCGGCTGGGCGCTGTATTTCACCGACGACGCCTCCGGCAAATACACGTTCGCCAGCGCCTTCCACATCCCGACTTACATTTTCATCGCGCTGCTCGTCGCGCTGTTCCTCGCGCTGATGAATTCCGTCGATGACATCATCCGCGACCGCGTGGTGCTGCATCGCGAGCGAAATCTCGACGTGCGGCTCGGCTCGTACGTCGCCGCGAAATTTGGCGCGCTGGTGCTTTTCTCCGCCGTGCAGTGCGCGCTCTTCATCCTCGTGGGCAACCACATCCTGGAAATCCGTGGCATGTTCTGGCCGTACTTCTGGTTCATGCTCATCACCGCCGCCAGCGGCACCAGCCTCGGCCTGCTCATCAGCTCGATCGTGGCCGACAGCAAGACGGCGGCAAATTTCGTCCCGCTCGTGCTCATCCCGCAGCTCATCTTCGGCGGCGCGCTCATCAAGTATGAGGACATGAACAAAGACCTCGACGCGATCTACACGATCAAACGCTGGATCAGCACGCACCCACGCGAAGTGCCGCATCCGCGCGAAGACGAACAACTCACGGTGCCGCTCATCAGCCGCTTCGTGGCGACGCACTACAGCTATGAGGCGCTCATCGTCGCGCAGGCGCGGCTGAATCCGCTCGCAGGTCGGCAGGATGAGTTGCAGGAACAGATCGACGCCATCGCGGGGAATCGCGAACGGACGCCCGCCGAGACGAGTCGCCTGGAGGATTTGAAAGACACGCTGGCCCTGCTCAGCGGTCTCGAATCCGGCTCCGAAGCTGAGATCGTGAAACGATTGAAGCGCGTGGATAAAATCATCGACGGCGGCCCGCTTGAAACCACCGGCCTGCGCAGCCGCACGAGTGGCGTCACCGCCGAGCGCCTTTACACAAATCAAAAAGTGAACGACCTCGTTTCGAAAGCCGAGACCGAGCAAAGCGACTACCGGCGCCCGCGTCCGGTGAACGTATTCTTTGGCCCGGCCAAGCGGCACTACTTCGGCCCGGAGCGCTGGGAATTCGTCCACGATCATCCGCTCGTCCTCACCGTCTTCACCCGCAACGCCCTCGTCCTGATCACGACCAGCCTCGTGCAACTCGTGCTGCTTTACGCGATCCTGCGCCGCCAGCTTCGGACGCGGGGAATCTGACGCGGGCACCGCGTCAGCGCGCCGCCCGGATCGGGCACGCTCATTGACTTGGCGGAACCGCGTCCATATGTTCGCCGCCTTTTCCAAGCCACCGTGAAACACATCCTTTTCGTCTGCACCGGAAACATTTGCCGCAGCCCGATGGCGGAGGGTCTGTTGCGCGATGCCTTGAAAGGGCGCGGCGATGTGACCGTGGCTTCGGCGGGCGTCGGCACAGTCTATGGGCAGCCGCCGAGTTCGCATTCCGTGGAGGTGCTGCGGCCGCTCGGGATCGACATCACGCGCATCCGCAGCCAGCCGCTTTCCGAGGAGCTGGTGGAAAAAGCGACGCACATTTTCGCCATGACGCGCGGGCATATGGAGACGATCCAGCTCGTTTTTCCGGAGGCGGCGGACAAGACGTTTCTGGTCTGCGAATTCGACGATGATCTCCGCCAATCCCCCGATGTGCCCGATCCCATCGGCCTCGGCATCGACGCTTACACCCGCTGCCGCGAGACGCTCCAAAAGGCGCTCCCGAGCGTATTGAAATATATTGATCAAACCGACATGACACCGACCCAAACATCCGCATCCGTTCCCGCCTCATCGCACAGCCGCCCGCTGCACATCGCCATTGGCGCCGATCACGCGGGGATCGAGTTGAAACAAGCCGTGCTTTCCTACCTATCGAAGCGTGGTGAAAACGTCGGTGATTTCGGCACTTCGGCGAAAGAGTCCGTGGACTACAACGACTTCGCGGAAGCCGTCTGCCAGGAGGTAATCGCGGGCCGCGCGGACTTCGGCGTGCTCGCCTGCGGCAGCGGCATCGGGATGAGCATCATGGCGAATCGCCATCCGCAAATCCGCGCTGCGCTCGTCGCGAATCCCGCGGACGCGGCGGTGACGCGGCAGCATAACAACGCGAACGTGCTTTGCCTCGGTGCGCGGCATGTCAACCCGAGCGACGTGGCCCGCATCGTCGAGGCGTTTCTCACCGCGAAATTTGAAGGCGGTCGTCATGAGCGGCGCGTGAACAAGTTGAGCTGCGGTGTATCCGCCAGCCCCGGCCATGCTGCGCTCGCCGCAGTGGACCCGGAGATTTTCGCAGCGATCGAGGCGGAGGCGAAACGCCAGTTTGAAAACATCGAATTGATCGCGTCGGAAAATTTCACGAGTCCGGCGGTGATGGAAGCGCAGGGCTCCTGCCTGACGAACAAATACGCGGAGGGTTATCCCGGACGCCGCTGGTACGGCGGCTGTGAGCACGTCGATGTCGTCGAGCAGCTCGCGATCGACCGCGCGAAGGCGCTTTTCGGCGGCGACCACGTGAACGTGCAGCCGCACAGCGGCAGCCAGGCAAACATGGCGGTCTATTTCTCCGTGCTCCAGCCGGGCGACAAAATCCTGACGATGGACCTCGCGCACGGCGGCCATCTCACGCACGGCAACAAGGCGAATTTTTCGGGGCGCTTTTACCAAATCTCGCACTACGGCGTGAGCCAGACCGACGAGCGGATCGACTACGACGCGCTCGCGAAACACGCCGCCGAATTCCAGCCAAAGATGATCACCGCCGGCGCGAGCGCATATCCGCGACTCATTGATTTCGAGAGAATGCGCGCCATCGCCGACAGCGTGGGCGCGCTGCTCTTCGTCGATATGGCGCACATCGCCGGGCTCGTCGCGGGCGGGGCGCATCCGACGCCGGTGCCGCTTGCGGATTTCGTGACGACGACCACGCATAAGAGTCTGCGCGGCCCGCGCGCCGGCATCATCATTTGCAAAGAGAAATATGCGAAGGGCATCGACTCGCAGGTTTTCCCGGGAATCCAGGGCGGCCCGCTGGAGCACGTGATCGCGGCAAAAGCCGTGTGTTTCCACGAAGCGCTGCAACCGTCATTCAAAGAATACGCGCGGCAGATCGTGAGCAACGCCAAGGCGCTCGCCGCCGGCCTCGCGAAGAACGGCTACCGCATCGTCAGCGGCGGCACGGACAATCACCTGATGCTCGTCGATCTCCGGCCCCACGGCATCAACGGCAAGATCGCGTCCGACGTGCTCGATCGCGCAGGCATCACCGTGAACAAAAACGGCATCCCCTTCGACACGGAAAAAATCACGCTCGGCGGCGGCATCCGCGTCGGCACGCCGGCGGTGACGACGCGCGGCATGAAAGAGGACGACATGATGGAAATCGCCGACCTCATCCACCGCGCGCTCGGCCACAAGGACGACGACACCGAGCTGCAAAAAATCCGCACCCAAGTCCGCGCCCTCACCGCGCGCTTCCCACTGCCGCGGTAGCGGTGGTGTGATCTGGGAAGTTCTCACTGGCTTCGAATGACGGATTCGCGGCGGTTCTAATACGCCCCGCGAATCTGCCATTCCTCAATGCTGGCCTTCGGGATTTCGCCGAGGAAGCGCGAGGGGCGCTGCATCATTTCACCGTAACCGGCGTTCAGGCGCATGTGCGGATAGGTGAGGTAAAGTTCGTCGCGGGCGCGCGTGACGGCGACGTAGAACAGGCGGCGCTCCTCCTCGATGGCGTCGTCGCTTTCCAATGAGCGCGAACTCGGAAACATCCCGTCGGTCATCCAGATGACGAAGACGACTTTCCACTCCAGACCCTTCGCCTGATGCACGCTGCTGAGTGTCACCATTTCGTCGTCGTCGTTCGCGGCGGAGACTTCGTGATCGAGGCTGGTGAGCAGCGCGAGCTGGTCGAGGAATTCCGCGGCCTGCTCGTATTGCCTCGCGAAGTTGGCGAGCGTTTGCAGGTCTTCGCGGCGCTGATCGTAGTTGGGGAAATTGGCGCGCGCGTAGTCGTCGTACACGGCTTCCATCACGCTCGCGATCATCTCGGCGGGCGGGTTTGGTTTTCCGCCTGGGGCGATTTCTTCGAGCGTGTGGGCGAGTTGTTTCCAAGCTTTTTCCGCTTTCGACGGGACGCGGAAAGTGGGGAGTTGAGCGATGAGGGTGGTGAGGTCGGAGAAGGCGGATGCTTTTTTCCACAAGCTCTCGGCGGAGATCGCGCCGATGCCGGGGAGCAGGCGCACCATGCGTTTGAAGGCGACTTCATCGCGCGGGTTGCACACGAATTTCAGAAACGCCGCGACATCCTTCACATGCGCCTGCTCGAAGAAACGCAGGCCGCTCGTGATGCTGAACGGGATGCCGTGCCGGGTGAGTTCCATCTGCACTTCCATCGAGTGATAATGCGCGCGGTAGAGCACCGCGATTTCGTTGAGGTCGATGCCTTCCTCGCGCAGATCGAGGATGCGCTGCGCGATGAATTGCGCCTGCTGCGACGAGTCGCCGAGCGGGATGATGCCGGGCTTCATCGGCGCGGCCTCGCGTGCGGCGATCAGCTCTTTTTTGAACTGGTTCACGTTCGCCGCGATGGCGTGATTCGCGACTTCGAGGATTTCCGGGACGCTGCGGTAGTTCGTCTCGATGCGATAGACTTTTGCGTTCGGATACCGCTTCGGAAAATCGAGGATGTTTTTGAAGTTCGCGCCGCGCCACGAGTAGATGCTTTGCGCGTCGTCGCCGACGACCATCACGTTGCGATGCTTCGCGCCGAGCAGGTCGATGAAGTCCGCCTGGATGCGGTTCGTGTCCTGATATTCATCGACGAGAACGAACTGAAATTTCTGCTGATGAAACGCCGCGATCTCCGCGTTGTTTTGCAAAAGCAGCAGCGTTTTTTCCAGCAGGTCGTCGAAGTCGAGCGAGTTCGCCTGCTTCTTCCGCGCCTCGTATTTTTTTTGCGCGCCGGCGATCTGCTCGCCGAATTCGAGGAAGTGCGGATACTTTTCCACGAGCACGTCGTCGATGGATTTGCCGGTGTTGATCGAGTAGCTGAAAACGTCCGCAAGCACGTCGCCCTTTGGGAAGCGTTTGTCCTTCGGATCGTGGCCGAGCGTGGCGATGACGGAGTCCATCAAGTCCTTCTGATCCTCGCGATCCATGATGGAAAAACCGGGCGCGAAACCGGCTTCGGTCGGGCAGCGACGCAGGATGCGATTCCCGATTGAGTGAAAGGTGCCGCCCCAAAGTCCGCTGAGATCGTGCGGGATGAGCGCGGCGACGCGGTCCATCATTTCGCGCGCGGCTTTGTTGGTAAAAGTGAGCAGCAGGATGTTCGACGGCGACACGCCGTTCTCGATGAGATACGCCACGCGATAAGTCAGCGTGCGCGTTTTCCCGCTCCCCGCGCCCGCGATGACGAGCGCCGGGCCGGGCGGCGCGGTGACGGCGGCGCACTGCTGTTCGTTCAGCTCGGCGGCGTAGTCGATGGCAGGACCGGCGGGTGCGGCGTGCCGGTGGAGAGTGTATTCGCGGGCCATGAAGAGCGGAGTGTGGAACGTGAACGCCGACTCGTAAATGGCGGCGCACATTTTTTCGCGAACGGCACACAGCAGACATGGAATTGTGACGTAAACGTGGAACAGCTTGTCCCATGATGACGCCGACTGATTTCAATCCAACGCCTTTCGCGACCGGCGGCGCGAGGTGTGGGGAATTGCGCAATCGCTGGCGGGATTTGTCCGGCATCGCCGGCGTCCACGTCTCAAAGTTTTTCCCCGCGAAGAAAAATCCGAAGGATGAGGCAAACCCGCAAAGACAGTGTGCATCAGGGTTTGCCATCAAATCGTCCGGGCAGCCGCGCATTGCGGCGCAAGATTCCCGGACGATTGGCAAATCGACTGCTAACGGCTGCCGAAACCGATCGTGAAACTTTACCCAAGATCCCGCGTTCATTCCATGCGCGCTCCCCGGACGCGCACCCGAACCGCTTCCGCGGATAATTCCAAGCTGGACAGAATTTGTCAGGTTTGTCTAAAAACACCATAAGGCTTTCACGGGAGGATGACTTTCAAAACATCAAAATCCGCAATATCGACTCCATGAAACACACACACTTCAACGGCCATTCCGCCCGTACCGTCCCTGCCACTTCCGTTCACCAGCGCAGCACCCGCCCCGGTTCGTTTCCGTTCGCTGCCAACTTGCCCGCGCAGTTCTCGAATGAAACCAATGCGGAAATTCCATCGCGCAACCGGGCGAAGATCGTGACCGCTTTCGCACTGGCGGCGTTTCTGGGACTGGGAGCAGGCGCTGCTCGCGCGGAGTTCACGTTGACGAGTACGACCTATCTTGAGGACTTCAATTCAATCGGTTCAACTTCAACCGCAACTTTGCCCTCGGGATGGTTGCTGACTGCCGCCGGTACAGCAGCTCCAACTTACTCTGCGGGCTTGGCAGCTACTACTCAGGCAGCCAGCACTGGGGCTCCCACGGCCGGGGGCCGCTACAACTGGGGTAATGGAACCACCACTACCGACCGCGCGGTTGGATTCATGACCTCGGGTGGTTACGCGTCTCCCAATAGTGTTCTTTTTGGATTCACGAACAGCACGGGTAGCACGATTAGTTCCCTGACCCTCGGGTTCGACTACGAACGTTATCGGATCAACACGGCGGCAGCGGCCATCACTTTCTTCGCCTCCACGGACGGCATTAATTGGACGCCATTCACGTCAGGTGACAGCGGGGCGTTCGCGACCGGGGCCAACGCCTACAACTTCACCACGGGCACGGTTGTTTCCAAAGCGCCTACGATTACCGGACTGTCCTTGACGAACGGTTCAAACTACTACCTCCGTTGGAATTTCAATACCACAGGCTCCAATTCTCAGGGTTTAGGCTTCGATAACTTTACACTGTCGGCAACTACTGTTGTTAGCGGGACGGCGCTCTACTGGGTCGGCGATGATGCTGTCCTGGGCGATGTCGGCACTTGGAGTCAAAGCGGTGGCACTGCCTGGGCGACGACTGACGCCGACGTGGCGGGTGGGGCATGGGATTCGACCAAGACTGCAACTTTCGGCGGCGCGGTGAATCCAAGCCTGGTGACCGTCAGTGGAACGGTTGCCGCCGCTGCTGGTATTTCGTTCGCTTCCAACGGCTACACGCTGAGTTCGGGAACCGTCAATCTGACCGGAGCAGACGTTAGCACAAATCTCGTGAGCGTGTCTGGCGGAACGGCTACGATCGCTTCGGCGATCATCGGCACGACCGGGATGACCGTGGCTGGAGGTGGGACGCTCGTCATCGCAGGCTCGGACAGTCATACCGGAGGCACCACCATTTCCGGGGCAACTTTGCAGGTGGGCGATGGCGCAACTGCGGGGAGTATCGCGGGGAGCATCACCAACAATGGAACCCTGACATTTAACCGGACCGACGACGTTACTTTCTCCGACGACATCAGCGGCAGCGGTTCTGTAACCAAGCTGGGGAGTAACATCCTCACCATCGGCGGCAACAATTCCTACACGGGGCTGACGACCGTCTCGACAGGTGCGTTGAGGGTGACCTCGGCTACTGCGCTCGGGGCCACGGCAGCCGGCACGACGGTGGTCGCGGATGCCTCCCTCGAACTGATCGGCGGCGTTGCCATCGGCGCGGAAGGGCTCACGATCAACGGAAACGGCGTTTCCGGGGGTGGGGCCTTGCGCAGCGTGAGTGGCGCGAATTCATATGCCGGAGCCATCGTCATAGGGTTCGAGACCAGAATCAACGCCGACGCCAATTTGCTCACGCTCTCCGGTGGGATCACAGGTGCCAGTGGCAATCTCACCTTCGGCGGAGCCGGAGACATCGCGGTTTCCGGGGCGATCGCCACGATCGCCGGCACGGTGACAAAGGACGGCCCGGGGACGACCACGCTTTCAGGAGTCAACCCCTACACGGGCATCACCACCATTAACGCCGGTACGCTTGCGGTCTCCGGTGGAAGCGCGATCAGCAATACCGGGGCGGTTTCCCTCGCCGACGCTGCGGGAGCGACCTTTAAGTTAAACGCAAGCGAGACCATCGGTTCGCTGGCGGGCGGCGGCGCTACGGGAGGCAGTGTCGATCTTCAAGCAAACACGCTCACCGTGGGCGACGGCACGATCACGAGTTTCGCCGGGATCATCACCGGGACCGGAGGCAGCCTGGCGAAGCAGGGAGCCGGGACTTTGACGCTCTCGGGTGCCAATGCCTATACTGGCGGAACGTCGGTCAATGCAGGAACCCTGAAGGTGGATACCGGAGGCAGCCTGGGTAGTGGCGCGGCAACCGTCAAAACTACCCTCCTTGCCGGTGCTGGAGTGACCATTGCCAATAGCATCACGATGACTGGCACCCCAACTTCGACGCTCCTTGGCGGATGGGATTTTCAGACGACAACTACTGGCGGGACGGCTGCTGTAACGTCCACGACCACTCCCAATCCCATTGTTATCTCTCCATTCGTTTATCAAGCTAACTTTGGCACCGGCACACTTTATCTTGATGGGACGAATGGCTCCGGCACATTTCTTTCGGGTGTAACGAATCCGGAAGTGACCGCATTTGGGGGCACCGCGATCAATGCGGGCGCAGGATTTTCGACGACGACTAGCGGTGCGGCAGCCCTCGCTTTGGCGAATAGCAGCGCCAACGGAAAAAGCATCGTGTTCAAGGTGAATATGACGGGGTTGGCGAACCTCGCCGTGAGTTATGCGACTCAAAGTACCGCCACCGGATTTAACACCCAAACTTGGGAATACAGCACCGACGGGACTGCCTGGAGTAGCTTGGGCTCGGTCACACCCATCCCGGCAGCCTTCGCTGCCCAGACCTTGAGCCCGACTGCTGGCTTGAACAACGCTGCCACGGCTTACGTCCGTCTTACGGTCACTGGTGCCGGTTCCACCGCTGGTAATAATCGTTTCGACAACATTCAGTTCAACACGCCGGGACCGGTCGTTGGCTTCGGCGTGCTCGGTAGCGATGTGCCCGACGCTACCTCAACTTTCTCCGGAGCCATCACCTTGAACGCTGATGCCAGTGTTACCGCAGCCCTTGGAGGCACGGTGAACTTCACCAACGCGATCAGCGGTCCAGGCACGATCACGAAAATCGGCGATGGCACGGTGGATTTCACGGCCACCAGCATCCTGACCGGTCTGACCAAACTCACTACCAGTGGAGGCACCACGGACTTGCACAGCGCGCTCGGCACGGGCACTTCGAAAATCGACGCCAGCGCGGAAACCAACATCTTCGTTAGCCAGACGCTCTCGGAGTTGGTAATCGGCGGTGGCGCTGTGGTGACACTGGGCTCACCTCCGCCCCCTGCCCCGGATTTCCTCGACGGAGATGATTTCGGCGGTGGCGCACTTGCGGTGAAATCCGTCCAGCCAGTCCCCGAGCCCGGCAGCGCGATGTTGCTGCTCGGCGGGGTTACAACGCTGCTTGGGATGCGTCGGCGGCGCGGTTGAACGCGTCGTGGGGGTGGGGACCCCCGGCGGGGGGGGGCCGAGGGGGGGGGGCCGCCCCGGCCGGGGGGGGGGGGGGGGGGGGCGGCCCCCGGGGGGGGGGGCGCCCCCGGGGCCCCCGCCCGGCGGGGGGGGG
>JANNWY010000006.1:0-1819 GCA_031409335.1 Chthoniobacteraceae bacterium | reverse complement strand
TTTCGACGACTGGCTGATCGTCCCGCTGCGCGTGCATCTGCTCTCGTCGCAGGACACGCCCGCGCTCCAGACCACGCTGACCGAGCAGGATCTCGCGCGCATTTTGCCGAAGATGAATCGCGTTTGGGCGCAGGCCGGGATTCAGTTCCGCATCGAGTCGCTCGTGCGCGAATCCGCGCTGCCTCTCGACAATGCCGACTCGGAGAAGCGCGAGGAACTGCCGGCGCGCATGCCGCGCGAAACCCGCTCCAGCACAGCGTTCAACGTTTATTACGTGAAGCAACTCGACGTGAACGGCTTTTACATGCCGCGCGGCATTTTCGTGAAAGACACCGCCGCGCTGCGGGCCGTCGAGGGCGGCATCGACGAGCCGATCCCGCGCGTCACTTCCCACGAACTCGGCCACGCTCTCAGCCTGCCGCATCGGCAGGACACGACGAACCTGATGGCCAGCGGCACGACCGGGACATTGCTCAACGAGGCGGAAATTTTGCGGGCGCGTGAAGCCGCAAAGAAGTTCGCCTGGATCGAGTCCGCACCGGCGCTGCGCAAACGCGCCGACGAAGCCCGCGCCGCCAGTCATCCCGACGAAGCCCGCGTGCTTTACCGAACGCTCGCCGCGCTCCCGCTCACCGCCGCACCGGTCGCCGAGGCGAAGCAGCGCGCGGCGGAATAGGCGGCGGGGCAAAGCGAAAAAGAGTTAACCTAGAATCGTAATTGGGTTGCCCGCGAAAAGCGCGAAAGGGCGCGAAATGAACTACTTGAGAAGAATCACGCGTTCACCCGCAGGGTGAGTGCGCACATTTCCGTAAAGCCTTCCCTTTTCGTGTCTTTCGCGTATTTCGCGGGCTCCATCGCCGTTTCTAGGATTAACCCGCATTTTTCACCCTATTTTCCCGCAGCTTCAGGACGACCGCAGATTCCCCTCCGAAAAAAATCTGTGGTCGCCCTGAATCTGTGGGCAACACCCTGTCGAGTTCTACTTCTGGGTGGTGAGATTTGCAGGCTAGCGGTGATAGCGGAAGAATCCGCCTCCACCGTTGGCTTGGGGCGCGTTGTCGGGATACCAATCCACGGTATCGCCACCGGCGCTCGGGTTGTCGCCGTAGAGGAAAAGGTCGAGCGCGGTCGGGTTGCCGAGGAAGCTCCAAGGGACGGCGATTTCCGCGATCGTCGCGCTCCAACTGAACGCGGTGGAGCCGACACTCGCCCAGCTCCAGTTGGTGCCGCTTCCCGTGTATTGATAGAGCGTGCCGGACTGGATCATGTATTCCGCACCGATGGGAAAATCATCGCCGCCGCCGCGGAAGCCGGTGCTGCGCGAGCGGTCGGTGTCGAGGAAGGCATCGTGGGCGACGGTGAGCGCAGCGGGCGGGTCGGTGGTGTAGGCGAGATAGAAAAAAGTCGCGTTGTGCGCGGCGCGAAGTTCGCGCCAGTCGAGCGGGTTTTGCGCGCCGGTGATGTCGTCGGGATCGGGCGGATAGGCGGTGACGCCGGTCCAGTCGGCGAGGCTGCCGTCGATCGTGAGTGTGGCGACGGGATTCGTGAGATCGGGCGCGGTGCTGAGAGTGATCGCGAGGGTGACGGTGTTCGTTTCCTCGTGCGCAGGCGTGGCGCTGTCCTCGGCCCGGACCCGGAAATAATGCGTGCCGTTCGCGAGACCGTTGACCGTGGTTTGGTTTGCGAACGCGATCGTCGGATCGGTGGCCCAGCCGTTGCCGATTGCAAAACTCACCTCCGTGTATTTTTGCGGAGCCGTGAAGGCCGCCTCGGTGCTGCGATAGACGTGGTATTTCACCGGCGGCGTCTGATCGCGCGC
>JANNWY010000005.1:0-2937 GCA_031409335.1 Chthoniobacteraceae bacterium | reverse complement strand
AAGGCGCCGGCACCGCCTGGCTGCCGGCCAACGCTGACGCCCTCGCCCAACTCCGCGTCCTGCGCGCCAACCAACATTGGGACGCCTTCTGGCCCCCTCACCAACCCATCCCAAGCATGCACCACAATTAATGACACCCTTGCGAAGTGCTTATAGCACCGCGGTCTTGCCAGGGATCGCGCGTGGATACATCCCGTTCTCCCCGGGATTCACGCGCGAGGGTTTGTCCCAGCCGAGTTCCGCGGGCAGCAGCTCGATCTTCGATTCGAGCCCGGCTTTATATTCGATCGACTTGCCGGAATACGCGGCCATCCGGCCGAGGATCGCGGTCATCGTGCTCGATGCGCCGTAGTCGGCTTCGTTGAATTCCTTGTTATCGCGGATCGCCGCAAACAGGTCGTCGTGCTCCTGCTGGTAGGCATCCTTCGGCTTCGCGTCGCCTTCCGGCTTAAAGCGCCACTGATTTTCGCCGAAAATCTTGTAGCCGTTCACATCGCAGCGCCCTTTGGTGCCGACGACATGCTCGCTCACCGAATTCCAATCCGGCACGGGCTGATGGCGGCAGAACGAATTGCAGATCGAACCGTCGGCGTATTCAAACTCGACCGCGAAGTGATCGAAAATTTCGCCATCGTCCGCACCGCCATTGTTGAACTCGCGACCACCCATCGCGTGCGCCTTCACCGGCGGACCCTTCTTGATCCAGTTGATCACGTCGATGTTGTGAATGTGCTGCTCGACGATGTGATCGCCGCCGATCCACGTGAAATAGTACCAGTTGCGGAGCTGGTATTCCATTTCGGTTAGCTTGCGGCCGTATTTCTTTTCAAGGTCGGTGCGCTTGAGCTGCCACGGGCGATTCCCGTTCCAGTAGCAGCGCATCGCCGTCACGTCGCCGATCTGGCCGTCGAAAATGCGCTTCACCGTTTCCACATAACCCGCCTGATGCCGACGCTGGAGGCCGACGCCGACTTTCAAATTCTTCTTCTTCGCCTCCGCCGCCGCCGCGAGCACCATGCGCACACCCGCCGCATCGCTGGCCACAGGCTTTTCCATAAAGACATTTTTGCCCTGCTTCACCGCTTCCTCGAACATCATCGGGCGAAATCCCGGCGGCGTCGTGAGGATCGCGACGTCGCAGGTCTCGATCGCTTTCTTGTAAGCATCGAAACCCATGAACTGCCGCTCCGCCGGCACATCGACGCGCGCGCCGTGTTCCTTTTGCAAATTGCCAAGCGCACCCTTCATGCGGTCCTCATGCACGTCCGCGACGGCGACGAGTTTGACGGGGCCGAGCGGATACGTGCTCAGGGCTTGATTCGCCGCGCCGGAGCCGCGCCCGCCGCAGCCGATCAGCGCGATCTTGAGTTCATCCGTGCCGCTGGCCGCATGCGCGAAACGCTCAGGCGCGATCGCGCCGAGCAGTGCGCCGCCTGCCATGGCCCCACCGGTGGTTCTGAGAAAGCCGCGGCGTGAGAAAGTGTGAGGTGAGTTTTTTGGTGCTGGTTCGTTCATGGATTGTGGAGGTTGAAAGGAAGCAGAGGTTATTGGAGCTGCGTGAGGTTTGGCTACGCTTTCTTCAACTAAAATGTAGCGGGGGACTTTGAATCAATTTGAAGCGGAAGCCGCCCACCTCGCAGAGCCGGGCATCTTCAGATTGTTCGTCATGCGCTTGCGGCAGAAAACCACCGATGGTAGGTGGCAGATATGAACGACACGCCCAAGAGCGGGAATTCCCTCGCGATGACGTTTCTCGGCCGGCGCATCCATATTCCCTTCGCCATAGCGATTGGCATGGGAGCAGAGGTGCTGTGGATGATTGTCTGGTTCTGGGGAACGACAGGTGAAAGTCGCGAAGACGCTTGGTATTCCTTTTTCCATCGACCGCTTGCCGCTGCGATTGATCCTGAACTTTTCGCTTACTCAGGAGCGGCGGCACGGGTTCTCGCTAGCGCCATTTTTTCGGCAGGATTCACGTTGCTGTGGGTCGTGTTGTCGGGTGGACTACCGTCCCTCTGGCTCTCGTCACGATGTGGAGCCAGACGAATTTACGAACAAATCCGTTGGATGAGTCTTCGCGAACGAAGCAGCCTTTTTGGAATAGGCGGCGTCTTGTTGGCTGTCATGCTCTTGCTCGTATTTTGGCTTCCCACCCAACCTAAAACGAGTTCGGATGATTCGGTGTTTGTGACGACTGAGCCTGCCGCAGCCGACAGTCCTGATCGGAAATTCTACCTCGTCAACTTAAGTTCACGCGTGGTGAGCTTTTCCCTCCGTTCCGACCGCCAACCATTTTTGTCTCGTCGGGAGTTCGTAGAAAGCCGATGGGACGAGTCCAACTTTGGGTATCCCTTCTGCGGAACTGGATGGAGACCGGTGCATCTTCCGCCAGGTCACAAGTTCCCGATGATGTCACCTTATGAGGAAGTTGGTCCTCATCGCGCTCCTTACCAGGTAGGGTTGGAATATAGCGTCAGTGTCGGTGGCAACATGGCCATATCGCAAGTTGCTTGGAGTGAGATGATCACTCCCGCTAAAGATCGAACAAAACGCTGACGCGCCTGCCAATCGCGAGAATCGACTAGGCGATACTTCAATCGAAATGCAGCGCCCAGCTTTGGGAGAATGCTCGCCGCTGGAGCGGCAAGCCACGGCGCTGTCACTCCGCCTTGCTCAGTCCCGGATTGTCCTTCTCCACACCGTTGTTCCAATACGCCTGCATCTCCTCCTTCGTGTAGGGGAGCGGGGTCAGCTCTAGAATTTCGATCTTTTCCCCTCGGGGAAAGGGGTCGGTCCGGAATGGCATTAAGTTAAGCGTCCTTTTGGATAAGTATGCGTGGCCGGTTTCGATGGGGTGGAACACGCATCTCCGCTCTTGGCTTGGTTAGTAAGTGATAGTTCTTCGCGCGGCGCTTCTTTGCGCGCGGTTCGCTGCGT
>JANNWY010000004.1:0-9891 GCA_031409335.1 Chthoniobacteraceae bacterium | reverse complement strand
CTTGTCCGAAAGCCCCGGAAAATCCGGCATCCACGACGTATTGAGCTGCGGCTCATTCATCGGCAAAACCGCGAGCACGGTGAACTCGCGCGCCTTTTCCTCAAGCTGCCGACGCTCACCCATCACGAAATATTTTACCGTCACCTTCGCGCCCGTCGTGATCCCCAGATCGTCCGCCTCCCACTGCGAAATCACGATCTCATCGTCCGCCAGTTCCGCCGGGAGAAATCCCGACGACGGCGCTTCGACCGCCGTGACCATCGAGTAGGGAGTGGAGTTTCTGGTTTCTGGTTTCTGGTTTCTGGTTTCGGAATTCGCCTCGATCGCGTTGACGAAATACGTGAGCGAATCCACGCGCCGGTCCTCCTTCCCGCGCGGCGCGGCGGCGACCACCGGCGGATCGAGGAAGACGCGCGGGGTGCGGAGTTCGAGGCCGGAGTTGTTGGGGAGGTCGAGGAGGGAAAGCTGTGCGTCAGCAAGACTCCAGACCGGCGCTCCACGCTCCACGCCTGATTTGAACCCATTCTTAACCAGGTAGTACGGGATCAATCCGGGCGGTGTCATTGGCATGATCTTTCCCGGAAGGGGAATTATTCCAAAAATCGGTGGTGCGTTCCATGACCAGACCGGCCTGCTAACGACGTTTCCAAAAGCTAAGAGGTTCGCCTTCCCGCTGATGGCAGTCTTTTCCTGCACGACCGCCAGCGGCGCGAAGACCGTGAACGGCGGCACCTGGCTCGCGGCGAGCGCGAAGCGTCCGTAGTCCGCGTCGCCCACCACGCGCGCGACTTTCACGCGCAGCGCCACCACTTCGTTCTCCTCGCCGGAAAGCGGCGCGTCCTTGGAAAACGCGCCGGGTTTCTCGACGCGCACGATCACCGTATCGCCCGCGGCCACGCCAAGCTGCTGCGCGAGCCGCGTGTTGAGATCGACGGTCTCGGGAAGTAGGGCAGCCGCCCCGGCTGCAGTGCGTCCGGCAGGCGCCTCGCCTGCCGATGCGGAAGGTTCGGCGGGCGCGGCGCCCGCGGGCCTTTCCACAGCCGGGGCGGCTGCGCTACTTCCCGACCCCGGTGCCAGTTTCCAAAACCGTGCATCGACGCCGAGCAATTGCGCCGCATTCACGCGCGCCCCGCCATCCGCCCGCGCGACCGTCGCCCGCAACATCAGCACCGGCGCGGCTTCCGCACCCGCCGCATCCGCGAGCGCGGCGCGAAAAAAACGGTCGCCGCCTGTCATCGCCACATCCGCCTTGCCCACGCGCATCTCCGCCTGCCGCCGCAGCGTCGCCTTCACCGAATCCCCCACGAGCAGCGCCCCCGTGAGCACGAGCGCTCCGAGCGCCGCCCCGAGGATGACGCCGAGATGCGTGCGCCAGTAGTGCTGCACGGAGCGCAGGATGATGGTGCGCGCGGTCATGACGTGCGGAACGGGAACTCTGGGGAGCGCACTCGTCCCGAGTGCTGGTCTTGGCGTCCCGCCGAGACGGACTTTCCAAACGTAGCGCCATCCAAACCGATTCCCGTACCGAAGGGCGCGAGGTTTTCAAAGTTCGATTTGGCGGGACGCCAAGACCAGCACTCGGGACGAGTGCGCTCCCCGGAAATCGCGGCGACGCCCCTCATCGCGCGAGGAGTTTCCCGTCCACGAGTTCCAGCACGCGGCCCATCCGCTGCGCGAGATCGGGGGCGTGCGTGACCATGATGAGCGCGACGCCTTCCGCGCGATTCAACTCCACGAGCAGATCGGCAAGCCGCGCCGCATTCACGCGGTCGAGCGCGCCGGTCGGTTCATCCGCGAGCAAAATTTTCGGTTGATTGATGAGCGCCCGCGCGACCGCGGCGCGCTGCCTTTCCCCGCCCGAAAGCTGCGCGGGCCGGTGCGAAAGCCGATGCGAAAGTCCGACGGCACCGAGCAATTTCTCCGCGCGCTCGCGAGCCTTCGCCGTCGCGCCCGGTTGCGCGAGCGTGGGCACGAGTACGTTTTCGAGGATCGTGCATTGCGGCAGCAAATGGTGGAGCTGGAAGATGAAGCCGACGGTTTCATTCCGAAACGCGGCGAGCGCCTTTTCATCGAGCCCGGCGATGTCGCGCCCGGCCACGCTGACCGTCCCCGCATCCACACGATCGAGCGCGCCGATGATGTTTAAGAGCGTGCTCTTCCCGCAGCCCGACGGCCCAGTGATGGCGACGCTCTCGCCCGCATCCACTTTCAGTTCGAGATCGCGCAGGACATCGACTTCATCGCCGCCATCCGGTGCGCGGTAGCACTTTTTGAGGTTTTGGATTTCGAGGAGCATCGCAGTGGTATTAGGCATCGAGTCGGCTGGCGCGGGCAAGCGTGCATCTGCGCCGTGGCTTGACGCTTCAGGGGCAAGCAGCGATGGAATTTCGCTAGTTGCCCCGATTCCATCGCTTCGACTTCAACTCGAACCGAGGAAGCGACGGTACGCGCCGCACCGGAATCCGGAGTGAGAACGCGGATGAGAACGCGTTTTCCAGCACCGGCACCGCCGCATCGCCCAGGCATTCAATCTCGACGTTGATCTCCGCGAGCGCGTCGCGCTGCGTCACGTTCACGCGATACTCGGCGATCTCGGGGACCGAGCGCACCACGGCATCGACTGCGCTCGGGTAAATATTCACGCCGCGCACCACGACCATGTCATCGGCGCGCCCGATGATCCCGCCCTCCAGCGCGAAGCCCGGCACACCGGCAATCCGCTTCACCAAATCACCCGTGCGATAGCGCAGCAGCGGGCAGGCATCGCGACCGAGCGTGGTGAGGACGAGTTCGCCGACTTCGCCCGCGGGCACCGCCGCACCGGTGTGCGGATTCACGATTTCGGCAAAGTAGGAGTCTTCGATGACGTGCAGCACGCCGTCCTCGTCTTCGCTTTGAAACGCGACCGGTCCCACTTCCGTCATGCCGTAATGATCGAGCACCAGCGCGCCATTCCACGCATCGCGAATCCGCGCCCGCACGCTCGCGACGCTCCCGCCGGGTTCACCCGCCACGAAAATCTTCCGCACCTTCGACGTGGCGAGATCGATGCATTCCCGGGCCGCGACCTCAGCCAGGTGCAGCGCGTAGGTCGGCGTGCAGCAAAGCACATTTGCCTCGTGCTGAATCATCGCGCGCAACCGCGCGGCGCTGCCCAATCCGCCGCCGGGGATGCAGAGATAACCGCAGCGCGCCGCGGACTCGAACGCTGTCCAAAATCCGAGAAACGGCCCGAACGAAAACGCGAAGTAAATGCGGTCACCTGCAAGCAACCCACCCGCGCGATAAATCTGCGCCCAGTTTCCCAGCATCCATTCCCAGCTCTCCGCCGTGTCGAGAACGACGAGCGGCTTCGCAGTCGTGCCGCTCGTCTGGCAGAAGTGCGTGTAGCGTTCGCGAGGAAAAGTGAAGTTTGTGCCGGAGGGTGGATTCGCCGTTTGATCGGCGACGAGTTCCGCCTTTGTCGTGAACGGATGGCGCGCGGAGAACTCATCGAGGCTCGCGATATTCGGCGTCACGCCGGCGCAGGCAAGGCGCGGCGCGTGAAATGGATTAGCGGAGGCGATCGTCGCGAGCAGCGCGCGGAGCCGTTCAAGCTGCGTCATGCAACTTCACTTGGCGTGATCACTCACTGCGGCGACTGGCTTCGGCGCTCCCCCGCGATTTGACGGCGCAAATTTTGCCACGAGAAAACCGCCGCCCGCCGCGAGCACGATACCGAGGATGAACGGAAATGGCAGCGACTTAAATCCACCCTCGGGCGGATGCACGAGCATCGCGACGATGGCATTCACGACTGGCGCGCCACCGAAGACTATGGGCATGACCGCGGAAGGGGCCGCGCCTTTCATCGTCGCCGCCGCCGCGCCGAGCGCGAGGACGAGCGTGAAGGCGCCGATCGCGCCCGCCGTTCCCGCGATGAAACTCCACGAAATGCCCGAGCCGGTGAAACTCCAGTCGGTGCCGCGCGCTTTAAGCACGATGACTGGGCCGACAATGGCGACAACGAAATAGGCGACGCCGACCCACAGGAATGCTTTGAGGCTGGCGTTGCCGATCTCGGCACCGGCGGGCATTGCGCTGCGGCCCGTGTGCAGGAGGACGCCGTAGAGACCCCAGGAAAAGACGGTGAGCAGGGCGAAGATGAGCCAGGACGAGGAGGAGTTTGGTGCGGTGGTGGGTGGCATGGTGGTGTGGTTTGAAATTTCTGCTCCTGCTCCTGATCCTGCTCTTGATCTTGATCCTCCGCCGACCGGAAGGGATCAAGATCAAGACCAGGATCAGGATCAAGATGAGGAATCTGGAGCAGCGGTGATTTTTTCCCGGATGCGGTCCGGGATCGGCATGGCGACTAGCTTTCCGGTCGCCTTGTCCACCGTGGCGCAGACGGTGGCGACGGTGCCGCGCGCGACTTCGGTGCCGTCGGCAGCTTTGCGGAAGATGAACCGGTAGCGGATCGAGCGGCTGCGCACTTCAGCGACGATGAGGTGAATCTCCACCTCATCCTCAAAGCGCAGCGGGCGCGAGTAATCGCACGTCGCACTGACGCGCGGCCAGCCAGTCGTCACGCCATCCTCGTGCGCGTGAATCGAAAAGCCGAGCGAGCGGAAAAACTCGTGCTCGGTCGATTCCATCATGCGGAAAAAATTAGCGAAGTGGACGATGCCGGCCATGTCCGTCTCGGCAAACTCGATGCGGCGGGTGTGTTTGAATTCGCTGGGCATCTTCTTGAAAAATCAGGACGCGACCGCGGTTCCCGCCATCACCTCGCGCGTCGCGGTGAGAAAACTTTCAGCCATGCGCGCGATGGAATATTCACCTTTCAACACGGCTTCGCGACCACGCAGCCCGGCCTCGCGCGCGGCCGCCGGGGTCGAGAGATACTGCGACCATTCCGAGGCGAGTTCCTCCGCGCGGTCGGCCTCGAAAAGCCGACCCGCATTCGTGCCTTCCAACAGCTCCGTGAACGCCGCATGTCGCGGCTGCACGACTGGCACGCCCGCCGCCCAAGCCTCGATCACGTAAAGCCCGAACGCCTCGGGATACGTCGCAGGCACGGACAGCAGCGTGAGGCTTTTCAAGAAACGCACTTTCTCACCGCGGTCGATGTTCGGCAGAAACTCCACATCTTTCGTGAGCCCGGCGGTGTCTATTTCCGCTTTCAGCTTCGCCGTGTAAATCTCGTCAGCAGCCGTCATCGCACCCGCCACGCGCAGTTTCACGTTTTCAAAACCGGACCGCTTTCTCAACAGCATGAACGCTTCGACGACGAGCCCGAGCCCTTTCTCTTTACGCATTCGCGCGAGGTATCCGATCACCGGCGGATCAGGCGGCGGCGCGGGTTCGCCGTAGCCTTCCACCGAGATTCCGTTGGGAATCATGCGCAGTTGCTCTGGCTTCAGGCGCATGCGACCAGCCATCAGTTTGGTGTAAAAACGGCTCGGCGAAATGAACAAATCCACATCGCCAGATCGCTCGATGATCATCTCCCACGAGCGCCGGTTCCACGGCTTCGGGAGATTGTCGAGAAACTCATCCTCACCCTGCAACGACGCGAGCACCGGCACCCCAAGCTCACGTTTCAGCTCCTTCGCGAATCCCGTCAGCAGCATGGTCGAGAGCCAGATCGCGTCCGGTTTTTCCTGCGTCTTCAGCCACGCGATCAGGCGCTTCAATTCCTTTCGCTGATGCCCCTGCTCGCCTTGCAGCATCGAGAAAGTTGTTCGTCCGATGACCTCGGAATTCGCGTCGCCCTGGCGCTTGCCGACGAGCTTCAGCAGCGCGCCGGAATCGAACAACGAATCGAGCCAGCGCGGCGTGCGGCGGAAGATCGGGAACTTCTCCTGAAGATAGACATTGATGCCGCCGAAGAACGTCGGCGTGTCGGGCGACGCGGATGTTTCATCGAGCTGGAGCGGCAGGTAAAGCGGCACCATCAGCGCGTCGTGGCCCTGCCGGATCAGCTCCGTGGCGAGCGCGTTGTCGCGCATGCAGACGCCGCAATAGTAGCTGCCGGTGCCCGGCGTGATGAGGATGATTTTCATCGGCGCACTATGAGTGCCACTCGCGCGCGTGGATTGCCAAGCGAATGCGTCCGCCGCGCGGGACAATCGCCTCGAAACGCGCGCGCGTCCGAAAAGTAGGGCAGGCGCCCCGCCTGCCAAAAGTCGTCCGGGCACCCCGCCCTGACACTGCGGGCGGGGCGCCCGCCGGACTGTCCGGCAGCCGGGGCGGCTGCCCCACTTGGCTTCGTCCGCGCCACCCGCATCAGGGGGCGCGGAAGTCATAGCAAATGACGCGGGGTTTTGTGCCGCCGGCACCGGGTTCATTCTGGCTGACGTAAAGCCGTCCGCGGCTAAGCGCGGGGAGCGCCCACGTCTCGGGTGCGTTGAAAAGTTTCGCGCGCGATTTGATCACCGCGCCTTTTCGCGAAAGGTCGAGCCACGCGAGATCGCCGAATTCCCCGAGACACAGCACGCCGCCATCGACCGCCAGCAAACTCGCGCGCGCGAATCCGCCGCCGAGGTCGCTGCGCCACAGTTCCTTTCCGCTCGCGATGTCGTGGCAGACAAGTTCGGCGAGGCGCTCGCTCATGCCAGCGCAGCCGAACAGGCAACCGTCGCGCACGAGCGGAGTCATCCAGTAGAGGCCAAAATTCTCCGCGCTCCACGCGCGCTTGACGGAAAAATCCGGCGCGACATCGAAGCAAGCGCCGCCCGCAGAATAAGCCTCTGAAATGAAAATGCGCGAACCGATGACGACCGGCGACGAGGCGCTCACGGATTCCGCGATGTCCGCGCGATGCGGCGCGGAGCCGAGCACCGTGCCATTCGCGGCGTCGATGATCAGCAGCCCGCCGGTCGGTGGACGGCTCTCGCCTCCGGCGAAAACGAGCACGCACTCGCGCCCGTGCAGCGTGGCTGGAATCGGCGATGCATAACTCGCGCCCCAAGCGTGCGCGGCAGTCCAGACCAGCTTGCCCGTCGCCGTGTCGAATGCAGCGGTGTTCACTTTTTTCCCGACCACCTCGCCGCCGATCTGCACGATGAGACGCGATCCCATGACGAGGGGAGTCGAGCCATAGCCGAAGAAGGTCGGCCCCATCGCAAACTTGCGCGCCAGATCGTGCTGCCAGATGATTTTTCCGTCCGCCAAATCGAGCGCGTGGAGTTGCCCCGCGATGCCGAAGGTGAATACGCGTCCGCCGTCGATCACCGGGCTCGTGCGCGGCCCGGTGCTGCCGCCGTACTTCGGCCGATAAGGTGCCGCGTAGTCGAATTTCCAAATGCGTTTGCCCGTCTCCGCGTGCAGGCATTCCACCAGTTCGCGATCTTCGATCCGATGAAAAATCACGAGCCTTTCCCCCACGATCGCCGGCCCGCCAAATCCCCCGCCCTTCGCGACCTCCCACAGAATGGGCGGCCCCGCTTTCGGCAGTTCGTGCAACAGACCGGTCTCCGGCGAAGTCGCATCGTGCGTCGGGCCGAGCAGGCGCGGCCAGTCCGCGGCCATGGCCGGAGAAAAACCTCCCACCAGCACGGCGACGAGGAGTGCGCTTGCCGGAGAACTCACGCCGCGACTCCAGCCGGAACCCGCCCGTGCGCCAGCGGCGCGGGCAGCTCCGCAAACTCGCCGATCGCGCCGAACAGCTCGTCGTAACTCTTCTCGAACAAATCCCCGATCAGACAATCCGTGAGATGCCCGCGCAGATGCGGTCGCGCCTTGATCACTTTGCCGAAACTGAAATTCGGATCGTAGAACGAATAGACCAGCCGCCGCATATTCTCGATGCCCGTGCAGAGCTTCTCGCCGTATTCCGCAAAGCGCGCCGCACTCGTATCGCCCGCAGTCAGCGCAGCATCGACAGCATCCGCAGCCATCACGCCACTCTTCAAGGCGAGATACACGCCGCTCGAAAACACCGGATCGAGGAACGCGAACGCATCGCCTGCGAGCAACAATCCGTCCGCCGCACAAAACCGGGAGCGATACGAAAACTCGCTCGTCACCCAATACTCGCCGAACTGCTGGCCGCTGCTGAGGTGATCCTTGATCCACACATTCCGCCCGATCTCGCGGCACATGATTTCGGCGGGATCTTTGAACTCGGAGAACAGGTAGTCTTTCTCCGCGACGATGCCGACGCTCACGATGTCGTTTCGCATCGGGATGTACCAAAACCAGCCGCGCTCCGGCAGGTAGGCGACGGTCGTGTTTCCTTCGTCGATTCCCGGATCGCGTTTCGCGCCGCGGAAGTAAGTCCAGATCGACAGCTTGTTCAGCTTCGGATCTTTCAGCCGCCAGCCTTCCTTCGCCGTCGCGATCTGTTCGCGGCCCGAGCAGTCGATCGTCATCGGCGCGAAAACCTCGAATGCGGAACCATCCGGCCCGACCGCCTCGATGCCGATTGTGCGCCCGCCGTCATCCTTGATCGTCCGCGTCACGCGCGTCAGTTCGCGCACTTCCGCACCCTTGGCGCGCGCATTTTTCAGGAGCATCACGTCAAACTCCGCGCGCTCCACCTGCCACGTCGTCGAACTCGGATGATCGTAGTGCTGGAAAAAGTAAAACGGCTGTGACTGATGCCCGTCTTGAGTCACGAATTGGACGCTGTGCTTTTTCGTGTAGGCGATGCGCTCCATCTCCCCGAGCACGCCCAGCCGTTCGAGCGCGAACCAGCAAAATGGCATCAGCGATTCGCCGATGTGGTAGCGCGGAAATTTCTCCTTCTCGATCACCAGAACACTGCGCCCTTTTTCCGCGAGCAATGCCGCCGCCGTGGAGCCGGCCGGGCCCGCTCCGATGATGATCGCGTCGTACTGGGATGGTTCGTTCATATGGGTGCGATTGGTTTACGCCGCCGCTTTTCACAGCGGACGCAACACTTCCACGATGCGCGCCAGCGTCTCGCCGCGCTCGCCCATCAGGACGTTGCTGCGACCGTAAAGTTCGTTTGCCGGATCGGTGCTGAAGAGCGCGTTCATCCCCGCATCGGGCGCGAGCCGGATGAAGGCGCGCGGCTCGCTGCGATAGACGACGCCATGTGCATTCAGCAGCCCGCCGAGCGGCAGACGGCCTTCCAAAATTTCACCGCGCAGTTCGGGCGCGAAGGCATCGAGATGAATTTCGATTGCGCCGTACTCGACCGGCAGCCCGGAATCCTTCGCGCAAAGCAAAACCTCCCGGCGATACGCGCCATCAACTTCCTCGCGATGCAGCACGCGCAGCGTCATCGGCGCGCCGTGAAATTCCTCCAGCCGCGAAGTCATGTCCCCGCCATGCACGAGCAGCGCGCGATACGGCTCCGGCACTGCCGCGCCGTCGAGGATCGTGTGCGGCGGCAGCGGATGCCCCTCGCGCTCGCAGAAACGGGAAAGCGGGTAGAGCAAGTCAGTGCTGGGCAGCGTGGCAGTCATATCAGCCTCTTCCTCTTCCGCTTAATCTTCCTCCCTCCGAACATAAAACTCCGCAGGCTCTTCGGCCACGCGACACCCATCCGCGCGCGAATCAAGATGATCGAGAATGCGCATCAGCATATTCACCACTTCCTCCAGCAGCGCCTTTCCCGGCGTGATCTCCGCACTGTCCATCCTGCGCTTCGCCACGAGCACGTCGAGCGCCGCTGCGCATTCCAGCGCCGATCCCTGCGCCATCTGAAAATATCGCGCCCGATCCTTCATCGAAAACTTCCCGTTTCCTTCGGCAATGTTTAACGGAACGCTGGTCGAGGCGCGGTCGAGTTGATCCTTTGCAGCGATCTTCGCGGGCCGTTTTTCGACGAGGGGTTCGAGCCATGCGACGAACTCGATGCTTCGCTGATAGACGATGAGCTTTTCGTGGGAGAAAGGCATGGGAGGAAGCTTAAGCGGAAGAGGAAGAAGCCTTCACGAG
>JANNWY010000003.1:0-3162 GCA_031409335.1 Chthoniobacteraceae bacterium | reverse complement strand
ATTTCGCGCCGGACGCAGTCCAACAGCGCCTGCCGGATGCGATGGAGCACCTTGTAGAGAGACATCGGCGTCTGCCCGCGCTGCGCGGCGAGTTCGTCCATGCGCGTGCCTGTGGCATAAGCGGCGAGCACGAGTTCGCGTTGCTGGGAGGTGAGCTTTTGCAAGCAGAGGTCCAGCGCCTCACGTTGCGCATCGTGCCGCACATCGGCCGCAGCGACTTCGTCCGCCAACCGCGTCAGCAATTTCTCGTCGAAGACATGACGGTCCCGCGCACGGTCGCGGAGAAACGTGAGCACCTCCAGCCGCGCGACTCCGAAAGCCCACTTCCGGAAATCGCGCGTGCCGTCGAATTCGCCGAACTTCTGCCACAATACCACCGCCACCTCCTGCATGACCTCCGATGCATCCGAGCGCGAAGGCAGCAGCGCACGCACCAGCGTTCGCAGCGCGGGTTCATGCTCGGCAAAAAGACGCAGGTATTGGTGATGATGAGTGTCGTCGGGGGGAGTCATGGGCCGGCAATAGGGTATCTCCCAAAGTCCGTCGCGTTTGCCGGAGAAAGTTTCGGAAAGTGGAGGCTGCGTCGAATTCGCCCCTCACTGCTGGGCCGCCCGCCATTCCTTTCTCAGCTCGGCAACCGCATCGCAATCCTCTTGCCGGGATGCGGGTTTCCTCCCTGCGGCTGCGCAATTTTTCCGATGACAGCATTGCCTGTCCGTGATGACCGCGAAGAGTGGGCGGCTCATGGAAAGCACCGACATCACCATCCTCACCGACGCCCGTTACGAGACGCCGGACGAAGGGAACTGGTATGTTGCGCAGTTGCTCGGTGAAGAGCGGCTGCTGCTCGCCGGGTTGGAGGCGCGCGGGCTGCGCACGGCGCGCGTGGCGTGGTCGAATCCCGACTTTGATTGGAGCCGCACCCGCGCGGCGGTGTTTCGCTCGACGTGGGATTACTTCGAGCGGTTTGCGGAGTTTTCGGCGTGGATGGATCGCGTGGAACGCGGGACACGGCTTTTCAATGCGCCGGAACTGGTGCGCTGGAACGTGGACAAGCACTACCTGCGCGACCTCGCGGGACGCGGGGTGAATGTGCCGGTGACTCAGTTCATCGAGCGCGGGGAAACGACGACGCTGCGCGAGGCGTTCGCGGGCTGCGGGTGGAGCGAGGCGATTTTGAAACCGGCGGTGTCGGGCGCGGCGCGGCACACCTACCGGCTGAACGCGGCGAATCTCGATGCGCATGAGTCGATGTTGCGCGAACTGCTGCGCGAGGAGGCGATGATGTTGCAGCCATTCCTCGGCAACGTGCTCACTCAGGGCGAGCTTTCGCTGATCGTCATCGGCGGGCGCTGCACGCATGCGGTGCGGAAGATTGCGAAGCCGGGTGACTTCCGCGTGCAGGACGACCACGGCGGCACCGTGCATCCGCACACGCCGACGGCGGACGAAATCGCCTTCGCCGAGCACGCCGTCGCGGCCCGTCCGCAGGCGCCGCTCTACGCCCGAGTGGACGCGGTGCGCGATGATGCGGGCGCGCTCTCGCTCATGGAACTCGAACTCGTGGAGCCGGAGTTGTTCTTCCGCTTTCATCCGCCCACCGCCGATGCACTGGCGGCGGCGATTGCGGAAAGGATGTGAACTTTCCCAGTGCGCCCGGCGTCTGCGGCGGCGGCATGATGCTGTGCGCGTCCAGCATACCTACTCTCTCCGCTCTGCTAAGCCGGAACGATGCAGTTGCGATCGGGTAGCGCACGGGCCACGGCGGTCTCGGCCTGGCGATTGCCCAGGCCATCGTGCAGGCGCACGGCGGCAGCATCGACGCAGCGAGCGAGCCGGGGAACGGCGCGGAGTTCACCGTGCGCCTCCCTCCCTGACATTCGATGTGCGGCGGCGGCCCGGAAACGAGGACGCGATTTGGATCACTCCATTGCCGCGATTCGCGGATGCGCTGTGCCCGCGCGCATCGTTTCGACGAGGCGGGGGAAATCGATCGGTTTGGCGAAATGGTCGTCGAAGCCGGCGGCGAGGCAGCGAGTGCGGTCGCCCTCTTGCGCGTAGCCGCTGATGGCGATGAAGAGGGCTTCGGCGAAGGTGCCTTCGGCGCGGAGGGTGCGGGCGAGTTCGTAGCCGTCGAAGCCGGGGAGGCCGAGGTCGAGGAGCAGAACTTCGGGGCAGAATTCGCGCGCGGCGGTGACACCGTCGGGACCGGTGTGGGCGAGGCGGACTTCGCAGCCGCGGCGCTTCAGCAGGCGGGCGAGGGCTTGCGCGGCGTCTTCGTGATCATCCACGACGAGCACCCGGATGCGGCGATCGGAAGTTTCGCGCGGTGCGGGGGTGGCCGGTGGGACGTGGGTGTGCCGCATTTCGAGGAGCAAGGGCAGGCGCACGGTGACGGTGGTGCCGGTGTTCGCGCCGGCGCTTTCGACGGTGACGCGGCCCAGGTGCATTTCGACGAGGGATTTCACCACGCTGAGGCCGATGCCGAGTCCGCCTTGCGCGCGGTCGAGCGTGCTTTCCGCCTGGCGGAAAAGATCGAAGACGTGCGGGAGCAGTTCGGCGGGAATACCGACGCCGCTGTCGGTGATGGTGACGATGACTTCGCCGTCTTCATTGCGGGCGTGGAGGGCGACGTGGCGACCCTCGGGCGTGTATTTGATGGCGTTGTTGAGGAGGTTCACGAAGACCTGCTCGAGCCGCGCGGCGTCGCCGGTGACGCGCAACCCGTCGCCGATTTCCACCGCGAGGGTGTGCCGCCGCTGCCCGGCATGCACCCGCACGACGGTGGTGGCTCCTTCGAGCACGGTGCCGAGGTCGAGCGATTCGACGCGCAGTTCGATGCGCCCCCGATTGATGCGCGCCACGTCGAGCAGATCGTCCACCATGCGGGAGAGCTGCTGGCTCTGGCGGTCGATGACCTTGGCGGCCCACTGGCAGGACTCCGCTTCATCGGGCGTCTCGTGCGCGATTTGCACGGCGTGGCGGATGGCGTTGAGCGGGTTGCGCAGCTCGTGGCCGAGCATCGCGAGGAATTCATCCTTCCGTTTCGCCTCCTCGCGGATGGTGCGCTCGGCATTCTTCCGCTCGGTCACGTCGAGGTTGGTGCCGATCACCCACTCGGCCTTGCCCTCGTGGTTGGCGCGCACCGTCTCCACGGCTTCG
>JANNWY010000002.1:0-88432 GCA_031409335.1 Chthoniobacteraceae bacterium | reverse complement strand
CTTCGCGATGGTGCTCACCATCTTGCTCCCCGCGCGTCTGCTCTATCCGCAGCTCGACGACCTCATCACCCGCCAGCACGTGGACAAGATGGCGAAGATCATCCTGCTTACCGGTTCGATCGTCGGTTACGCCTATTTGATGGAGCTGTTCATCGCCTACTACGGCGCGAACAAGTATGAGTTATTCACCTTCCTCCAAGCCCGCGCCGGCATCGACAATCCCGGCTGGTACTCGTGGGCTTACTACTGCATGATGAGTTGCAACGTGCTTGCCCCGCAGATTTTTTGGAGCAAAAAAATGCGCTCCAATTACTGGGTCGTCTTCGGCGTCTGTATGCTCGTCAACGCGGGCATGTGGTTCGAGCGTTTCGTCATCATCGTCACTTCGCTCGCGCAGGATTTCCTCCCATCTTCATGGGGCCACTACACGCCATCATGGGTCGAGATTTGGACCTTCATCGGCACCTTCGGCATCTTCCTGTCGCTCTTCCTGCTGTTCATGAAATTCCTGCCGATGATTGCCATGTCGGAAGTAAAGCTCGTCATCCCCGGAGCCGATCCGCACAACAACCCCGCGCCTGACGCCGCGGAGAAAAACGAGGGCGCGCACTAATGGGTGAATCGCTCAAAGTTTATGGACTCGGCGCGGAGTTTTCCAGCGCCGCCGACCTGCTAGCTGCCGCGGAAAAAATTCGTGACGCGGGTTTCAAGAAATGGGACGTGCATACACCCTTCCCGGTGCATGGCATGGACGCCGCGATGGGTCTTGGAAAATCCTGGCTGTCCGCGCCGGTGCTCGGCGGCGGTGCGACGGGCTTCGCCACGGCGATCGGACTCACGTTCATTCCATCCTTCCTGCTCTACCCGTTGATCGTTCACGGCAAACCCACCAATTTCTTCAGCACGCCCGCGTTCTTCCCGATCATGTTCGAGCTGACGATTCTACTCTCGGCGTTCACCATCATCGGCACGCTGCTCGTCATGACGCAGCTCCCGCGCTGGTATCATCCGGTCTTTAATTGGGAACGCTTCAAGCGCGTCACCGATGACGGCTTTTTCCTCATCATCGAAGCCGCCGACCCGCGTTTCTCCGAGGCGAAGACGCGCGAGCTGCTCGAATCCATCGGCGGCCAGCACGTCACGCTCATTCACGACTGACCATGTTGCGCTTCTTCTTCGCCACAATGCTGATCGCGGGAGCCACGGTGCTCGCGCTCGCCGGATTTCGCGGTTCCAAAAGCGCGGTTCCGCCGATCGAGATTTTCCGGGACATGGATCACCAGCCCAAATACCAGCCGCAACACGCGAGCAGTTTTTTCGCGGATGGAAGTGCCGCGCGCAAGCCAGTCACCGGCACCATCCCAATGGGTTACACGGTGCCCGGCGCCTACCTCCAAGCCAGCGCGCGCAATGCTTCGTTGAAGCCAGCGGGCTTCACCAATCAGCCGGACTATTTCAATACCGGCGCGATGGGTGATTCATTTGGGGATGGCATCCCGGTGGAAGTCACTGAGCAATTCGTGAAGCGCGGGCAGGAGCGTTACAACATCCACTGCATCGTCTGCCACGGTCGCGTCGGCACGGGCAATGGCATCGTCGGCAGTTACGGCCTCGCCGCCATCGCGAATTTGCAACTCGACCTCTACAAGACGATGCCCGACGGTCAGCTTTACCACACCATCACCAATGGCAAAAACACGATGGGTGCCTACGGCGCGAACATTGCCGTCGAAGACCGCTGGGCGATCGTAGCCTACATCCGGGCGCTCCAGCGCAGCCAGGCCGGCAAACTTGCCGACCTTTCCGCCGAGCAGCAAAAGACTTTGCAGGAGACGAAGTAAATGAGCGACCACTCCCACGCCCTCACACCACCCGACGCCGAAAGGTTCGACAACAAGCATCTCGGCAACCTGCCGAAGCTGCTGCTCGGAGCCGGTGCCATTGGCTGCGGCATTAGCTTTGTTGGCTTCCTCTTCTGGCGGCAGCAGGCATCCTTTTCATGGCTTTTCGCCTTCGCGTATTTCTTCACGATCGCGATCGGCACACTTTTCTGGACATGCCTGCATCACGCCACGGACGCCGCGTGGTCAGTCGTGGTGCGGCGGCAGTTGGAGAATGCGGCGAGCCTGCTTCCATACTTCGCGATCTTCTTCATTCCATTGCTGCTTTTCGGGACTGACATTCTCGGCAAAGACAACCTTCTCCTCTGGAAATGGTGGTCCATCCCGCACGGCAAGGACGTCTTGCTCGATGAAAAATCTGGTTACCTGAATCATACTTTTTTCGTCATCCGCGCGATCATCTATTTCGTCCTGTTGAGTTTCGTCGCGCTCTCGCTGAAGAAGCGCTCCGTCACGCAGGATTCGGACGGCGCTTCGCGCCACACGATCGTCATGCGGAAATTCGGCATCGGTGGCATCCCTGCGCTCGCATTGTGCATCACGTTCGCAGGCATCGACTGGCTGATGGCATTGGACCATCACTGGTTCTCGACGATGTGGGGCGTCTATCTGTTCGCCGGCGCGGCGGGCAGTTCCATGTCGCTGCTGGTGCTCATCGTCACCGCGCTGAAGAACAAAGGCTACCTCAAGCCAGTCAGCATCGAGCATTACCACATCATGGGTAAGTTCATGTTAGCGTTCACGATCTTCTGGGCCTACATCGGCTTCTCGCAGTACATGCTCATTTGGTACGCGAACATTCCCGAGGAAACGATTTACTACCGCATCCGGAATGTGGGTTTCTGGAATGTCCTCAGCACTTTCCTGGTCGTCGGACGCTTCTTCCTTCCGTTCCCGATTTTGCTCATGCAGTGGACAAAGAAGAACCCCAAATACCTTTGCATGGTCGCAGGTTGGATTCTCTTCATGCAGGCCGTCGATATCTACATCATCGTCCTTCCTGCCCTGCACGGCACAGGCTTCTCGCCGAGCCTCTTTGATATTTCATCATTGATTGGCATCGGTGGATTCTTCGGGTGGCTCTTCCTAAAGAAACTCGGACAAACCAACCTTTTTCCAACGCGCGACCCGCGGCTCGCCGAGTCGATCAAACTCACGAACTGACATGGCCTCGATCAATTCACAACGCGCGCCGAGCAGCATCGTCACATTCCTGATGGGAATCGGCTGTCTTGCGGTTTTTGCCGCCGTCATCGTGGCCTGGACAAAAATGCGTGCCCCCAAGGCCGACCTCGTGGACGCCGAGCGCGGCACGGCTCGCTTGAAAAAGCGGGAAGAACTGGAGACGGAATGGTCCGCGAAACTTCAGACCGTCGCATGGGTCAACAAAGAAAAGGGTGAAGTGCAGGTGCCGATCGAAGAGGCGATGAAAGTGGTCGCTGTCGAATTGAAGGGAAAAAAGATCACCAAGTCTGAAGTGAAACTGCCTGCGCCAATGCCTCCGCCAGTCATTGACCCCAAGTCCACGGAGCCGCCGCCACTACCAATGCCATCCGCCCCCCAGGGCGCTGACTTGGTCCAATTCAGCAACCCATTTGCACCCGTGCCCGCCGCGCTGCCGCCTGCGGCACCCGCGCCCGCCGCGCCGACTCCGCCGCCGCCTCCGCTGCCGCTTCCACCTGCGCCCGCGGAAACGGCCATTCCCGCGCCAGCCGTCCCGCCTCTTTCCGCAGGCGCACCGTCCCGCCCTCCGCTGATCAACTGGACCGAATCGAAATGACCGCCGTTGCTGAGAATCCCACGCAGACTTCCGAGAAAACTGTCGCGCCGATCGGTGCCGCTGCCGGTGCCGGAACTTCGAGCGCCCAGTATGCAATCGAGCGGGCGCAGATCGACAAATCCACTTCCACGGCGGTGCTCTGGTTTTTTGCCACGGCGATTGCGTGGCTCTTTGGCGCGACCGTTTTCGGACTCATCGCCTCGTTAAAGCTCTACTTCCCAAACTTCCTCAGCGAGTGGGCGATTACCACCTACGGCCGCATCGTTCCCGCCTACAATCTCGCCTTCACTTACGGCTGGTGCAGCCTCGCGGGCATGGGTGTCGGCATTTGGTTAATGGCGCGTCTCTGCCGCGTTCCGATCAAGGCTCCCGGCCTGCTCATCTTTGGCGCGATCGTTTGGAACGTCGGTCTCACCCTCGGTGTCTGGCAGGTGCTCCTCGGCCAGTCCACTGGCATCGAAGGCATGGAAATGCCGCACGGTGCGATGTGGATCATGTTTTCGGGATTCCTATTCATCGGCCTTTGGGGTGCCGCGCTTTTCCGCGCGCGGAAGGAGGCGCTGGCTTTCATCTCGGTCTGGTATCTGCTTGGCGCGTTCTTTTGGTTCCCGTGGGTATTTGCGATCGCGAATCTGCTTACATCACTCCCGGAAATCCGCGGGGTCATGCCGGTCGTCATCGCATCTTGGTTTACGCAAAGCCTCAACATTTGGTGGTTCACGGCGATCGGTCTTGCGGCCGCATATTACCTTGTTCCAAAGGTCGCGAATCGCCCGATCCACAGCTATAACCTGGCTTCGATTGGTTTTTGGTCTTTCGCCTTTCTCGGCGGCCTCACCGGCATGTTGCGCCTCAGCGGTGGACCCGTCCCGGCATGGCTGGTGACACTGAGCATAGCCGCAAACATCATGATGATCGTGCCGATCGCGACCGTGACCGCGAATCTTTTGCTCACCATGAAAGGTGCGACGCACATGGTTTATCAGAGCCCGACCATTCGGTTCACGTTCTTCGGCGTCGTGATGTTTGCCCTCGGCAGCGTGCTGGGCGTGTTCAGTTCATTGCGTTCCTTCGATAAGTATCTCCACTTCACACCGTGGCTGGAAGGCCAGCAGTTCCTGCTGCTCTATGGTTTTTTCAGCATGGTGATTTTTGGTGCGATCTATTACATCACGCCGCGACTCGTTGGCTGCGAATGGTTGTCCTCGTCGCTGATCAAATTCCATTTTTGGGGCGCGGCCTACGGCGGCAGCATGATTGTCATCATGTTTCTGCTCACTGGCATCTCGATGGGTGGACGCATGGCGGACCCGGAATCGCTTTTCAGCCAGGTCATCGGATCGAGCCTCGAATATCTCGCGGGCAGAATCATGGCCACCTTCATGATGACGCTCGGTCACGCGATCTTCGCCATCCATTTTCTCTTGATGCTGCTGCGCATCGGCCAGCCCGGCGGCAGCGCGACCGTTTTTGAAACCCACGAACATTAAGACATGAGCCGCTCCACTCCTCTTATTGCCGGAATCTTCGGATCGCTCGCCGTGTCGGTGTTTGCGATGGTCCTCGTGCCGCAGGCGCAAATCGGCGGCCTGCAGGCGCAGGTGACGCGGGATGACGAGGGAAAAATCATCGATGTCTATCCGACCGATCGTGTGAAGTATGGCGCGAAAGTGTATGCCAGCGAGGGCTGTATCGTGTGCCATTCGCAGCAGGTCCGCGACACGCAGAATGGCGAAGACCAGCCGCGCGGCTGGGGCGAACGCCGCACCGTCGCGCGCGATTATATTTACGACGCGACGACATTTCTCGGCAACAGCCGGCTCGGTCCGGATCTCGCCAATGTCGGTGCGAAAACGTGGCGCAATGAAGCCGAGAATGACCCGCGCCGCCCCGCGAAACGCGATGCCGCGTGGCACTATCTCCATCTTTACAAACCAACGGCGATCATCACGGAATCCAACATGCCGCCTTATCCGTATTTATTCGAGAAGCGGAGGATCAGCGGTGCGCGTTCCAAAGACGCGCTGCCTGCGGATCAGGTGAATGTCGAAGACGGTTTTGAAATCGTCCCGAAAGCTGAAGCGCGCGAACTAGTCGCTTACATGCTCTCGCTAGACCGAAGCCATCCGCTCAAAGAAGTAAAGTCGGAGGCGCCCTCACCAGCGGCGGCCGCACCCGCTGCCAAGTAAATTTTTTTCACGAAACATGTCTCAGGGTTCTGAACACATCGACTCACGCGAAACGCCGGACTTAACCGAAGTCCACGCAGCCATCCAACGCGAACACAAGGATCCCAGCGCCGACGTCACGCCCGTCCCGCTCTGGGTCACGGTGCTTTGCGGGGCTGCCGTGTGCTGGGCGGGTGCTTATGTCGGAATGTTTCACGGTGGGTTCAATAGCAATGTCTATAACGAGTTTGAAAGCTCGCCCGCGGTGCTGTTCCCGCAGCCGGAACGCGCGAATGCAAAGGCTGGCGCAGCGGTGCCGGACGACATGTTTGCGATCGGCAAGGGTGTGTATCTCGGCAACTGTCAGGCATGCCATACCTCCAGCGGCGCTGGTCAGCCGGGTCTGATTCCTCCCCTCGTAGGTTCTGAATGGGTGATTGGCAACGAGAAGCGTCTCGCGATGCTCATGCTCAAGGGGTTGATGGGTCCGGTGAAAGTAAAAGGCGCGACCTACAATGGCGTGATGCCGCAGTGGGAAAGTTTACTGAACGACAAAAAGATCGCGGCGGTGATGACCTACATTCGGCAGGAATGGGGCAACCAAGCGGGTGCGATAACGACCGCGCAGATCGCTGCGGCGCGCAAAGAGTTTTCGGCGAAGAAAGTTTCATGGAACGAGGCTGAACTTCTTCAAGTTCCCGAAGACGCGAAATTGGAAGGCGGCGCGCCCGCCGGCGTTGCGCCAACAGCTCCGAGCGCCGCGCCCGCGGCAGTCTCCGATGCTGCCCCGGCTGCGCCTGCCGACGCAGCGAGTGCCGCCGACGCTGGCAAGATGGGTTACATGACGGTCTGCGTTGCCTGTCATCAGCCCACGGGCCAGGGTCTGCCCGGCGCGTTCCCGTCGCTTGTGAAATCGGAGTATGTGAGTGGCAGTGCCGAGCGTCTCACCGCGATGGTCCTCAAAGGCATCAACCCGCCTTTCAAATACAAGGACTTCACCTATCTCGTCCCGATGATCGCGCAGGAAGCCGTGCTGGCCGACGACAAGATCGCTTCCATCCTTACTTTCGTCCGTTCGTCCTTCGAGAACAGTGCGCCGCCGGTTCCCACCGAGTTCGTCGCGAACGTTCGCAAGAAATTCCTCGATCGAAAAACGCCGTGGACCGAAGCCGAACTCACCGGCTGGCCCGCCGATGCCAAGTAACACCTCCAAATTTGCCATGAAAAACATCCTCGCATTCAGTATCCTCGCCGCCGCGACAGCGGTTGCGCAGGACATCAATCCCGAAGACATCAAGGCGTCAGCGGAACGCGGCAAGGCATCCTACATGACCACCTGCGTCGCCTGCCATCAACCGACTGGCGCGGGGCTTCCCGGCGTGTTTCCGCCATTCGATGGTTCGGAGTATGTGGTGGACGATGCGCGCAGGCTCGTGGCCATCGTGATCAAAGGCCTCAACGGACCGATCACCGTGAAGGGCGTGAAGTATCCCGGAACGGTCCCGCTGATTCCTGTCGATACGCAGTTCCCGATCTATAAGGACAACCAGAAACTCGCGGACGTGCTGAACTACATCCGCACTGCCTGGAGCAACAAAGCCGACAAGGCCATTACGCCGGACTTCATCCAGAAAGTCCGTGACGAGTTTAAGGACCGGACGATGCCTTGGGTTGAAGCGGAAGTGATCAAGTTTCCAAACCCTAAGTAACAACCGAATCACGCTTATGGCCCACGCACACGATTCTCACGATCACGGTCACGACGACCATCACGAGCTTGGCTTTTGGCGGAAATGGGTTTTTTCGACGGATCATAAAATCATCGGGCTGCAGTACGGTGTCACCGGGCTGATTTTCCTGATGTTCGGCTTCATGCTGATGATGCTGATGCGCTGGACGATCGCGCACGGCGCATCGACGCCGATTCCGTTTGGCGGCGGCATGTTGAATATGGTGATGGGTGACGACATGGTCTCCAAGTCCGGCATCATCAGTTCGAATGCCTACAATGTCTTCGGTGCCATGCACGGCACGATCATGGTGTTCTTCGGCATCGTGCCGGTAGCTTTCGCGGCGTTTGGCAACTATGTGATGCCGCTGCAAATCGGTGCCGTGGATATGACTTTCCCGCGACTGAACATGGCCAGCTTCTGGTCGTTCTTCATCAGTTGCGTCATCATGGTCGCGAGTTTCTTCGTCCCTGGCGGTGCCGCGAAAAGCGGGTGGACGTCCTACTCGCCGCTGGCCGGACTGGCGGACAGCGACCTCGCGTATGGCGCGCAGCCCGGGATGTTTCATCTCCTCATGAACGGTCAGACGCTCTGGATCATCGGCATGGTGTTTAACATCACCGCGTCGCTTCTCGGATCGGTGAATTTCATCGCGACGATCGTCCAACTGCGCGCGCCGGGTATGACGTGGATGCGGATGCCATTCTTCTGCTGGGCCATTTTCATTACCGCATATCTGCTGCTGCTCGCGTTCCCGCCACTCGAGGCCGCGGCGATCATGCAGCTTATGGATCGCGTGGCAGGCACGAGCTTCTTCATGCCGACGGGTCTTATCTTAAATGGACAGCCCGCGCCATTTTCAGGCGGTGGCAGTCCGCTGCTCTGGCAGCATTTGTTTTGGTTCCTCGCGCACCCCGAAGTGTATGTGCTGATTCTTCCCGCGCTGGGCATGATTACCGAGATCATTGCGTGCAATACACGCAAACCGATTTGGGGCTACAAGATGATGGTCGGCGGTATCTTCTGCCTCGCATTCCTCTCCTTCATCGTGTGGGCGCATCACATGTATATGACCGGCATGGGTGCGAAGGTCGCGGGCTTCTTCCAGACGACCACGATCATTATCTCGATCCCGTCGGTGATCCTGCTCACGGCGCTGCTACTCTCGCTTTGGGGTGGCTCGATTCGTTTCAACGTGCCGATGTTATTCGCGACGGCATTCCTTCCGATGTTTGGAATTGGCGGATTGACCGGCATTCCGCTCGCTTTCAACGCTGTCGATCTTTACCTGCACGACACCTATTACATCATCGCCCACTTCCACTACATCATCGCGCCCGGCACCATCTTCGCGATCTTCGCGGGGGTCTATCACTGGTATCCAAAGGCAACAGGTCGCATGATGAATGAGACGCTCGGTCGCCTCCACTTTTGGGGATCCCTCATCCTGATGAATTGCGTGTTCATGCCGATGTTCCTGCAAGGGATGACCGGCGTGCATCGTCGCTGGTATGACGGCGGCGAGGTGTATAAGCAGACCGTCGAATCCGTGCTCCACTGGAACAGCTTTATTTCGACCTCCGCATGGCTGCTCGGTATCGCGCAGATTCCGTTCATCATCAATTTCTGCATGAGCATGTTTGTTGGGAAGAAAGTCACGAGCGACAATCCGTGGGATGCCACGACGCTCGACTGGCAGACACCCACGCCGCCGCCGCATGGCAATTTCATCAAGGAACTCCATGTCTATCGTGGTCCGTATGAATACAGCGTGCCCGGTGCGGACAAGGACTATACCCCGCAAACCGAAGAGCACATCAGCCAACCCGCGCCAGTCGCGACGCCGGTGCTCACGCCCGCTCCCGCTCACTAGCTCATGGAAATCCCTTACACAGTCGCTCCGCGTCCCGATACGGGGCTGGCCAATCCGAAGCTCGGCATCTGGCTCTTCCTGGCTTCGGAAGTGATGCTCTTCGGTGGGCTTTTTTCCGCCTACATTTTCCTGCGCATCGGGGCCGATCCTGGCTACTGGCCAAAGGGTCTGCTCAATGTGCCCGTCGGCGCGCTGAACACCGTGATCCTGATCGCATCATCCGTCACGGTGGTGCTGGCATGGGCCTCGTTAAAGATGCGGAAACTCAGTGCCTATAAACTGTGGATGGGTATTTCGATTCTGTGTGGCGCGATTTTTTTGATCGTGAAACTCGCCGTCGAATGGCCGCAGAA
Organism: Chthoniobacteraceae bacterium; assembly: GCA_031409335.1. Classification (GTDB taxonomy): domain Bacteria; phylum Verrucomicrobiota; class Verrucomicrobiia; order Chthoniobacterales; family Chthoniobacteraceae; genus JANLQB01. The sequence goes on along the minus strand of JANNWY010000002.1, from coordinate 78,627 downwards.
GTTCGAGCACTTCGGTGCATTCATCAAAAAGGATATGCTCGCCAAGTATGAGCCCTACCTCGGCAACGACTACATCAAGGAGAAGAACGCGAAGGGTGGCACGCCCATCGACCCGCGCGTGGAAATCTCGGGACATTTGCATGAAGTGGTCGTGGATGCCTCTGCCACGGACAGGCCAAAGTTCGACGCGTTCCTGAAATTGCACCATCTCGAGGCCAAGCCTGACGAACACGACAGCAAACTGCTGGCAATCAAGGGTGAACATTTCTCGCCCGCCGTAGCCGAGATGATCGACCGCCTGCCCGGCATAAAGCTCGAATCCTTTCACATCGGTCTCGATCCGATTAACGCCGACCCGACCAGTCCCGAAAGCGACAAGCCGCATTTCTGGTTCAAGAACCCGACGGATAAGCACGGCAAGATTGATCGCGCGGACGTCAGTTTCTTCAGTGCGTTCGCCCCGAAGCACAGCAGCTACTTCGCGATCTATTTCACCATCACCGGCCTGCACGGGCTGCACGTCCTCGCGGGCGTGATCGTGATGTTTTATTTCTGGCTGCCGATTGAGGGTGGGACGAAAATGTTTCGCCGCAATCCCGAACAGCTTGCCAACCGCGTCGAAGTCGTCGGGCTTTTCTGGCACTTCGTCGATCTGGTTTGGATCTTCGTTTTCCCGATCTTCTATCTCCTTTAATTCATGAGCGATTCCCACGAACACGCAAAAGACTCCTCACCGGACGCGCACAGCGACCACGGCCATGCCGCGCACGACATGCATCTCGGCCTTTACCTCGGCGTCGGCGGATTCCTGATCGTGGCTACGATCATCACCGTGTGGCTGTCCTATTTCGATTTTGGCAGCCACGCGAACAACATCATCATCGCGATGATCGTCGCCACAATCAAAGTTGGCTTCGTCGGCGCGATCTTCATGCATTTGAAGGGCGAGAAAAAAACCATCTGGCGTCCGCTGTATTTCACGGCATTTTTTGTCCTCGGTCTTTTCCTGCTGACGCTCCTGCACTATTACGACCCGATCTTTAGCACCGTCCACAACCAACACTGATGTCGCTCAAAATCTTCCACATCTGTTTCATCACTCTCTCGACGCTGCTCGCGATTGGTTGCGCGGCGTGGGCGTTTTTGGCGGCGAACATTGGCTTCGCCGCCGTGTGCGTCGCGCTCGCGGTGGCGATGCCGATTTATGGAGTCGCGTTCTGGAAAAAAGCGCGCCGTATCATTCTATGAAATCACACTCGTTGATCCGCATTGCCAGCCTCGCACTTGTCCTCGCGCCAGCCGCCGCGAATGCCTGCACGGTTTGCATGGGTGACGCAAATTCCAACTTCGCCAGCGCCGCAAACGGCGCAATCTTTCTCATGTTTGGAGCCATCGGTTCCATGCTCGCTGCCTTGGTTGGCTTCGGGTACTACCTTTATAAATGTGAAAACACGCCCATCCCGCCGCACATCCAACTCGTCGAAGAGATGAGCCGCGAAGGAGGTAATCCATCCCATGCTTGAGTTCTTCAACATCAACAAACGCATCGGCATTCTGCCCAACGCTTCCGAGCACGGGCCGCTCGTGGACCACATGCTCGAAGTCTGTCACTGGTTCATGCTCGCGCTCTTCGTTGGCTGGACGACTTATTTCTTCATCGCGATTTGGAAGTTTCACAAATCACGCAATCCCAAGGCCGACTACCACGGCGTGCGCAGCCATGCCTCGACCCACATCGAATTTAGCGTCGTGCTTATCGAAGCCGTCCTGCTGCTTGGCTTTGCGCTCCCGCTCTGGGGCAAACGCGTGAATGACATCCCGCAGACCGGCGACAAACTCGAAGTCCGCTGCATCGCCTACCAGTTCGGTTGGTACTTCCACTACACCGGAACGGATGGCTTATTCGGCAGGCAGAATATGCGCTTTCTTTCCAATGCGAATCCGCTCGGGATCGATCCGAACGACGAAAACGGGAAGGACGATTTCGTCACGACGAACGATTTGCATCTGGTCAATCACAAGCCAACCGTCGTCCGTGTCAGCTCGCGGGACGTAATCCACGGCCTTGCGCTTCATCAGATGCGCATCCAACAGGACGCGATGCCGGGCATGGAGATTCCGCAGTGGTTCCGTCCGATCAAGACCGGCACATGGGAAATCATCTGCGCGCAGCTTTGTGGGCAGGGACATTATCAGATGCGCGCCACCTACACCGTCGAGGAACAAAAGGATTTCGATGCCTTCCAAAAAGAGGCGCTTGATCTCAAGGCTGCAAACTCTCCGAATGTGGCATCCGCCGCGCCAGCCGTTCCGGTGATCGCCGAGAATAAATAGAAATCCCGTGCGGCGCGCGTGCCAAAGCGCCGACCTGTGAACGCCCGCCGCTTTACTCCGCTCTCCACCAGCCCCGGCCTCGCGCTTTTCGCGAAGCTCGTGGTGGTGATGACATTCGCCCTAGTCCTGCTGGGCGGATTGGTTACCACATTTGGCGCGGGTATGGCCGTGCCCACATGGCCAACAATTCATGGCGAAATGAACCCGCCGGGCTGGTGGCAGCAAAACCATGTGCTTCTCGAACACGGCCATCGCCTCACCGCGATCGCCGTTGGCGTGCTCACGGCGATTTTGTGCGCGTGGATTTGGCGAAACGGATGGGGCTTGGTTGCGGCTTTCATTGTCTCCGGCCTCGCCGACCCCATTGGTCGCGCGTTGCATCTCGAGGGCAATGTCATCGCGCATCTCCGCATCTGGCCCGCCGCTGTGGTTTTCCTCGCGCTGCAGTTCTGGCGGCGTCCCGCGCTGCTCGCGCGCGAACACTGGCTTGCACTTGCTGCTTACCTCGCCGTGTGCGTGCAAGCGACCCTCGGCGGACTGCGCGTCACGCAGGAAACTGCGGGCGCACTTGATGCAGCGATGATCCTGCGCGTTGTGCATGGATGCTTCGCCCAAGTTTTCCTCGCGATACTTGTTGTCCTCGCCGCCCTACTTTCGCCCGCGTGGGAAAGAATCCGTCCTTCGCAACAATTGGGCGGCATCGCGAAACTCGGACGCATCGCCATCGCGCTCATCTTTCTCCAACTGATCGTCGGGGCCGCGATGCGCCACCTCGGCGCGGGCCTCGCCATTCCCACCTTCCCGCACGCCACGCCCGATGGCGGATGGCTGCCGAAGATTCACAACGTCTTCGTCGATCTGAATTTTACCCACACCCGCGTCGGCTCCGTGGTCATCACGCTGCTGCTCCTGCATCTCGGCGCTTCCGCTTTTCGCAAAGCAAACGGTGAATCCTTGTTCGTGCGTCCTGCCCTGCTGCTCGGTGGATTGATCGTCGCGCAATTCATCCTCGGCATGTTTGTCATCTGGCACATTCGCCCGCCGATCATCACCACGCTGCATGTCGTGAATGGCGCTGCCGTCCTCGCGACGCTCGTCCTGCTCACGGTCCGTGCGACTCGCGCGAGTCGTCTGCCGGTTCGCGCCATCGCCCGTCCCGTGGAGGTGCCCGCATGAATCGTTACACCCCCGAAGTCGCCGTCCCGCTGGAAGTCCCGCGCGAAGAAACCGAGTCCGGCCTGATGCAAGATCTGATGACGCTTACCAAGGCCCGCCTCAGCCTGCTCGTCATCGTCACCACATTCGTCGGCTTCTGCATGGCGGCGAATGGCCCGCTCGAATGGCTGCCGCTCATCAGCGCCACGCTCGGCACCGCGCTCGCCGCCGCCGCCGCCGCCGTGCTAAATCAATACATGGAAAGCCATGTCGATCGGCTGATGGAGCGCACCCGCCACCGCCCGCTGCCCGGCGGACGCATGAAGCCCGCGACCGCGCTCTGGCTCGGCATCGCGCTCGCCGTCGCGGGTGTCGCATGGCTGTGGTTCACGGCGAATGCAATGAGCGCCTACCTCGCCGCCGCGACCATCGCGATCTACCTCTTTTTCTACACGCCGCTGAAGCGCAAAACCTCGTTCTGCGTCACGGTCGGAGCCGTGAGCGGAGCCATCCCGCCCGTTATTGGCTGGACCGCCGCGCGTGGGTCGCTCGATGCGGGCGCGTGGATATTGTTCGGCGTGTTGTTCGCCTGGCAAATGCCACACTTCCTCGCCATCGCATGGATGTATCGCGACGAATATGCCCAGGCCGGATTCGTCATGCTCAAGCGCGACGACGTGAGCGGCTGCGCGACCGCGATGCAAAGCCTGCTCTTCACGCTCGGCCTCACCGCCGTCACACTCGCCCCGTATTTTTTGGGAACGAACAGCGCCATCTACTTCGCGGGCGCGCTCGTGCTGGATGGCGCGATGCTCTTTTTTGCCGTCCGCTTCCTCCTTCAGCGCAATCGCCCCAGCGCCCGCGCATTGTTCTTCACGTCGATTTTCTATCTCCCACTCATCCTCGGCTTGATGGTTTTCACCAAGACGTGAGAACCGCGCTGCTTCTCGCGATCGCTTTGCTGCTCGTCGGCTGCTCAAGGCCGGAGCCACTGCCGAGATATTGGACGATCCCCCAATTCACGCTAACCGATCGCGCCGGGCAACCGTTCGACTCCGCCTCGCTCAAAGGAAAAGTTTGGGTCGCCGATTTCTTCTTCACGAGCTGCCCAGGTTCATGCCCGATCTTGTCCGCGAAAGTCTCGGCGATTCACCAGGAGTTTGCGGGTGAAGATCGCGTGCATTTCGTCTCCATCACCACCGATCCGGGGAACGACACGCCCGCAGTCCTCCAGGAATACGCCGCGCGTTTCAAGGCCGACGCCCGCTGGACATTCCTCACCGGCGACAAGACCGCGATCTGGCAACTCTCGCGCGACGGCTTCAAACTCGCCGTCGCGGATGCGCCCGGCGAAAAGGAAGTCATCGCGCATTCCACCCGCCTCGTGCTCATCGACAAGAACGGGCAGACGCGCGGATTCTACGACGGCATGGGTGATGAGCGCCCGGATAAGATCAAGGAGGACATCCGCCGCCTCCTCGCCGAATGAGCATCTCCGATCTGCCGCCGATCAATGCCAGCCTCAACGCGCTCAGCACCGCGTTCATCGTCACCGGGCTCATCCTGATTAAAACGGAACGCAAGGTCGCCCACGTGGTCGCGATGATCAGCGCGCTCGTCACCTCGACACTCTTCCTCGCGTGTTACCTCACGTATCACTTCAACGTTGCCGCCGTCACCAAGTTCACCCATCCCGGCTGGCCAAAGGCGATCTACTATTTCATCCTCATCACGCACATCCCGCTGGCCGCCGCCATTGTGCCGCTCATCCTGCTCACCATCATCCCAGCCTTCCGCGCCCGCTACGACAAGCACCGGAAGTGGGCAAAGATCACCGCCCCGCTGTGGCTCTACGTCTCCGTCACCGGCGTGCTGATTTACCTGATGCTTTACGTTTGGTATCCGCCCCAAGTCTGATGAAAAGTGGTGCAAGCTGGCGACGCGCCAGTCTTTGGAAGTTGGAAGTTGGAAGTTGAGCCCCGCGCAACGGCGGTGCCTGCGGCGCTCAACGCTCAACTTCCAACGTTCAACTTCCAACATCCAAAGCCCGGTTGGGAGTTGCCTGTTACGGCTCGTTTCGATACTTTCCTCGCATGGGGTCATGGCAAGGCAGTGAAACAATCAAACGAGAGTTCAAATATGCCAGCAATCGAAACCAATCCTCCGCAAACCGAGACGCGCACGCATTGCCCGCTTTGTGATGCCGCGCTCGATCCCAACAATCCGAATGAATGCCCAAAATGCGACTGGGTCACGGGCTATCGGCGACGGACCTATGGCGGCACGCCGCGAGACAGGGCATCCGCCGGTCTCAGCATCGTGCCGGGTCTCGGGCACCTCTACAAAGGCCACTTCCTGCTCGGCGCGCTGTTGATGATCGGCGCCGCGTTCGCCGTATTGGCGTGCAGCGTGGTGGCGACGGCGACGGCGGGTTTTGGGCTGCTGCTGCTACCGCTGTATTGGGTGGGCGTGGTGATGCACGTCTATTGGCTCGACGATCGACGGGCCAGCGCCTAGCGGCGGAGTTTTCAGCAAAGCCTGGCCGTCATCCGATCGCGCGATTCGCGATTCGGCCGACACTTCACACAATTTCAAATTGTTTCGGATTTCGTGTTTCAGAATCCGGATTTTCCCTTAACGTCCGCGCCCTATGTTAAGCGCAGGCATCGTCGGTCTCCCAAACGTCGGTAAATCGACACTCTTCAACGCCGTCACCCGCACTCAAAAAGCGCAGGCGGCGAATTACCCGTTTTGCACGATCGACCCGAATGTCGGCATCGTCACCGTGCCCGATCCGCGGCTCGCGGTGCTCTCGAAACTTTCCAGCTCAAAAAAGCTCGTCCCCGCCGCGATCGAATTTGTGGACATCGCCGGGCTGGTGAAAGGCGCCGCGTCCGGTGAAGGGCTGGGGAATCAATTCCTGAGCCACATCCGCGAGGTCCACGCGCTCGTGCAGGTCGTCCGTTGTTTTGAAAACGACGACATTCACCACGTCGCCGGAACGGTCGATCCCGTGCGCGACATTGAGATCATCAACACCGAACTCATCCTCGCCGACCTCGCCGCCGTGCAGAAACGCAAGGACCGCCAAGCCAAAGCCGCGAAGACTGGCGACAAGCTGGCGAAGGCCGAAATCGCCCTCGCCGAAAAACTCATCCCGCATCTCGACGCCGGGAAACCAGCCACCACGCTTGATCTCAGCGACGACGAGAAAAAACTGTTGCGCGAGTTTTTCCTCCTCTCGGGAAAGCCGACCATCTTCGCGTGCAACGTCGCCGAGTCCGATCTCGCGAACGTCGTCTCCATCGTCGAAGCCGCGCGGGACAACGAAGGCGTGAAGCCCAGCGAGAACGTGGAACTCACGCCAGCCGCGAAATTCGTCACTGCCGTGCAGGATTACGCGCGGTCGCATTTCGGCACCGAAGCCGTCGTCATCAGCGCGCAGATCGAAAGCGAACTCGCGAGCCTCAGCGACGAGGAAGCCGCCGAATACCTCGCCGGAATCGGCGTCGCCAGCAGCGGCGTCGGCTCGCTCATCCGCGCCGTGTATCACCTGCTTGGCCTGCGCACCTACCTCACCACCGGCGAGCAGGAGACCCGCGCGTGGACGATTCGCGCTGGCGACAAAGCGCCCGCTGCCGCCGGAGTCATCCACAGCGATTTCGAGCGCGGCTTCATCGCCGCGGAAGTCGTCCACTTCGACGACCTCATCCAACTCGGCTCCAACGCCAAGGCCCGCGAAGCCGGCAAGCTGCGCATCGAAGGCAAAGAATACGTCGTGAAAGACGGGGACGTGGTGGAGTTCCGGTTCAACGTGTAGCGCGCGGTTGTGCATGAAAGTCCGCGAGATTCTCAAACTCATTGAGTCAGACGGCTGGTATCTCGACAGGACCCGCGGCAGTCATCGGCAATTCAAACATGCGAGCAAACGCGGACTCGTCACCGTGGCCGGCAAACCGAATGACGATCTTGCGCCGGGCACCCAGAGCAGTATCCTCAAACAAGCCGGACTAAAATGAATCGATATCTCATCATTCTTGAAGAAACCACGACTGGATTCTCCGCCTATTCGCCGGATCTGCCGGGTTGCATCGCGACGGGTTCCTCCCGTGAAGAAACGGAAAGTGAAATGCACGACGCCATCGAATTTCACATCGAGGGATTGCGCATGGCTGGTGAGCACGTGCCGGAACCAAAATCCCACGCGGCCTACTGCGAAACGGCAGCGTAATTCCGCTGACGAACCGCGCTGAGTTTTAGCGCATTCCGGCGAGCAGCGCGGGCTCCGGCTTCGCCTCGATCGACTCCACGTAGAAAACCTCGCACGCCCCATTGCCCGTATCGTCGCGGCGCAGCGAGGAGTTCCAGTGAAATCCATTCGGTCCGCCGACATTCACGAGGTAGCCGCGCATCGCCACGAATTCCCCGCGCCGCAGCCGCTTCACGGCTTTCGCCACTGCCTTGTTCGCCGCGATGACGTGCATGTTCGCCGCATGGCGCTCGATTTCGCTGATTTCGATCGGCGGCGGATTTCGCCACTCGTAGAAAAAGAAACGGTTGCACTGCGAGATGGATAGCCGGTCGAGCACCGCCTGATCGGACATCGCGCCCCAGCCCACGGCGACATCGTAGGGCACAAGATCGTTGCCATCGACCCAGTAGCGTTTGGTGTGCAACACGCGCGCCTCGATCGTGTAGGCGGCGACGGCGGTGATCGTGTATTTCTTAAAACTGCCGACCGGCTGCGGCTCGATCATCTGCTGCTCCGGCTCGCGGTCAAGTCGCACGCCGGGCTCGTGCCGCAATGCACCCGCCGGCCACAGCCACCAGACTGCGCCAGTGAGCAGTGACCAGACGGCAAGTTTTTTCAAATGGCGGCCCATAGCCGCTGTTCCAAAAGCAGGCAGCGGGCCCAGCTCATTCGCGCCGCGGCTCCAGTGCCTTGACGCTGGCTCGATCGGCGGAACCCATTCCGCGCGTCAAGCGGGTCCCGACTACTCTTTCGCTTTCGCCTCGGGCGCGATTTGCGGATCGATTTTGGACGCGGTCACGGCGAGCACGATCGCGCGTCCGTTTTCCGCCGTCATGCCGCCGAGCAGGATCGTCGATCCATCCTTCACGGAAACAAAGGTGCTCAGTTTTGACGTTTGCGGTTTTTGTTCGCGTTCGGATTTTTTCGGAGGGCGCGTCATCTTGAAATCGACGTTCAAAAGAATGCCGTCGGACTCAATCTCTGGCAGGACGCTGATCTTGATTCCCGATTCCAGTTTGGCAGCTCCATTCCCGATTTCCATGATGGCAAGCTGTCCTGCGTTTGTGGTGAGTTTCGGTGCGCTCAAAATATCCACGTCCTTGGCTTGCGTGAATTTTTGCGTCTCTGCCTGCCACTGTTGAGGCGTGAGTTCCCGGGAATTGACGCCGCCTTTTTCCACCGACAGTCCCATCGCTCCGTCCTTCGCTTCGATGACTTTCACTTCGAGCTGGACCGGCTGCCGGGGCGCGGGGTCGCGTTTCACTTGCGCAAATGCGCTCGCGGCAATGGCGAACGCAATAATGGTCGTGGCGGCGAAGTGCCGGTGATGTTTCGGAGGCATGTGCCGGAGAATGAGCATTCCCGGAAAATCGCACACGCACTTTCCAAAAATTGTTTTGCACGATGAGCGGTGATCCCAATCCGCTTGGCGGAAACGCCCCGCTTTGCTTTTCTTGGCGGATGAAATTCTCCCTCATCCGATTTCTTTCAGCGACGATGTTTGCGGCTGTCTTTGCCCATGCGGCTTCGGAGCCGATCGCGCTCTGGCCGGGCGGGGCTCCGGGTGAAAAGGGTGGGCTTCCACCCGAGGCGGACATGTCGAAACCCACGGACAATCTCGTCTCGGGAAAGTCGGTGATCCGGCTCGGAAATGTGTCGAGCCCGACGATCACAGTTTTTTCTCCACCGGCGGAAAAAGCGACCGGGGCCGCGGTGCTCGTGTGTCCCGGCGGCGGCTACCACATTCTCGCGATGGATCTCGAAGGCACCGAAGTATGCGAATGGTTGAACTCGATCGGCGTCACCGCGGTGCTTTTGAAATATCGCGTGCCGGTGCGCGAGGGACGGCCAAAACACGCGCCGGCCTTGCAGGATGCGCAGCGCGCGATGGGCGTGATCCGGCAGCGCGCGGGAGAGTGGGGGATCGATCCCGAGCGCGTGGGATGTCTCGGCTTTTCCGCAGGCGGGCATTTGTGCGCGGTGCTTTCGGCGAGTGCGGCGGCGCGGACTTACGAGGCGGTCGATGATGCGGACAAACAAAGCTGCCGCCCGAATTTCATGGCGTTGATCTATGCGGCGTATCTCACCGACAAGGACAAGAGCGACGCGGTTTTCGCGGACACTGCGGTTTCAAAGGAAACGCCGCCAACGTTCCTAGCGATGACTCAGGACGATCCGGTGCGCGCGGAGACGGCGCTGTTTTATTACCTCGCGCTGAAAAACGCGAAGGTTCCCGCGGAGCTGCATCTTTATCCAATCGGCGGCCACGGATACGGCCTGCGGCGGACGCCTTTCAACATCAGCACCTGGCCGCAGCGCACGGAAGAGTGGCTGAAATCACTTGGTGTCCTCGGCAAAAAATGAATGCCCCCGGTGCACCGCAGGCGGCGCGTGTCTTCTTTGCGTAAGCGGGGATTGATTGAAAATGGGACACGGGCTTTTCGGCCCGTGTTGGGCGAAGACCGCGGGCTGCAGTTTCGACAATCGCCTAACAAGCTGTCGGCCCGCACCGTCTTACTTCCGCTGACAAATCTTTGACAATCGTGCCGTTGCTTCGCTCGTGCGGGCGGTGGCATTCTTTTCCCGCTCCCAAACTGACTTGCCCCATGAAAACGCCATCTGCCATCTCCTCTCAAACCGTTTCAAATGGTGCTGACGCCGTCGGAGGACGAGGCTCAAGCCGGGCCTTGGCGATGGATGTAAAAGACACGGCTTGGCTGGAGCCTCGCTTTTCCATGCCGGGTCGCTCGGTCGGCATTCGGATGCTCGGTGTATTTTTGGCGGGAGTGGCGACACTGGGTTCGTGGGGTCTCGCCGCCAATGAGATCGGGTTTATTGAAAAATTTGCGCTGGCGAAGGATCGCGCGGCGGTGCTGCAGCAGCTCGTGCCGGCGACGGAGGAGTATTATTTTTTCCATGCGCTGCATTTTCAAAACACGGCGCAGGCACCGAAGTTGGCGGCGATCATGGGGCAGTGGGCGAAGCGGTTTCCGGACTCGGCACAGCGGCGGATCATTGAGAATCGGGAGGCGATCATCGGGTATGACACTGACCCGCAGAAGACGCTGAAGTATCTGCGGGAGAAGCTGGGGCTGGAGTTTAATCATGTGCAGGAGGTGCGAGATGCGAAGCCGGACCTGCCAGCGGCGCTCGATCAGAAGCTGATCTCGCGGGACGTCTTTCTCCACCAGGCGCTCGCGGATGATGGATTGAGCGGACTCGCCGACGATGAACTTGAACGGCTGGTGCGGGATAAGACGCCGCTGCGTCCGCCGCAGCGCAATGTGGTGCTGACGAAACTAACGCGGCCCGATGTGCCGGGGTTGGTGGAGATGATCGCGGAGGATTTGCGGACGACGGAGAACCGGCAGTTTGGCCAGTTGCCCGCGCATCGTTTGTTGTTGCCGGAACAGCTCGATGCGTTGGCGAAACTGGTGCCCGCCATCGCGGAGCAAAGCGCGTTCGTTTTCGCGAAGCTGCGCAAGCTCGCGCCCGGCGCGGACGCGGATGCGGAGCTCGATCCGGCGGAGCGCGAGGCTTGGCTGGATCGGCAATGGGCCTATGTAAAGACGCTGCCGGCGTCGTTCAATTCGCTGAAGGCGCATGTGCTTTACGCGCGGTTGCAGCACGATCGTTCGCGCGGCGTTTACGACAAGGCGCGCTTTCTCGAATACCTGAAGCTGCCGCGATCCGTGCCTTACATGAATCCGAAGTATCTGGGGGATGCGACGCTGGCGCGGAATACGGTCGATCTGAATGCGAACTTCGACGGCGCGGGTCTCGGTATCCCGCCGATCCGCACGGACGAGGCGCTGGTGCGCGACTACTTGCTCCACTTTTTTGTCGATGAGGACAAATGGGAGACATGGGCGCAATGGCTGCGCGATACTTATGTGAAGCCGCTTTTCGCGGAGGCGAAGATCACGGCGGGCGTGGGTGATCCCGAGAAGTGGGCTTCGCTGCTGACTCCGCAGGCGTTTCAGGCGTTGAAGGATCGCGTCGATATCGAGTTCCCGGCAAACAACGCGCAGTTCCTCGCGCCCGCGGATGACGTGGCGATCGACGTGACCTTCAAGCACGCGCCGAAGCTCATCGTGAAGATTTACGAGATCAACACGCTCTCCTTTTTTCTAACCCAGAAGCGCCAGCTAAATACCGACCTAAACCTCGATGGCTTGGTGGCGAACTCCGAGCAGACGCACGATGGCGAGGCCTCGCCGTTCAAGCGCGTGACGCGGCCTTTCAAGTTCCCCGAGTTGAAAGGCAAACGCGGCGCGTGGGTGATCGAGTTCATCGGCGGCGGGAAGTCGTCGCGCGCGCTCATTCGCAAGGGCCAGTTCTCGCTCGTGCAGCAGACCGGGCCGGCGGGCGATTTGCTCACGGTGCTCGATGAAACGCGGCAGCCAGTGAAGGAGGCGGTGGCGTGGCTGGATGGGCGGAGATTTGGAAGTAGCGCAGGCGCCCCGCCAGGCGGCAGTCCAGCGGGCGCCCCCCCCGCCCTGGGTGGTGCGGGCGAGGCGCCCGCGGGACCGTTGACAGGCGGGGCGCCTGTCCTACTTCCGTTCACCGCGCAGCCAGGTCGTCGGCCAATTGTGCTGGCAAGCGCGGATGGCACGTTCGCGAGCCTCGCGAATTTCGAGCATCACGCGGAGGAATACCGCCTCGACGCGCAGTTCCACATCGAACGCGAGCAACTGCTCGGACGTCGCGACGCGACGCTCGCGGTGCGCACGGCGCTGCTGCTCGGCGATGCGCGGATCGCACTGGAGCTGTTGCAGGAGGCGAAGCTGACGATCACCTCGACGACGCTCGATGGCATCGCGACGACGAGCGAAGTGAAGTCGCCGAAGCTCGCGGCAGACAAAGTTTTCACGCACACTTTCAGCGTGCCGGAGCGGCTGGCGAAGCTGACGGTAACGCTGAGCGGAAAGGTGGATGTGCTCAGCAAAGGCGGGGAGAAGAGCGAACTGACGGCGTCGCGTTCGTGGGACATCAACGGCATGGACAAGACCGAGGCGACGCACGACGGGCATCTGAGCAAATTTGGCGACAGCCATGTGTTCGAGTTGCTGGGGAAAAATGGCGCGCCGCTGGTGGATCAGCAGGTGGTCTTTCAGATTCGGCGCGAGGGGTTCAAGGGGTATCAGACGATTCCGTTGCGCACCGACGAGAAGGGGCGCGTGGCACTGGGAAAACTGGAGGGCGTCGCGTCAGTTCATGCGGAGGTACCGAATGGGCGCAAGGATCGTTGGGGGCTCGATGAGTTCGCGCGGACTTGGCCGGAGGTTGTCCATGCGAAGGCCGGAGAAGTCGTGCGCGTGCCTTGGATCGGGGCGGTGACGGCCGATACGCTCTCGCTGCTCGAAGTGCGCGGCGGGGAATTTGTGAGTGATCAGACGGCGGCGGTAAAAGCGACACCGGGATTTCTCGAGATCAGCGGATTGAAGCCGGGCGACTATTCGCTGCGAATCCGGGATGGCGGAGTTCACACGATTTCGGTGCGCGTGACGGCCGGCGATCCAGTGGGCGGATGGCTGCTGTCGCCGAATCGTTCACTCGAACTCCGCGACGCCGCACCGCTGTCGGTCGAGTCGGCGAAAGTCGATGACGACGGCGTGACGATCCAGCTTCGCAATTGGAACAAGTTCACGCGCGTTCACGTGGCGGCTTCGCGCTTTCTGCCGGGCAAGGGACTATTCGGCGGGCTCGCGAATTTCACGCGCTTCGGTGTCGGGACGATGACGCCGGACCGGCTGCCGAACCTCTTCGCGGGTGGACGCGAGATTGGCGACGAGTATCGCTACATTCTCGAACGCCGATACGCGCAGAAGTTTCCGGGCAACATGCTTACGCGTCCCGGCCTGCTCATCAATCCGTGGGAGAAGCGCTCGACCGACCTTGAAGCGCAATCGCAGGCCGCGATGCAGGCTCCGCCTTCCGCGCGCGGGGGGCGAGCGGGCGGTGCGAAAGCTGCGGAATCCTTGGCGCGGGATCCTGGGATTGCTCCGAGCGCCGGCGAAGATCGGAACATCGATTTCCTCGCGGAGGCCGCGCCCACGATTTACAACCTCGTGCCCGACGAGAAGGGTGTCGTCCGGGTTCCGCGCAAGGCGCTCGGGGACCGGCAGCATGTGCAGGTTTATGCGGAGGATTTGAGCAGCGCAATTTGGAGCACGTTCACGCTCGCGGAGGTGCCGACGAAGTTTCAGGACTTGCGGCTGACGCGGAATCTGGATCCGGCGAAGCCTTTCACGGAAAAGAAGGAAGTGACCGTGCTCGCGACGGGCGGCGCGCTGACGCTCGCGGACATCCTGACGAGCGAGATGGAAAGCTACGACACACTCGGCGGAGTCCACGCGCTTTTCACCACGCTGAGCGGCGATGCGAATCTCGCGAAGTTTGCGTGGGTGCTGCAATGGCCCTCGATGAAGGACGAGGAGAAGCGCGCGAAATACAGCGAGTTCGCCTGCCACGAACTGAACTTTTTCCTGAGCCGGAAGGACGCGCCGTTCTTCACGAAAGTGGTGCAGCCGTATCTGCGCAACAAGAAGGACAAGACCTTCATGGACGACTATCTCATCGGCGCGGACTTGAAGCGTTATCTGGAGCCGTGGGCGTATGCGCGGCTGAATGTGGTGGAGCGCGCGCTGCTCGCACAGCGGCTGCCGGGCGAGTCGGCGAACACCGCACGCCATTTGCGCGAGTTGTGGGAATTGCTGCCGCCGAATCCCGAGGAGGAGGACCGGTTGTTTGAAACGGCGTTGCGCGGACGGGCGCTGGAGGAGGGATTGCAAGAAGCTGACGGTGCTATTGCGGTTGCCGGGTCGGCGAGGTTTCGGATGGCGAAGGAAGAGTCGGCGGTGGCTGCCAGTGGCCTGGTGCCAGCGGCGGACGCGCCCGCCGCGCCTGCTCCACATGATCCAGCGAAACCCGCGGCTGCCACGGCGATGGGCCGTTTGATGAAGAGAGGCGCAGTCGTGGAACAACTGGCCGACAAGTCGGGCAAAGACGTGGTGGCTCTCGGTTTGGAGTCGAAACTGGCGGAAACGGAAGCGCTCAGTGTCGTTGAAAAACGCAAATCGGCCGATCGGTTTTCCGGCGGATTGGGTGGCGCAAATGAGTTCTTCGATATGGACATCGCGAAGCAACAGCGAGGGCTCGCCGCGCAGCAGGCTTACTTCCGGCGTCTCGGGCCAACGAAGGAATGGGCGGAGAACAATTATTACCAACTGCCGATCGAGCAACAGAACGCGGAACTGGTGACGATCAACGGCTTCTGGCGCGACTTTGCGGCTTGGGACGGCAAGGTGCCTTTCCTCTCGGCGAACATCGCGGAGGCGCATCGCAATTTCACCGAGATGATGCTCGCGCTCGCGGTGATCGATCTGCCGTTCGACGCGCCGAAGCACACGACGAAGACCGAGAAGAATTCGTTCACGCTCACGGCGGCTGGGCCGGTGATCGTTTTCCACAAACAGATCAAACCCGCCGACGCGAAACCCGACGGTGCGCCCGCGCTGCTCGTGAGCGAAAACTTTTTCCGCCAGGGCGACCGCTACCGGCAGGAGGGGAATGAGAAGTTTGACAAGTTTGTGACGGATGAATTCCTGAGCGGCGTCGTGTATGGCGCGCAGCTCGTGATCACGAATCCGACGTCCACGCCGCTGAAGCTCGATCTGCTCACGCAGATCCCGCAGGGCGCGCTGCCGGTGCTCGGCAGCAAGGCGACGCGCAGCCGTTTCGTGCGACTGGAGCCTTACACCACGCAGCAGCTCGAATATCATTTCTACTTCCCCGCGCCATCGGCGAAGGACGCGGCGTTCCCGCATTTCCCGCTAAATGTCAGTCTCGCCGGAAAGAGCGCTGGTGCGGCGAAGGCGACGACTTTCAAAGTCGTGAAGCAGCTCTCGCAGGTCGATAAGGCATCGTGGGATTACATCTCGCAATATGGCGGCGACGAGGAGGTGTGGACGTTCATCGAGCAGAACAACATCGAGCGACTGGACCTGGAGCGTGTGGCGTGGCGGGCGCGGAAGGGCGTGGATTTTTTCCGCCGGCTCATCGCGACGATCGAGAAGCGGCATCTGTATAGCGATGTGATCTACAGCTATGGCGTGGTCCACAATGACAAGGCGGCGCTGGGCGAATGGCTGCGGCATCGCGATGACTTCCTCGCGCAATGCGGCGCGTGGCTGGATACGAAGCTCGTGACGATCGACCCGATCGAACGTCGCGCCTACGAACACCTCGAATACTCGCCGCTCGTGAATCAGCGCACCCATCGCCTCGGCGCGGAACCAAAGATCGCGAACCCGGTCTTTCGCGAGCAATACCAGCACTTGCTGAATATCCTCGCTTACAAGCCGACGCTGGCGGCGATGGATGACATGAGCGTGGTGTACTTTCTGTTTTTGCAAGATCGCGTCGAGGAGGCGCTGGCGCGCTTTCAGGGTATTAGGGCTGAAGCCCTAGCTACGAAATTGCAGCACGATTACTTCCGCACCTATGCCGCGTTCTACGAAGAGAAGCTGGCCGATGCGCGAGCGATCGTGGCGCAATACAGTGACTATCCCGTGGACCGCTGGCGCGCGATTTTCGCCGAAGCCAGCGCACAGATCGATGAGATCGAAGGCAAGAAAGTGGCGCGTGCTGGCGACAAGCCGGATCGCGAAAAACAGCAGGCCGAACTCGCGGCGGCGGAGCCGGCGTTCGATTTCAAAGTGGAGAATCGGTCGATCGCGTTGACTTGGAAAAATCTGCGCAAGGTCACTGTGAACTATTACCTGATGGACCCCGAGTTCCTGTTCAGCAGCAGCCCATTCGTGAGCGAAGATCCGGCGCGTTTCTCGATCATCAAACCCACGCGCACCGCGACGCAGGCTTTGCCCGAAGGCAAGGACGTGCTCGACATTCCGCTGCCAGGAGAATTTGCGAAGGCGAACGTGCTTGTGGAAATCCTCGGCGCAGGCCAGCGCAAGGCCCAAGCGTATCACGCCAATACATTCAAGCTCACGCTGTCTGAAAGCTACGGCCGTCTCGAACTGCGTGACCAGGCCGCGGACAAGCCGGTGAGCAAGGCTTACGTGAAAGTCTACGCGCGCCTGAAGAACGGCACGGTGCGCTTTTTCAAAGACGGCTACACGGACCTGCGCGGGAAGTTCGACTACGCGAGCCTGAATAGCACCGACGGCGCCGTGCCGCCCTCACCGCAACCGCGACCAATCGACGGGAAGAGCCTCGACTACCAAATGCTGCGGCCGAACGAGCTAAACGAAGTGGCGAAGATCGCAATCCTCGTGCTGAGCGAAACGCACGGCGCGGCGGTGAAGGAGATCGATCCGCCGAAGGAGTAGCTCGTGGCTGCGACGCCCCCGTCGCAGCTACTCCTACAGTCCGGCGACTTCCCAACCTTTGCGATACGCCCGGCGGACAAACGCATCAGCCTCCGCGGTGTTCGTGAATTTCAGCGCAGCGGCGTCCCAATCCAGCGTGGTCATCGGGAAACGTGTGGCGACGGAACCAAGCAGGACGGCTTCAGTGAGCGGGCCGGCGTATTCGAAATTTGCGCCCGGTTTCCCCTGGCCTTGCACGGCGTTGACGAATTGATGCCAGTGATCTTCGCCGTCTTCCTTGTCAAAGGTCGCGCCCTTCGCTTCACCGAACAGTTTTGGCTGGGCGATGTGCGGGAGCAGCATCACGCCTTTCGTGCCGATAAAGATGCTGCCTTGGTCTGGCAGGGCTTTCTTCTTCTCGTCGGTCTGAGATGGGTCGGTCGCGAGAGCTTGGATTTCGGCAGGCGGGCGTTGCTTTCCGTCGTACCACGTCACCGCGACGGTCTTGCCGTCCGTGTATTCAGTGCCTGGGAAAACGTATTTGATGATCGCGTCCGTCGCCCACGAATGCGCATTCGGCGCGGCTCCCTCGCTGCGGACGGTGATCGGTGCGGTGAGCGCGAGTGCTTTGAAAACGGGATCGTAAATGTGGCAGCCCATGTCGCCGAAAGTGCCCGTGCCGAAATCGAGCCGACGCCGCCAGTTTCCCGGATGATACCAGCCGCCTCCGATGAACGGGCGCTCCGCGGAAACGCCGAGCCACTTGTCCCAATCCAATCCCTCCGGCACCGGATCGGTCTTCTCCGGCATCGCGCCAGTGTCGCCCCACGTCTTGCTGCTCCAGGTGTGGACTTCCTTGATCTTCCCGATCGCGCCCGCCTGCACCATCATCACGGCAGTGCGATACTCGGTGCTGCTGTGAATCTGGATGCCCATCTGCGTCACGAGCTTTTTCTCGCGCGCAAATTCGGTGAGGCGGCGCGTTTCAAAAATACCGTGCGTGAGCGGCTTCTGGCCATAGACGTGCAGCCCGCGTTGCATCGCGCTCATGCCAATCGGCGCGTGCATGTGGTCGGGCGTCGAGACGTTCACCGTTTGCAAATCCTTCTCCTTGTCGAGCAGCTCGCGGTAGTCGGTGTAAATGCGCGCGTCGGGGAATTTTTTGCGAAACTCCGCGGCGCGCTTTTCATCCACGTCGCACGCCGCGACGACCTCGATCGCCGGATGCCCGGCGATGGCCGTCACATCGGCCCACCCCATTCCCGATGCGCCGAAAGTGGCATGGCGGATTTTGCCGTTCGGCGATTGGGCGCGCAGGCCGCGCGTGATGAAAGGGGCGGTGGCGGCACCGGCGGCGAGTTGCTGGAGGAAGGAGCGACGGGAGAGGGACATGATGATTCGGTAGTTGAACGTGCGGTATCTTCACAAGCCTGAGCGGCGGGAAAACTTTGGCGTGCTTGCTTCGCAGTCTATAATTCTCGCGATGAATTCACTCACACGCGCCGTCTTCCTCGATCGCGACGGCACGCTCATGCACGACCCGGGTTACGTCGGCGATCCGGCGCTCGTGGAGGTTTATCCGGGCGTGGCGGCGGCGCTCGCTCGTTTGAAAGCGCGCGGGTTTAAGACGGTGATCGTCACAAATCAGAGCGGCATCGGGCGTGGATATTTTACCGTGGCGGATTTCGAGCGGGTGAATGCGCGCGTGCTGGAAGTGCTGGGCGATGGCTTGATCGACGCCACGTATTTCTGCGCGGACCATCCGGACACCGCGGGCGAGCGGCGCAAGCCGGGGCCGGGGATGCTGCTGGAAGCGGCCCGCGACCTCTCGCTCGACCTCGCGCACTCGTGGATGGTGGGCGATCGCACGGGCGACGTGGAGGCGGGCGTGCGCGCGGGCGTGCGGTCGATTCTCGTGCGGACGGGCGAGGGTGCGGGGGCGAATGGCGTGGCGGCGACGTTTGTCGCGACGGACTTCGCGGAGGCGGTGGATTTTATTTTGCGAGAGGTCTGAATTCGTGACGCCGAAGGCTTTGGACTGCTGCGGTTCCTCCGCAGCTTTCGCATGGCAAGAGCGCTGAAGGAATCACCGCAGTCCGAGAGCCTTCGGCGTAAGGATGGCCATGCTACTAAGAAATTAGTAGACGTTCTACTAACAACTTAGTAAAGCTCGCCCCGTGCCTAAAAAATCGCCTCTCATTCCGCAGCCGCCGCGCCCGACCGACGCCGAACTCGCGATCCTCCGCGTGCTGTGGAAACGCGGCCCGAGCAACGTCCGCGAAGTGCTCGATGCGGTGAACGCCGCGCGCCCCGAGCCGCTCGCTTACACGACGGTCCTGCGTTTTCTCCAGATCATGAATGGCAAGGGCCTCGTCTCGCGCGAGGATCGCGATCGCACGCACGTTTTCGCGCCAGCGGTGCCGGAGGCGCGCACGAAAAAGCAGATGGTCGGCGACCTGCTGGAGCGCGCGTTTGGCGGTTCGGTGCAGGAGCTGGTCGTGCAGGCGCTCGGTGCGCGCAAAGTCTCCGCCGCGGAACTCCGTGAAATTCGCAAACTCCTCAACGAACTCGCACCATGAACCCGAACACGTCCCCTGATTTTCTCATCACACTTGCCGAGCGCCTTGGCTGGGCCTTGCTCCATTCGCTGTGGCAGGGCGCGCTCATCGCCGCCGTCATCGCGATTGCGCTGCGTTGCTCGCGAAAATGCCGCGCTGCAACGCGCCATGCGGTCTGCATGATCGGGCTAATCGCTTTTGCGGCGAGCGTCGCGGGCTCGGCGTGGCGGATGAATGCTGTGACGATTTCTGCGCCAGGATCACCACTGGCCGCAGAAATCGCCGCGCCGCGCACGACACTCGATCCACTCGAATCCGCGTCACTCGTTTCGTCAGAAAAAACATCATCGCTGACGCCCGCCCTGAATGCGCCGATCGGTGCGACGCGCTCGTGGCGCGAGAATTTTGCGATGCTTCTCCCGTGGATTTCCGCCGCGTGGATGCTCGGCGTCGCGCTGCTCACAGCGCGGCATTGTATCGGATGGCAGCGGCTGCGCGCAATGCGGTGCAACGGTTCGAACGCGCGACCGGAATTGCAGCGGACTTTCACGCGATTGCTGGAAAGATTTGGACGCGCCGCCGGAGTCCGCCTCGTGGAATCCGCGGAGGCCGCGGTGCCGATGCTCGCCGGTTTGTTCAAGCCCGTGGTCCTGCTTCCGCTGCGGGTCATCAGCGGCCTGAGCGAGCGGGAAATCGAAGCGATCCTCGCGCACGAACTCGCACACCTCGCCCGCCGCGATGCGTGGAGCAATCTCGCGCAGGTCGCCATCGAGACGCTGTTTTTCTATCACCCCGCGATCTGGTGGATCGGACGTTGCGCACGGCAGGAGCGGGAAAATGCGGCGGACGATCTCGCGCTCGAAATCTGCGCCGACCGCCGCGTTTACGTCGGAGCACTCGCGCAGTTGGCCGAGCTGCGACTTGATTCGCAATCCGCACTCGCCGCGACCGGCGGCAGCCTGCTCGCACGCATCCAGCGCATCGTGCGACCCGCGCAGGTCGAATCACCCACCGGCGGGTGGAGCCTCGGCCTTCCCGCGCTGCTCACCGCGCTCGCGCTTGCCGCGATTTTTCATGCACAGGCGGACGATGCGAAACCAGCAGATGTAGTTGCAAAACCGAATGACAAAGAAGTCGCGCAAAAGGCCGCCACCGAGGCGAAGGCGTGGATCGCCGATGCTTTTCAACTCGACGATCCGGCGAAGCGCGCGGCGGCGATCGAGCGCATCCGCGCGACGATGACAGGTGAAAATACGGATGAGGCGCGGGCGGGTGTGACGGCATTTGTGCAACTCGGGCCGATCGAGTTCGACAAGGCTTCGTTTCGGCCGGCCGTGCGCGCGCTACTTGCATCGAGTGATGCAGCGACGCGCGGGGCGGCGGCCAGCGCCTTCACCATGACTGGCGCTGACCCGGAAGACCTTCCACGCATTTTCGCTCTCGCCGATGATGCTGCCGCTGAAGTGCGCGACCGTCTGACGGGCGTGATCGTTCAACTCAAGAAACACGATGTCCGGGACAAGGCGGCGAGCGACGCAATTCTCAAGCTGATGGCGAATCTGCCGCGCGATTCGCGCAGCGTGGCGCATGCGATGTGGGGCGTGAAACTTTCGCCGGAGATCGAGGCGAAGGTGCTCGAATTTTGCCAAGACATCGACCAGGCCAGCAACGGCAGCGTCGGCTACAATTTTTTCTACGGCACGCTGAGCACGCAGGCGAACAAGAGCGAGGCGTCGTGCAAGCGGCTGATCGAATTGCTCGCGCATCCTGACACGACGAACATCGCGGGCCGTTCGGCGTGGGGTTTGCAACAAGGTGTGGATCGCGCGCAATTCGGGCTGGTCGCGGAGGCGATGATGAAAATGATCGAGGCGCGCAGCGTGCCTTACCTGCGGAACAATGCGCTGCGCAATTTGCGCGCTTACGGCAACGCGGCCCAAGCGCCTGCGATCAAAGCTCTGCTCGCGAAGCCCGGCGCGACCGGGGATATGCGCAAAGACTTTGAAGAAACGCTCGCGGCTCTGGAAGCACGGCCTTTGGAGAAAATTTCCACTGAAGCGAATCAAACGAAACTCAACGTGAATGCGGACGGTTCGATTTTGCTGAATGGAAAAGTCATTTCGCTCGAAGGACTGGCCACGAAACTTAATGCGCTCACAAAACTGGATGCCGATCACTCAGTTCTTATCTACGGAGACCCAGCTACCGACTACAAGTTGATCAATGATACTCTCAGTATTTGTCGCGGGGCCAATGTTCAGAAGGTTGTGTTTGGATCCAAACCCGCTGCCGCTGCAACTTCGGCAGAGACGCGACCTGCAAATACTGGCGAGGATAAAAGGAAGGAAGATGCGGCGCGTTTGGTGGAGAAAAACCGGCAGGCGGCGCGCGTGCGGGCTGCGGAAGACAAGCAGCGTTACACCTTTGAGCAACTCGGGGAAATCGAGACGCTTTACCAAGTCGCGAACACGAAGGGAAAACGCAGCCCGGAAGCGAAGGAGAGTTTGAAGCAATTGCTGGGAAAATACGGCGAGGCCAATCGGACGGGTTGCGCCACACTTTACCTCGGTCAGGCGAGCGAGGGCGCGGAGCGGCTCGAATATCTCTCGCGCGCGGTGGAGAAGTTTAGCGACTGTTATTACTTCAACGGATGTCAGGTCGGTGGTTACGGGCGCTTCGTGCTGGCGCTGACGCTTTGGGACAAAGGCGAGAAGGACAAGGCGCGGTCGTTGTTCGGCGAGTTGAAGACGACTTACAAGGATGGCACCGATCACAATGGCCGACCGATGGGTGAGGTCGCGGAGGCGGCGGAAAAGGAACTCGCGGCGAAGCAGTAGGGCACGCGTGAAGTGGCGGAACG
Organism: Chthoniobacteraceae bacterium; assembly: GCA_031409335.1. Classification (GTDB taxonomy): domain Bacteria; phylum Verrucomicrobiota; class Verrucomicrobiia; order Chthoniobacterales; family Chthoniobacteraceae; genus JANLQB01. The sequence goes on along the minus strand of JANNWY010000002.1, from coordinate 56,136 downwards.
CCCGTTGAGATGCGCAATCTTGCGCGTCGCATTCGGCATGTGTGGAAACTTCCCCTTGCCGGAGCATGGGCGCATCCGTACTTGCGACATGCAGCCGCGGATTCCCCCAATGAAATACCGAACAGAAAACTCTTTGGCGCGGTTTCGACCTGAGCGTGCCGCTGCCTTCCTCTCCGCCGTGCAAAATTTCCGCCGCGTCGCAGTCTTTGGTTTTGCCCTGCTCACGGGCGCGCTGGATGCGCAGGTGGTGATCAATGAGTTCGTCGCCGAGAACGCGGCGTCGGCGGCGGATGAAGATGGCGCGAATCCCGACTGGATCGAGCTGCTGAATACGACGGCGACGGCGGTGAGTCTCGATGGCTGGTGGTTGAGCGATGATCCGGCGGTGCCGATGAAATGGCGCATCCCGGCGGTGACGCTGGCGGGGCGCGGGTATCTCGTGGTGTTTGCCTCGGGGAAAAATCGCGCGAATCCGGCGGCGATGCTGCATACGAATTTCCAGCTCAACAACGCGGGCGAGTCCGTGCTGCTGAAGCGGCCCGATGGCTCGGTGGCGTCGGAATTTCTCAACTACCCGGCGCAGCGCGAGGACATCGGCTACGGCACGGCGCTGGAAATTTTCGCGCCGAATCTCGTGCAGCAGGGCGGGGTGGCGCGCGCGCTGATTCCGACCGATGCGACGCTTGGCGCGACGTGGACGCACGCCACATTTGCCGACGGCGGGTGGATCAGCGGCACGGCAGGCGCGGGCTACGACATTGGCGGCGCGAGCGCGGGGCTCGTGCTGTTTTACGATTTCAATGACGCGGCGATCGCCACGCAGGCCGGCGACCTCAGCGGCAATGCACGGCACGGCACGGTCGAGGGCGGCGCGGCATTCACGGCAAACGCGGGCGGGCGCACGGGAAGCGCGGGCGATCGCGCGATGAATTTTCCGAACACCGGCACGAACCGTGTGCGCGTGGGCTCCGCCGCAACGGGCGCGCTGGATTCGATTTCGAGCGCGGATGCGGTGAGCGTGAGTGTGTGGATTTTCGGCGACGCCACGCAGCCGCAGCCGGATTCGCTTTTCTACGGCGACAGCACGACGGGCGGCACCGGCACGCGGGTGCTGAACGCGCACACGCCGTGGAGTGACGCGGTCGTGTATTGGGATTGCGGCGGGGTCGGCGCGGGTCAGCGCGCGTTCGTCTCCGTGCCGGACCCGACGAAATGGCGCGGCCTTTGGAACCACTACGTTTTCACGAAGGGAAACGGCGCGCTGCAAATCTGGCTCAATGGCGCGCTGCTGACGACGACGGCGAGCACGCCGGGCATCGGGCTCATCCGTTCGCTCTACCTTGGCTACGCGCCGTGGGGGACGTATGGAGGGAAGGCGGACGACTTCGCGGTGTGGAATCGCGCGCTTTCCCCGGTGGAAATCGGCGCGCTGGCGCAGGGCGCATCGCCGCTGAATCTGCTGGGCTTCACGAATCTCATCGGCACGAATCTGCTGCCGATGCGCGGGGTGAACGCGACGGCTTACGCGCGGTTTCCGTTCACGTTCACGGGCGCGGCGGACTTCGACACGCTGCGGCTGCGCGTGAAGTATGAGGACGGTTTCGTCGCCTATCTGAACGGGGAGGAAATCGCGCGTCGCAATGCCCCCGCCGTGCCGCAGTGGAATTCGCCCGCCGCCGCCGATCGCACACGCGTCGCGGCGCTGGTGTGGGAGTCGCTGGAAATCCCCGGCGGCGCGGCGCAGCTCGCGCAGGGCGCGAACGTCCTCGCCATCCACGCGCTGAATGAAAACGTCGCCAGCAATGAACTGCTCATCCTGCCCGAGTTGGCGAAAGCGCGGACGACGGCGGGCCGCTTCCTGCCGACGGCGACGGCGGGCGGGCCGAACTCGGCGGGCGTATCGGGCTTCGTCGCGGATACGCAGTTCAGCGTCGGGCGCGGTTGGTTCAGCGCGCCATTTTCCACCACGATCTCGTGCGCCACGCCGGGTGCGACGCTCGTTTATACGCTCAATGGCAGCGTGCCGACGCTGACGAATGGCGCGCAGGTGAATCCACCGACGGCGACCATCGCGATCAATGGCACGACGATGGTGCGCGCCGCGGCATTCAAGAGCGGCCTGCTCGCCACCAACGCCGACACGCAAACCTATCTCTTTGCCGCGCAAGTCGCCGCGCAACCGGCCGCGATACCCGGCTGGCCGGTGACGTGGCCGACGGGGCATCCGGGCGATTACCAGATGGACCCGGACGTGACTGGCTCGACGCTGCCCGGACACAGCATCGCCGACGCGCTGCTGTCGATCCCGACCATCAGCGTCGTGGGGAAACTGAGCGACATCGTCGCGCTCTACGGCTCGGCTTCCTTCACCGGCTCGCAGCAGGCGCCGGAGCTGCCCGCGGTCGCCGTTTCCGCCGAATGGATCGACCCCGCCGCGGCGCTCACGAACTGGCAGGAAGACTGCGCGCTCAATATTCACGGCAACATTTCACGCAGCAAAGACTTCACGCCGAAGCACGGTTTCAGCCTGAATTTTTCCGGCGACTACGGCGCGCGTTCGCTGAATCAGGATGTCTTTCCCGGCAGCGGCGTCACGAGCTTCGACCGGCTCGTGCTGAAGTCGCTCTCGACCGATACGTGGCCGTGCTCGGACTCGGCGAACACCGTGGTCGATGGCGACACGCGGTGGAAACGCGCGGAGGCTGCTTACATCCGCGACGAGCTTTTCCGCGCCACGCATCTCGCCGCCAGCGGCACTTCGGCGCGGGGACGTTATGCGCATCTTTTTTTGAATGGCGTGTATTGGGGGCTCATCAACGTCATCGAACATCTCGACAACAAATTTGCCGCCGAGCATTTCGGCGGCGCGCGTTCCGAGTGGGATGTGGTGAAGGATTACGACAATCTCGCCGACGGGGAGCGCGCCGCGTGGGATCAACTGCTCGCGCTCGCGGGCACGACCGCTTTTTCGAGCGAAGCGACCTACCAGCGGGCGCAAGGGCGCAATGCGAACGGCACGCGCAATCTCGCGTATCCCGTGCTGCTCGATGTGGCCAATCTGATCGACTACATGATCATCCACATCGCGCAGGGCGCGGACGATTGGCCGGATAAAAACTGGTATGGGATGCGCCGCCGCACCGATCCGGATACAGGCTTCAAGTTTCTCTCGTGGGATCAGGAAATCTCGAACACCTCGATCCTCAAGCAGCACACCGCCAGCGGCACCCTTTACGAACTCGTGAACCAGGCGGCGCGCCCCGCGCAGCTCTACGGCAGCGCGCGCACGAATGCCGGATTCAAGCGCCAGTTCGGCGACCGCGTGCAGGCGCTTTTTTTCAATGGCGGGCCGCTCACGCAAGCCGCGATGTCCGCGCGCTGGCACGGCATCCAGGCGCTGCTGGACAAAGCCATCGTCGCTGAGAGCGCGCGGTGGGGCGACTACCAGCGCGCCACGCCGTTCAAGCGCGAGGTCGAGTGGCTCGCCGCCGCGGCGTGGATGGATTCGACGTATTGGCCGCAGTTCGTCAGCCGCGCACTCATTCGATTTCGAAATGCGGGCGTCTATCCGAGCTTCAATGCGCCCGCGTTTTCGCAACACGGCGGCGCGTTCGCTCCCGGCTTCACGCTCGCGATCACGCAGCCAAACGGCGCGGGCTACACGCTGCACTTCACGACGAATGGCACCGACCCGAGTGCGGTCGGCACGTCGCTTTACTCCGCGCCCATCCCGCTCGCCGGGCTCACCACCGTCCGCTCGCGCGCAAAAAAAACCGCGACCGGGGAATGGAGCGCGCTGACCGCGGCGACCTTCCAGCCAGGGCAGGATCTCTCGCCGCTCATCGTCACCGAGCTGTGCTACGATCCGCCCGGCGCTGGCGGGATCGATGGCGATGAGTTTGAATTCATCGAGCTACAAAACAGCGGCGCCGCCGCGCTCGATCTCAGCGCGTGCGCATTCACCGCGGGCGTCGCGTTCACCTTCCCCGGCGGCACCACGCTCGCGCCCGGCGCATTCCTCGTCCTCGCGCGGAATCCGGCGCAATTCGCCACACGGCATCCCGGCGCGACCGCGCTCGGCCCCTACACCGGCAAGCTGGATAACGACGGCGAACTCCTCACGCTGACCAGCGCGCTGGGCGCGACGATTTTCACCTTCACCTACCAGCGCGCCGCGCCGTGGCCGGATGCGGATGGCAGCTCGCTCCACTTCGTGAGCGGCCCGCCCGGCAGCTCCACGAGCTGGTTTGCGGGCACCGCGTCGCCCGGCGGCGCACCCGCCGACGCGGATGGCGACGGCTCATCAAACCTCGCCGAACAAGCTGCCGGCACCGACGCCGGCGATCCCGCCAGCGTTTTCAAAATCACGCAAATCGCGCGCAACCCGGACGGCAGCATCACCGTGACTTTCCCCGCGATCGCGGGAAAAACGTATCGCGTGATGACGAGCACCGACCTCGCCGGATGGACGCCGCTCGGCAGCGACATCACCGCCACCACGAGCAGCCCGCACGCCTTCACCGACAGCGCGCCTGACCCCGCGCCGCGCTACTATCGCGTGCGCGCACCGGCGCAGTGAGCGACGCGACGCGTGGGCGAGTTTTCCATTTTCAACGCTTGCACAGCCGCAGGGTGGCCAATACAACGCGCGACATGAATCGCCTTACTACTTCCATTGCCTCCCTTTCCGCGACCGCCGCGATCTTTGTGACGGGCTGCGAAAATCTCACTCCCGGAGAAAATGCCGCCATGTTTGGCGGGCTAACCGGTGTCGCCGCGGGCTCGATCGCGCGGGCGGCCGGGGCGAGCACCGGGCAATCCATTGCCATCGGCGCGGCGGCTGGCGCGATCGCTGCGGCGACTGCCTTCGTCATCGCGAAACATCAGGCCACGGAGCGTCAGCGGCGTGTCGCCGAGCAGCGCGCGAAGGTTTACTATGGACGGATGTCCCCGACCAAAAAGGCGACCCTGAAAAAGAAGCGCGTGCGCTACATCGCCGTGGATACGGAGAAGAATTCGAAAACCTCGCCGAAGGCTAAAAAGGCGGTGATGATCTGGGATACCAAGTCCGAGTCGATCGTCGGCAATACCGTCTATGATGTGGAGAAGGCGCCATCCGTGGGATCGAACGCGAAGTTCGAGACCTACTCGGCGCAATACGTGGGTTCGGGCGGCTAGGCTTCGGAGGAGTGGAGAGTGGAAGGTTGAGAGTTGAGAGCCGCGTCGGCAAGGGCGCAGCCTCTTCTTTGACCGCTGCGACTCTCGACTCTCGACTAACAACTCTCAACTTTTTCCATGAACATTCACGAATACCAGGCCCGCGAACTTTTCGAGCAATTCGGCGTGGCAACCTCGAAGGGTCGCGTGGCAACGACCGCGGCGGAAGCTATCGCCGTGGCCCGCGAACTCGGCACGGACAAGATCATGGTGAAGGCGCAAATTCATGCGGGCGGGCGGGGGAAGGGGACTTTTACAAATGGGTTCAAGGGCGGCGTGCATCTCTGCGAGACGCCTGAGAAAGCGGGAGAGATCGCGGGGAAAATGCTTGGACAGACGCTGGTGACGCATCAGACCGGGCCGGATGGGAAGTTGGTGGGCAAGGTGCTGGTGGCGGAGGCGGTGGATATCGAGCGGGAGCTTTACTTCGCGATCCTAATGGATCGCGCCAGCAGCGCGCCGATCGTGATCGCGAGCACGGAGGGAGGCATGGACATCGAGGCTGTGGCCGACAAGACGCCGCATCTTATTTTCCGCGAAGCGATCCACCCGGCGCTGGGTCTGCAAGCCTATCAAACCCGGAAGCTGGCCGCGGCATTGGGGTTGAAAGGCAAGCAAATGACCCAGGCTGGCAAGCTCTTTGGCGCGATGTTCCGCCTGTTCATGGCAAGGGATTGCTCCCAGATCGAAGTAAACCCTTTGGTGGTGACCCCCGATGGCTTGCTGCTGGCGCTGGATGCGAAGTTTAACTTTGATGACAACGCGCTCTATCGTCAGGCCGAGGTGGTGGCATTGAGGGATAAGTCGGAGGAAGACCCGCGCGAGGTTGCTGCGTCGGAATTCGGGCTAAACTATATCGGGCTGGACGGCGACATCGCGTGCCTTGTGAATGGGGCGGGTTTGGCGATGGCGACCATGGACATCATCCAGCATTGCGGCGGACGGCCCGCGAATTTCCTGGATGTCGGCGGTGGCGCGACCAAGGAACAGGTGACCAGTGCCTTCAAGATCATCCTGAGCGATGCCAACGTGAAGGGCATCCTGGTGAATATCTTCGGCGGGATCATGGATTGCGATGTCATCGCAAATGGCATCGTGGCCGCGGCGCGCGAAACCGAGCTGGACATCCCGCTGGTCGTGCGCCTGGAGGGGAACAACGTGGAAGCCGGCAAGAAAACGCTGGCCGGAAGCGGCCTGGCTGTGATCACCGGGAGCGACATCGCGGACGCGGCGGAGAAGATCGTGGCGGCGGTGAAGGCAGCCTAGGAATTGGCTGCCATGCTCACGATCACATCATCGCACGGAATGCCGCTCGATGAGCCACTGCTCCTCCCGGTGCCGGACACGGCAGCGTGGCGGGAGGTCGTGGCGATGGGGATGGATGCGGTGATGCTGTATGAGAGCTGGAAGAAGACGCCTGCGGAGAGAGTGCGGGATCATGCGCGTGCGCTGGATTTGATGCTTTCAACACGGGAATCGTTTGGGAAGCAGTATGGCGAACCTTGAAGGGCTTCTTGAGCGGCTGGTGCGGGAGGATGTGGAATTCGTTGTCATCGGAGGTTACGCGGCATTCGTCCATGGTTCGACGTATGTTACCTTGGATGTCGATATCTGCTGCCCGCTTCAGGGCGATAACTTGTGCCGTCTCCATGCCGCGTTTTCGGATTTGCACCCATGCCATCGCATGACGCCGCAGAAGATCCCCTTTACCCTGCCTGCGGACATGGCACTTGGATTTAAGAACGTCTATCTCAAGACCGACTACGGGCAGATCGACTGTCTGGGCTTGCTGCCGGACGTGGGGGACTACGAATTTGCCAGGGCACACAGTGTTTCGATCAAGCTGCCCTTTGGTGAATGCCGCTTTCTGGACTGCCCGACGCTGATCCATGCAAAGAAAGTGGTGGGGAGACCGAAGGACTTGCTTGTCGTCGCGCAATTGAAGGCCATTCTGGATGCGAACCAACTTCCCGACTGAACCCATGAAAATCACCGAAATCGCCTTCACTGGCTACCCAGTCACCGACATGCCCCGCGCCCGCGCTTTCTATGAGGGATTGCTGGGGCTGACGCCCGGAATGGTGGGTGGGCCGACGCCTGAGATGCAATTTGTGGAATACGAAATCGGCGCCCACACGCTGGCCATCACTAACATGTCACCGGATTGGAAACCCAATACGGACGGAGGGTCCGCGGCGCTGGAAGTCGAGGATTTCGATGCGGCCATCGTTGAATTGAAGACCGCGGGTGTTACTTTCCGCCTTGAGCCTTTTGAATCTCCTGTGTGCCACATGGCTGTCGTCGCTGATCCAGATGGAAACAGCCTCGTCATCCACAGGCGCAAACCCGGACATCACTAACAGCGAACCCTTTTACCAATGGCTATCTACGTTACTCCAGAAACTAAAGTGCTCGTGCAGGGTATCACCGGCGAGTTTGGCTCGAAGCATGCCAGGCTCTCGCTCGACTATGGAACGAAAGTGGTCGCGGGCGTGACGCCGGGGAAGGGTGGGTTGACCTTTGATCATGGCACGCATCGCATTCCGATTTTCGACACGGTGGAAGAAGCAGCACGGGTGACGGGTGCGACGGTGTCGGCGATCTTTGTGCCTCCGCCCTTCGCGGCGGATGCCATCCTGGAGTGCATCGACGCGGAGCTGAAGCTGGTGGTGGCGATCACGGAGGGGATTCCCGTCAATGACATGGTGAAGGTGAAACACGTGCTGGGTAGTGCGAAGACGCGACTTATCGGGCCGAATTGCCCTGGCATCGTGACGCCGGGGACCGGTGAAAAATCGCAGGGCGGCTGCCGGATCGGCATCGCGCCGGGGTATATTCACAAGCGTGGCAACGTGGGTGTGGTTTCCAGAAGTGGGACGCTGACCTACGAGGCAGTGTGGCAGCTAACTACCCGTGGCTATGGCCAAAGCACCTGTGTCGGAATCGGTGGCGATCCCGTGAATGGGACTTCCCATCTCGATGTGCTGCAAATGTTCAACGACGACCCGGAAACCGAGGCGATCATCATGATCGGGGAGATCGGCGGCGATGCCGAGGAGCGGGCGGCGGAGTGGGCGGGGAAACATTGCACGAAGCCGATCGCGGCATTCATCGCCGGGGCGACTGCGCCTCCGGGGCGGCGGATGGGTCACGCCGGGGCGATTGTCTCTGGCGGAAAAGGGACTGCCGCTGGCAAGATCGCGGCCTTGAAGGCTGCCGGGATCGCGGTGTCGCCGACGCCCGCGGCAATGGCGGACACGTTGCTGAAGAAGTGGAAGGGGTAAGTCCCCGCCTCATTCGATCCGCCGCGCCATCTCCTGCGCGATAAGGCATAGCTCGGCGGCTTTGAAGGTGTGCTCCTGCGTCATTGCGTTTTCGGTGCGGTTCAGGCAGTCGAGGATGAGCTGGCCAAAGTATGGGTAGCCGACTTCGCCGTGGCAGCGGATGTGGTGCTCGCCGGTTTTATCGACGAGAAAAAGGTGATCGCCTTCCAGGTCGGTCGCGACGTTGAGATATTTCCGCAGTTCCATGTAGCCCTCGGTGCCGACGATGAAGGTGCGCCCGTCGCCCCACGTCCGCAGGCCGTCGGGATTCAGCCAGTCGATGCGGATGTAGTTCGTCGCGCCGTTGTCCGCGACTAGGTTCGCATCGCCCCAGTCCTCGAACTCCGGATACTGCTTATGATGATAGTTCGCGACCGAGGCGTTCACGACTTTCGCGTCCTTTGCCCCGGCGTAATGCAGGAACTGCTCGAACTGGTGCGAGCCAATGTCGGTAAGAATGCCGCCGGTTTTTTCCCGCGACCAAAACCAGTCCGGCCGCGACGCGGGTGAACTGCGATGCGGGCCGAGGCCGATCACATTCACGACGCGCCCGATCGCGCCCTGTTCGATGAGCTGGCCGGCCCGCACGGCGCATTCGACGTGCAGCCTTTCCGAGAAATAGACCGCGTATTTGCGTTTCGTCTCCGCGACTTTCGCGCGGGCGGCTTCGAGCTGGGCGAGCGTGGTGAAGGGCGTTTTATCGGTGAAATAATCTTTGCCGGAATCCATCACGCGGCAGCCCAGCGGGCCGCGTTCGCTAGGGACGGCAGCGGCAGCGACGAGCTTGATTTCACTTTTGTCGAGCAACGCTGCCAGGCTCGGCAGCGGCTGGGCATTGGGGAAAACGCCGCGGAATTTTTCCACCTTCGCGGGGTCGGGATCGAAGACATATTTCAGCTCGCCGCCCGCTTCCGTGAGGCCTTTGCACTGGCCGTAGATGTGGCCGTGATCAAGCGCGGCGGCGGCGAAGACAAACTCGCCGGGCGCGACCACGGGCGCGGGCTTGCCTTCGGGGGCGTAGTTCATTCCGTCGGATTTTTCCATGGCTGCCGATGCTAGCGGGGCGATCCGAAATTCCAAATGGAGTTTGCGCTCTTGGTGTGACTTGATCGGAGGAATGAACTTCAGATTTCTTTCCCCGCTTTTGCTGATGACCGCGATCGTTCCCGCGCACGCGCTTTCCGACAAGGAACTCGACTCCATCGGTCGCCGCGTCTGGCAAAACGAGTGCGGCGGGACGCGCGACGGACTGACGTCATGGAACGCGGGCGAGAATTTCGCGTCGCTCGGGATCGGACATTTCATCTGGTATCCGAAAGGGCAGCGCGGGCCGTTTGAGGAGAGTTTTCCGAAACTGGCGAAATACCTCGCGGCGAATGGCGCGGCGGTGCCCGCGTGGGCGCAGGGTGATTGTCCGTGGAATTCGCGCGCGGAGTTTCAGGCAGAGTTTCAGGGTGCGCGGGCGAAGGAGCTGCGTGAACTGCTTTTCGACACGCTGCGGTTGCAGAGTCGTTTTCTCGCGCAGCGGATGACGGAGAGTTTGCCGAAGATGCTCGCCGCTGCGCCGGCCGCGCAGCGCGAAAATGTGCGCGCGCAATTCGAGCGCCTTCGCGCGACGGGCGCGGGGACGTTTGCGCTGATCGACTACGTGAATTTCAAGGGTGAAGGCATCAAGGCCGAGGAACGCTACAACGGCGAAGGCTGGGGGCTGTTGCAAGTGCTGGCGGGGATGAAAGGCGGCGGCGGCGCGCGCGAGTTTGGCGCGAGCGCGGCGGCGGTCCTGACACGGCGCGTGCAGAATTCGCCGCCCGCGCGGAATGAGCAGCGGTGGCTGGCGGGTTGGAAGAGCCGCGTGGCGGCGTACGGAGAGTGAGGTCGGGGGAAAACGCGCGTCCCGCCTTCGCGGACTTCACTCACGCGTCGTCTCGGATTTCGTTCACGCGCTTCGCAGCGATACGTTCTGAAAGTTCGTTTCGGCGGGACGAGCGTGCTACCCGGATTTCGGACGCCGCGCGCCAAGCCATTTTCCAAACGCCCCCGCCGCCAGCGCGAGTAGCAGCAGCGCGCCGGTGAGCATCCCGGAGAGTTCGCGCGAGATGTCCACGATTTTGATGATGCGCGAGAGGCCGTTCGCGAGCACGGCCACTGCGGCGACGCCAAGCAGCGTGCCATGCACGGTGCCGACTCCGCCGAAGATGCTGGTGCCGCCGAGCACGACCGCAGTGATGGCGGCGAGTTCGTAGCCGATGCCCGCATTTGCCCGCGCCTCGGTGACTCGCGAGACGAAGATGACGGCCGCGAGTCCCGCGACCGCGCCCGCGAGCGTGTAGGCGAGCGCGACGCGGCGCTCGACCGGGATGCCCGCATAGCGCGCACCCTCCGGCGCAAAGCCGATCGCGCGAAAGCCGCGCCCGAAAGTGGTGCGATGCACGAGCAGCCAAATCGCGATGGCGGCGGCGATGAAAATCCATGCCTGCACGGGCACGCCGAGGAAAAAGGAATTGCCGAGCGCGAGGAAGGATTCGGGGAAATTCGTGTATGCCTTGGTGCCGCCGGTGAAGGCTTCGGCGAGTCCGCGGAAAAGCGAGAACGTGCCGAGCGTGACGATGAGCGGCGGGAGGCCGAGGCGCGTGATGAGCGCGGCATTCACACCGCCACCGAGCGCGCCGGTGGCGACCGCGCCGATGGCTGCGAGCCACGGAGGAAGGGCAGCGTCTTTCCACAACATGCCGAAGACGACCGCGCACAGGCCCATGAGCGAGCCGACGGAGAGGTCGATGCCAGCGGTGAGGATGATCGGCGTCATGACGAGAGCGAGCAGGCCGATTTCGACGGATTGGCGGACGATGTTCGCGATGTTGTCGGTGGTGCCGAAATTCCGGCCAACGGAATTGAAGAACACAACCTCCGCGATGAGGACGAAGAGCAGGATAGTCTCGTGTCGGGCGAACAGGGCTTTCCAAGTGGCGGCAGGCGAAGTTTTGGACATGGGAATTTAGTGACGCCGAAGGCTCTTGGACTGCGGTGATTCCTTCACCGCTTTAGAGAACGCGCACACGATAGCGGTGAAGGAATCACCGCAGTCCAGAGCCTTCGGCGTCATGGTAGGGCGGTTTTCAAGTTAGCGGTTCCTCCTGCTGCGCAGTCCGTCGGCCATGACGGCGAGCAGGATGACGAAACCCTGGATCGCTTTTTCCCAATACGCCTGCACGTGGAAATGCGTCAGCGCGGGGTTGACGTTCGCGAGCAGAAGCAGTCCGGGGAAGACGCCCCACAAACTGCCGCGGCCGCCGCTCACCGCGACGCCGCCGACGACGCAAGCGGCGATCACTTTCATCTCGAGTCCGTCGCCGCAGGTCGGCTGGATTTGCGGGGATTGCACCACGTTCATCATCGCAGCAAGGCCGGTGAGCGCGCCCATCAGCACGAACACGCCAAACGTCGTGCGCCGCGGATCGATGCCCGCGAGCCGCGCCGCCTCGGCGTCGGTGCCGACGGCATACACGCGACGGCCAGCGGCGATGTTTTTCATCAGCCACGCTGCGAGCGCGGCGGCGAGGACGGCCAGGATGATGAGCACTTTCTGGCCCGCGGGCTGGCTGAGTCCGAACCACTGCACGCCGGGCGGCAGATTGAGCAGCCGCCCCTGCTGCCACAGCCGCAGCGCCTCCTGCCACGTCACCATCGTCGCGAGTGTCACGACGATGCTCGGCAGCCCGAGCCAGGCGACGAGCGCGCCGTTCAGCGCGCCCATGAGAGCGCCCGCGCCGACCGCCACGGCGAGCACCACAACGAGCGGCAGCTTTGCCGCGGCGAGCAATCCGGCAATGACCGCGCACATGCCGAACTGCGAGCCAATGGAAATGTCGATCTGCCGCGAGACGATGACGAGCGTCATCCCGATCGCGGCGATGAGCGCGGGCGTCTGCGCGGTGAGGCGCGAGAGCAGCGGCTGCGTGGCAAAAAAATGCGGGGCGAAAATGGCGAGCGCGCCAACCAGCAGGGCGAGGGCAAAGGCGACGGAGAGTTCGCGGAAATACTTGTTCACGCCGCCGCCTTTCCACTTTGCCCGAGCGCGGCGGCCATGACGGTGTGCGCGTCGCTGCCACCGGGGAGGATCGCGGTGAGTTCGCCGCCGCGCATCACGGCGATGCGGTCGCTCATGCCGAGGATTTCGGGGAGGTCGCTGGAAATCATCAGCACGGCGAGCCCGTCTTTCGCGAGGGCGCGGATGATCTTGTGAATCTCCGCCTTTGCGCCGACATCCACGCCTTGCGTCGGTTCGTCGAGGATGAGCAGTTTCGGCTTCGTGGCGAGCCAGCGGGCGACGCTGACTTTTTGCTGATTTCCGCCGCTGAGCGAACCGCCCGGCGCTTCGGGACCGTAGGCTTTGATGCCGAGGTCGCGGATGAAATCCTGTGCGAGTTTGGTCTCGGTGTTGAAGCGCAGCCAGCTTCCGGGAAAGAGCGCGGGATGGATGGCCATTGTCATGTTTTGTGCGATCGGCATTTCCAAGATGACGCCGTGTCGGCGGCGATCTTCGGGGACGTAGGCGATGCCTTGGGCGATGGCATTTTGGGGCGAGGAAATACGGATGCGCTGGCCGCGAAGGCTGATTTCTCCAGCATCGGCGGGCGTGATGCCGAAAAGGATGCGCGCGAGTTCCGTGCGGCCCGCTCCGACGAGTCCGGCCATGCCGACGATCTCGCCGGCGCGCACTTCGATCGTCACCCCGCGCACGCCACTCGCGGTGCAGCCGACGTTTTTCAAAGCGAGGACGATCTCGCCCGGCACGCCTTCGGCAGGCGGATAAATCGAGGAAACTTCACGCCCGACCATCAGCTTGATCATCTGCGCTTCGTTGAGTTGATCGACCGCATTCGTGCCAACGCTTTCACCATCGCGGAGGACGGTGACGCGATCTGCGAGCGCGAAGATTTCCTCCAGCCGGTGCGAAATGTAGATGACGCCGACGCCTTGCGCGCGGAGGTCGCGGACGACGGCGAAAAGGAGATGCTGCTCCTTTTGAGTGAGCGAAGCGGTGGGCTCGTCCATGATGACGATGCGCGCGCCGGAGCCGAGCGCGCAGGCGATTTCCACGAGCTGCTGCTCGGGCATGGAAAGCTCGCGGACTTCCTTCGCCGGGTCGATTTCCGCGCCGATGCGGTGGAGGAGTTCCTTCGCGCGAGTCGCGCTTTCCTTCCAGCGGATGCGATGAAACGCGGACGTTTTTTCGAGACGGAGCGCGATATTTTCCGCGACGGAGAGATCGGGGAAGAGCGCCGGTTGCTGATAGATACAGGCGATGCCGAGGGCGCGCGCTTTCGACGGAGTGAGCTGCGAGACTTCCTCGCCAGCGACGGTGATCGTGCCGCCGTCCGGCTGATGCGCGCCGGTGATGACTTTGATGAGCGTGGATTTCCCCGCGCCGTTTTCGCCGAGCAATGCGTGGACTTCGCCAGCGATCAATTCAAACGACACGCCTTTCAACGCACGGACTGCGCCGAAGGATTTTTGAACTCCGGAAAGTTGCAGCAGCGGAGCGGACATCCGGGCGTGTTAGCCGCGTTTTGAAAGCACGCTGCTCTCGTAACGCTTCACTTCCGCGAGCCACGCCGCGCCGGCGGGCGTGCCTTTCTCTTCGCAGAACCGATCCCAGACTGCGCCGAACGGCATCGACTTCGCCTCTTCCTGCAAGGCGAGGCGCGTCGTAAAATCTCCGGCAGCTTCTGCGTCGCGCAGGAGTTTGCGCGGTTCGAGCAGGGCGAGCAGCAGCGCCTTTTGGAAATTGCGCGTGCCGATGACCCAGGCGGCGACGCGGTTGATGCTCGCGTCGAAGTAGTCGAGGCCGAGATGCACGCGGTCGAGGAAATCGCCGCGGACCAACTCGTGCGCGATGGCCTGGAGTTCGTCGGTGAAGGTGACGACGTGATCGCTATCCCAGCGCACGCCGCGGCTCACGTGCAGCAGCAGGCGCGGGACGTATTGCAGGACGCTGCAAATCTTGTCGGCGATGCCTTCCGTCGGGTGGTAGTGACCGGCATCGAGGCACAGCAATTTCTGCCGCGTGATCGCGTAGCCGAGGTAAAACTCGTGCGAGCCGGTGACGTAACTTTCACTCCCGATTCCGAAGAGCTTTGGCTCCACCGCGTCAAGATTGTGCTTCGCGTTCAGCGGTTTTTTGAAGATGGCGTCGAGCGATTTGGCGAGGCGTTCGCGTGGCGCTTTGCGGTCGGCGGGCGTGTCTTTGTAGCCGTCGGGAATCCACACGTTCGTCACGGTCGGTGAGCCGAGCGCTTTGCCCATCGCCGCGCCGATCTCGCGGCTGCGCTGGCAGTGTTCGATCCAGAAATTCCGCACGCCCGAGTCGCGATGCGACAGCGTGAAACCGTCCGCTGCTTTCGGGTGCGAGAAGCATGTCGGGTTAAAATCGAGGCCGAGCCCGTTCCGTTTTGCCCAAGCGATCCACCCCTTGAAATGTGCGGGTTCGATTTGGTCGCGGTCCACTTTTTTCCCGCCAAACTCCCCGTAGAAAGCGTGCAGATTCAGCCGGTGTTTTCCGGGAATGAGCGACAGCGCCTTGTCGATGTCCGCGCGCAATTCATCCGGCGTGCGCGCTTTGCCCGGATGATTTCCCGTCACGGCCAGCCCGCCGCCGAGCGCGCCGCTTCCCGTTTCAAAACCGCCCACATCGTCGCCCTGCCAGCAGTGTAGCGAGATGGCGATGCGGTTGAGTTGCTTCAGCGCAGCGTCGGCATCGACGCCGAGTTTGGCGTAGCGTTCGCGGGCAAGTTTGTAGGCAGAGTCGGTGGATTTCGACATGGGCGGTGAGACTAAGCGGAGAAGTTTGGCGGCGGCAACACCGCGGACTACCACCGCTTCACTTCGATCCACGTCGTCACTTTGCGCCCGCTGGAAATTTCCCGCGCGAGGATGGTGTGACGGCCTTCGCGAATCTCCGCGCGCTGGCCGGCGTCGGTGGTCGCGAGCGGCAGCGAATCGCACGACCACTCGACGTTCCCCCGCGCCTCCGCGCGAAGTGGGATGCACTGACTGTCCGGCGCGAGGTCGCCATCGAGATAGTAAATGCTGCCCGCCGCGGGTTGCAGGATGCGCATCTCCGGCGAGGACTCCGCGCTCGCGACGAGATCGCCGAGGCTGTTCTGCGGACTCGCGAGCCATCCGGCGTAAATAGCGGGAAGACGGACGCGGCCCTGCTCGTCGCAGTCATCCGCGCGGGCGGGTTCGGGAATGTGCAGGCATTTCTCCAAAACTCCGTCGCGCGCGGCGAGGCGTCCCGTGAGCGGGTCGATCGTGTGCGTGGAAATACGCGCGGGCGGTTCGAACCACGTCGTCCCAAAACGCGCGCGCAGATGCGTGAAAATCTCGTGCATCACGGGAGCCGCGCCGGTCACGCCGGTGATGCCCTGCATTGGCTTTCCGTCAGGATTCCCGACCCAAACGGCGACGGTGAATTCCGGCGTGTAGCCGACCGTCCAATTGTCGCGATAGTCGGAACTCGTGCCGGTTTTGCACGCGACGGGAAAGTCGAACGCGAGATACGAATTCAGCCCGAACGAAGCCGCGCGCGCCGAATTGTCTGCGAGCATATCCGCCACGAGAAAACTCGCGCCTTTATCGAAAATGCGGCGCGCCGGCAGGACAACGCCGTGCTCGCGCAGCAAGCGATACGGGCGATGCACGCCGAGCCGTCCGAGGGTGGCAAAAGCGTTCGCGAGTTCGAGCAGGCGCACCTCGCCATTCCCGAGTGTGAGGCCGAGGCCGTAGTAGTCTGCGGGGTGATCGAGCGTGGTGATGCCAACGTTGCGCATCGCGCGCTGGAGGACTTCCGGCCCGCCCGCGAGTTCGAGCGCGCGGATCGCGGCGACGTTCAGCGAATTGCCGAGCGCGAAGCGCAGACTCACGGGGCCGTAAAAACGATGGTTGTAATTGTTCGGCCGGTAGATGCCGTTAGGCGTCGCGAAATCCGTGGGCACGTCCGCGACGATGGTGCAGGGATTGGCGCCCGCTTCGATCGCGAGGAGATAGGTGAAAGGTTTCATAGCCGAGCCGGGCGAGCGGATCATCCACGCGCCGTTCACCTGTCCCGCGCCCGCCTCGAAATAGTCGCCCGCACCCGCGAGCGCGAGCACGTCGCCGGTCGCGTTGTCGATCACCACCGCCGCGCCGCCACTCACATTTTTGTCCGCGATGCGCCGCACATTTTCCGTCAGCGCGCGTTCGGCGAATCGGTTCAGATCGAGATCGAGCGTCGTGCGGATTTCGCCGCCTTCGGGCCGCAATATCCCACGTCGCATCAGCAGCAGATCGACGAAATGCGGCGCTTCAAAATCCCGCTCCCGCGAACGCAGCCGAATCGGCTCATCCACCGCGCGCGCCAGCGCCGCCGCATCGAGTTTCCCGTCCAAATTCATGCGCTGCAAAATCCACCGCTGCCGTTCCTGCGCTCCGCTGAAGTTGGCGTGCGGATTCAGCCGCGTCGGCGCTTTTGGCAGCGCCGCGAGGAACGCCGCCTCGGCGGCACTCAAGTCCGACGGCGGCTTGTCGAAATAGTAACGGCTCGCCGACGCGATCCCGACCTGGAGATTCCCGTAGTCGAGCCGGTTCAGATACTCGGCCAAGATGCGATCCTTCCCCCAGCTCCGCTCCACTCGGAGCGCCAGCCACATCTCCGCGAGCTTCCGGGAAAGCGTGCGCGGTCCCGGCTCCGCGAGCTTCACGATTTGCTGCGAAATCGTCGAAGCGCCCGAACGCCCGCCGCCGCGAATCGCCCGCGCCATTGCCAGGAAATCCACGCCGAAATGCGAACGAAACCGTTTGTCCTCCGCGCTAAGCGTCGCGGCGATGACGTTCGTCGAAACGTCCCGGAGGGAACACCGCCGCGCGAACCGCTGCTCCTCCGCGAGCAGCGTGCGCAAAGGTTTCCCGTGGCGGTCGAGAAACGCGGTGCTTGCCGGCGGCTCACTTTCCAGCGCCGCCGGAAACGGCGTGAGCCACTGCCCGATGACGATTGCCAGCGCGGCGAGGAAAAGCGCGATGACGGTCCTGCGGCAGAATCTGCGAAGGCGCGTATTCATTTCGCGGCGAACGTGAACGAAAGTTTCACAAATTGCGGCCATTCATTTGGGCGGGCAGACGAATTCCGGGGAGCGCGCGCGTCCCGCGTGCTGGTCTCCGCGTCTCGCGGAGACGGACTTTCTTCGCGCATCGTTTGCGAGATGGTTCACGAGTTCCATCGCGACGCGGCAAGGAAAGTTCGTTTCGGCGGGACGCCAAAACCAGCACGCGAGACGCGCGCGCTCCCCGGACACCGCCACGCGCAATTGATCGACATGGGCAAATTGCCGATGCTCTTTAGCAAGATGAACACCTCGCGGAACCATCCGCCGGCTCTTTGGGAAATTGAGCATCGGCTTTTCAACATTGTCGTGGAGCAGCAGGGGTTGCCGTTGGCGAGGCTTCGCCCGGAAAGCCGGCTGATCGAGGATCTCCACATCGACAGTTTGGACTTGGTTGAACTGATCATGGCGATCGAGGAGGAATTTGCGGTGTCGATTCCCGACGACGCACACCGACTACCTTTCATCACGGGCTCCGTCACGCTGCGCGAATTGTCTCGGATCGTCGCCCATCATTGGGGAAGCGGACGCCCTGAGCGCAAGAGCTGGTGGGGTGCGCGCGAACCAGCGCCGCCGAATCGTCACGCGATCCCTTTCACCCAGCTCGGCGGGACGCTCGAAGGACCGCCCAACTGCTCCGGATCGTTGCACGAAACGATGCTGCCGAATGAGCAGGGCTTCGCGCAATTTCGCCGCCTCACCGACGGAATGCGCTGCGTGCTCATTCCCGCCGCTGAAGTGGAAATCGGTTCGTCCGCACCCGATGCGCTGCCCGACCAGTTGCCGACGCATCGCGTGGCGATGCCTAGTTTCCTCATCGACGCGGAGCCCGTGTCCGTCTCGGCATTCGCCCGTTTTTTGAACTCGACCGCACCCACCGAAGTTGTGCGCGCCGAGTGGTGCGGCGTAGCTACGGATGATCGCCGCGGGCGGCATTTTCAGTTGCAGTCGAAACGCGGTTGTTGGGAGCCGAAGCCAGACACTCAACATCAGCCGATGGTGCTCGTCTCGTGGTTTGGCGCACAGGCATATGCGCTGTGGGCGAACGGCGGGGACTGGCGCGGCGATTTCGCAAACGGGGATGTCAGTTTTTTGCCCACCGAAGCGCAGTGGGAATACGCGGCGCGCGGCGCGCTCTGGCGGAAATTTCCGTGGGGAAATGAACCCTGCACTTCCGCGCACGCGCTCGTCGCGCGGCACACCGCCCGCGCCCGCTACGACGGGCTGCTCCCGCTGGCGGACGTTCACGCAACGCTCGGCGTCTCCCCATTCGGACTGCTCCACATGGCTGGCAACGTCTGGAACTGGTGCGCCGATTCATACAGCGCCAACGCTTGCGCCCGCCCCGATTCCATCCCACTGCCATCCCCAGACATTCGCGCCAAGCGTGGCGGAAGCTGGATCGGCCCCGCGGAACTCGCTGCGTCATCCTACCGGCGGGGTCGCCCTTCACACGCGCGCGGACGGTGCCTTGGATTTCGATGCGCCGGGCTCGCGCCGGGCTGAAACGCTCGGGGATGATCGCGTCCTCGACGATTGTCCTACTTACTCTCGATCTTCGCACTGGCACCGAGGCCGAAGCGTTCGGGGCGGTACATTTCTTCCACTTTCGTGGAAGGCGCGGTCACGGTTCCGGCGCTACGGACTCGCGCCAGGTAGCGGAATGTGAACGCGCCAGCGGGCAGGTGATCGCAAAAATACAGGACGCGATCCGCGCGGATTTCGCGGTAGTCGGCCCGGGTGAATTCTTCTCCACCGTCGCCGCCTTGCGTGCGGAACTCAGGATTGATCGCTTCGAGAATCGCGGGCAGGGGATCATCGATCGCGACGAAGTGGCCGGGCTGCGGTGTCTCGAGCCGCAGCGTCACGAGCACGCGGTCGCCGACTTGCAAATCGGTCGCAGGCTGAAGCGTGCCGTCACCCGCGATTTTTTGGTAGCTGCGCGAAACGGCGTAGCCGCGATCCTGTCGCGGCTGCGCGGCGACGGGCGGGCGCGCGACAAAATTCGCTTCTCCATAAAGCGCGCCTTTTTGCGGGTTCTTCACCGCAAGTTCGCCAAGCGGACGCGCGGCGTCGTAGGCAAACTTCACGGTCTTCGTGAGATCTTTCGTCGTCAGCGCGAACGGCGCTTCGATTCCCGCTTTCACGAGCGAGCCATCGACCGGTTTCACTCCACCCTCGACTGCGGTGAAATAGCGCGACAGCGCGAGCATGGCCCACGCGTTTTCCTGCGTCGTGCGCCACTTGCCGTTCACGCGCGCGGCGAGCAATTCCTTCACGAGCCGGCCCACTTCGCGGTCGCCGGGTTTGAAGCGCGTCCACGCCAGCAGTCGCGTGGCGCGCTCGCGGCTGGCTCCGCCGAACCACGAAAAATTCTCCACCGCCGCGACACGCGGATCGAGCAAAGTGCCGATCATTTTCGCCGGACCGCCCGCTTCCATAATCGCCGCCGCGAGCAGCGCGCGGGACTCGAGCGATAGCTCGGCGCGCCGCGCGTAAAGTTGCTCGTGATACGCGGGCTCCGCCTTGCCCGCGGTCGCGAGCGCATACACGGCGAGCGCCGCGTCGCCGGGATTGAAGCGCGCATTGCGATCGCCGATCCCACGCAGTTCCTCGCTCAAATACGCAAGCAACTTTGGCCAGCCGGGCGGCAGTGTTTCACCCTGCTTTTCGAGCAGCCCGAGCGCGAGCGCGGCGTAGGCGCTTTGGAAAAAGCCGGCGCGATACCCGCCCGGCCAGTAAGCGAGCCCACCAGAGTCGGTTTGCAGCGCGAAGATTTTTTCCACGCCAGCGCGGATCGCCTGTTGCGTATCCTCTTTGGTCTTCGCGAGGTCCGGCATCACCGGGCCGAGTTCGTTGAAAGTGATCCACGGGATCATCGAAGAAATGGTCTGCTCGGCGCAGCCATACGGATATTCGAGCAGCGCGCTCGCGGTTTCGCGGAGCGATGCGAGGCGCGTGTTCGAGAGCGTGACGCGGACCGCGCCGTCGCCTTCGAGCACTTGCGGATTCACGCCCGCGAGTAGATCCGACGATGCGCCCGCGAGGTCGGCAAGATAAGTCTCACGCAGGATTGGCGAGGGATGCCCGACTTTCAGCGGAGCGGCTACCGCGTCGTCGAAAGTCTGGCCGCCGCCTTCGAGATGCGCGGTCCATTTCCAGCCGGCATCGCCGACGGCGCGCAGTTTCACGGGAAAATCGACGGTGCGCGATTCACCGCTTTTCAAATCGAATTTCGCGGTGAGCGCGCCGTTCGCCGCTTCGGCGGTGGCGTCGAGTTCGAGTGCGATCGCGGCGGAGCCATTCGTGCCGCTTTCGTTGCGCAAGACCGCGCGCGCAATGATTTCGTCCCCGACATTCGCGATCTGCCCGAGCGCGGAAAGGATCATGAGTTTTTTGCGAATCGTGAACGCGGATTCGCCCGAGCCAAACTGGTCCGCACCCGCGTGCGCGACCGCGACGAGCCGGTAGCGCGTGAGCGCGTCCGGTGCCTTGAAGCGCACGGTCACCCGGCCCTCGCCGTCGGTGCGCAACGTCGGAAGCCACACGGCTGTGCCGGGGAAATCGC
This sequence comes from Chthoniobacteraceae bacterium, assembly GCA_031409335.1. Lineage (GTDB taxonomy): Bacteria > Verrucomicrobiota > Verrucomicrobiia > Chthoniobacterales > Chthoniobacteraceae > JANLQB01. The sequence continues at coordinate 34,888 of JANNWY010000002.1, read as the reverse complement.
TGCGCAATTTTGCGCCCGGACCTTCGCTGCCGCCGCCGCCGATGAGGTAACCTTTGTTGGAAAACTCAAGGTCGGCGGGATCTTCGGGAAGCAATTCGTAGAGCGAAAGTCCGGTTCGAATCGCGAGGAAGATCGGCGCGTGGAAGATCGGATGCGGGTCGGGACGATCGTAGCCGGTGATCGCGAGGACGCCATCGTCCACCGCGAAGAAGGCGACTTCCGCATCCGCGACGGCGGCACCATTTCCAGTGCGCACGCGTACTTCGGTCACGACTTCTTCGCCGGGCTGCACGGTTTCCGTTTTCGGAGTCACCTCGACTTTCAGGACGGTCGCGGGATCGCCGATGTGGAGCTGGCAAAGTCCGTAGCGGTAATCCGGCGCTTTGATTCTTCGCGTGCTCTGCTCCGTACCGCGGATGATGACGAGCGACACAAAAACGTTTGGCCCGTCGCCCGCTTCGATCGGGATTTCGATGGTCGGCGCGTTGCCTTCCAGCTTCACGCGCTGGCTGCGCAGGATGCGCGAGCCGCGCTCGACGTTCACCTGCGCCTCGCCGGAGATCGGCGTCTTTACAAGGATGCGCGCCTTTTCGCCGACGCGGTATTCCGTCTTGTCCGGCACGAGATCGACCTGCGCGGGATTGCGATAATCCCACGTGATCGCTTCGTTGCCCGCGACGTTGAAGTTGAACGACGCAACGGTTTCGCGGCCCTTCGCATCGCGCGCCGTGGTGCGCAGCAGATACGCCCCGGCCTTGCCGGGGTTGAAGCGGGCGCTTTCGCCGGGCGGCAATTTCCAGTCGGTGCCATCGCGAACTGGCACGAGCGTTTTTCCTTCGGCGGTGGCGATGATCTTCTCGATTTTGTTTGTGTGGAAAGTCACTGCGTTTCCCGCGCCCTGCGCGCGCACGGTTTCGTAGCGGATGCTCACGAGTTGCGTTTTCACCGCGACGGGCTCGGCGACTGGCTGGCCGTCCGGCTTCACCGCGACGGCGCGCGCGACGATGTCCTGCTTTTGCCCGACGACGCTTTCCATCGGCGATTCGAGGCCGACGTAAAAATCCGCCGCATTCCGCGTGAACGGGCGCGTTTCCGTGACGGTCTGCTGGTTCACATCCGTCACGTCGATCGTGAACACGCCGCGATAGGCACGCTCGCTGATGGCGGGAAGTTTTGGGTGAATCGTCAGCGTTCCCGCATCGGACAACGCGCCCTCGCCGGTCAGCGTGAGTGTCTTTCGTTCATCCATCTCCGCGCCAAAAGTGAACGCGCCGAAACCTTCCGGCGAAGTCGTCGTCGGCGCGTATTGCAGCGTCCAGCGCACTTTCGATTTTCCGAGATTCGATCCGAAAAAGTAGCGGCCCGAAACTTCCGCGGCGACCTCCGCATCGGGCGCGAAACGGTCGGGAAGTTTCACGTCCAACTCGAAGGCGTTTGGCTGAAAATCCGCGACCTGAAAACCGCTGTAGCGCGAATAACGATCGGCACCGGGGAAACTCAGACGCAGGCCGTAGCGGCCTGTTTCGCTGGAGGCGAGCGGCATTTGCGCGTCGAATGCGCCGCGCTCATCGAGGCGGATTTCGAGCTTCGTTTCGCCGCCTCCGTGCGGCGGAAAAAGCGTGAGCGTGCCTGGCTGGACGGTCGGTGAGGCGAGGCCCTTTTCTCCGAAACTCCGCACTATTCCCTTGATACGCACGGTCTCGCCGGGGCGGTAAAGCGGTCGGTCGGTGAAGAGGATGGCGCGCGATTCCGGCGTGGCGTTGTCGGCTTTTTCCCAGCCATCGTAGCTGACCGGCAAGCGGAACGCGCTCATCGGAAGTTCCTTCGAGTAGTCGCCCATTTTCAGCGCAAAATGATCCGCGCCCCGGCTCACGAGCAGCCACGCGGGGTCGGTGCCGAAATCGACCAAGGCCGCGCCATCCGCGTCGGTGATCGCCATTGCGGTTCCGGCGAAAGTTTTGTCGAGCATCGCGACGCGCGCGGCTGCGACGGGCTGGCCAGTGGCCATCGAGAAAACGCTGACGGCGACACGATCCGCGAGCTTTTTCCAAAGCACGCCAAGGTCCGTCACCTGCACTAGCGACTGCGCTGCCGGTTTCCTTCCGCCGATGGTTTCCAGCGGCTCGCCTTCGACGGTGAGATGAATCGCGCCCGCGGTTTTTGCGCCGAGGGTTTCCGTCCAATCAAGCGTGGTTTCCTGCTTCGCATCGAGCTGCGGATCGGCGAGCGGGATCACGCGATCGGCGATCACTTTTCCTTCGATCAAATCTGCCGGGATCGCGCGGTAGCGCTCATCGGGCTCCGGGTCGTTGTCGATGTATTCCTTCGCGTACTTTTCAAACGCGGCCACGGCCTGCGCAGTTTTTTCCGGCGGCACCGCACGCGCGATGATTCGCAGCGATTTCAGATTCACCGATTGCGCGAGAAAGTTTCGCATTCCATTCGCGCTTTGGTGGCCCGTGATCGCTGGCAGATAGATGCGCGGCTTTACCGGATCGAAGGTGAGCGCGCGCGAGCGTTCGCCCGAAAGTGGCAGCCCGGAATCGGCGATGAGCGCGGGCTCGAAATCCACGCGGTATTCCACGCCGCGCGCGAAATCTCCGCGCAGCGTGATCTGATCGGAGGCGGGCTCGAAACGCAGATTTTTCACCTCGGGTGCGATCTTGAAAAACTTCGCCGCGGACTCTTCATCAATGTCCGGCGCGAGATCGTGCGTGAACGAAATCGCGACGCTGCGCCCCGTGTTGAGGTAGCTCGAAGTCACGAGCGATTTCAGCGCGAACGGCAGCACGCGACCGAGCGGAATGACGCTCGATCCGTTGATTCGATGGTCGCCATTCAACGCCGCGATGCCCGCTTTCACCTCAATCCGCCACACGCCGCCGGGGAGCAGCGGCGAGACTGGGGTGGCGATGAAACGATTGCGCTGCGGCGTCGCGTCGCGCGGATTGCCGTCCTCGTCTTCCTCGTCGGAATCCGCGTCCGTCGCGGCCTTCGCGGGATCGCGGGCGAGTTGCCAGCGGCGGTCCCAATCGTCTTGCTCGGCGGTGATGCGGAAGTAGTCGGCGGGCACCGCATGGCGCACCGCCGCGGCGATGGTTTTCCCGGCGTCATCGACGAAGCGGATGAGTTTGTCCGCACCGTCGAGTTTCACGTCGCGATTGAAGGCGATCTTCACCGCGGGCAGCGGCGGAGCGGGGGAATCTTCGCCGATATTCGTGTCCGTCGTCGTGATCGCGAAGGGCGGCGTCTTCAGCGTTTCGCGCCACTTTGCGCCGATCGGTTTGCCGCTGCTGTCTTTCAATCCGGGCTGCATCACCACGGAAAAGGTGGTCCCCATCGGCGGAGTTTCGGAAGGCACGAACACGCCGCTGCGCCGACTCAGCCACGTAAAGTTTCCCGCGAGCGCGGGCTGGAAAATGACCGGCGATTGCTTTGCCGGCACGCCGAGTTCGTCCTTCGCGATCATGTCGCGCGCGAAGCGGAATTCGAGCGTGGTGGACGGCGCGATTTGATCGCCATCGAACATCAGCTCGACCTCCGGCGCGGCCCACGATCGCGATGAAAGCAGCAGCGACAAACAGACGAGGAACCACGGGCGGAAGAGGCGGACGGTTTTCATGGGGATCTCCTTTGAGCGTGCAGCGGCTATTTGTTTTTCCACTGCGCGGCGAATTCCTCGCGCGAGATGGATTTGTCGCCGTCCTTGTCCAGCGTCGCAAAAATGCTTTCCAGTTTGCCGGGATTCGAGAGCGCGCGCGGACTTTTTTCCCACTCAGCGAAGCTCAGTTTTCCGTCGGCACTCGCATCGAGCTGCTTGAAGATGCCTTCCCACGCCGGTGGTTCCGCAGGCTTTTCCGCGCCGGTCGTTTCCGGCTCGAAGATCGCCATTTCGCGGTAGCCGTCCGCGCGGGTGTATTCGTTTTTCAGCACCGCGAGCGCGGAGTCGATTACGTCGCGGCGTGTGGCAGCGAGGTCGGCGGTTTCACCACGATCTTTCGCGAGATCATAGACTTCCCAATTGAGCGGCTTCGTTTTGAAAAAATCGCGGCGGATCGCCTTCATGTCGCCGAGACGCACGGCGACTTGTCCGCCGTAGCCGCCGCCGGTCCACACGAGCGGCTTGCGCGAGGCGAGGGTGTCTGCCTCGCCGAGCAGGATGGGCAGCAGGTTTTCGCCGTACGGCTTTCCCGCATCGGCACCCGTCAGCGCGCAAAGCGTGGGCATGAGATCGGCGGAGTAGCCGGGCTGTGCGATCACCTTTCCCGCGGCCACCTGGCCCGGCCAGCGCACGATCGCCGGCACGCGCAGCCCGCCTTCAAACACCGAGCCCTTTAATCCGCGCAGGTTCGCGACGGAATTGAAAAACCCATGATCGACGCCGCCAGCGTCGTGCGTGGTGCCATTGTCGGAGGTGAAAATGACGAGCGTGTTTTCATCGAGACCGTTCTCCTTGAGCTTCGCGAGAATCCTGCCGACGTGATCGTCGAGGAAGGAAATCGTCGCGGCGTACGCGGCGCGCGGACGCGAGTGCGGGAGATAACCTTTTTCGCCGCGATACGGCGCGGCGTCCCACTCGCGCGGGTATTTTTCCACCCACTCCCGCGGCGGCTGCATGGCGACGTGCGCCTCCAGCGGGCAGTAGTACATAAAGAACGGCTCGCCCGCCTTTGCTGTCGCAGCCTGCTTTTCCAGCCACTTCAGCGCCTCATCGATCACCGCGACCGAAGCGTGTTTTTGTCCCGTGTAAGTCGCGTCGTTCACCTCGCCATTGGGTTGCTTTGCGTGACCGGGAATGCCGGGATCGTTGATCACATCCTTCACGCCATTTCGCCAGAGGAATGGCGGGTAAAACGTGTGGCAGATGCGGTGATCCGTGTAGCCGTAAAAATAATCGACGCCCTTTTGATCGGGCGCACCAGTCGTGCCGTATTCGCCCATGCCCCATTTGCCGAAGGCGGAAGTGGTGTAGCCGATTTTCTTCAGCGCCATGTGCATCGTGTATTGCCGCGCATCCATCGGCCAGTCACCGCCCAGGCCGTCCACGTTTTCTTTGGGATTCACGCGTTTGAGATCCTGCACGTTGCAACCGCCGGTGTGGCGACCGGTGAGCAGCACGTTTCGCGACGGCGAACACACGGGCGCGCCGGAATAAAATTGCGTCCACCGCTGACCCTCCGCCGCCATGCGATCGAGGTTTGGCGTCTTGATTTTCTCCTGCCCGTAGCAGCCGAGTTCCGAGTAGCCGAGATCGTCGGCGAGAATGACGATGATGTTTGGACGGGTCGGCGCGGCGAACGCGGAAAGCGTTGGAAGCAGCCCAAGGGGGACGAGGAGAAGGAGCAGGGGATTCATGGTGATGGGGATGGAAAACGTAAGTTCACATCACCGCGCGCGAAGATTCCAGATTTTCGGTGGAAATACGCCGACCACTAAGAAAGCCCAGAGCCTCCGGTCTTTACCGGTGTCAATTGCGGGGCGCGACGCGTGCTATTTTCGCAGCTCAACCCGCATTGCACCGACCACGACATGCTTTCGATTTTCGGCAACAACCACGGACGCTTCTGCGACGGCCTTTCGCGTCGCGATTTCCTGCGCATCGGCGGGCTCGCGATGGGCGGGCTTTCGTTGCCGCAGATATTGCGGGCGGAGGCGGAGTCGGGGGTGCGGCGTTCGCCGAAGTCGGTCATCATGATCTATATGGCGGGGGCGCCGCCGCATCAGGACATCTTCGATTTGAAGATGGATGCTCCGCTGGAATATCGCGGGCCGTTCAAGCCGATCGGGACGAATGTCGCGGGCATCCAGATTTCCGAGCACATGCCGCATTGCGCGCAGATCATGGACAAGCTCGTGCCCATCCGTTCGCTCTACGGCTCGCTGACGGGCGATCACGATTCGCATGTCTGCTACACGGGGCGCACGGCGCAGGGAGCGATCAAGCCGCCGGGCGGGTGGCCTTCGATGGGCTCGGCGATTTCAAAACTGCTCGCGGGGCCGGCGAAAGAGATGCCGCCCTTTGTCGGGCTCGCGCCAAATGCGGGGCATCCGCCCTACGGCTCGCCGGGGCATCCGGGGTTTCTCGGACCGGCGCACGCGGCGTTTCGTCCGAACGGCTCGGGCATGGGCGATCTAACGCTCAATGGCATCACGAGCGACCGGCTCGCGGATCGGCGCGCGTTGCTCACCAGCTTCGATAAATTTCGCCGCGAGGCGGACGCGAGCGGGCTGATGGACGGGCTTGATGCGTTCAATCAACAGGCGTTCGGCGTGCTCACTTCGAGCAAGCTCGTGGAGGCGCTCGACATTTCGAAGGAGGACGCGAAGACGCGTGAGCGTTACGGCAAGGGCGACACGAAAAACTACGGCGACGGAGCTCCGCGAAACAACGAGCACTTCCTCGTTGCGCGGCGGCTCGTCGAGGCTGGCGCGCGTTGCGTCACGATGAATTTCGGGCGCTGGGATTTCCATTCGAACAACCACTCCGAGTTGCTCACGCACCTGCCGCTTTTCGATCAGGGACTCAGCGCGCTCGTCGAGGATTTGCACGCGCGCGGGCTCGACAAGGATGTCGCCGTCGTCGCGTGGGGCGAGTTCGGGCGCACGCCGCAGATCAACAAGGACGCGGGCCGCGATCACTGGCCACGCGTCGGTTGCGGCGTGCTCGCGGGCGGCGGATTCAAGACCGGCCAGGTCATCGGCGCGACCGACCGCCTCGGCGGCGAGCCGACGGATCGCCCCGTGCATTTCGGCGAAGTCTTCGCGACACTGTATCATTGGCTCGGCATCGATCTTGCGACCGTCACGCTCCCCGACCTCTCCGGCCGCCCGCAGTATCTCGTCGATGGCTGGTCGCCGATGAAAGAACTGATCTAAATGAAGCACTGGCTCCTCATCCTCGCGCTCGTCACCACCGCTCACGCGGAAAAGCTCGCCACCTTGCAGATCGACGCGACCGGCACTCCGGCGCTCACGCTGCGCGGAAAGGACGCGCGCCAGCAACTGCTCGTGACCGGCAAACTCGACACGAACGCGGAGCGCGACTTTACCCACAAGGCCAGCTACTCAGCCGCGCCGGCGGGCATCGTGAACGTGGACGCGCACGGCCTCGTCTCGCCCGTCGCCGATGGCACGGCGACGATCACCGCGACCGCGGATGGCGTCGCCGCGACGCTCGAAGTGAAAGTGGAAAACGCCGCGAGCAATCCGCCGGTGAATTTCTTCAACCAGGTCGTCCCCATTTTCACCAAAGCCACCTGCAACTCCGGCGGCTGCCACGGCAAGTCGAGCGGGCAAAACGGATTCCGCCTCTCATTGCTCGGCTTCGAGCCGCAGGAAGATTACGAGCACATCGTAAAGGAAGCGCGCGGCCGCCGCGTCTTCCCCTCCGCGCCGGACAACAGCCTGCTGCTGCTCAAGGCGATCGGCGTCGTCCCGCACGGCGGCGGCAAGCGCCTCGACCCCGCGTCCGACGACTACCGCCTCATCGCGCGCTGGATTTCGCAAGGCATGCCCTACGGCGCGGACACCGATCCGAAAGTCGAGCGCGTCGAAGTTTTGCCGAAGCAGCGCACGATGGCGCTCGGCAGCGAGCAGCAACTCGTCGTGCTCGCGCGCTACACCGACGACACCGTGCAGGACGTGACGCGCAGCGCGCTCTACGAGCCGAACGACAAGAGCATGGGCAAGGTCGAGGAAGACGGTCGCGTCACGCTTTTCGATCAGCCCGGCGATGTCGGCGTGATGGTCCGGTATCAGGGAAAAGTCGCCGTCTTCCGCGCGACCGCACCGCTCGGCGCGCCCGTCGAGAATCTGCCCGCGCCGCGCAATTTCATCGACGAACTCGTCTTCGCGAAACTCAAGACGATGGGCATGCCGCCGTCCGCGCCGTGCGATGACGCGACCTTTCTCCGCCGCGTGAGCATCGACATCGCGGGCAAGCTTCCGTCGATTGAAGAGACGCGAAAGTTTCTCGCCGACACCGATCCCGCCAAGCGCGACAAGCTGATCGAGACGCTGCTCGCGAGCCCGGAATACGCGGATTATTTCGCGAACAAATGGAGCGCGCTGCTGCGCAACAAACGCGTCGAGGCCAAGGACGCGCGCGGCACGTTCGCGTTTCACGGATGGATTCGCGACAGCCTGATGGCGAACAAACCGTTCGATCAATTCGCGCGCGAGATCGTCGCGGCGTCGGGCGACATCGCGGAGAATCCGCCGGTGGCGTGGTATCGCCAGGTGAAGGAGCCGCAGCAGCAGCTCGAAGACACCGCGCAGCTTTTCCTCGGGATGCGTTTGCAGTGCGCGCAGTGCCATCATCATCCGTTCGAGAAGTGGAGCCAGCGCGACTACTACAGCTTCGCCGCGTTCTTCTCGCAGGTCGGGCGCAAAGGCACCGACACGCTTTTCCCGCGCCGTGGCGTGGCGGCGGCGGTGGATAAAAAGACGAAGCAGCCCGTGAAGCCCGCCGGCCTCGGCGCTGCCGTCGTGGACATCGCGCCCGACGACGATCCGCGCCTCGCGCTCGCCGACTGGATGACGCGCACGGACAACGCATTCTTCGCCCGCTCGCTCGCGAATCGTTATTGGAAACACTTCTTCAACCGCGGCCTCGTCGAGCCCGAGGACGACATGCGCGAAACGAATCCGGCGTCGAACCCCGACCTGCTCGACGCGCTCGCCCGCCGCTTCGTCGAGACGCGCTACGACATGAAGGCGCTCATCCGCGACATCGTGCAATCGCGCACCTACCAGCTCAGCGCGCTGCCGAACGACTTCAACAAATCCGACCGGCAGAATTTCTCGCGCTATTATCCAAAGCGGCTCAACGCCGAGGTGCTCTTCGATTCCGTGAATCAGCTCACCGGCGCGCAAAGCGCCTTCGCCGGAATGCCCGCCGGCACCCGCGCCGTCGCGCTGCCGGACAACAGCTTCAACGCCGGCTCGTATTTCCTCACCGTCTTCGGACGCCCCGAATCCTCCAGCGCCTGCGAATGCGAGCGCACGCAGGAAGCCAGCCTCGCGCAGTCCCTGCACCTGCTGAATTCCAAAGACATCCAGGACAAACTCGCCGCGCCCACCGGACGCCCAGCGCTCCTCGCAGCCGACGACAAACGCAGCGACGACGACAAGCTCCGCGACCTCTACGCCGCCGCCTACTCCCGCGAACCCGCCGCCGACGAACTCGACTTCTGCAAACAACACATCGCGAAAAAAGCAGCGCAGGAGCCCGACGCCGCAAAGAAACCCGTCGCCATCCGCCAAGCGTATGAAGACCTCGTGTGGGCGCTCGTTAGCAGCAAGGAGTTCCTGTTCAACCACTGAGCGTGGAACGCGGAACTTCTCTGGAATGAACGCTAAGAAGCACACCTGAAGACATGGCATGGTCGCTCGAACAACTTGATGGCTACGTCCGATACAATTTCGGAGCCATCGCCCTACTCGAAGAACTCCGAACTGCTGGATTCCGCTACAAAACAGTCCACCGCTTCCACTTTTCTCCAGCCGAGGGCGGCGCTTGTTGGCGAGCATTGGACGACCAACGCGGCGACATTACCATTTACCGCGGCTGCGAGCCGGGTGCCGTAGCGCACGAACTTGGCCACGGCTTTCACGAGTCCATCCGGGGCAGCCGCGACGAGTTTGGCGAGGACTACGCTGAGGCTATTCGGTGGTTCACTGAACAGCGCATCGGACCATCATCCTGGTGCGAGCGGTTCAAGTCCCAATCCCGTGACCGAGCTATTCTCGATGCCTGCGATTTCGACTGGCACACTTTCGTCAGTCGCCTCCAATCAGGCATCATCTTCCCAACCCAATGACCGCAACGCCTAGCCCGTTTGCGCGGTATCTGAGCTTGCGGTCGATCGCGGGCCACGCTCCCAACACCGGAACACTCGTTCCGCCAAGCCCGGAGGGCTTCCAGGAATTAGCCGGTGGTGAAGCGAACGCAGCGAGCGAGAACCACCGGACTCCACGGCAGAACGGGCCCGCCCCGGCAGGGGCGGCGGAACGCCGCGCACACACATGCTTCCATCGCCCCTGCCGGGGCGGATTCGTTTCATCCTTGATCCGGTGGCTGTCGCCACCGGCTAATTTCCGCCAGCCCTTCGGGCTGATGATTGCGCTTCTCGTTGCCGCGACGGCATTTGGTGAATTGCCGGTTATTTCGCTCACCACCGTCATGCCGCCGGGTGGGAAAAGCGGGACGGAAGTCGCGGTCACGATCACCGGCGCAGAACTCGACGAGGCGAATGCGCTGCTCTTTTCCCATCCCGGCATCAGTGCGACGCCGAAAGCCGAAAAGCAATTTACCGTCAAGATTGCGCCCGACGTGCCCGTGGGACGCTACGATGTGCGCATCGTCGGCAAATCCGGCGTGTCGAATCCGCGCACGTTTGTCGTCGGCGATCTGCCCGAGGCCGTCGATAATTCCGCCAACCAAACATCCGAGACGGCCACGGAGATCCAGCCCGGCAGCGTGTTCAACGGTTTCGTGAATCCCGCGAATTCGGAATTCCTGAAATTCAACGCGAAGCAGAGCCAGCGCTTCTTTCTCGAATGCGCCACGCGGGAGATCGACTCGAAGATGAGTCCCGTGGTCGCGGTCTCGGATGCAAGCGGTCGCGAGCTCGCGGCGAGCCGCAACGGTGGGTTCGTCGATTTCACCGCGCCGGCCGATGGAACGTATCTCGTGCGGATCAACGACCTCACCTACGCAGGCGGAGCGGAGTCCTTTTTCTACCGCCTCGCGCTCACCACCGCGCCGCATGTCGATTTCATCTTTCCGCCCGTTGGAGTCGCCGGGACAAAATCGAAGTTCACGATCTTCGGACGCGCCTTGCCCGGCGGCGCGCCAGCGAACCTCACGGCATTCGATGGCAAGCCTCTCGAAAAACTCGACGTCGAGATCGACGTGCCCGCTGCGCCACAGCCGGGCGTCGCCGGAATCTCCGTGCCCGGATCGGCGGCGTTGGATGGGTTTTCCTATCGCCTCCCATCGCCGCAAGGCGCGGCGAATCCTGTATTCATCAGCCTCGCGAGCGCGCCGCTGATCGTCGAGCAGGAGCCGAACAACAAGGCTGCCGAGGCGCAGAAGGTCGCGGTGCCGTGTGAGATCGCGGGTCAGTTTTTTCCAGCCGGCGACGTAGACGCGTTCACCTTCGAAGCAAAAAAAGGCGACATCTTTTGGATCGAAGTCTTCTCGCAACGCCTCGGGCTACCAACGAATCCCTTCCTACTCGTGCAGCGCGAAGGCGCGGACGCGCAGGAGGTTTACGGCACGGATGCCAACGTCGGCGGCCCGCGTTTCAACACGATCACGAATGATCCGGCGACGCGACTGGAAGTGAAGGAGGACGGCGTGTATCGCGTGCAAGTGCGCGATCTTTTCGGAAACACGCGCACCGATCCGCGCTGCCTTTACCGGCTTTCGATTCACAAGGAAGCGCCGGACTTTCGCCTTGCTGCGATGATCGAGCTTCCGCCGAAAAAAGATGACGACCGCGCGGCGATTGCGAGCGCTGCCTTTCTGCGCGGCGGCGAGACGCTGCCGGTGCGCGTCGTGGCGTTTCGGCGCGATGGCTTCGCGGGCGAGATCGAATTGAGCGGCGAAGCGCTGCCGGAGGGGGTCGCCTGCGTGGCAACGAAAATCCTCGCCGGAAAAAACGATGCGCTCCTCTTATTGACTGCCGGGGATCAAGCCGCGCGCTGGATGGGTCCGATCCGCATCGTGGGCCGCGCAAAGGTTGGCGAGGGCGAAATTGCCCGGGACGCGCGCGCAGCCGGCGTCAGTTGGAATGTGCCGAACTATGACAACGAGCGCGTCACCGCGCGGCTTTCGCACGAGTTTCCGTTGGCGATCAGCGGCGTCGAGGCCGTGCCGATTTCCGTCGCGGCCGCGGAGGACAAAGTGTGGGAGGCCGCGGCGGGCGCGAAGTTGGAGATTCCGTTGAAGATCACGCGCCGCGGCGGATACGACGAGGCGTTGAAATTGAAAGCGTTCAACGCGCCGGCCATCGAAGGGCTCAAGGAAATCGACGTGGACGGGAAGACACCGACCGCGACCGCCAGCATCGACCTTGCCGCGGTGAAGATTCCCGTTGGCAATCACACGATCCATTTTCGCGCGCAGACCAAAGGAAAATTCCGCGACAAGGAACGGACGATCACCGTTTTCTCCGCGCCCATCCGCATCAGCGTGAAATGAAAACGAGGAACCCGCGAAATACGCGAAAGGACGCGAAAGGAATGAGGCGCGCAATCGAAGATCAACGACCAGCGGGCAACGTTGACCGCCAACGGCTCGCTGACGAACTGGATTGCCAAGGCGCGAAAGGCGGCGCTGAGGGCCAAAGGCCCGCAAACAAACCAGCCCAGGGCAACGCCGTGGGTCAACGCCTCCAGATTGGAATCAGCCCTGAAGGGGCGGGACAACATAATGCTCCGGTTGTGTCGCCCCTTCAGGGCTTGCCGCTCTTTTCATTCGTACCCAGGGCGTTGCCCTGGGCTGGGATGTTGTCGCACCTTTGGTGCTTTCGGATCGCATCCGTATCCGTCGCGCTGTTTGCCATCCTTGCCGCCGTTGGAACGGCAATCGCAGCGCCGATTCCCATCGTGCCGCTCGAACGCGCGACGCCCGTGGATTTCGAGCGCGAGCTGATGCCGTTCATGCGGGACAACTGCCTCGCGTGTCACTGCCAGACCACGACGAAGGGCGGCCTGAATCTGGAGACACCGGAAATGATGCTCAAAGGCGGCGACAGCGGCCCGGCAATCGTGGCGGGAAAAGGCGCGGACAGCCTCGCGCTGCAAGCAGCCGCGCATCTCGACGAAGATCTCAAGATGCCGCCGCGCGATAACAAGGCGAAGGCCCACGACCTCACGCCGGAACAACTCGCGCTGCTCAAGCTCTGGATCGACCAGGGCGCGAAGCCTTCGCCGAAAGTGGAGCGCGTGATCGCGTGGCAGGATGTGCCGGGAACGCTGCGCGCCATCTTCGCCGCGGCGATCACGCCGAACGGACAGTTCGCGGCCTGCGCCCGCGCGAATCGGATTTCGATTTACCATCTGCCCTCGGGCCGCGAACTCGCGACCGACAACGGGCACCGCGATCAGGTGAACGCGCTCGCCTTCAGCCCCGACGGCACGCAACTCGCATCCGCGGGCTATCGCGAGGTGAAGCTCTGGCGTCGTGCGCGGGACGTGCAAAAGCTTGCCATCCCCGACGCCGGCACGCGCATCGCCGTGAGCCCTGATGGCAAGTGGCTCGTGACAGGAGGCGACGATGGGAACGTCAAAGTCTGCGAATTTCCCGGTGGGAAAGTGGCGCTGAATTTTCGCGCCACGAATGGCGCAGTCACGGCGCTCTCGTTTTCGCCCGACAACGCGAGGATCGCGTGCGCGTCGGCGGACAAGTCGATCACGGTCTGGGCCATTGGCCAGGAACCCGTGCGAGTCGAAACGCCCGCGGAAGTGAATGCGGTCGTGTGGTTGATGGACAAGCTCGCGTCCGCGGGTGCCGATGGCGTGATCCGCGTGTGGAGCGATGCGCTCGCGCCGGTCAAGGAGTTCCCCGGTCACAACGGTGCCGTCACCGCGCTCGCCGCGCGCGAGGGCCTGCTTTTATCAGGTGGCGCGGACGGCACGGTGCGCGCGTGGGATGTCGAAAAAGCGCAGGCAACCGTGCAGATGAATCACGCCGGCCCGGTGAGTGCGTTGGCGATTCGCGGGGATGGAAAGGCGTTCGCCTCGGCTGGCGCGAACAACCTCGCGAAGCTCTGGGATGCGGCTGGCAAGCCACTCGCGGAGATGAAAGGCAACCGGCTCGCCGCGGAGATCGCGGATGCGCGCGACCGTGGCTTGCAGATCGCTACCGGGACCGTCGCCCACCGCAAGGAGGCCGCGGGAAATGCGGAGAAATCGCTCACCGCAGCGAACGAGGCAGTGAAGAAGGCGGAGGCTGCGGTGCCCGTGAAACAGCAGGAACTTGAGGCGAAACAAAAGGCGCTTGCCGAAGCGAAGGATGCGAAGGCCGCGACGGACGCGGCCCTCGCGGCAGTCGAGGCGGAGATCAAGAAGGCGACCGAGGGTTTTGAAGCGGCTGAGAAAATCGCGCAGCAGGCGAAGACCGACGCCGAGGCGGCGAAGACGAACACTCCGCAGGACCAGCCGGCGATCGACAAAGCCAACGCCGAGGCTGCGGCAAAGGCGCAGGAATCGGCGAAAGCGAAGACTGCGCTCGATCAGCAGACTGCGCAGCGCAAGCCCGCCGCCAACAAAATCGAACCCGCAACGAAGAAACTCACGGAATCGGAAGCCGCCGTGAAGCGCGCCGAGCAGACCCGCGCGGCGGCGGACACGGAGATCACACTTTCCAAATCGCAGGCGGAGAAGTTCACCGCGGCGCTGAACGAAGCGAAGGCCGCCATCGATACCGCAGAGGCGGCGCGCGTGAAAGCTGACGCCGATTTGCAAGCCGCGCGGAAAGCCGTGACGGACGCCGAGAAGCCGCTGCGCGCCATCGCGTTTTCGCCCGACAATCTCACCGTCGCGACAACCGGCGACGATCAACTCGTCCACACGTGGAACGCGAACAACGGCGCGGCGTTCGAGGTGCTCGTGGGACACAAGGGCAACGTGACGGCGCTCGCGTTTGCGCCCGGCGGCGATCTCGTTTCGGCGGCGCAAGATCGCGGCGTCGTGGTGTGGGACGCGAATCCGGCGTGGAAACTCGAACGCACGATCGGCACTGGCGACGCCAAGTCGCCGTTCACGGATCGCGTGTGTGCGCTCGCTTTCAGCGCCGATGGCAGGCTGCTCGCGACCGGCGGCGGCGAACCATCGCGCGGCGGCGAGATCAAGCTCTGGAACGCCGCGACCGGCGAACTGGCGCGCGACATTCCGAATATCCACAGCGACGTCGTGCTCGGCCTCGATTTTTCGCCGGATGGAAATTTTCTCGCCAGCGCCGCCGCGGACAAGATGGCGCGCGTCACCGATCTCGCGACTGGCAAACTCGCGCGGACTTTCGAGGGCCATACGCAGCATGTGCTCGCGTTGAGTTGGAGCCCCGATGGCCGCACTCTCGCGACCGCTGGAGCCGACTTGCTGGTGAAGCTGTGGGACGCCGCGACGGGCGAGCGCCGGAAGAATATCGAGGGCTATGAAAAAGAGGTGACTTCGGTGCAATTCACCGGCGCGGGCGGCGCGCTCGTGAGCAGTTCGGGCGACAGCAAAGTCCGTCTGCTCGCCGCAGACGGAAGCCAGGTCCGCGTCTTTCCCGACGTGGCTGATTTCGTGAACGCCGTGGCCGTGAGCGCCGATGGGAAGATCATCGTCGCAGGCGGACAAGACAGTGTGCTGCGCGTTTGGAACGCAGCGGATGGCAAGACGCTGCTCACCTTTCCATCGCTAAAAAA
Source organism: Chthoniobacteraceae bacterium (assembly GCA_031409335.1). Lineage (GTDB taxonomy): Bacteria > Verrucomicrobiota > Verrucomicrobiia > Chthoniobacterales > Chthoniobacteraceae > JANLQB01. The sequence goes on along the minus strand of JANNWY010000002.1, from coordinate 19,469 downwards.
ATGAGCGCGCCACGTTGCCCCGGTCCCGTGCTCTCGCGCCGCGAATGGCTGCGCGTCGGCGGACTCGGCTGCCTCGGGCTTTCGCTGCCCGGCCTTTTGCGGCGAAACGCGATTGCGGCACCGGCGGCGAGCTTTGGGCGCGCGAAGTCGTGCATCCTGATTTTCCTCGCGGGCGGTCCGCCGCAGCACGAGACGTGGGACCCGAAGCCCGAGGCGCCACGCGAGGTGCGCGGCGATATTCGCTCGATCCCGACCAGCGTGCCGGGCGTGCATTTTTCCGAAACGCTGCCGCACTCCGCGCGCATCGCGCACCGGCTCGCGATCATCCGCTCGATGACGACGGACATCCACTCGCACTCGACGAGCGGCGCGTACATGCTCACCGGCTACGTGCCGCCGAGCAAAGCGGAGAACGTCCCCGCCGGGCCGCAGGATTGGCCGAGCATCGCGGCGGTCGTCGGCGCGATGAAACCGAGCGAACGCTCGCCGCTGTCGTCGGTAGTCCTGCCGGAAATCCTCGCGAATGACGGCAACATCGTGTGGCCGGGACAGAACGGCGGCTTCATGGGCGCGCCGTGGCATCCGATGTTGATGAAATGCGACCCGACGCAAACGCCGATGCGCATCGAAGGCATGAGCCTCGCGGAGAATATGACGACGCTGCGGCTCGCGGAGCGGTTCGATTTGGTGAATCAACTCGACGCGCATTTTCGCGCAGGCGCGCAGAGCGGGGCGGTCGCGGAACTCAGCCACATGCATCAGAAAGCGTTCGATCTGCTGCATTCGGATGCGAGTCGCGCGGCGTTCCAGTTGGAGCGCGAAACACCCGCGCTGCGCGAAGCGTATGGCGCGCACAAGTTTGGCCAAAGCGTGCTGCTCGCGCGGCGCTTGATCGAAGCCGGCACGCGACTCGTGCAGGTGAACTGGCCGCGCGAGGGCGCGGCGGAAGTCTCCGGCAGCCCGCTCTGGGATACGCATCGCAACAATGCGGCCCGCGTGCGCGACGTGCTCTGCCCGCAGTTCGACCGCACCTTCGCCACGCTCATCGCCGACCTCGCCGCCCGCGGATTGCTCGACGAAACGCTCGTCGTCGTGATGGGCGAATTCGGTCGCTCGCCGAAGATCAACGGCGAAGGCGGGCGCGATCACTGGGGCTCGTGCTTTTCCATCGCGCTCGCGGGTGCAGGCCTCGGCGGCGGGCAGATCATCGGCGCGAGCGACCGCATCGGCGGCGTGCCCGATTCGCATCCGGTGCGCCCGCCCGACCTCGCAGCCACGATTTTCCACCTCCTCGGCCTCGCGCCCAACGCCGAATTCCTCGACCCGCTCGACCGCCCGCGCAGCATCACCGACAGCGGCGTGCCGATTCGCGATTTGGTCGGCGCGTGAAGGTGTGATTGAAAATGGAACCAGCAGAGTCTCTTGGTGCCACTTTTTAGTCGCATACCACCGGGCATGGATCGACAACCTTTGTCCGATTCGCCAATTTCCCGACCGTGGCAGCTTCGCGATTGCGGATCGGGATGAAGAGCCAACGCCAACTCGCGTGAGTATCCGATAGCGGGACGTTCGCGCTGGCGTTGATGGCGGGGCTCGTTTACACAGTCGGCCCTTTTATTTTATGCCTTCCCGCGCTGCTGCTCCGAAAAAACTTCTCATCGCCAACCGCTCCGAAATTGCCATCCGCATCATGCGGGCGGCGACGGAGCTGGGGTTGAAAACGGTCGCGATTTACGCGCAGGAGGATCGCTTTTCGATGCATCGGTTTAAGGCCGATGAGGCCTATGTGGTGGGCGAGGGGAAAGGACCGGTTGGCGCTTATCTGGACATCGAGGGGATTGTGGCTTTGGCGAAGGAAAAGAGCGTGGATTTGATTCATCCGGGCTATGGATTTTTGTCGGAGAATGCGCAGTTCGCGAAGGCTTGCGCGCAGGCGGGGATTACGTTCGTGGGGCCGCGGCCGGAGTTGCTGGAATTGATGGGCGACAAGGTGGCGGCGCGCGCGCTGACGCAGAAGTTGAAGATTCCGACTTTGCCGGGGACGGAGGAGCCGGTGAGCGATCGGAAGGAGGCGCTGAAGGTGGCGGCGACGATTGGCTTTCCGCTGATTATCAAGGCGGCGTTTGGCGGCGGTGGGCGCGGGATGCGGGTGGTGCATAAGGCGGGCGATTTGGATTCGCTGCTGGATGAGGCGCAGGGCGAGGCGGGGCGTGCGTTTGGGAATTCGGCGGTGTTTTTGGAAAAGTACATCCCACGCGCAAAGCACATCGAGGTGCAGGTGCTCGGGGACCGGCACGGGAACGCGGCGCATTTGCACGAGCGCGATTGCTCGGTGCAGCGGCGGCATCAGAAAGTTGTCGAGATCGCGCCGTCGGTGGGGCTGAAGGAAAAGGTGCGGCTGGAGCTGTGCGAGGCTTCGGCGCGGATCGCGAAGGAGATCGGTTATGACAACGCGGGGACGGTCGAGTTTCTCTACGATCTCGACCGGCACGAATGGTTCTTCATCGAGATGAATCCGCGCATTCAGGTGGAGCACACGGTGACGGAGCAGATCACCGGGGTGGATTTGGTGCGGGCGCAGATTTTGATCGCGCAGGGTGAGGAACTTTATGGGCCGAAGGTGGCGCTGCCGCGGGAGATTCCGCGGAATGGGTACGCGATTCAATGCCGCGTGACGACGGAGGATCCGGAGAACAAATTCACGCCGAACTACGGCAAGATCATCACGTATCGGAGCGCGGGCGGGTTTGGCATCCGACTTGATGCGGGCATGGGCGACGCGGGCGCGGTGGTGACGCCATTTTACGATTCACTGCTGGTGAAGCTGACCGCGAGCGCGCCAACTTTTGCCACCGCGATCGACCGCATGGATCGCGCGCTGCGCGAGATGCGGATTCGCGGGGTGAAGACGAACATCCCGTTTTTGGAAAACGTGCTGCATCACCCGAAATTCCGCGGCGGCGAGGCGACCACGACGATGATCGACACGTCGCCGGAGCTGTTCCATTTCCGGGCGAAAAAGGATCGCGCGACGAAGCTGCTGAACTTCCTCGGCAATGTGATCGTGAATGGAAATCCGCACGCGAAGGGATACAAGCCGGCGCAAAAAGTGGAAACGGCGCGCATCCCCCGATGGGAAGGGAAACAAGTGCCCGCCAAGGGGACGCGGCAACGGCTGCTCGAACTCGGCCCGAAGAAATTCGCCGAATGGACGCTGAAGCAGAAGCGGCTGCTGATCACGGACACGACCTTCCGCGATGCGCATCAATCGCTGATGGCGACGCGGGTGCGGACGTTCGACATGGCGGCTATCGCGCCCGCGGTCGCGCATCGGACGGCGGAGCTTTTCTCGCTCGAAATGTGGGGCGGCGCGACGTTCGACACAGCGATGCGTTTTCTGAATGAAGACCCGTGGAACCGCCTGCGCAGCCTGCGCGAGAAGGTGCCGAACATTTGTTTCCAGATGCTCCTGCGCGGTGCGAACGCGGTCGGTTACACGAGTTATCCGGCGAATGTGGTCGCGGGTTTTGTGAAGCACGCAGCGGAGGCGGGGATGGATATTTTCCGCGTGTTCGATTCGCTGAATGACTTGAAGAACATGAAGGCCGCGATGGAGGCGGTGCATTCGACGCACGGCATTTGCGAAGGGACGCTGTGCTACACGGGCGACATTCTCGATCCGGCGCGCGCGAAGTATTCGCTGAAATACTATGTGGCGCTGGCGAAGGAGCTGGAAAAAATGGGCGCGCACTTTTTGGCGATCAAGGACATGGCGGGGTTGTGCCGCCCGTATGCGGCGAGCGCGCTGGTGAAGGCGCTGAAAGATGCGATCGGAATCCCCGTGCATTTTCACACGCACGACACGAGCGGGATCAATGCGGCGTCGGTGCTGCGGGCGAGCGATGCGGGCGTCGATGTGGTCGATCTGGCGATTGCTTCGATGAGCGGCTCGACGTCGCAGCCGAACATGAACTCGATCGTCGCCGCGCTGGAGCGCACGCCGCGCGAGACGGGGCTCGATCTCGAGACGCTGAATGAATTCAGCGACTACTGGGAACAAGTGCGCACGTTTTACGCGCCGTTCGACACCGCTCCGAAATCGGGCAGCGCCGAGGTCTATCTGCACGAGATGCCCGGCGGGCAATACACGAATCTCAAGGAGCAGGCGGCGTCGATGGGACTCGGCAATCGCTGGCCGGAGATCGCGCGGACTTATGCGGAGGTGAATCAGCTTTTCGGCGACATCGTGAAGGTCACGCCATCGAGCAAAGTCGTCGGCGACATGGCGCTGTTTCTTTTCACCCGCGGCATCAAACCGGCCGACGTGGTGAATCTCGAACCCGGCTCGACTGGCTATCCGGAGAGCGTCATCGACATGCTCGGCGGAGGGCTTGGCGAGCCGATGGGCGGCTGGCCACAGGCGCTCTTGAAGGCCGTGCTTGGCAGCTCCAAACAGCCGAAGCGCGCAAAAATCGCGCCGGTGAAGCTCGCCGAAGTGAAGGCGGAACTCACGGCGAAATTGAAGCATGAAGCGACGGACGATGATCTGTATTCGCACTTGATGTATCCGGCGGTTCACGCGGATTTCGCGAAATTCGGACGCGATTTCGGCGACGTGAGTTCGCTCCCGACGCCCGCGTTTTTCTACGGCCTGCGGCCCGGCGAAGAGGTGAGTGTGGCGATCGAAGACGGCAAGGTGCTCTTCATCAAACTCATCAACGTCGGCACGCCGGATAAGGACGGGCGGCGCGTCATCACCTACGAACTCAACGGCTACCCGCGCGAGGCGGTGGTGGTGGACAAAAGCTCGGCGAAGACCGCGAAGGTTCGCGCGAAAGCGGCGGCGAACGATCCGCTGCAAGTCGGCGCGCCGATCCCTGGGATGATCACATCACTCAGCGCGACCGTGGGCGGGAAGGTGGCGAAAGGCGACAAACTCGCGGTGCTCGAAGCGATGAAAATGCAGACGACGATCTACGCGCCAGCGGATGGTGTGATCGCCGAAGTGCTCGCGACCGCGGGAGATTCGGTGGAAACGGGCGATCTGCTGGTGAAGCTGCGGGCGTGAACTGACCAACCGGTTTTCGCAGGCGCATTTTTGGGGACGTGCTGGCCTCTGAATTGCTTGGGGAGGTTGGTAATTACAGTATTTCAATGAGCGTTCCATCCTTTGACCTCCGCGATCCTTCCACCGCTGACCCGGCGGAATCCGCTCCCGCCGTTCAGGATATTGCCCCGCGTTTCAAGGCAGTCCTGTGGGAAGTCGCGCCGCTCGACATCATCCAACTCGCGTGTCTCCGCAATGCGAAGGCGTCGTTGTTTTTTGTGACGCCGGAATCCGAGTCGGGCACGATCTTCATCGACGGCGGCAGAATCGTTCATGCCGAATGCGGAACGCGATTGGGCATGCCTGCGCTGGCGATGATCCTGTCGTGGCGGAAAGGGGAGATTCAGGAGTTTCCTGAATGGCTCGCGTTTGTGGAGCCGACGATCGGGATGGATTGGCAGATCGCGCTGATGGAGGCATCGCACGTGATGGACGAGGAGCAGGGCAAGGCGGCGTAGCGCGGTGGTGGCGGTCAGTGATTGAAAAGAAACGCGGGCGTATTGATCAGCGCCCAGGCGAGATCTTGAATTCCGGTGAGCCGTTTGTTGGCGACCTGCGCTTTGGATTGTTCGATGTCCTGCCGAAGCTGGACGAGACGTGAGTCGAGGCGGATGGGCTCTTCGGCTTTGGTGATGGCGGTGCGGCGTTCGAGGATGGCGGGATCGGTCGGGAGTGGGAGCGCGGCTTTTCCGGCGACGAGTCGGCGTTTGCGGAGTTCGGGGTCGTTCTCGTTCCAGTAGGCGGCGATGGCTTTTTGTTCGTCGGGGCCGCGCGCGGAGGCGGGTTTTTTGAGAGCCTCGGCGACGGGTGAGGGAAGGCCGATGTTGAGCGGGGTGTTGCTCGTGGTGATCCAGAGGCGAAAGCGCGCGATTTCGAATGCGCCGTCACGCGGCTGATTCATTTCGATGCGCAGGCGGACGCCTTTCTCGGCATCGCCGAGCGGCTTCTCGAGTTGGAAAGCGGCGTAGTGCGGGACGCCGAATTGATTGCTCACGGCCCAGCCGTTGTTGCCGTCGCCTTTCTTGCCGTCGATGGCTTTGGCGATTTCAAAATTCACTTGGCTGAAGTCCGCGATGGCTCCGTTGAGTTTCACGGGATTCGTTCCAGTCGCCGCGCCGAAGTCGCCGGATTTCACGTCGAATTCGCCGAGGACGAAATTGCCATCGCTGAAACGTCCGGGGCCGAAGTTGGCTTCATCCGGGACGGGCAGCACTTCGAGAAGAATGCCGGTGATGCCCGCAACCTTTGTGTCGGCCTTGATGACGTAGTCGGTGTTCTTCGGTCGCGCGCCACTTGCCCGGATGGAGCCGTCGGGCTGCTTCGTCAGCTCCACGCCGTTTGTCGCGCGGGATTCCACCGCATCCAGCGGCATCCAGCCGGTGTAAGTCCGCGCCGCAGGCACGGTCGCCTCGAATGCAGCCTGCGCGGCGGCGGCGTTTTTCTCCTCGTATTCTTTCACTGCGGCATCGGCGGTGGCTTGATCGGTCACGCGCTTCTTTTCGGTTTCCGCGACCTTCGGCGCGATCTCGGCCTCGTAGCGCGCGAGTTCATTCTTGGCGGCTTCGATTCCCGCAAGGCGGTCTCCTTCCGCTTTCGCAATGATCGGCATCTGCTCCTTTTCCTTCGCGTCCAATGTGGCCATGACGGCAGCGTGATCGCGGTCGATGAAACCCCACGCTTCCTGCACCTTCGCGATCTCGGTGTCCGCCGCGGGGCGATTCAGGACGCGGAGGAAAAGCTCGTCGATCAGTTTCCGTTCATCCGGTTCAGCGACGAGTTTCACGAGCGCATTTGTCGCATCGCCGATCGCATCCGCGACGGCGGGTCCGCTGAGGAGAGCCATCACGCTGCCGAGCCGCAGATCGTTGCTGCGCTCGCATTCGCACGAGCTTTCGCGCGCGGGGCGCCCGAGGTTTGCGAGGAATCCACTCGGCAAATCCGTCGCGGAATCGGGCAACTGCCCGGCCTGCAAACCGCCGGGCAGACGCGGCGCGGAGCCGGTGACTTTCAGCACGGAATCGTAGAGCACTTCCGCGGGCAGCCGTCGCGCGAGGGCGTGCGAGTAGTTCGTTTTATCGTCCTCGTTCCACTGGTTCGCCGCGATCGAGAGTTGATACGTGCGCGAGTTGCAGATCAGCCGCAGCACATGCCGCACGTCGAAGCTGTGGTCGATGAATTCCTTCGTCAAAAAAGCGAGCAGCTCGGGATTCGACGGCGGATTCCCGGCGCGGATGTCGTCGAGCGGCTCGAAGATTCCCGCGCCGAGCAGATAGCCCCAGAGCCGGTTCACGTAGCTCGATGCGAAATAGCGGTTGTCGGTGCTCGTCATCCACGCGGCGAGTTGTTCGCGGCGCGAGCCTTTCTGTTCGGATTTCGCTTCAAATGGAAACGACGGCTCCGCGACTTTGTTCGTGCGCAGATGCGTCATTTCCCCGGCGGTCGCATCCTTCACGATCTCGAAAAGCGGGCGCGCCTTCTCGACTGCGGTGCCTTCCAGTTTCGCGCCGCCGATGGATGGATCGGCATCCAGCGCCACCTGCGAAAAGTATGCGCCGAGATGGTAGTACTGATCCTGCGTCCACCGCTCGAACGGATGATCGTGGCACTTGTTGCAGTTGAAACGCGTCGCGAGAAAAAGATGCGTCGTGTTCTCCATCGCCTCGGCGGGTTCGCGCAAAATCTTCCAGTAGCTCGCCGCGGGATTCTCCTTGTTCGAACCGGAGGCCGTCAGGATTTTCCGCGCAAACTGATCGTAAGGCGTGTTCGCCTCGACCTCCTTGCGAATCCACTCGCGGAAAAGCTGCACGCCCTGGCCGCCGATGAACTTCGAGTTGAGCTGCAAAAGGTCCGCCCACTTGTTCGTCCAATGATCCACGAACTCCTGCGACCCGATCAGCTTCTCCACCACGCCGGGCCGCTTCTCTCGCGCCGGTTTCGTGTCCGCGAGAAATGCGCGCACTTCATCCGAGGTCGGTGGTTTGCCGGTGAGATCGAGGTAAACGCGGCGCAGATAATCCGCGTCGCTGCAAAGTTCCGATGGCTGAATCTTCATCCGCTGCCACTTCGCCGCGACCAGCTCGTCGATGCGGCTCCACGTCTCCGGCGGCTGCCAGGTAAAGCCCGTCCGATCGCCCATCACCGTCAGCGTCGTCGCCGCGTAATTCCCCTCGTAGCGCGCGAGCAGCGGCGCTTCGCCCCGGCGCAATGTTTCCACGAGCCCACCGCCGTCCGTCTTCGCCACATCCGTGTTCCCGCTTTCCACAAATGCCTCCGCCGTCACATCCCGCGTTTTTCCATCCGTGAAAGTCGCCACGATGCGCACCTGCTGGCGCGCCCCGATCTGCTGCACCACCGGATCGCGCGGGAAGACTTCGATCTTCGTCACGCGCGGCGCTTTCAGATCGAGTGTCGCGCCATCCGCGATCCACGCGCGCAGCATCTCGTAATACTTGTCGCCGATCTTCGTCCGCTGCCCGCCCTCATGCGGCACGCCCGCGGTCGCCTTCAGCAGCATCAGCGAATCATCCGGCGACGCCGCGTTCAGACGACGCCCCGCCAGATCGTCCTTCAGCGCGCGCACGTCGAAGATCGGATCGTATCCGCGCAGCGAGAGCTTGAAGCCAAACTTCCCATCCTTCGCCCCATGACACGTCCCCGCATTGCAGCCCAGCTTCGTCATCACCGGGTTCACATCGCGGATGAAATCCACCGCCTGCACGGCGGCGATCGCGGCGACCTCGACAGGTAACGCAGCCGTCTTCCCGCCGATCTCGATTTGCAAAGCACCCGCGCCGTTCTTTAGCGGCTTTACCTGGCCGGTCGGCGAAACCGCGGCAACTTCCCCGGTGGCGGTGATTTTCGCGAGTCGCGTCACATCCGCGGATTCGCCGGATGCGAGCTTTGCGGTGACCACGAGTTGGGCGGCTTCGTACTTCCCGTTGAGCACGACTTTCTGCGGCTGCACGTCGAGCGCGGCGACTTGCGCGCTGGCTGGCAGCGTTTCGGGCGCGGGCGCTTTTTCCATCGCGGCATTGAGCGCATTGGCTTCGGCAAACAGCGGGAGCGAGGCGATGGCGGCTGCGATGATGAGGGAGCGGTGGAGCTTCATGAAATGGGCAGGCTGGGTGTCACGCTGTTAATCCGCGATGCGGCAAAAGCCAAGGGACGGACTTTTGTGAACCGTGCCCGGAGTCGCCGCAGGCTTTGGACCGCTGCGGTTCCTCCGCAGCTATTTACGGGGCGGCAGCCAAGAGCGGTGAAGGAATCACCGCAGTCCAAGAGCCGGCGGCCTACTGGATTCGCGGCCTCAGCGCGGGGCGGGCGCGCCTGCGGGGTCGAAGTTGAAATTCCAACTCGTCTGCACTTTGCGACCCTTCACGTTTCCACTGACGATGACCGTGTAGTTTTTGTTCCGCAGTTTTTGGGTCAGGGCGGCTTCGACGAGGTTTGTTGCCGGATCGTATTTGACGGGCACCGCGCCGATTCCGCTGATCCGCATCTCGACGCTTTTTGGGTCGAGGGCACCGAGGGCTTCGAGGTTGGCTTTGATCGTGGGCTTTGGATCGGTGATGGTTTCGCCCTCCATCGGCTGGGTGACCATGGCACCCGCGGCGTTCATGGAGAGCACGTTTTCGTCCGCTGCCCCGGATGCGCCACCGCCACCGCCAGCCATCGCGAGCGCTGCCTGGAAAATCTGCGGCTTGGACGCCTCGATCGCATAGCGGCCCAACTGGTCGTGCGCGCTGTGATAGCCGAGCCGCTGGCCATAGACGCTGAAGGCGGCTTCGTAACCGCATTCCATCGCGACCTTGCGGATCACATCGCTGTGGTTGCCATACGGATAAGCGAGGCAGTTTACGGCGATGCCGAGTTTTTGCTCCAGCATCGCTTTGGAATCCGCCATCTCGTGTTTCAGCCAAGCTTCGTAGGTCGGGAATGGCTTCTGATACTTCCCGGATTTCAGCCGGAGATTCGTGTGGGAAACGGTGTGGCTCTGGATGTCCACGCCGGCGTCCCGCATTTCGGCGAGTTCGCCCCACGCGAGCGATTGGCCACCGGCGTTTGGCTGGCCTTTCACGTAGTTCGTGTAAATGAACATCGTGAACGGGTAGTTGAATTTTTTCAGAATCGGCCAGGCCTTTTCGTAGCCGGACCGGTAGCCATCATCGATCGTCACGATGCACGATTTTTCGGGGATGCTCTTTTCCCCGCGACGCCACATGATGAAATCCTGCATCGGGATAACGGTGAACGCCGCGTCCTTCAATTCACCCATTTGTTTCTCAAATTCATCGGGCCGAATCGCGAGCGGATCGTTCGGTCGCGCGTTTTCCTCAAAACGATGGTAGCAGAGCACCACGACGCTTGCGTTTGTGTTGACGGTCTGAGGCGCCGCTTCCGCGACGGACGGCATTGGTTGCTTTGTTGCCTCGGGTGAGGCCGGGAGGTTCTGCTTCGGCGCGGCGACGGCAACGGGCACGGGTGTCGGCGCGGCGGTTTTTCTCCCGAACTTCGGCATCTTAATTTTGTCGCACCCGCCAAATGCCAGCGTTGCGAAAAGCAGAAGGATGAAAAATTTCCGGAACATAAATTGAAGGAGAAAGACTACTGGCGACGGACGCCAGTGCAAAGGGTGAAGCGCCGAAATGGACGGCGAATCAGGGTTCGATTCCCAGCCGGCGAAAAGTTTCGTCGATGTGCGCGAAGTGGATGTCGAGCGAGCAGAGGCGGTCGATTTCCTCTCGCGGGATGACCGCGGCGATGTCCGGCTCGGCGGCGAGATTTTCCTGGAGCGAGGTTTCGCCCTGCCACGTTTTCATTGCGGCGCGCTGCACGGCTTCGTAGGCGGCTTTACGTTCGAGGCCGCGTTCGGTGAGCTTCAACAGGATGGTCTGGCTGAAGTAGAGGCCCTTCGTGATGCGCATGTTGCGCTCCATGTTTTCGGGATAAACCAGCAGGCGATCGACGAGCTTGCGCAGCAGCACGAGCATGTAATCCAGCAGGATACACGAGTCCGGCATGATGATGCGCTCGACGCTCGAGTGGCTGATGTCGCGCTCGTGCCAAAGCGCCACGTTTTCCATCGCGGCGACGGCGTTCCCACGAATGACGCGGGCGAGGCCGCTGAGCTTTTCGCCGGTGATCGGGTTGCGCTTGTGCGGCATCGCGGAACTGCCTTTTTGTCCTGCGGAAAAATATTCCTCCACTTCCAGCACCTCGGTCCGCTGGAGATGGCGAAATTCCGTCGCCCACCGGTCCACGCTGGAGGCGATGAGCCCGAGCGTGTTTTGAAACTCGGCGTGCCGATCGCGCTGGACGACTTGCGTGCTGAGCGTCGCGGCTGCGAGGCCGAGCCGTTTGCAGACGGTTTCCTCCACGCGCGGATCGAGATGCGCGTGGGTGCCGACTGCACCGCTGAGTTTTCCGACGCGGATGCGCTTCTGGATTTCCTCCAAGCGCGCGAGCGAGCGGCCGAATTCATCGAACATCAGCGCCAATTTGAGCCCAAACGTCACCGGCTCCGCGTGGATGCCGTGGCTGCGCCCGATCATCGGCGTCTTCTTAAATTCCTTTGCCCGCCGCGCGATGACCTCGCGGAGTTCTTTCAAATCGCGCATCAACAAATCCGAGGCCTGCGACATCTGCACCGCGAGCGTCGTATCGAGCACATCCGATGAGGTGAGCCCCTGATGCATCCAGCGCGCCGCCGGCCCCACGTAGGCCGCGACGTTTTCGAGAAATGCGATGACGTCGTGATTCGTCCGTTTCTCGATTTCTTCGATTTCGCCAAGATCGAATTTTCCCTTTTCGCGAATCGTTTTCGCGTCTTCCTGCGGGATCACCCCGATCTCCGCCATCGCCTCACAAGCCAGCGTCTCGATTTCGAGCCAAATTTCATATTTGCGCTGCTCCGACCAGAGCGCGCGCATTTGAGGAAGAGTGTATCTGTCAATCACGGGCGCGGAGGTTAAGCACCTCCGGCACGCCCACAATCGAAATTTTCCCAGCGCGCTCGCCTTTGGCAGAGCGGGCGCGTCCGGGGATTGAGGATTTCAACCGACGCGCGCGCGGACCTTGCGACCGAGGCTGTTCAGGCGCACTTGGCCGCTCTCAAGCAGATCGGCGACGGCGGCGATGGTTTCGCGATTGCTCTTTGCAGAGCTGCTGACCGCGAGGATGAGATCCCCGAGACTATAGTTTGTCCGAGCGGCTTTCTTGAGGTTCTTTTTCATGTGGTGTTTGATGGGTAAGGGAAGTTGGAAAAATCTCTAAAGCAGAGTCGATGCCAGCACTCTTTGGTTGAACTATTATTCGCTGGGGGTGAGACGGCAGTTGCATGAGATTTGTTCAATAATTCTTTTTTCAAACCTAACCGGACACGGGCAAATTGATTCATCTTGAGATGCCGTATTCCTCACGCTGCCACGTCGTTTGCCAAACTTGGCGCGCCCGCGTAGTCTCGCGGCCCATTTTCAAATGGATCGCCAGCTTCTAGTCCTTTCCACCTTCTGCTTCCTCTTCGGCTTCGCGTACACGATGTATGCGCTGGGCGCGCGAGTGTATCGCCGGTCGCGGATGAATCTCATCGCAATCTCGCTCGGTTTCCTGTGCCAGACTGGATTCCTTTATCTACGGGGCGAAGTGCTGGGTCGTTGTCCGCTCACAAATCTTTTTGAAGTCCTTGCCTTCCTCAGTTGGTCGATGGTGCTTTTTTACCTGCTGATCGGCCCGGCCTACCGGCTTTCGCTGCTCGGTTTTTTCACCTCACCGCTCGTTTTTTTCATCCAGCTTTTCGCGCTGCTCACGCCGTGGGATGCGCCGCCGCGGATCCGCTCTGCACCGAATGCCTGGCTGGAATTGCACGCGGCAATGTCCGTGGTGGCCTACGGGGCGTTTGCGCTCGCGGGGGTCGCGGGGGTGATGTACCTCGCGCAAGAGCGCCAGCTTAAGACGCATCATTTGAAGTCGATCTTCTATCACCTGCCGCCGATCCGCGATCTGGCCACGGCGAACACCCGGCTGGTCCTGACTGGGCTCACGCTGCTGACGGTCGGGCTGTATGCCGGTTTCGCGATGGGAAATGCCAGCGCGCACGCCGCGAAGATCGTCTGGTCGAGCGCGGTGTGGCTGCTTTATGCGTTCCTTGCCGGGGCGGAATGGTGGCGGCGGATCAGCCCGCGGCGGGCGGCGCTGCTCTCGGTGGGTGCCTTCGCGCTCGTGCTCATCACGCTTTCGGGGCTCACGTTCATCTCGGATAAAGCCAATCTCTGACGCGCATGGAGATCGTCTGTCTTGGCCTCAGTCACCACACCGCACCGATCGAATTGCGCGAACGTTTTGCCATTCCAGATGGCGAACTTCCCCAGACCGCTGTCGACCTCGCCCGCGTTTCCGGCCTGGGTGAAGCGGTCATCATTTCCACCTGCAATCGCGTGGAATTTTACGTCGCGGCGGAGAACACCGACCGCGGGCTCTCGGCAGTGTGCGAGTTTGTCGCGGCGCGCGGGATTGCGCCGGAGGGCGATGCGTTTTTTCGGCACACTTCGCCCAAGGCGATCCGGCACCTTTTCCGCGTCGTGAGCGGGCTGGATTCGATGGTGATCGGCGAGACGGAGATTCTCGGTCAGGTGAAAAAAGCCTACGCGGCTGCAAGCGAGCAGGGCGCGACATCGCGGCATTTGAACAAGCTCTTTCAGCGCGCGTTTAACGTGGCCAAAGAGGTGCGCACCAAGACTGCGATCACGCGCGGAGCCGTTTCCGTCGGATCAGCGGCAGTGGAACTCGCGGAGAAGATTTTCGGAAAACTCTCGAGCTGCCACGTCATGATCCTCGGGGCAGGGGAGACGAGTGAAATGACCGCGGGTGCGCTGAAGGCGCGCGGCGTGAAGACGATCTTCGTCGCCAACCGCAGCTACGAACGGGCCGTGGCGCTTGCCGAAGCCATGAACGGGCGCGCGATCCATTTTGACGACTGGTCGCGCGAGTTTCACGAGGTCGATATTCTCATCGGCTCCACCGCCGCCCCGCATCACGTGCTCACGAAAGAAAAGCTCGCCCCGATGATGCGCACCCGCCCGGACCGCCCGCTTTTCTGCATCGACCTTGCGGTGCCACGCGACTTCGAGCCCGCCGTGAACGATCTCGACGGCGTGTATCTTTACGACATCGACTCGCTCCAGCGCATCGCCGAGGAATCGCTCGCGGTGCGCCGGCAGGAGTTGGTGATTTGTGAAGCAATGATCGAGCGGCATGTCGGGGATTTTTTGGAATGGCTGGCCGGGGGAAATCGCGGGCCGAAAGTGGAATTCCGCGCGCAGCCGGAGGGCGTGAAATAGTGCGGCGACTCATTCTCGGCACGCGCGGCTCGGCGCTCGCGCTTGCGCAAGTGGTGCTCACGCGCACGGCGCTCGCGGGTGCCTGGCCGGACTTGGCCGTGGAAGAGCAGATCTTTGTAACGCGCGGGGACAAGAAGCTGGATTTGAGTTTGCTCCGCGCGGGCGAGGCGGGCGGGAAGGGGCTTTTCACGAAGGAACTCGAAGACGCGCTGCTCGCCGGCACGATCGACGTGGCGGTCCACAGCCTCAAAGATTTGCCCGGCCAAAACCCGCCCGGCCTCGCGCTCACCGCCGTGCTCGAGCGCGCCTCCACCGCCGACGTGCTCATCACCAAAGGGCTCGCGACGCTCGACGACGTGCCAAACGGCGCGCGCATCGGGACCAGCAGCGTGCGACGTTCCCGCCAGCTCCAGTGGCTGCGTCCCGATCTTCAAATCGAGGAATGGCGCGGCAACGTCCCGACCCGTCTGCGCAAACTGGCCGAGCGCGACGATGTCGCCGGAATCGTGCTCGCGAAAGCCGGCCTCGATCGACTCGGCTGCGATTTTTCGGATGGAAAATTCACGGTCATTTCGCTGCACGAGCAACTTCTGCCAGCGATCGGCCAGGGTGCCATCGCCCTCCAAACCCGCGCCGATCGCGCGGAAGTGAACGCCGTCCTCGCCGCGATCAATCACCTGCCGACCTTCACCTGCATCCGCGCCGAGCGCGAAGTGCAGCGCTTGCTCGCGGGCGATTGCTCGCTGCCGGTCGGCGTGCGCACTCGTCTCGATGGCGACACGATCGAGGTGCGCGCGATCCTTTTCGGAAACGAAAATACCGCGCCCGCCGAGGCCGCTTTCACCGGCAGCGCCAGCGATCCGGAACTCGCGGCGCGCGAAGTTTTCGCGCGGCTTCATCCGGCACCCGGATAGTCGCCGAGTGCCTTCAGTCTTGCGGCGGACGCGGGCTGCGCGGTGCCTAGTTCTTGGGCAAAAAGGGAGACGCGGAATTCTTCGAGCATCCAGCGGAAGGCTTCGCGCTGTGCGGGCGGGACGCGGGTTTTCCAGTCGGCGAACGGCGCGAGTTGTTTGGCTTTCTCGGCATCTTTCGCGGGGCTGACGGCAGCGCGTTCGGCACGGATTTGCACTGCTTTCAGGTAGCGAAGGATGTGCGGCATCTGCGCGTGCGCAGTGGTCGCCGGGAAATCGTCGCCGGCCAGGCGATCAAGGTCGCGCTCCAAGCCCGGATAACGCTTTGGCGAGGCGAGGATTTTCTGGCGGAGATCGAGAATCTGTTTGATCCACTCACTCAATCCGTAGGTGAGGGCGGGAAGATCGCGGCGTGCCATTTCGGCCATGGCGATGAAGCGCGCTTCCGCGAGCGGGAAGACCGGTGTGAGTCGCAGCGTGTGTGCGATCAGATGTTGATACGCGGATGTTTGGAGCTGCTCGGCAGAGGTGAAGCTCGCCGCGGGAGCTTGAATTTTCGCGCTGATCTGGTGCAACGCCGCGTGGAATCCAGCGGCTTGTTTCGCTGGCGAGTGAAGATGTTTGGCGAGGCCGCCAAGTTCCTTCCACAGCCGTGCGAGATCGCGGGCGAGGACGAGTTCGCCGAGCCGCTGCACACCATGCAGCGACGCCGTTTCCGCCTCTTCACGTTTGCGGAAAAGCCGCACGTCCACCTCGGCATCGCGCACCGCGAGCCCGGGATACGCGAGCAGCGGCGCGCCGGCGACTTGTTCGACGACGATCGACTCCGGCAGATCGCCGAACGTCCACGCCGTCACTGCGTGCCGGTCCCATTGCCGCGTCGCCTTTTCCCACGCATCCGAGCGGTCATCGCGACGCTCGACGTGCGTCTGAATCGTCGCGAGATCACGCCCGGCGACGACGGTTTTGTTCCGCCGATCGACGACCTCCACGCGCGGCTGCAAATGCGCGGGCAGGCTTTGCGCGGGCCAGTCTTCGGCGCGGACGGGCACGTGATATTTCCGCGTCAGGAATAGCGCGAGAGCGGTGAGAAAATCCGCGCGGCCCGGCTGAAACTCGCCCGCGACTTCGCGGATTTTCGGCTCCAGCGGCATCAGCGGCTTGCGCACATTTTTCGGCAGCGCGCGCAGCAGCACGGCGATTTGCTCTTCGCGCAAGCCAGGCACCATCCATTGGAGTTGGCCGGTGGTGAGTTGCTCCGCGACGGGCAGCGGCACGCGCACGGTCACGCCGTCCGCCTCGTGGCCAGGCGTGTAGGCGTAGGTCACGGGCAGCGCGGTGTTGCCGAGCGAGACGGAATCGGGGAACTGCGCACGATCGTAGCTGGCTTCGTGATTGCCGATGAGATCGGCCTCGGTCGCGCAGAGGAAATCTGGCTCGCGGGAAATGCGGTCGCGCACGACCCGATTCAGATCGTGGACCGACGACACGCGCTCGATGCGTTCCGCGTAGAATTGATACAGCGACTCATCCAGATCATGCGCGCGGCGGCTGCGTACGCGCGTCAGCGCCGTCTCGATCTTGTCGCGCACCTTCCGATTTTCCGCGAAGAAACGATGCGGCAGCCGCGCCTCTTCCGCGACCAGCGCGCCGCGGATGAAAAGCTCCGTCGCCTTCACCGCATCGACCGGCCCGAAATCGACATGCCGTCGTGCAAGTTCCATCCCGCCGACGAACACACGCTCCAGCACCAGCACACGCCCCGCCTTCGCGCTCCAGTGCGGCTCGGTGTAACGCCGCTCGCACAGATGCGCGCCGAGTTCGATCACCCACTCGGGATTGATCCCCGCGACCGTCCGCGCAAAAAGCTGCGACGTTTCCACGACTTCCCCCGCGACGATCCAAGGCGGCTGCTTGCTTTTCTCCTCCGGCTTCGCCGCGCCTTTGCGCGGCTTCTCGCGACGCTCATAAAGATTCGATCCCGGAAAAAGCGTGGTCAGCCGATTCCCCGAAGCCTTGTAACCATTCCGCTCCTGCCGCTGTGCAATCTGCCCGAGCAGCCCTGCGAGGATGGAGCGGTGGATGGCAGCGTACGTGGCACAGGCATCCTGCCTGTGTGGCAAGCGGGCGTCCCGCCTGCTGATCTGAGGAGCAACGGGCAAGATGCCCGCTGGCCCCACAGGCTGGAAGCCCGTGCCACGCTCCTCCACCGCATCCGCGAGTTGCCGATGAATATCGCGCCATTCCCGCATCCGAGATTGCGACAAAAAGTGCGCTTTGCAAAACCGCCGCAACGCATTCCCGCTCCCCTTTCCCTCCGCCTCCGGCGAAGCGCGCCAGATATTCAGCAGCGTCATAAAATCCGAATCGGGATCAGCAAAAACTTTGTGCGCAGTGGCCGCCGCTTCCTTCTGCTCATCCGGCCGCTCGCGCGGATCGGGCACGCTCAGCCCCGCCGCGATGATGAGCATTTCCGGCAGCGCCGTTTCCTCGCGCGCCTGCAACAGCATCCGCCCGAGCGTCGGATCAATCGGCAGCCGCGCCAGTTCGCGACCGAGCGGCGTGAGTTCATTCAGTTCCGTGAGCGCGCCGAGTTCATGCAGCAGCGTGTAACCCGCGCGCACCGCCGCCGAAACGGGCGGATTCAAAAATGGAAACGTCTCAATTTCGCCGAGCCGGAACGCCTTCATCCGCAGGATCACCTCCGCCAGATTCGCGCGCTGGATTTCCGGCTGCGTAAAACGCGGACGCTTTTCAAAATCATCCTCCGCGTAAAGCCGGATGCACGTCCCATCCTGCACGCGTCCCGCGCGACCGGCGCGCTGATTCGCGCTGCTCTGCGACACCGCTTCCACCGGCAAACGCTTCGTGCGCGTGCGCGGATTGTAGCGGCTCATCCGCGACAGCCCGGCATCGATCACGTAGCGTATGCGCGGCAGCGTCAGCGAAGTCTCCGCGATATTCGTCGCCACGATCACGCGCCGCCGCGAGCCCGGCGCAAAGATCCGCTGCTGCTCCGCCGCCGGCATCCGCCCGAAAAGCCCGATCACCTCGATCCCCGCGCCGAGGCTGCCTTCCAGCAGTTCGCGCGTGTCGCGGATGTCGCGCTCCGTCGGCATGAAGACCAGCACGTCGCCCGCTTCCGATTCGATCAGCGCATCCTCCGTCGCCCGCACCGCCGCCTCGATGTGCGTAAAATCTTCCTCCGTCGAAAACGACTCCACCGGCGCATACCGCACCTCCACCGGCCACAAGCGCCCCGACACCTCGATGATCGGCGCGCCGCCAAACGCCTTGGAAAACGCCTCCGTATCGATCGTCGCCGACGTGATGATCAGCTTCAGATCCGCGCGCTCCCGCAGCAGCCCCTGCAAGTAGCCCAGGAGAAAGTCGATGTTCAGCGAACGCTCGTGCGCTTCATCCAAAATCAGCGCGGAGTAAGCGCGCAGCATCGGGTCGCTCTGAATCTCCGCGAGCAGGATGCCATCCGTCATGAACTTGATCCGCGTCTCGCGCCCCGTGTCGTCGTTAAAGCGCATCTTGCACCCCACCTCGCGCCCCCAAGTCACCCCCAGCTCCTCCGCCACGCGCCGCGAAACACTCAGCGCCGCCACCCGCCGCGGCTGCGTACACCCGATCTTCCCCCGCACCGCCAGCCCCGCCTCCACGCACATCTTCGGAAGCTGCGTCGTCTTCCCCGACCCCGTCTCCCCCGCCACTACCACGACCTGATGCCCCCGCACCGCCGCAAGAATCTCCTGACGCCGCACGCAAATCGGCAGCTCTTCTGGATAACGGATTGTGGTCATGGCCGGTGAAAGGCGGCCATGTTACACGGGATATAGCGCTTGGAAACTGCCACGCGCATCAACTCGCTTCGCCGCTCCCGCTTGGCGAAATTCTAATGCGGTCTTCCTCTGAAAAGCCGCTGCCCATTTTCGTGATAAACGATGCATCTTCCGCTTTTGCGGGGATTCGCTAGTGTAGTCCGTCAAGCAGATTGCACTTTATCGAGTTTGCGGCGACCCCGCTTAACCTTTTCGAGTATGTCTGCGGCAGCGGCCGTCCAAAGGATGGGTTTGGGATCGGCATTGTGAACCTGCAGATGCTCCTCGA
>JANNWY010000001.1:0-21548 GCA_031409335.1 Chthoniobacteraceae bacterium | reverse complement strand
CCCCTCCGAGGAAGCACTGGCCGCCGCCCGCGCCGCGCTCGGATCCGCGCTCGCCGCGGATGGCGAGCTGGTCGTCGCGCCGCGCGTTGAGAAAACGCCGGAGGCACAGCAGATGGAGAAGTGGCAGATGGCGCTGGGCGGCTTCTTCGGGGCCGCGTTTTTAAGCGTGGCGGCCGCGCTGCTTTTCCGCGGCGGCTTGCTCATGCGCGCCCTTGGCATCGAGGTCGTGACGCGTGACGGCGCAGACGCGTCGCGCGGGCGGATGCTCTGGCGCGCTTGCCTCGCGTGGATGTGGCTGCCACTCGGGGCGGCGGCGGTGGCCATGCTTGCGCCCGCCCTTTCCGCGAACACCGCGGTCTGGCTGATCGCGAATATCGTCCTCGGCGTCGCTGCGTGGTCCGCCGCAACCGCACGCAGCCTGCCAGACCGCCTCGCCGGCACCTGGCTGGTGCCGCGGTGATCGAACGCTTTTCTCCCACGTAGTGGCTCCCCGATATCTATGACAAAATCTGAAAAGAAAAAAACGCTGACCGCAAACGCCTACCTTTGGGTGGCGGCGATCGTTGTGCCGGTGATCTGCTATTTCGGTTTCGCAGGAACCAAGTTCCCCAGGCCGATCCTCATTCCGCTGCTGTTGCTTTGGCCCGCCGTGGCTTCCAACCAGATGCTCTCCAAGGCCATCTGAGAACCCGAAGATGATCCGGCGAATCCGACGACCCAGTAAAACAGCAGCCCATAGTGCTCCGGACGGACCTCCTCATGATACGTGTGCATAGATTACAAAATGCGGTTCAGCCGGTGCCGGAGGCACACAGGAAATTAGCCGGGGGTGAAGCGAGGCACGAGCGCAACCCCCGGATGGCAATGGAAACGCGATGCGCCCCGAAGGTGGCGCCGGAAGCGCGGCGATCCTCTCCGGCGCACCCTCCGGGGCGCATTTCGATTTCATCTTATTCCGGGGGTTCCGCTCGTGCCTTGCTCCACCCCCGGCTAATTTCCGTGAACCCTCCGGGTTCGGATCGAGCTTTCATCCAAGCCTGCCCTGAACCTAATGCCATTCACGCGTGAGCCATTCATTGAGCGCGCCTCGTGATGACAATCCTTTTACAACCTGCTGACCCCACGCTGACAACTCAACCCGCGAAGGGAGCGATGCTCTCAGCCATGAAAAGCACAATCCTACCCATCGTCAGTCTGCTCTGCATCGCCGCCGCCGCATTCGCCCAGGACGAATATAATTCGACCCTCGGGCCGGAAGCGCGCGCGCTGTCGAAAGAACTCCAGGCCATCGCGCACACGAGTCCGAAGCGTTTCGACGCCGCACTCGACGTTTCCAAGCTCAAAGCGTGGCTCATTGGTTCCTGCCCCACCGCCGGCGAGGATGTTCATCTGGTCGCCTACTTTCTCCCGTCGCCGCTGGCCGCCTACGTCGCGGTTTTCCGCCGGGACAAACAGCTTCACGCTCTCTGGAAGTTCGACTGCGATGCCCGCCAGCTCTATGTCGAGGGCACCAAGCTGATGTTCGTGCAGCGCCCACTGCTGCACGAGGACACCATCGAGTCTTTTGCGAAGGTTCCTCGGGAAACCGTCATCGACTTTGGCGCGTTGCCGGCGGGCCGCAGTTTCAAATTCCATGAGGTCAGCTACGCGTTGCCCGAATGATGCGTGGAAAGGGTGGGGCAGACCTGTCGTTGCCTTCCAGTGGAATTCAGCAATCACCCGCCTCACTAGAATCCATGTTGCAAACCGAGCAGCAAAAAATGAACTTCACCCCCAGCGACGACTCCTTGCGTCCGTCTTTCTGACCGTCGGCGCATGGAGCGGCTGTGTGGTTTGGTGAACCGCTCCGGGCCGCGCGATTCCGCTAGGTTTTCGCCGCCGCGCTTGGCGGCTTCAGCAGCGCCACCGCCAGCACCAATGCGCCAAAGCCTTGAAGGCGATCGCCGACGTCCAGTGTCATCGCGTGACTTGATCGTGTGGCGGCACCATCACGGGATCATCATTGGCAGCGAGAGGGTCGAGACGCCCGAAGCATCGGGATTCGAGTTCGTCCCCGGTGCCGGAGCGCTCGGGCGTGATCCAAAGTGGGGTCGGTGCAACTCAGGCCAACGGCCTGAAACAAGTCAGCGCAGGGCAAGCGACGCAGGGGCGCGGCAACTTTCCGGCTGCCGCGCGCATGGTTCCGCCCCGTTGGCGTTCGGTTTATTTTCTACTTATCCCTGACGGCCGGAACCGTGGTCTGAGATACGGAATCCTCCACTTGAATCCTGTCGTAAAAACGGGACTTTCTGCCGCCCGCTCCCCCCCACTGCCCTCATTCCCTATGCTCACTCGTATTCGCGCTTCCTATATCTCCATCATTGCCTTGGCGGCTTTTGCCTCTCCGGTCCTCGCGGTGCCGGTGGCGGTGAACGATGCGTATTCGGTCAATGAAGACGGAGTCCTCGTGATTTCGACGACGCCTTTCCTGACGGAAAGCTTCGACCTGCCGCTCGATGAAACGCGCGGATTTACGTATGTCGGTGGCATTTTTAACGGGAACGCGAACGGCGGCTCGGGATCGGAGACGGACATTCAGGGAAATCCGCCGGGCGGGTTGCAGTCGAACCAAGCGTTTCGGAACACCTCGCAAACGACGCGGTCGTCCGGCTGGCAGCGGACTTTCACGCTGCCGGCGGCGCAGAGCGTGCGCGTCTCGATCGACTACCGGGCGACGACGAATGGCTCGTGCAGCGCGGCTGCGTTGCTCCAGTTGCAGGCGCGCATCGGGACGTCGGGCACGTTGACGACCTTCGAGGCCCTGACCGGGCCGAATGTGAACACGGGGTGGAAAACCGGGACGTTCACCGCCGCGCTCGCGGCTGGGACTTACACGCTGCAATTCGGCGTGCAGGCGGGCAACAACTCGACCAGTGGCGCGTCCTCGACGACTCATTGGGACAACGTGCGCGTCGAGCCGCTGAGCAACCTCGGCGTGCTCGCGAACGACACGGGCGGCGCGGTGACGGCCATCCTGGAGACGTCTCCGACTCACGGGACGCTGAGCTTCGCGGGAAATGGGACGTTCACCTACACACCAACTGCGAACTACGCCGGCCCGGATTCCTTCACCTACCGCGCGAGTGATGGCGCGACGAACTCGAACATCGCGACGGTGACGCTGACGGTGAATCCGATCAATGACGCGCCGGTGGCGGTGAACGACAGCTACACGACCACGGAAAACGTGACGCTGAATGTGCCGGCCGGGCAAAGCGTGCTGCTCAACGACACGGACGTGGAATTGCAGCCGCTGACCGCCGCGATCGTCGCGCAGGCGCTGCATGGGACGGTGACTTTGAACGCGAATGGCTCGTTCACGTACGTGCCGGTCGCGGGTTATGCGGGCTCGGATTTTTTCACGTATCGCGCAAACGATGGCGCGGCCAACTCGAACACGGCGACGGTCGCGATCACGCTGAATCCGGTGAACGATCCGCCGGTCGCGGTGACGGATAGCTACACCGCGCTAAAAAATCAGGCGCTCACCGTGACTTCGGTGGGCGGCTCGGGGCCGACGACGCTGATCCCGGCGGGCGCGACTTGGAAGTATCTCGACAACGGCACGGATCAGGGCACGGCGTGGCGCGCTCCGGGTTTTGACGAAACCGGCTGGAGCACGGGCGCGGCGCAGCTCGGCTATGGTGAAGCCGACGAAACCACGGTGATCGAGGACGATGCGACGCCGGGCTCGCCGACCGTCGGTTCGACGACGCGCTACATCACGACGTATTTCCGCCACACGTTTAACGTCACGGATTTGGCAACGCTGCACGATCTCATCCTGAATGTGAAACGCGACGACGGGGCGGTGGTGTACTTAAACGGCACGGTCATCAGCGATGCGGCCATCCAGAACGGGCTGCCGAACGATCCAGCCTACGATCTCGGAGCCGGAAACGCTTTTGACGACGGCCAGATTTTTCTCACGGTGAATCTCGTGAACGGCCAGAACCTGCTCGTCGAAGGGCAGAACACCATCGCCGTGGAAGTGCATCAGGAAAACGCGGCAAGCAGCGATGTCAGCTTTGACCTGAGCCTCGCGGCAACGCGCGGCGGCACGGAGACGCTGATCGCGGCGGGCGCGGTTTGGAAGTATCGCGACAATGGCTCGAATCAGGGCACGGCGTGGCGCGAATTCGGATTCGCCGACGGCGCGTGGGCGACCGGCCCGGCGGAACTTGGCTACGGCGACATCCCAGATGGACGGCCCGAGGCGACGGTGGTGGAGGACGACGCGACGCCGGGTTCGCCGACGGCGGGTTCGACGACGCGCTACATCACGACGTATTTCCGTCACACCTTCAACGTCACCGACAAGGCGACGCTCAACTCGCTCGTGCTCTCCGTGCTGCGCGATGACGGTGCGGTGGTGTATCTCAACGGCACGGCGATCAGCAACGCGGCCATCCAGAACGGGCTCACGAACGATCCGGGCTACCTCGATCCCGCGCTGAACGCGGCAGCGATCGAAGAGTCCACTTTCATCGCCGTCAATCTCGTGAATGCGGAGGCGCTGCTGAATGAAGGCGCGAACGTGCTGGCCGTGGAAGTGCATCAGAGCGGCTCCACCAGTTCGGACGTCAGCTTTAATCTGAGCCTCACCGCCGCGCGGAGCGCGCAGGCCAGCGTGCTCGCGAATGACATCGAGCCCGACGGCCAGGCGATGACCGCGTCGCTCATCACCGCTCCGCTGCACGGTGCGCTGGCGCTGAATCCGAACGGCACTTTCACCTACACGCCCGCCGCGAATTACGTCGGGCCGGATTCGTTCGTGTATCGCGCGAGCGATGGCACGCTCTTTTCCAATGCGACCGCGAACATCAACGTGGTCGTCGGCGCGAACAGCCCGCCGGTCGCGGTGAATGACAGCTACACGGCGACCGAGGACGCGGTGCTCAGCGTGCCGCCGGCGACCGGCGTTTTGCTGAATGACAGCGACTCGGACCTCGATCCGATCACCGCGATTCTCTTCACGCAAGCGGCGCACGGCACCGTCGCACTCGCGGCGGATGGGTCGTTCACTTACACGCCGGTCGGAAACTATTTCGGGCCGGACAGCTTTACCTACAAAGCGAACGACGGCGCGGTGAACTCGATCGCGGCGGTCGTTTCGATCAACGTGACCAACGTGCCCGACGCGCCCGTGGCGGTCGCGGACAATTACGCGACGGATCGCGGCGTGGCGCTCAGCGTGCCAGCAAACGCGGGCATGCTTTTGAACGACAGCGACGTGGATGGACAGGCGCTCACCGCGCAATTCGTGAGCGGCCCGACCAGCGGCACGCTCGCGCTGAATCCCGACGGCTCGTTTCTTTACACGCCCGCCGCGGGTTTCTCGGGCACGGCGACTTTCACGTATCGCGCGAGCGATGGCACGCAGACCTCCGTGCCTGCGACGGTTTCGATTTTGGTGAACAGCCGGCCCGTCGCGCTGGCGGACACTTATGCCGCGACGGAAGACACCGTGCTGAACGTTCCCGCCGCGACCGGCGTGCTGCAAAACGACAGCGATCCCGATCTCGAACCGCTCATCGCCGTGCTCGTGGACGACGCCGCGCATGGCGTGGTCGTGCTGAATGCGAACGGCTCGTTCAGCTACACGCCCGCGCAGGATTTCAACGGGCCGGACTCGTTCACGTATCACGCTTCCGACGGCTCGCGCGTTTCGCCGGATGCGACGGTGACGATCAACGTCGCCGCCGTGAACGACGCGCCCGTCGCGGTCGCGGATCGCTACGAAATGCCGATCAACGAAACGACCATCGCCACCGCCGCGCAGGGCGTGCTCGGGAATGACATCGAAGTCGATGGCCAGCCGCTCGGCGCGATCCTCGTCGCCGCACCCGCGAGCGGTGCCCTTGATTGGAATCCGGACGGCTCCTTCACTTACACGCCGGTCGGTGGGTTCAGCGGCACCGTCACTTTCACCTACCGCGCGAGCGACGGCACCGCGCAATCCGCCAACACGACGGTGACGCTGAACATCCAGAACCAGCGCGCCATCGTGATTGGCGAAGTGATGTTCAACGCGGTGAGCGGACTGCCCGCGCACGAGTGGATCGAGATTCGCAACACGGGCGCGACGCCGGTGAATGTGCGGGGCTGGCAGTTCACGAATGGCGTGTCATTCACGTTTCCCGACACGACGCTCGCGGGCGGCGGCGCGCTCGTCGTCGCGGCGGATGTGCCCGCGTTTTTGGCGCTCTTCCCGGCGGTCACGAATGTCACCGGCCCGTGGACCGGCGGGCTCAGCAATCGCGGCGAGCAAATCCAAATCGACAACGCGCTCGGCGGAAAAATCGACGAAGTGCATTACTCCGAGCAGGGCGATTGGGCGGATCGTCGCGAGGAAATTCTCGGTGGACGCAGCGGCTGGGCGTGGGTGAGCGGCGCGGATGGCACCGGCCAGTCGCTCCAGCTCCGCAACCCCGCGCTGACGCACGACAACGGCCAGAACTGGGCCGCTGCCGCGCCCACGCCGGGCGCGGAGAATTCAGCGGTCGCCTCGACCGATCTCGCGCCGCTCATTTCCAAAGTGAAACACACGCCGCAACTGCCGACCGCGACGCAGCAGGTGCATGTCACCGCGCGCTTCAAGGACGAGTCGCTCGCACCGCCGGCCGCTTTCGTCGCGTATCGCACCTGGACGCGCCCCGCCGCGAACGACACGACTTCCACGCCCTCCAGCCTCGCGGGCGCGACGATGTTTGACGATGGCCTGCACGGCGACGGCGCGGCGGGCGACGGGGAATTCGGGGCGACCATTCCGGCGTTTCCCGCGGACACGATCGTCGAGTTTTACGTGCAGGTGACCGACGGCATTTTCACCCGCACCTGGCCCGCGCCGACCGATGCCGGCGGCACGCAGGGCGCGAACTGCCTCTACATGGTCGATCCCGAAATCAACACGGGGACGCGGCCGTTTTACCGCCTCGTGATGACCGGCCAGGATGAAATCAATTTCCGTTTCGAAAACTGGCCGAGCGGCAGCGACGCCGCGCTGAATACGACCTTCATCGCGCAGCAGGGCGCGGATGTGGATGTGCGCTACAGCGCCGACGTGCGCATCCGCGGCGCATCCAGCCGCGACCGCAGCCCGCGGAACTGGCGGCTCGACATTCCCCACGACAACGACTGGCAAAGCCGCACCGCGCTGAACCTGAACACGCAATACATTTACAATCAGGTGATGGGCAGCCGGCTCATGGAACTCGCGGGCCTGGCGCGCGAAGACGCGACCATCGTGCAGGTGCGCCTCAACGGCCTGAACCACGCGACCGACAATCAGAACAACCGCCGCTTTTCCCACTACATCGACCTCAAGCCGCTGAACTCGGATTTTGCCAGCGAGCAGTATCCGAATGACTCCGATGGCAACGCCTACAAGAAGGTGCGCCCCGACACCAAGTGGGCGCCGCGCGGCGCGGTCGGCACGCCGGACATCGCGAGCTATCTCGCCGATGGCTGGAGCAAGGAAACGAACGCGACGATCAACGACTGGACCGACCTGCATGCGCTACTCCGCGCCTTCACCGACACGGCGGCGGGCGCGGCCTATTTCCCGGCGATTTCGCAAGTCGCGGACGTGGATCAATTCGTCCGCTGGTTCGCGATTTGCACGATCATCAATCACCGCGAAACCAACATCAGCAATGGCGCGGACGACGACTACTCGATGTATCGCGGCGTGCTCGATCCGCGCTTCAAACTCATCGGCCACGACTTCGACACCTGCTTTGCCATCGGCGACACGACGACCTCCGCGACGACCGGCATCTATCAAGTCATCGACGGATTCGGCGGCACGACGATCCCGGTGTTCACGCGGTTTTTCCAGGACAACACCATCGCGCGAAAATACAAAGCGCAGCTCCGCGAACTGCTGACCACGGTTTTCGCCAAGCCGAATTTCGACGCGACGGTGGACAATCTTTTGCCGCTCGACTGGATCCCCGCGCCGCACGGACAGGCGACCGGCGACGTGCCGGAAAATTTGCAGACCGCGATCAAGACCTTCCTCGACACGCGGCGCACGGCGATCCTCGCGCTGCTGCCGCAGACCTTCACCGCGACGAGCACGCTCGCTTTGCAAAATGGATTTTTGACCACGACGAGCGCGACCACCTTGCAGCTTTCGGGAACGATGGAC
This sequence comes from Chthoniobacteraceae bacterium, assembly GCA_031409335.1. GTDB lineage: Bacteria > Verrucomicrobiota > Verrucomicrobiia > Chthoniobacterales > Chthoniobacteraceae > JANLQB01. Next base: position 13,357 of record JANNWY010000001.1, on the reverse strand, counting down.
GCCGCGCTCGCGGCGAAAGTTACCGTGAACGGCGTGACCGTGACGCAGAGCAATTTCGCGAGCCCCGGCACATGGACTGCGGGCTCGACGGTGACGCTCAAGCCCGGCTTGAACGCGGTCGTTTGTAAAGCGTGGGATGCCGCCAACGTCGAGATCGCCAGCGCGACGGTGCAGATCGTGTACGACGACGGCTCGACTTCGATCGAAGGCGGGACGCTCACCGCGGATGAAACGTGGACCGCGGCGGGCGGGCCTTACAACGTGACGAGCAATCTCACCGTGCCGAATGGGATGACGCTCACGATCCAGCCGGGCGCGAGCGTCTTCCTCAGCGCCGGAGTGAACGTCACCATCGCCAGCGGCGGACGCCTGCTCGCGGAAGGCACGGTGGATATGCCCGTCGTTTTTGCCAAAGCGCCCGCCGGGGTCGGCGCATGGGGCGGCGTGGTCATCAACGGCCCGCAGGAATCGCGCATCGCGTACACGATCTTCGACAACAACGGCGCAGTCGCGATCCGCACACAAACCGGCGCGCGCGTCGTGCTCGATCACCTCACTTTCCGCAACACCGCGCAGCCTTACCTCGCGCTCGATGGCAGTTCGTTCGTCGTGAGCAACACGACTTTCCCCGATGCGACCGCCGCCTTCCCGCTCGTCTCCGGCACCGGCCTCGCGGCGGGTGGCGAAGGTGTGATTCGCGACTGCATTTTCGGCGTGCCCGTCGGCGCGAATGCCGCGCTCGATTTCACCGGCGGCCAGCGCCCCGGCCCGATCCTGCAAGTGCTGCGCAACGTCTTCAACGGCGGCGCGGCGAACCTCGTCGAACTCGATGGCGCGGATGCGTGGATCGAGGAAAATGTGTTCCTCCACTGCCATCGCAACAGCGCCGCGCCGACTGCGAGCGCGATCTCCGGCGGCGCAAACGGCGCGGACACGAGCGACATCACTGCGATGCGCAATCTTTTCTACGACTGCGATCACGCCGTCACGATGCGCGAGGGAAATTCGTTCGTGCTTTTGCACAACACGATCGCGCGCATCACGCACATCGGCGGCACCGACACCGCGTCCGCCGTGCTGAATTTCGCGAACGGCGCGGAGACGCCCGCGGCGGGCGGCGGCTTGCGCGACAACATCATCTGGGACGCCGCCGCACTCACGCGCAACTACGACTCCGGGCAAACGCTCGTCACCTTCAACAACAACCACCTGCCCGTCGCATGGGCCGGCGCGGGCGGCGGGAATGTGGTCGGCGATCCGATGCTGAATCTCGCGCTCATCTCCACGCCCGCGACCGCGACCGCTGCCGCCGTCCGCGCGGCATTCGTGCTCCAGTCTTGTTCTCTGGCCATCGGCGCCACCGCACTCGGCGCGGATCGGGGCGCGCTCATTCCCGCGGGCATCGTGGTCGGCGGCGAGCCCGCGAGCCCCACGCCAGCCACTGGCGCGGCTCTCGTCGCCGGGCCGTCCATGTCGTTCCTCATTCAATCCGGCTACACGCACTACCGCGCGTCGGTCGATGGCGCGCCGTTCGGTCCCGAGACTTCCACCTTCACCACGCTCACACTCAGCGGACTCAGCGCGGGCGCGCACACTGTTTCCGTTCTTGGAAAAAACGACGCGGGCGTGTGGCAGACCGTGCCCACGATTGAGACGTGGATCGTCGATCCCGCCGCGATCACCGTGCGCATCAGCGAAGTCCTCGCCAGCAATGTGAACGCGCATCCGCTCGGCGCGACGCGGCCCGATGTGATCGAGCTGTACAACTACGGCACCGCGCCCGTGAACGTCGGCAACCTCAGCGTCAGCGACGATCCCGCCGTGCCGCGCAAATACGTCTTCCCCGCCAACACCATCATCCCCGCGTATGGCTACCTGCTGCTCTACGGCAACAACCCCGACGCCAATCCCGGCCTGCACATCGGCTTCGGACTGAATGCCGACGGCGACACGATCGCGCTGTATCCGGCGAGCGCGAGCGTCGGCACCGCGCCGATCGACAGCGTGATTTTCGGCGCGCAAATCGCCGACCTCACCATCGCGCGCGCGCCCGTCTCCGGCGCATGGTCGCTCAGCGCGCCCACGCTCGGCGTCGCGAACACCGCGCTCTGCGAACTCGGCAGCGCGACCGCGTTGAAAATCAACGAGTGGCTTTCCTCGAACCTCATCGTCTCCGCCGCCGACTTCCTCGAACTCTACAATCCGAACACGAAACCCGTCGCGCTCGGCGGCCTGCATCTCACCGACGACCTCGGCAACTTTCCGCTCCAGCACGCCATCGCGCCGCTCAGCTTCATCGGCGCGGGCGGCTTCGTGAAATTCGTCGCCGACGGCGACACCACGCAGGGCGCGAACCATCTCAATTTTTCCATCTCGCGCGTCCACGAAACGCTCGCGCTCACCGACGCCGCCGGGCGCGTCATCGACGAAGTTCCCGTCGTGCCGCAGATCGAAGACCAGTCGCAAGGCCGCGCCACCGACGGCGCGCCGCTCTTCGCTTACTTCACGCTGCCGACGCCTGGCTTCAGCAACGGCACCTTCACGCCCGCGCAAACCACGACGCTGCAAGAGCTCATCAACAACCTGCGTGTCACCGAAATGATGTACCTGCCCACGTCCTCTGTGCGGGCCGAATTCATCGAGCTGAAAAACATCAGCGCCACCGCGACGCTCGACCTCACCGGCGTCACCTTTGCAAACGGCATCACGCACACCTTCCCCGCCACCACGCTCGCGCCCGGCGCGTACCTCGTCATCACCGAGAGCCTGTCGAAATTTCTAACGCAATTCCCCGGCGTCCCCGCCACGCAATGGGCCAGCGGCAAGCTCGACAACAGCGGCGAAAACGTGCGCATCCAAGTCCCAACCTACGGCCTCGGCATTCTGGATTTCGCCTACTCGTCGAGCTGGTATCCCACCACCGCGGGCGGCGGCGCTTCACTCGAAATCATCGACGCCACGCGCGCGCGCGAAACTTGGAGTGACAAGGAAAGCTGGCAGGCCATCGGTCTGCCGAGCCCCGGCGGCCCGTCCGTCTTCGCAGTCAATGCGGGCGTCGATGTCACGCTTACGCCCGCCGCGCCCGCGGTGCTCCGCGCCGCAGTGAACTACGGCAGCTTCCCCGCGAGCACCGTCACCTTTGCATGGAGCAAAGTCAGCGGCCCCGGCACCGTGGCCTTCACCGCGCCCGCCGCGCCCGACACCGACGCGACCTTCAGCATCCCCGGCATCTACGTGCTCCGCTTTACCGCCGCGGAAAGCGGCGGCAGCACCGCGGTGAGCGACACCGTGCAACTCACCATCCTCGACAATTACACGACCTGGGCCGCGCGCACGATTTCCAACCCCGCGCTCCGCGGCGAGAATGCCGACGCCGATTTCGACGGCGTGAAAAACCTCCTCGAATTCGCCGCCGGCCTCGATCCGCAAAGCCCTTCCGCCCCGCCCGTGCAACTCGGCAGCGAGCCCGGATTCCTCACGCTCACCTACCGCAAGGATCTGTCCGCCAGCGGCCTCACCTACGCCGTCGAGCAAAGCACCACGCTCACCTCCTGGCTGCCCGTCAGCGTCAATGAGCAACTGCTCTCGACCGTCGGCACCGTGCAAACGATCAAGGCCCGAGTCCCGCTGACTCCGCCGCGGCAGTTCCTGCACCTGAAAATCAGCGAGCAGTAGTCGGAGCGTCACGCCGGACCCCGCGGCAGAGCCGCGCATCGCGGACAGAGGCTTCGAGCGCGCCGCGATCGGCGCGCCATTGCGTAGTGGATGCAACGCGGGTTTCACGACTAAGATTCGCCCCAGTGGTGAATGAACCACGATGCCGGCAAGGAGCCGGTTTTTAACCACATCCCACAACCCCATCCACCTCACCATGCCCAATCGTCGTTTCAACTCCACCCGCCGCTCGTTCATCCGCGGCATCGCCGCCACCACTGCTGGCGGCATCGTGCTGCCAAATCTACTTTTCGCGCAGGAAGGCGGGCCCGCGAGCCGCAAGCTCGGCATCGCGGCGATTGGGTGCGGGGGAAAAGGCGAGAGCGATCTCGACGGCGCGGCAAAAGGAAATGAAGTCGTCGCGATCTGCGACGTGGACGCAAAAACGCTCGCGCGCCTCGCGGTGAAATATCCTGGCGCAAAACAGTTTCATGATTTCCGTCAGATGCTCGACGAGGTGAAGAACATCGACGCCGTCACCGTCTCGACGCCGGATCACGCGCACTACCCCGCGGCGATGCACGCGATCGCGCTCGGCAAACATGTCTGCGTGCAGAAGCCGCTCGTGAACACGCTTTGGGAATGCCGCGAGCTGCATCTCGCCGCGAAGAAAAAGGGCGTCATCACGCAGATGGGAAACCAGGGCCACACCGGCGACGACAACCGCGTCGTGAAAGAGTGGATCGCCGCCGGCGCGATCGGCAAGGTGAAGGAAGTCCACGTCTGGACGAACCGGCCGATCTGGCCGCAGGGAAAAGCGGTGTCATTCAAACCCGGCGAAATCCCCGAGGAACTCAACTGGCCGCTCTGGCTCGCCGCGACGCCGGATCACGATTATTCGCCCGATATTCATCCGTTCAAATGGCGCGGCTTTCTCGAATGGGGCGCGGGCGCGTTTGGCGACATGGGCTGCCATCTCATCGACGCACCATCGTGGGCGCTCGGCCTCGGCGTGCCGAAATACATCACCGCCACGCAGGTCGATGACATCTCGGACATCGCCTGGCCCACGGGTGCGATCGTGAAGATGGAATTTCCAAAGAACTCGGATCACGACGACGTGGTGCTCTATTGGTACGAAGGCAAAAAGCCGGACGGCTCGCCGTACGTGCCGCAGTTGCCGGAGGCCATCGACCGCAACGAAGCCTTCCCCGGGAAGCCCGCAAACAAGGAGGGCAAAGGCGCCGTCGAACCCGGAAAAATGACCGAAGGCGGCTGGTTCATCGTCGGCACCGAAGGCGCGATTTTGAACAAAGCGGACCAGGCGCGGAACCCGGAAATCTGGCCGAAGAAACGGCGCGAAGATTTCCTCGCGAGCCCGCCCGCGAAGTCGCTGCCACGCAGTCCGAAGGCCGGGAATCCGCAGGAGGAATGGACGCTCGCGATCAAGAACGGAAAGGAATTCCCGTTCATGGCGAACTTCGACTATTCGGCCCCGCTCACCGAGTTGACGCTGATCGGTGGCCTGTCGATGCACATGGTCGGCAAGCGCCTCGAGTGGAACTCCAGCAAGCTCGAAGTCGTGGGATTGCCCGAAGCCGCGAAGTTCATCAAACGCGCCGCGTACCGGAAGAACTGGGACTACTCGAGCGCGAAGATTTAGCGGGGAAACGGCCTTCAGATTTGGGTCACATCTCGCGGCAGGTGGACAGCAATGTCCGCCTGCCGCGAATTGCGTACGGGGAACTACGCTGCCGTACCGGCTCAGCTACGGCGGCGGGATTTCCGCGCGCAATTTTTCGTAGATCGCGTTGCCGGGATCGAGTTCAAGTGCTTTGCGAATCGCCGCGAGGGCTCCGGCATTTTGCGCGATTTGCAAACGCGCGATGGCGATGCGGTGGTGTACCGCTGCGTCTTTCGGAGCGCGCTGCGCGGCGAGCGTGCATAGGAAATCGACAGTGGCGGCCGCGGAAAATTGCGACGCGAGCGCGGCGAGCACGAGCGGATCGCCGGGCAGCATGTCGGCGGCATCGGCGAGCGCCGCGCGCGTGCCGCGCTGCACTTGTTCGTTCGCATTTTCCCGCTCCGTCCTCGTCGTGAGCGGATGGACTGTTTTTTCGCCGCCACGCTGCAAGAGCCAGCGCACCAGTTTCACCCAGCAATCGTCGCGATCGTTTGGCAGCGGCTCGATTTTTCGCGGAGAAACCACCGGCGTTTTTCCAGCATCGTCGATTTTCCAGCCGGCAAATCTTTCAGCGAATTCGACGAACCACGCCGGCGCGGGACCCGACGGGCCGGCATTCCACATGCGCGCGGTCCCATCGAGCCCTGCGGTGAGGAGCTTTGTGCCGTCGGCGTTGAACACCGCGCTTTGCACCGACTCTTCGTGGAAAAAAGGTTCGCCGATCCCCTGCCCGCTCGTGGCATCCCAAATCCGTGCGGTGTGATCCTGACTCGCCGTGGCGATTCGCTCATCGCGCGGTCCGAACACGGCTGCGCGGACCGCATCGCGATGACGCAGCGGCACCGCGAAGTGTTCAGGATTGCGGAGATCCCGGACGGCGGCGGTACCATCGAGGCTCGCGGTGATCACGCGGCTGCCATCGGCGCTGAAGCTGGCACCGAGAACGGCGCGACGGTGCCAGAACGGTTCACCGATTGGGTCGCCGCTTGTCGCGTTCCAAATCCGCGCGGAGCGATCCCCCGAGGCGGTCAGCACGGACTCGCCATCGGGACTGAATTGCGCCGAGAAAAGCCGTGCGTGCGTGTGGCGCAGCGGCGGGCCGGACGGGCGGCTGGTCGCGGCATCCCAGACTCGCGCCGTCCAGTCCGTGCTCGCGGTGACGATGCGCGCGCCGTCCGGGCTGAAGCGCGCGCTGATGACCGCATCGACGTGGACGAGCGGCGGGGCGACGGGCTGGCCGGTCGCGGCATTCCAGACCTGCGCGGTGCCGTCGTCGCTGGCTGTCAGCACGCGCGCGCCATCGCGGCTGAAGGTGGCGCTCCACACGCGGGCTTCGTGCGGCAGCGGTTTGCCTTCCGGCTCGCCCGTTGTGCCATTCCAAAACCGCGCCACCATGTCATCCCCGCCGGTGATGATGCGCAGCCCATCCAGGCTGAACGACGCGCAACGCACACGGCCCTCGTGTTTCATCGCCGACCCGCGCGGTCGCCCGCTCGCGACCTCCCAGATTTGCGCGCCGTGATCGCCCGCCACGGTGAGCACCCGCGTTTCATCCGGGCTGAACGCCGCCCACTGCGCGTCGCCCTCGGTCCTGAAAATTTCGCCGCGCGGGCTGCTTCCCGCCGCGTCCCAGACGCGCACGATTTCATCCACACCCGCCGTCACGATCCGCGCGCCAGCGGGATCGAACGCCGCGACTTTTCCCGCGCGCCTGCGTCCCTCACCGAGTGGCCTGCCGGAAAATCCATCCCACCCGCGCACCACGCCGTCTTCGCCCGCCGTCAGGATGCGGGTCCCGTCCGGGCTGAACGATGCGGATCGCAGCGCCGCCGAATGTTTCAACGCATCGGAAATGAGTTCACCGCTGATGACATTCCAGATTCGCGCACCGCCGTCTTCGCACGCGACGACTACGCGCTGATCATCCGGGCTGAATCCCACGGCATTCACGGGACTGCGCGCCACGAGCGGCGGCCCGGCGCGCTCGCCATTCGAGCGCCAGACTTGCGCAATGCCATCCTCTCCGCCGGTGACGATGCGCGTGCCGTCGCGATTGAAAGCGGCCGTCAAGACTGCCGCTGTCTGCTGCAACAGACTGCCCAGCGGCGCACCAGTTGAGGCATTCCACAGCCGCGCCGCACTTCCACCGACGGACAATATGACCGCGCCATCCGGGCTGAACGAAGCGCTTCGCAGCGTCCCCTCGTGTCGGATGGAAACCCCGCGCGCACGCCCCGTCAATGCATCCCAAATTCGGACGAGGCCATCATCCGCCGCCGTGACGATGAGGGTGCCGTCGCCGCTGAATTCCGCGGTGCGCACCTTCACCGGATGGGCCATCCGCTCGCCGATCGAGGCTCCGCTGGTGGCATCCCAAACGCGCACATTTCCAGTCGCCTCGACTGAAAGCACGCGCGTGCCATCGCGACTGAAGGCAACGCCTGAAACCGCGCCCGGATGCGATATTTCCAGAATCGGAAATGCCGTCCGCGCATCACTCAAGGCGCGGTATAGCAGCGCGCTGGCGAATGCATCGCGCGGTTCGCGGCGGCACGCCCGCGCCAGATGCGCGACCGCGAGCGGCACGTCGCGAGGGGAGCCTTCGAGATGGGAAAGCGCCGCTGCCACGTCGTGATCGAGCGGCTTTGCCGGGACATCCTGCGAAGAAGATGCGTCGCGCGGCTTTGCCGGACGCTCGCAGGCAGATGGGAGCAGCGCGACAGCGGCAAGGATGCGCAGCGCGAAAAGTGAAGCACACACGCGATCACTCACGATGGGATGGACAGGTGCCAGTGGAGCGCATACTTGGGCGAAGGGGTTGGAGCGGGCTTCCAGATTCCTTCGATTCCTTCCCCATCGCAAGCCCGCGCGCGCCCGTTCAATCCCGCACTGTCCGCAAGCGCTCTTCCGTGGCTCACTACGGACGAAGACTGCGGTGACGAGGGGACGAGTGGGACTCCTGACTTTCGAAAATGGGGAGGCGCTATTTCCGCTTCTCAGCCTGACGTTTTGCGCGCTGCGCGGCCTTTGCCGGAGCGTCGCCGTCGCCATTGCCTTTGATTTCGGCGACATTTTCCTTCGGCAAAAACGCGGCAAGTTCCTGCTTCAGCGCGGCGTGCTCGGGCTTCGCGGCGAGGTTCGTCCATTCGTATTTGTCATTGCCGTGATCGTAGAGTTCCTCGCTGCCGTCGGCGTAGCGGATGTAGCGCCAGCGCTCGGTGCGGATGGCGTGGTTATTGAGTCCGTGCGTGGTGAGCGCAGGTGTCGTCCATGCAGCCTGCGGATCTGCGAGCAGCGGGCGGATATTCTGGCCAGTGACGTGCGCGGGCTTCGCGATGCCTGCGAGGTCGCAGAGCGTCGGGTAGATGCTCATGAAATCGACCGGCCGCGCGCAGACGCCGCCCGGTTTGGCGACGCCGGGCACGACCCAGATGAACGGCGCGCGCGTCGCCTCCTCCCACAGCGCGAACTTCCGCCAGTGCTCCTTTTCGCCGAGATGCCAGCCGTGATCACCCCACAGGCAGATGATGGTGTTGTCCTTGTAGGCGGATTTCTCCAGCGCGTCGAGCAGGCGGCCGACCTGGCCATCGAGATAGGAAATGGCGGCGAGATATGCCTGCACCGCTTCCTTCCACCGACCAGACGCGATGACGCGCGCGTGGTCGCCAGATTGGTGCGCCATCTTCACGCCCGCGGTCGGGATGTCCGCGAGATCATCCGGCTTCGTCGGCGGCAGCGCGATCTCCGCGAGTGGGTGCATGTCGTAGTATTTCTGGTGCACGTTCCATGGCATGTGCGGCTTGTGAAAACCGGGCACGAGGAAGAATGGCGCGTCGTGTTTTTTGCCAAGCTCGGCAATGGCCCAGTCAGTCGTCGCGGTGTCCGAGACATTCTCGTCGCCGCCCGCGATGATGCCAAACGCGATCCCGCCGATGCTGCGATCATCGAGCTTCCCGCGCGCCGCTGGCCCCTTCGCGCCCGTCGCCGTCCACTGCTCGGGAAAGCCCAGCCCGCCGTGCCACAGCTTGCCCATGCCGAGCGTTTCGTAGCCCGCGTTCTTGAACTGCATCACGAGCGATCCCGCCGCACTCACGCCCGCCCCTTTGGAGTAGTGCGCGCCGTTGTCGTAAATGCCCGTGGTGCTCGGCCGAATGCCGCTGAGCAGCGCGGTGCGCGAGGGATTGCAGATGGGCGCGGCGCAATGGGCGTTCGTGAAGGTGACACCCATCTTTGCCAGCCGGTCGAGATTCGGGGTCTTAGCCTGCGGGTTGCGCTTAAGGTGGCCGACCCAGTGGTTGAGATCGTCCACGGGGATGAAGAGGACGTTGAATTTCTCCGCCGCCCGGCACGGAGCGATGATGGCCGCGAGTAGCGCGAGGAGGAGTGGAATTAGCAGATGGGTTCGTTTCATGGCAGTGCGGATGGGTTGGATGTGAAGATGCGTCTTCGAGTGGATGGCGGGTGAGTCACGACCGCGAGGCTACCTGGCTCTCTTGCGGGACTTGGTCTGGGCGGCGGCGTTGCCCGGCGGCGCGGCGTTCTCCAAAAGTGCATCGAGACGCGCGCGCAGTTCCTTCACCTTCCCAGGCTGTGAGGCCGCGAGGTTCTTCTTCTCGCCGAGGTCTTCCGCGAGGTTGTAAAGCTCCACCGTGCCCGCGGAGTTCGCCTCGTCGTCAGGCGTTTCCTCTGCGTTCTTCTCGCTGGCATTGAGCAGCAGCTTCCAATCGCCCATGCGCAACGCGGCTTTGCCGGGAACCGTGCCGAGCAGCAGGATGGCTTCGTGGGGAGACTTCGCGCCTTCCGTGAGGACCGGCCAGATGTCCAGGCCGTCGGGCGCGAGCTTTTGGGCAGTGGGAGCACCGGCGAGTTTGAGCAGCGTGGGATACCAGTCCACGGCGTGCATCGGTTCCTTGCTGGTGGTGCCTGGGGAAATCCTGCCAGGCCAGTGGGCAAAGGCGCACACGCGGATGCCACCTTCGTAGATGGTGCCCTTTCCCGCGCGCAGCGGCGTGTTCATCGTCGCCCTGCCCGGTGCGGGGCCGCCATTGTCGCTGGAGAAAATGATGAGCGTGTCCTTGCGCAGCCCTTTCTCATCGAGCGCGGCGGCGATTTGTCCGATCGCTTCATCCACCGCCGCCAGCATCCCGGCAATGCTGCGGCGCGGTTCCTTCAGTGCCTCGTAAGGCTCCTTGTAACTATCCGGCACCTGATGCGGCGCGTGAATCCCGTTGAACGGCACGTAAAGGAACAGCGGTTTTTCGGATGGCTGCTCACGAATGATGCGGCAGGCTTCCTTCGCGATGAGATGGGTCGAGTAACCCTCTTCCACCGAGGCTTTGTCGTCGCGATACCAGTCGTGTTTCCCGTCGCGTTTGTGCGTGAAAAAATCAATCGCGCCGAACATGTGCCCGTAATGATGGTCGAAGCCACGCCGCGTCGGAGTGTATTCCGGCTGAAACTCGCCAAGGTGCCATTTCCCGCAAATGAAGGTCGCATAACCCGCCTCCCGCAACGCCTGCGGCAGCGTCCGCTCAGCGAGCGGCAGGCCCCAGGGCGCGCCCGGTCGCACGACGGTATACACTCCCGTGTGCGTGGCGTAGCGGCCCGTGAGCAGCGCCGCGCGCGTCGGCGAGCAGACCGGCTGCACATAAAACGAATCAAGCACGACACCCTCCTTCGCGAGCTTGTCGATGTGCGGTGTGACGATGTCCTTGCCTCCCATGAACCCGCAATCCGCGTAACCAAGATCATCGACGAGCAGATAGACGATGTTGGGCTTTCTCGTCTCGGCAGCCAGGGTAGCGCCACAGGTCATTGCCAGGCAGGCGAGGCGGAACAGTGTATTTTTCATGCTACGGGTGTTGAGTTGGAATGGCAGTGGCCTTGCGAGTGGATGGGTAACAGACGGGCGGACTTCGCTGTCGTGTGCAAGGTGGTATAACTCGGCATTGCCTGCGGCGTTGCGCTGTTTTCGTCCACTGCCTTTCTCGATGCGGAGAAATTGGCTGCCGCGCATTGAAAGCGTTCCAAATGCTTTCGATCCACTCATGCCGGAAAAACAAAGAAGCGCTTCGGTCGGGAAAACCGAAGCGCTTCTTCTCCTGAAGGGAAATTGTGTTCCGTTTAGTTCGCGGAAGCGACTGGATCGACGTTCACCCGGCGGCTGCCGAAATCGAACCGCACCGTCCCATCGACGAGCGCAAAAATCGTGTAGTCGCGACCGAGGCCAACGCCCTTGCCCGGCAGGAATTTCGTCCCGCGCTGGCGGACGATGATGTTGCCGGCAATGACCGTCTGGCTGCCGAATTTTTTAACGCCGAGACGCTTGGAAACGCTATCGCGTCCATTCTTGACGGATCCCTGACCTTTTTTGTGAGCCATTTGGAGAGTGGTAAGTTGGAGATTGAGAGTTGAAAGCCGTGCCTGCTTACGCGGCGATGGATTTGATCTTCACTTTGGTCAGCTTTTGACGGTGGCCGACGGTCCGGTGATAGCCTTTCCGGCGGCGATATTTGTAAGCGATGAGCTTTTCGCCCTTCGTCTGCTCGACGATTTCGCCCACCACGGATGCGCTTCCCAGCGCTTTCCCGGTCTTCACGTTCGCGCCTTCGCCAGTGAGCAGCACCTCCGAAAAAGTGATCTCGGCACCCGAGTCACCGTCGATTTTTTCGACCTCGATCACGTCGCCTTTTGCGACCTTGTATTGTTTCCCGCCTGTTTTGATGACTGCGTATGACATAGAAGAATGGCCCCTTTGAAAATGGGGCGCGAAGCTGGCACACGCCCCGAGGGGTGACAAGTTGAATTTCCGGGATTTTTTGGGTGCCGAATAGTGTTTCGATTTCCGCTGCGGATTCCGTCCGAACAGGGGCGCGACGTGGCAAATCCGGTGCGACCGGGCAACCAGCCTGCTGAAATAGCCGGGTTATCCGCCCAGATAGCTTTCCCGAACTTGTGGATTGTCGCGCAAGGCAGCGGCGGTGTCGGAGAGGATGATACGGCCAGTTTCGAGCACGTAGCCTCGATTGCTGATTTCCAGCGCGAGATTCGCGTTCTGCTCGACGAGCAGGATGGTCAAACCGAGCTCTTTGTTGACCTCCACGATCTTGTCGAAAATCGTGCGCACCAGGATCGGGGCGATGCCGAGCGAGGGTTCGTCGAGCATCAGGCATTTCGGTTTGCTCATCAGCGCGCGGCCGATCGCGAGCATCTGCTGTTCGCCGCCGCTCAGCGTGCCGGCGATTTGTTGTTCGCGCTCTTTGAGCCGTGGAAAAATTCCGAAAATGTAGCTGAGATCCGTGGCGATCTCATGCTGGTGGTGGCGCAGGTAGGCACCCATGCGGAGATTTTCGATGACGCTGAGATTGGCGAAGACCATGCGGCCCTCGGGGCTCTGCGCGATGCCGCGACCGACGACCGCGTGCGCAGCCAGCCCGGCGATATTGTGTCCCTCGAAATTGATGACGCCGGAGCGCGGCTTCACGAGACCTGAGATGGCGCGCAGCGCGGTGCTTTTCCCGGCTCCGTTTGCGCCGATCAATGTCACGATCTCGCCCTGTTTCACTTCGAGCGAGATGCCGTGCAGCGCGCTGATCGCGCCGTAATTCACATGGAGATCGCGGACTTCAAGCATCGGCGGAAGAAAGCGGCTGGGACCGCGATTGGAAAGCCAAACCATTCGCCAAAACAAACGGCCCGGCGATTCAGGTGATCGGCGGAAAAATCCGCGAAGACGGCCCCGTTACGAAACGATCGCATGAATCGCTTTCAATTGTTCCAGAAGCCGCGGCAACTCCGTCAGCGGAATCTGATTCGGCCCGTCCGACATCGCCTGCGACGGGTCTTCATGCGTCTCGATGAAAACGCCGTCACACCCCGCTGCCACCGCCGCTCGCGCCAGCACCGGCGCGAGGGTTCCATAGCCCCCCGGCCGGTCCCCCGCCCCGCCGGGGCGCGGCACGGAAAGGGTGGCATCGAACACCACGCGAAACCCAGCCGCGCGGATCCCGAAAAGCGACC